>DATKOR010000050.1:0-7240 GCA_035524495.1 Steroidobacteraceae bacterium
GGCTGTCCTCGCCGCGCAGGATCCAGTGGTTCTCTTCCGGGAACACCAGCAGCCGGCTCGGGACCTGCTGGCGCTTCAGCGCCGTCCAGTACTCGAGCGTGTTGTTGAGCGGCACGCGAAAGTCGCGCTCGCCGACCGACAGCAGCACCGGCGTCCTGAACTGCGCGGCGTAGCTGATCGGGCTCTGCTCGCGCCACAGCGGATCGCCGGCCCACGGCGGCCCGCCGATCGTCACCTCGCGATGGTAGACCGCATCGCTCGTGCCCCACTGCGCCTCGAGGTCGACGAGCCCGGCGTGGCTGACGAGGCAGCGATAGCGCGTCGTGCTCGCCTGCATCCAGTTGGCGAGGTGCCCGCCGTAGCTCGCGCCCGCCGCGCACTCCCGCGTGCCGTCGATGAACGGGTAGCGGCGGATCGCCTCGTCGGCCGCGGCGTTGATCTCCTCGGCCGGTCCCTTCAGCGGATCGCGCTCGATGGCCTGCGCGAAGGCCTCGCCGTAGCCGGTGGAGCCCGAGTAGTCGGTCAGCAGCACCACGTAGCCCGAGCGCGCGAGCAGATGGTAGTTCCAGCGCAGCACGAACTGGTCGCGCCACATCGACGCCGGACCGCCGTGCAGCAGCACGAGCAGCGGGTAGGCGCGCTTCGGGTCAAAGCCCGCCGGGCGCACCAGCATGCTGTGGATCTGACGGCCGCGCGCGCTCGTGAACCAGAAGTGCTCGACCGGCTGCCAGTCGATCGCCGCGGCATGCTCGGCATTGAACTGCGTGAGCGCGACGTGGCCGCGCGCCGCGTCGATCCGCACGACTTCCGCCGGACTCACGGCACTCTCCCAGCGCGCGACCAGCGTCGGCTGCGCTGAGCGCGCGGCGACCGCGAGCGCCGTGTAGCTGCCGGCGGTCGATGGCTGCAGCAGGCGCGCCGCCGCGCCCGGGGCTGCGACGTAGAGCTTTTCGAGCCCGGCGTCCTCGGCGAGGTAATAGACCGTCCCGTTCGCCGCGACGCCCCAGCTCGTGACCGAGCGGTCGACGGCGCCCGTCAGGTCGCGCGCCGCGCCGAGCGTCGCGCCGGATCCGAACTCGAACGCCGCCACGTGCCGGTTCTCGTAGACGTGACCCGAGCGCTGCGCGTGCTCGGCGTACAGCGTCCTGCCGTCCGCCGAGAACCGCGGTCCCGCCCAGGTGTCGCGGCCCATCGTCAGGCGCTTCGGCTCGCCGCCGCCGGCGCCGACGTACCAGAGCTGTGCGCTCGTGAAGTCGCGCGCCGCCTGGTCCTGGTCGATGCTCGCGGCGAAGACCAGTCCGCGGCTGTCGGCGGTCCAGACGGGGTCGAGCGTCGTGCCCTCGTCCTCGCGCCTTCCGGCATAGCCGCTCGCGGCGACCAGCGCGCTCCCGGCGAGCAGGTCGCGGGCGACGGCGCCGGCGGCGAGCGACTGGACGAAGAGGTGCGGCTGGCGCTCGTCGAGCCAGTGGTCCCAGTTGCGGATCGGGAACGCGTCGTAGGCGCGCACGCTGTACTTGCGCTCGGCTCGCTCCTTCGCGAGCCGGCGGTTGTCGGCATCATCCCTGGCGCCCGGCCAGACGTCGGCGACGAACGCGATGCTCTTGCCGTCCGGCGAGAAGCGCGGCGTGCGCGCGCCGAGCGCGACCGAGGTCACGCGCCGCGCCTCGCCGCCGGCGGCGAGGTCGAGCACGTAGATCTGCTCCTCGCTGTCACCCTCGCGCTTGGTGCTGAAGGCGATCTGCGCGCCGTCGTCGCTCCACACGACGCCCGCCTCGCTGCCCTTCGACCACGTGAGCCGGCGCGGTGCCGCGCGACCGTCGGTCGCGACCAACCACAGGCCCGAGGTCTGGTCCTTGCGGTCGTAGGCGGGCTCGGTGACCGCGACGACCGCGCGCCGGCCGTCGGGGCTCAGCGCCGGCGCGCCGACGCGCTTCATCAGCCACAGGTCCTCGTGCGTGATCGGATGCAGCGTCGCGGCGCCCGCGGGCAGCACGATGAGCAGCGCCGCGGCCGCGAGGCCGCCGAGTTGGGAGAACCGCATCATGGATCCCTCGTCACACGACCCGGCGGGTCCGACGAGGGGCGACGATACCGCAAAGTCCCGCCGTCTCGGGGCCCGTGCGAGAATAGGCGCTCCCAACCCGCGAGTAACACCATGCCCCTGAGCATCGTGATCCTGGCCGCCGGCCAGGGCAAACGCATGAGGAGCGACCTGCCGAAGGTGCTGCAGCCGCTGGCCGGCCAGCCACTGCTCCGGCACGTCGTCGACTGCGCGCGCGGGCTCGGGGCCGACGCCATCCACGTCGTCTACGGCCACGGCGGCGAGCAGGTGCGCGCCGCGCTCGCCGATCAGGGCCTGCACTGGGTGCTGCAGGCCGAGCAGCACGGCACCGGGCACGCGGTGGCGCAGGCGATGCCGGCGATCCCGGACGACCACGTGGTGCTGGTGCTGTACGGCGACGTGCCGCTGATCGAGGCGGCGACGCTGCGCGAGCTGCTGGCGCGCGCCGGCGAGCGCGCGATCGCGCTGCTGTCGGTGATGCTCGACGACGCGAGCGGCTACGGCAGGGTGCTGCGCGACAAGGCGGGCAACGTCTACCGGATCGTCGAGCACAAGGACGCGACCCGCAAGGAGCTCGCGGTGCGTGAATCGAACACCGGCCTCATGGCGGCGCCGGCCGCGGCGCTCCGGCGCTGGCTCGGGAGCCTCCGGAACGACAACGCGCAGGGCGAGTACTACCTGACCGACGTCGTGACGCTCGCGGTGCGCGACGGATTCAAGATCGAGGCGGTCGTCGCGCCGACCGCCACCGAGGTGCTCGGCGTCAACGATCGCGAGCAGCTCGCGACGCTCGAGGCGGCGCACCGCCAGCGCTCGGCGCGCGCGCTGCTCGAGGCCGGTGTCACGCTCGCCGATCCCGCGCGGCTCGACGTGCGCGGCATCGTGCGCTGCGGGCGCGACGTGCGCATCGACGTCAACGTCGTGCTCGAGGGCGAGGTCGAGCTCGGCGACCGCGTCGTCGTCGGTCCCGGCTGCGTGCTGCGCGACGTCGTGATCGGCGCCGACACGGTGCTCAACGCCTACTCGGTGCTCGACGGCGCGCAGGTCGCGGCGGGCTGCATCGTCGGTCCCTATGCGCGCCTCAGGCCCGGCGCGCGGCTCGAGGCCGGCGCCCACGTCGGCAACTTCGTCGAGCTCAAGAACGCGACGCTCGGCGCGGGCAGCAAGGCGAACCACCTGACCTATCTCGGCGACGCGACGGTCGGGCGCCAGGTCAACGTCGGCGCGGGCACCATCACCTGCAACTACGACGGCGTCAACAAGTGGCCGACGGTCATCGAGGACGGCGCGTTCATCGGCTCGGGCACGATGCTGGTCGCGCCGGTCACGGTCGGGAAGGACGCGACGATCGGCGCGGGCTCGACGATCACGAAGTCGGCGCCGCGCGCGACGCTGACGCTCGAGCGCAGCCGCCAGCAGGCGGTCGCCGGCTGGCGCCGGCCGACGAAGGCGTCGGCCGCGGAACGCGAGCGGCACGTGGCGCACTCGCGCCTCCCGGACGAGCCGCCGTCGAAATAGCCGGCCGGGCAGCGCAGTCGAACCCGCTTCACAATCCGCGCCGCGCGGATGCGCCATAATTGAGCGCTGGGGATTCCTCAGGAACGAGGGCGGATGACATGTGTGGAATCGTCGGCGCGGTCGCCAACAGGGACGTGCTCCCGATCCTGATCGACGGGCTGCAGCGGCTCGAGTACCGCGGCTACGACTCGGCGGGCGTCGCCGTACTCGAGGGCAACGGCCACGTCGCGCGATTAAGGACCGTCGGCAAGGTCGCGCGGCTGCGCGAGGCGCTCGAGGAGACGCCGACCCAGGGGCTGCTCGGCATCGCCCACACCCGCTGGGCCACGCACGGCGTGCCGAGCGAGCGCAACGCCCACCCGCACATCTCGCGCGACGGCATCGCGATCGTGCACAACGGCATCATCGAGAACCACGAGGAGCTGCGCGCCGACCTCACGGCGCGCGGCTACTCGTTCGCCTCGGAGACCGACACCGAGGTCATCGCGCACCGCATCCACTTCCAGCTCGCGAGCCACAAGGACCTGTTCGACGCGGTGCAGGCGACGGTGCGCGAGCTGCACGGGGCGTATGCGCTCGCGGTCATGAGCGAGCACGACCCCGACACGATCGTGCTGGCACGCGCCGGCTGCCCGGTGGTCGTCGGGCTCGGCGACGGCGAGAACTTCGTCGCCTCGGACGCCGCCGCGCTGCTGCCGGTCACGCGCCGCTTCCAGTTCCTCGAGGAAGGCGACGTCGCGGCGATCCACCGCAAGAGCGTCAGCATCGTCGATGCCAGGGGACAGCGCGTCGAGCGCGCGGTGCGCGAGAGCGAGCTGTCGGCCGACTCGGTCGAGAAGGGCGAGTTCGCGCACTACATGCTGAAGGAGATCTACGAGCAGCCGCGGGCGGTCGCGCAGACGCTCGAGGAACGGGTCGCCGGCGGGAAACTGCTCGAGGCGGCGTTCGGCCCGGCCGCGACCGGCGTCCTCAAGCACACCGAGGCGGTGCAGATCGTCGCTTGCGGCACCAGCTGGCACGCGGGCTCCGTTGCGCGCTACTTCATCGAGCAGATCTGCCGGCTGCCATGCTGGGTGGACATCGCGAGCGAGTTCCGCTACCGCAACCCCGTCGTGCCGAGGAACACCCTGTTCGTGACGATCTCGCAGTCGGGCGAGACCGCGGACACGCTGGCGGCGCTCAGGCTCGCGAAGCAGGCCGGATATCTCTCGACGCTCGCGATCTGCAACGTCCCCGAGTCCTCGCTCGTGCGCGAGTCCGAGCTCGTGATGCTGACCCGCGCCGGCCCCGAGATCGGGGTCGCCTCGACGAAGGCGTTCTCGACGCAGCTCGCGGCCCTCGGCATGCTGGTGATCGCGCTCGGCAAGCACCATGGCATGGACCGCGAGCGCGAGCACAACCTGGTCGGCAGGCTCATCGAGGTGCCGCGCCTGATCGAGGAGACGCTGGCGCTCGACCCGGTCGTGCGGCGCCTCGCCGAGAAGTTCGTCGACAAGCACCACGCGCTCTTCCTCGGCCGCGGGGCGCTCGCGCCGATCGCGATGGAAGGCGCGCTCAAGCTCAAGGAAATCTCCTACATCCACGCCGAGGCGTACCCCGCCGGCGAGCTCAAGCACGGTCCGCTGGCGCTCGTCGACGCCGACATGCCGGTGATCACGGTGGCGCCGAACAATGACCTGCTGGAGAAGCTGAAGTCGAACCTGCAGGAAGTGCGCGCGCGCGGCGGCGAGCTCTACGTGTTCGCCGATCCGGCCTCCGGCATCAGCGCCTCGGACGGTGTGCACGTGATCACGATGCCGAAGCACGTCAGCTACTTCCAGGCGCCGGCGGTCTACACCGTTCCGCTGCAACTGCTCGCGTATCACGTCGCGACGATGCGCGGCACCGACGTCGATCAGCCGCGCAACCTCGCGAAGAGCGTCACCGTCGAGTAACCGCAGCCCTGCCGGCCGCGTGGCTGTGCGGCGGGAATGAAGTTGCTACCGGCGCAATGAAGTCGTTTCGCGAGAATCCGTGTAGGAGGCTGACCGTGCGCGGCATGTGGTCCGCTGTACGCTCCGCGAGAGTCGCGTGCCCGGAGCGTCGCGGTGTGCCGATCGGCAATCGCCGGGCCGGCCGAGGCCAGAATCAGCGAGGCTCTGAAAGCGGCTCAAGTGGGCATCAATCACCGACGACGCGAATTCGAAACGTCGGCGGGCGCCTTCGGCCGCTTTCCGGGCTTCGCCGATACCTCGGAGACGCATTGGCTGCGGGGCAGGAGGAGCGCCAAGTTAGCCACGCGGGCATCTGCTTTTCGCCTCGCCCCCGACGAGGACACGACATCCGACCGGAGCGGATCAGACCGGCCGTCAATGTTGGCACCCCTGCTCGTGTGGCCGCGCTGGCCACTCTGGCCGCGTGCCTGCTTGCCGTCTCGACCGACCCGGCATTTGGCGGTGATGACGCCGCTGCTGCGACGGTGCCACCCTCGAAGGAAGTCGTCACTCCGGTACGGGTCGCGCACGGCTTCAATCTCGGCGCCGCGTGTGAAAGCTATTACCCACTCAGCTCGCGAATGGCGCTTGAATTTGGCGCGACGACGTTGATTGCCTATGTCGACGTCGATGGCCGCGTGAAGGACACGCGCATCGAGATAGGTTCAGGGTACGTCGCGTTGGATGAGGCTGCGGAGCACTGCATCATGGAGCAGGGCCGCTTTGTCCCGCAGACCGTCGCTAGCGCGCCGGTAGGATCGTGGCAGCGCATGAAGTTCACGTGGCGCCTCGATCGTGCCGCGAGGTCGGATGCCGCGGACAGTCTCCTGTACGCCTACAGGAAAGGCCACTACGCCAGACTGGCGAAGCTCCTCGTCCCCTATGCCCGCGACGGCGTCATCGACGCTCAAGTCATGCTCGCCCGCATGTACCTGCACGGGACGGGAGTCACCGCAGATGCCGCGGAAGCCGCCACCTGGATGCGAAAGGCCGCGGAGCAGGGCTCGACGGTCGCCGAGTACGAGTCCGGCGTCTTCAGTAAGGAGGGCTTCGGCGGGCCCAAGGATTATGCGGCGGCCGCGAACTGGTTTCGCAAGGCGGCCCACCAGCGGCATGCCGATGCGGCGTTCAATCTCGCACTCATGTACCAAAGCGGCCTGGGCGTCGAGCGCGACGCGACCATGGCGCTGTCGTGGATCGAAGCGGCTCTCGGCTTCCTCGCTCCACCAGGCGCCGATGCTGTACGACCCGTTTATGCCTCAACGCGCGATTCGATCCGTGCCGGCATGTCGCCGGATCAAATCGATGCCGCGTCGCGCCTCACGTCACCGGACGGTCCAGTGATCCGCGGCTATCTGCGCAATCGCGCGGCCGTCGACAAGGCCGCCCGTGCAGCCTACCCGGCCCACCTGGGCGAGCACAGCGGATTGCGAACGGCCGTTCTGCTGCTATTGGTCTTGGCGGACGGGCACGTCGGCGACAGCCGGGTGGAAACTTCGAGTGGGCTCCCAAGACTCGATGCCGCGACGGCACAGGTGCTGTCGCAGGCGGAGATCATTCCGAAGACGATCGACGGCCGTTCCGTGGATGCCTGGCAAATTGTCACCTGGACCTGGGCGCTTCGCTAAGGTCAACCGCTGAGGAGGGCGAACGCAGATCGCTTCGTCCTTCAGCTCAAGGCCTGCGC
>DATKOR010000051.1:0-113930 GCA_035524495.1 Steroidobacteraceae bacterium
CTGATGCTCGCGCCGCGCCTCGGCCGCGAGCCGGTGCTCGTAGGCATCGAAGATCAGCGACTGGTCCAAGAGCAGCAGCCGCTCGAGCGCGGCGGCGGTGCGCGCCGCCTCGACCGGATCGGCGAGTCGGCTGCCGATCAGGCGGCGTAGCTCCACGTGCAGGCGGTGCAGCGCCGCGAGGAAGAAGCGCGCCTCGAGTCCCACTCGGCGGTGCGCGAAGCCGAGCTGCAGGCGCGTACTCGCGTAGTCGCCTTCGTAGCGGCCGCCAAAGAGCTGGGACACGAAGCGCACGACGTTGCGCTTCATCGCGGCCGGGCTGACGAACGCCGCGAGCTGCGGGCCGATTCCGGGGGTCGCGCGCAGTCGCGCGACGTAGTCAGCGGCGAGCCCGTCGACGATTGGCTCGAGCGCGTGCCAGGCGGCCGCGAGCCGCGTGGCGTCGGCCTCGGTGAAGCCGGCCAGCTCCTTGCGCTGCTCGAGGTCGCCCGCGTGCAGCGGCAGGTGATCCAGCAGCGACGTCGCCGTCGGGGTCATCGTGCCTCGCATGTACAGCTTTTGTTCACGGTAGCGAAGCGCCGGCGCCCGAATCGCGCCGGCCGTCACAGTACGCGAACGCCGCTGCTGCGGATTGCCGGTGTGCGGGTTTCGGTTTGTGCGGCTACGGGGAGCCGCTGGCCGGGTGGTCGTCGACGAGCAGCCGGTAGCCGATGCCGGCCTCGGTCAGCAGGTAGCGCGGCTGGCGCGGATCGGGCTCGATCTTCTGGCGCAGCATCTTCACGTAGGCGCGCAGGCCGCGCGTGTCGCCGAGCCGCGACGGGCCCCAGACCTCGCGGATCAGCTGCTCCTGCGTGACGATGAGCCCCGCGCCACGCGCGAGGCACTCGATGACCCGAAACTCGAGCGGCGTCAGATGCAGGCTCGTTCCGGTCGCCTGGGCAGTGCGCGTCGCGAGGTCGACGACGACGGGGCCGAAGTGCAGCACCGGCGCGCGGTCGGCGACGCGTGCGCTGCGCCGCATCGCCGCGCGCACCCGCGCCAGGAGCTCCGTGGCGCTGAAGGGCTTGGTGACGTAGTCGTCGGCCCCGGCGTCGAGCGCGGCGACCTTGTCGGCCTCCATCGTTCGCGCCGACAGCACCAGGATCGGTACCGGCGAGAACAGGCGGATCTCGCGCACCACGCTCTGCCCGTCTCGGTCGGGAAGGCCGAGGTCGACGATCGCGAGGTCCGGCCGGTGGCTGCGCGCCTCGATGACCCCGCGCGTGCCCGTGTCGGCCTCAACGACGCGGTAGCGCTGCGACTCGAGCAGCGTGCGCAGGACGCTGCGAATGCCGGCGTCGTCCTCGATGAGCAGCACGAGGAACATCGCCTCGGTCACGGCGGCGGCTCGGTCGTCGGCAGCGTGAACCAGAAGCGCGCGCCGCCCTCGGGGCGGTCGACGGCGCTGATGCGCCCGCCGTGGGCGCTGATGATCGCGCGACAGATCGCCAGGCCGAGCCCGGCGCCGCCGGTGTTGCCCTCGTCGCGGCCGCGCTGGAACTTGGCGAACAGCCGCTCCGGATCGCCCGGTGGCAGGCCCGGGCCGTTGTCGTCGACGTCGACGCGCAGCTCGCCGCCGTCGGGTGCCGCCCCGATGCGGATCCGCGTGCCGGCCGGCGTGTGCTTGGTCGCGTTCTCGACCAGGTTGACGAGCACCTGCGTCACGAGCGGCGCGTCGACGTAGATCGGCGGCAGGTCGGCCGGCAGCGCGAGCTCGACCGGGTGCGACTCGAGCCGGCCCGCGAGGCGTGCGAGCGCCGTGCCGACGAGGTCGTCGATCGTCTGCCAGTCGCGCCTCAGGCGCACCTCGCCCGTCTCGAAGCGCATCAGGTCGAGGACGTTCGAGATCAGCTCGGACATCTCCTGCGCCTTGCCCTCGATCGAGGCGGCGAGGCGCCGGCGCGTCTCGGCATCGAGGGCCAGGGCCGCATCGCTGAGCGCGCTGCTCGCCCCGGCGATGACCGCGAGCGGCGTGCGCAGGTCGTGCGAGATCGAGGCCAGCAGCGTGTTGCGCAGGCTCTCGGTCTCGGCGGTGATGCGCGCCGCCTCGGCTTCCTCGGCGAGCTGCGCGCGCTCGACGGCGAGCGCGATCTGCCCGGCGAAGGTCTCCAGCAGGTGGCGCTGTTCCGGCAAGAGCAGCCGGCGCCGCTGCGCGGGCTTCACCGCGAGCACGCCAAGCGTCTGTCGGCTCCCTTTCAGAGGCAGGTACTGCGCGGGCGCGGCGGGCAGCGTATCGGTGCCGAGGCCGGCGGGCCGGTCGTGGTCGTAGACCCACTGTGCGACCGACAGGTCCGCTTCGCGCAACGAGCCCGGCAACGGCGTGCCGCGCGGCGACCGCAGCCGCCCGTCCGAGTTCGGCATCAGCACGGCCGCCTGGCTCGCGAAGGTCTCGGCGACGTGGCGCACCGCGACGCGGGCCAGGTTCTCGAAGCTGCGCGTCGCAGCGAGCTCGCGGCTCATCGCGTAAAGGAGCGCCGTGCGCCGCGCGCGCGCGCCCGCGACTCGGTTCTGGGCGCGCACGTTCGCGACCAGCGTCGCGATCACGAGCGCGACCCCCAGCATCACGCTGAACGTCACGAGGTACTGCAGGTCCGAGACCGCGAAGCTGAAGCGCGGCGGCACGAAGCAGTAATCGAGCGCCGCGACGTTGACGACCGCCGCGAGCGCCGCCGGGCCGCGGCCGAGGCGCATTGCGGCGATGGTCGCGCCCAGCAGGTAGACCATCACGAGGTTCGCGAGCTCGAAGTACGGGTACATCAGCGCCGCGAGCGCGGTGCACAGCGCCGAGATCGCGAGCGCCGCCCAGTAGCGCGGCCAGCGCACCTCGGCGGGCCCGGCGAGCTCGCGGTCGCGAGTCGCACGCGGCGCGGCGTCGGCGCGCGCGATGACCGAGACATCGAAGCCGTGGCCGCGACGGACGAGCGCAATGGCGGTCGACGGCCTCCACAGCGCCCGCCAGCCGCGTCGCTTGGCCTCGCCGACGACGATGCGCGTGATGTTGCGCACGCGCGCGTACTCGACGAGCGCCGAGGCAGCCGAAGGGCCGTCGAGCGTCACGGTCTCGGCGCCGAGCGACTCGGCGAGGCGCAGCACCTCGACGCGGCGGTTGCGCTCGATCTCGCCGAGCCGGAGCTGCGCCGGGGTCTCGACCGACACCACGATCCACTCGGCGTCGAGCGCGTCGGCGAAGCGCTTGCCGACGCGCACCAGCTGCTCGGCCTGGTCGTCCGGCGCGACGGCAATCAGGAAGCGGTCGCGCGCGAGCCACGGGCGCGAGGCGCGCTCGGCACCGGCGTACTCGCGGGCCGCGGCGTCGACGCGGTCGGCGGTGCGCCTGAGCGCGAGCTCGCGCAGCGCGAGCAGGTTCGGCGTGCGGAAGAAGCGCTCGGTCGCGGCGGCGACCTGCTCGGCGACGTAGACCTTGCCGGCCTTGAGCCGCGCCAGCAGGTCGTCCGGCGGCAGGTCGATGAGCTCGACCTCGTCGGCCTCGTCGAAGATCCGGTCCGGGATCGTCTCGCGCTGGCGCGTGCCGGTGATGCCGGCGACGACGTCGTTGAGGCTCTCGAGGTGCTGGATGTTGACGGTGGTCCAGACGTTGATGCCGGCGTCGCGCAGCTCCTCGATGTCCTGCCAGCGCTTCGCATGGCGCGAGCGGGGCTCGCCGTCGACGAGGTTCGAGTGCGCGAGCTCGTCGACCAGCAGCACCGCCGGGGCTCGCTTGAGCGCCGCGTCGAGGTCGAATTCGCGGCGCGTGATGCCCTTGTAGCGCACCTCGAGGAGCGGCAGGCGCTCAAGACCCTCGAGCAGCCGCTCGGTCTCGTCGCGGCCGTGCGGCTCGACGTAGCCGACCACGACGTCGGTGCCGGCGGCGCGCGCGACGCGCGCGGCCTCCAGCATCGAGTAGGTCTTGCCGACACCGGCCGAGGCGCCAAAGAAGATCTTGAGGCGGCCGCGCCGCGCACGCGCCTCGGCGCGCTCGACCTCGGCAAGCAGGCGATCGGGATTCGGTCGTTCGGCCTCGGTCATCGGCTCCCGGCCCTCGCGGCGGCAGCGGCGGCGATGCCGCCATTGCAGCACATCGCGGCGGCCCGCGCCGCGAGGTCCGGCCGCAACGGGCGCGCTGGCCGCGGAGCCCCGGATCCTACGGCGCCGGTGGCGCTGGAGCGAGGCGATGGCGTGTGAAAAAATGCCCTCCGCCCGCGATCCCGTCGCCCGGGCGGAGGCCGCGATGCGCACGAACATCCTGATCACCGGCGCGAGCAGCGGGCTCGGCCGCGGTCTCGCGCTCGAGTACGCGGCGCAGGGCCGCAACCTCGCGCTCTGTGCGCGGCGCCTCGAGAGGCTCGAGGCGCTGAAGGGCGAGATCGCGGCGCGCTTCCCGGGGGTCAAGGTCGCCATCCGGGCGCTCGACGTGACGCGGCACGCGGACGTGTTCACGGTGTTCCGGGCGCTCGACGCCGAGCTCGGCGGCCTCGACCGGATCGTCGTCAACGCCGGCGTCGGGCGCGGCGCGCCGGTCGGCAGCGGCCACTTCGCCGCGAACTTGTCGACCGCGGAGACGAATTTCATCGCGGCGCTCGCCCAGTGCGAGGCCGCGCTCGAGCTCTTCAGGGCCCGGCAGGCGGGCCACCTCGTCACGATCGCGTCAGTCGCGGCGATCCGCGGGCTGCCGCGCTACCAGACCGTCTATGCGGCGACCAAGGCGGGGCTGGCATCGCTGACCGAGGGCATCCGCGCGGACGTCTGGGACACGCCGATCCGCGTCAGCGCCATCTACCCCGGCTACATCGAGACCGACATCAGCTCCGGCGCCCGCAAGCGCCCGTTCCTCGTCGACACGGCGACCGGCTGCAGGGCGCTGTTCAGGGCGATCGAGCGCGAGCGCGCGCGCGCCTTCGTCCCCGCGTGGCCGTGGGCGCCTCTCGCGTTCCTGATGCGGCACCTGCCGCTCGGCGTGCTGGTGCGGGCGATGTGAGCGCCATGCTCGACCTTGGCTGTCCCGACCTCGCCCACGATCCGGCCGCGGTCCGCGTCTACAAGGACGAGGTTGTGCACGTCGAGTTCGCTGCGAGCGCCGGGGCGCTCAAGAGTGCCGTCGGGATGAATCACTACGCTGCGGGCGATGCGCTCCTCACCGGCTCGACCGGCGATCGCTGGTGCGTGTCGCGCGACCGCTTCGACGCCAAGTACCGGCCGTGCGCCGGCACCGCGGCCGGGGCCGCCGGCCGCTACCGCAACCTGCCGGTCGTGATCCTCGCCAAGCAGATCCACGAGCCGTTCCGGGTCTCGCGGACGGCCGGCGGCGACGTGCTGACGGGGGAGGCGGGCGATTGGGCGGTCGAGTACGCGCCGGGCGACTGCGGGCTCGTCGCGCGCGCGCGCTTCGAGGCGGTGTACCGGATCGCGGCCACCGGCCGCGGCGGCGCCGGTTAAGGCGCGCCGCGACCGGCCAAGGTCACTTGCGGAACGTGAACGTCAGGCCGAAGGTCCGCGGCCGGAACGTGAAGTCACGCTCGAGCGGGATGCCGCGCGGGTCGCCCGGCGCGAACAGCGTGTTGTCGGGTGCGATCGTGAAGTTGTAGTTCGTGATCGTGTGCGAGTCGAACAGGTTGTCGACGAACGCCGCGATCTCCCAGCCGCCGACGTTGATGCCGCCGCGCAGCGTGAAGAAGCTCGTGGCGCCGAGCGTGTAGTTCCACTGGTTGAACTGCACGGTCGCCGGGTCCTGGGCGGCGCCCAGCCACTTCGGCGCGCCCTGGTACTCGTAGTCGAGCCGCACGAACGAATCGCGATCGCCGACGTTGAACTTGTACTCGAGGCCGACCGAGCCCGTGAACGGCGGGGCGGGCTGGCCGCTCTGGCCGACGATCGCATCGCCATCGTGCACGACCGGATCCGCGTCCGGCGCGATCTTCGAATCCTTGGTGTAGCGCGCATCGGTGTAGCCGGCCGCGACCTCGAGCGTGAGGCCCGGCGTCACGATGATCTCGGCCTGCAGGTCCGCGCCCTTCGCGACCGCGGTGCCGAGGTTCGAGATCCACGAGATCTGGCAGATCGGCGGGACGACGGTCTGCTGGATGTTGTTCCAGCGGATGTAGTAGACGCTGGTCGCGAGCCGCACCCGGTTCTCGAAGTTGTTCTTCGCGCCGATCTCGTAGCTCTGGACCGTGTCCGAGTTGAACGTCGCGGGCGCCGCGGTCAGGTGGAAGTTGTCGAAGTCGGCGGCGCAGGCCGCGTACGGCACCGGGTTGTTGCCGCCGCCCGGGCGGAAGCCCTTCGCGTAGGTCGCGTAGAACAGGTTCTTCGGGTCGAGCTGGTAGGAGAGGCTCACCTTCGGCGTGAACGAGTTCTCCGACTGCTCGACGCTCTGCGTCTGCGCGCCCGGCACGAACAGCTGCGGGCCCGCGGTCAGCGTGTCGTTGGTGAACTTGGTGCGCGAGAAGCGCGCACCGAGGGTCAGCTTCCACTGCTCGTCGAAGGCGTAGGTGCCCTCGCCATAGATCGCGTACTGCGTGTCCTTGGCGTCAGTGTGCAAGAGGTACGAGTCGCCGTTTGACAGCAGCGGCACCGGCTGAAAGCCCGTGGCGCAGTTGCCGTTGGCGTCGATGGGCACCGCGCAGCCGGTGAAGAAGTCGCCGGCCGACATGCCGGCGAGATTCATGAAGAAGTTGTCCGCCATCGGATCGTAGATCTGCTCGAGGTAGGACTGGCGGTTCTCACTGAAGAAGAGGCCGGTCGTCCAGGTGAGCTTCGAGCCGGGGTCGTTCGACTGCAGGCGCAGCTCCTGCACCAGGTTCTGCTGGTGGTTCTCGACCGAGGCGGGCGCGCGGTAACCGGCCACCGAGGCCGGCAGGTGCACGCCGTTGGCGTCGAGCAGCGGGTAGTTCGCCGGGTCGAAGCCCGGATAGCAGGGCGTCCCGCCGCAGTCGGAGTTCAGCAGCGACTGGTAGAAGCCGAGGTTGTAGAGCGTGCCGTCGTAGCCGGTGATGTTCGTGCGGTTGTAGTACGAGGTGTTCGAGATGAACTTCACTTTGCCGAGATCGCCCTCGATCTTCAGCGCCGGCAGGTAGAACTTGTCCGGCTCGTCGCGCGGCGTCGGGTTGGCGCTCACGTAGCGGTCGCTGCCGGGATCGGACAGCGAGTTCACCGCAACCCAGTGGTTCTGGCCCGTGAAGCTCGAGACATCGTTGCGCATCCGATACTGGTAGTAGATCGACGGCGTCATCGACCACTGTTCGTTCATCTGCCAGAGGCCCGCGAGGCGCACGAGTGCCGAGCTCTCGCTGTTCGCCTTGCTGTCCTCGACGGCGAGCGTCTCGGGGTTCACGCGATCGATCCAGCCGCCGTCGCGGCGCACCCACACCGAGCCGCGCAGGCCGAACACGCCGTCGACCACCGGACCGCCAGCCGCGACGCCCACCTCGTAATTGCCCTCTCCGCCCTGCGTGTAGGAGACCTCGGAGCGGCTGTACATGCTGAACTTGCTCAGGCTCGGCTGGACGGTGATGTAGCGCACCGTGCCGCCCTCGGAGCCGGCACCGAACAGCGTGCCCTGCGGGCCGCGCAGCACCTCGACGCGCTCGACGTCGAAGGTCTTCGGCAGCGCGTCGTCCGGGTTGAAGGCGAGGGCGCGCATCTGGATCGGCGTGTCGTCGATGTAGATGCCGGTGGTGCCGGCGCCCGCGGTCGAGGCGATGCCGCGGATCGAGATATTGTTGGTGCCGGAGTTGTCGATGTTGACGCCGGGCGTGAAGCGCGCGACGTCCTGGAAGTCCTTGATGCCACGGATGTCGATGCTGTCCTGCGTCAGCGCGGTGACGGACAGCGGCACGCGGCTCAGCGACTCCTCGTGGCGCGTCGCGGTGACGACGATCTCTTGCAGTCCGCCGGTCTCGGCTGCCGCCTGCGGCGCGGTCTGCGCCCAGCCGGCGCCGGGCGCGGCCAGGATCCCCGCGATCGTCGCGGTCAGCGCCGGTCCAATTCCGTTGCCCGCACGCCACCCCAGACTCTGCCGACGTCCCTTCATGATGGTCCCCCGTGTGATCCGCGTGCAGCCGAGCGGCCGTCGCGCCGTGTGATCTCACCATAGCGCTGTCCCCGGTCGAACGCAATTTAGGGTCGGGCCACAAATGGCGTTGTTTTGCTGCAACGAGGGCGGTCCCGGCCGATCTGCGATCTCAGATCATTGACGCCCGCCGGGGCGGCAGGTAGCGTGTCCGCACCAATTTGGGGCCGCGCCGCGGCGCCGCCCCGTTCATGAGCCGTGCGGCCGTCGCGGCCGCCAGGCGCTTCAGGGGGACGCAATGTCGCGCGACGAACGCCGCGGACCGACGGATCACGCGCTCGGGATGGACCGGCCGATCACGCGCCGCGACTTCGTGCAGGGCGTCGCCGCGGGGAGCGCCGCGGCACTCGGTGCGGCGCTGTGGCCGGCGGGCGCCCCGGCCGAGGTTCCGGCAGCGGCGCAGGACGCCCCCGGCTACTACCCGCCGCGGCTGACCGGCCTGCGCGGCAGCCACCCGGGTTCCTTCGAGGCCGCGCACGCGTTTCGCGACGGGGCACCCGTGCCCGCGGTGCAGGCGCTCGAGGAGGACTACGACGTCGTCGTCGTCGGCGCGGGCCTGAGCGGCCTCTCGGCCGCGCAGTTCTACCTCGAGCGCGTGCCGGCGGCGCGCGTGCTGCTGCTCGACAACCACGACGATTTCGGCGGCCACGCCAAGCGCAACGAGTTCGACCTCGGCGGCCGGCTCGGGCTCCTGAACGGCGGCACGCTCCTGATCGACAGCCCGCGGCCGTACTCGGCGGTGCCCGACCGGCTGCTGCGCACGCTCGGCATCGACGTCGATGCGCTCGCGAAGGCGACCCAGCACCCGGAGTTCTACGAGGGCCTCGGCCTCAAGACCGGCCTGTTCTTCGACCGCGACACCTTCGGCGCCGATCACCTCGCGGCCGGCTACCGCGACCGGCCGTGGGGCGAGTTCCTCGCCGGCGCGCCGCTCTCGGACGCCGCGAAGCGCGACGTCGAGCGCCTCGAGACCGGCGGCGCGGACTACTGGCCCGGCGAATCCTCGAGCGACAAGAAGCGCCGGCTGATGAAGATGAGCTACCGCGACTACCTGCGCGACGTCGTGCGCGTCGACCCGGCGGTGCTCGCGCTCTACCAGTCGCGCACCCAGGGCGAGTGGGGCGTCGGCATCGACGCCGTGTCGGCGCTCGACTGCTGGGGCTTCGATCTGCCGGGCTTCAAGGGATTGAACCTCGCGCCGGGCTCGATCCCCGGGATGGGATTCACGCCGGCGGGCTATGCCGACACCGGCGGCTCGACGCGCCTGCACTTCCCGGACGGCAACGCCACCATCGCGCGCGCGCTCGTGCGCCGGCTGATCCCGGCCGCGGTGCCGGGCACGACGATTGAGGACCTCGTGACGGTGCGCGTCGACTACGCGCGCCTCGACCGCGTTCGTCAGCCGGTGCGCCTGCGCCTCAGCAGCACGGTCGTCGGCGTGCACCATGACGGCACGCCGGCGGGAGCGGAGCGCGTGACCGTCACCTACCTGCGCGACGGCCGGGCATTCACGGTGCGCGCACGGCACTGCGTGCTCGCCTGCTACAACATGATGATCCCGTACATGGTGCCCGAGCTCCCGGCCGCGCAGCGCGAGGCGCTGCACGCGCTCGTCAAGACGCCGCTCGTGTACACCAACGTCGCCGTCCGCAACTGGCGGCCGTGGGCGACGCTCGGCGTGCGGCAGATCTATGCGCCCGGCTGCTACCACACCTCGGCGCAGCTCAACTACACGGTCGACATCGGCGCCTACGCGAGTCCGCGCTCGCCGGACCAGCCGACGCTGATCCGCATGACGCGCACGCCCTGTAAGCCCGGCCTCCCCGAGCACGAGCAGAACAAGGCCGGGCGCGCCGAGCTGCTGGCGACGCCGTTCGAGGTCTTCGAGCGCGAGATCCGCGCGCAGCTCGGCCGCATGCTGGGACCGGGGGGCTTCGACCCGGCGGCCGACATCACCGCGATCACCGTCAACCGCTGGCCGCACGGCTACGCGCCCGAGAACAACTCGCTGTTCGATCCGGACGTGCCCGAGTTCGAGCGCGCGCACGTGCGCGGCCGCGCCCGCTTCGGCCGCATCGCGATCGCGAACTCCGATTCCGGCGGCGGCGCCTACACCGACGTCGCGATCGAGCAGGCGCACCGCGCCGTCACCGAATTACTGAGCGCCTGAAGGGCGCCGTTTGCTGCCAGGAGCCTCCATGACCCCGAAGACATTGCCGGCCCAGGAAATCGCGGAGCTGAAGCGTCTGGACGTCGCCCACCACCTGCCGGGCCAGAGCGACTACCGGCTGCAGGCGCAGCTCGGCGGCAGCCGGATCGTCACCCGCGCCGAGGGCTGCACGATCCACGACGCCGAGGGCAACGCGATCCTCGACTGCATGGCGGGCCTATGGTGCGTCAACGCCGGCTACGGGCGCGAGGAGCTGGCGCGTGCCGCCTACGAGCAGATGCTCGAGCTGCCGTACTACAACACCTTCTTCAAGACCGCGAGCGCGCCGGCGGTGCGGCTTGCGGCGGCGATCGCCGCGCGCCTCGGCAACAACCTCACGCACGTGTTCTTCAACACCTCGGGCTCGGAGGCCAACGACACGGCGCTGCGGCTCGCGCGTCACTACTGGGTGCTGCGCGGGCAGCCGCAGCGGCGGATCTTCATCAGCCGCTGGAACGCCTACCACGGCTCGACCGTCGCCGGCGCGAGCCTCGGCGGCATGAAACCGATGCACGAACAGGGCGGCCTGCCGATTCCGGGCATCGAGCACGTGATGCAGCCGTACGCGTTCGGGCTCGCGCACGGCGAGGACCCGGCCGCCTTCGGCGCGCGCGCCGCCGCGGCGATCGAGGAGCGGATCCTGAAGGTCGGACCCGAGAACGTCGCGGCGTTCATCGGCGAGCCGATCCAGGGCGCCGGCGGCGTCGTCGTGCCGCCGCCCGGCTACTGGCAGAAGGTCGAGGCGATCTGCCGCAAGTACGGGATCCTGCTGGTCAGCGACGAGGTGATCTGCGGCTTCGGCCGCCTCGGCCAGTGGTTCGGATTCCAGCATTTCGGCGTGCGTCCCGACATCGTGTCGATGGCCAAGGGACTGTCGTCGGGCTACCTGCCGATCTCGGCGACCGCGGTCTCGGCCGACATCGTCGCGACGCTGCGCGAGAAGGGCGGCGAGTTCGTGCACGGCTACACGTACTCGGGCCACCCGACCTGCGCCGCGGTCGCGCTCAAGAACCTCGAGATCCTGACGCGCGAGAAGCTGGTCGAGCGCACCGCGACCGACAGCGGGCCGTACCTGGCGAAGGCGCTCGAGCGGCTGCGCGGCCACGCGCTCGTCGGCGAGGTGCGCTCGGTGGGCCTGATCGGCGGCGTCGAGATCGTCGCGCGCCCCGGCAGCAACGAGCGCTTCGGTGGCAAGGAGGGCAACGCCGGCCCGATCGTCCGCGACATCTGCATCCGTCGCGGCGTGATGGTGCGCGCGATCAGGGACACGCTGGTGTTCTGCCCGCCGCTCATCATCACGCACGCCGAGATCGACCGGCTCGTCGACACGATGCGCGCGGCGCTCGACGAGGCCGAGCCTGCCCTTCGCAAGCTGCCGGCCGCGGCCTGAGGTTTCGCGTGGTGAACGCCGTTCCGGTCGCCGATGACAGGCTGCTGCGCGCCAGCGTGCACGAGGAGCTGCGGCGCCGCTTCGTCACCGGCAAGGTGACGCCTGGGGCCGGGCTGTCGACGCGCGGGCTGGCGCAGGAGCTCGGCGTCAGCCAGATGCCGGTGCGCGAGGCGCTGAGCCGCCTCGCCGCCGAGGGCGCGGTCGAGATCCGCTCGAAGCGCCGCATCGTCGTGCCGCCGATGACCGCGGGGCGCTTCGCGGACCTGCTGCGCTGCCGCGAGCTGCTGGAGCCGGAGGCCGCGGCGCAGGCGCTGCCGCACATCGACGCCGCGCGCTTGAAGCGCCTGCGCAGCGTCGACGACGCGCTCGGCGTCGCGCTCAAGACCGGCGACGTGAACGGCTACATGGAGCGCAACTTCGAGTTCCACTTCCTGATCTACCGCGCCTCGCCGCGGGCGACGATCACGCGGCTGATCGAGACGCTGTGGCTGCAGTTCGGGCCGCACATGCGCGTGGTCTACGGGCGCTTCGGCACCGCGAACCTCGTCGACCAGCATCAGCTCGCGTTGCGCGCGATCCGCGAGCGCAGCGCGGCGCGCTTGAAGCGCGCGGTGCTCGCCGACATCCGCGACGGCATGGGGCTGATCGGCAAGAACGGCTTCCCGGCGGGGGCGTGATCCGATGCCGCGCAGGTTTCCCGACGCGCTGACGCCGCGCCCCGAGCACGTGGCGTCCTACTACGCGGCGACCCAGAAGGAGCGCTGCGAAACGCAGCCGTTCGAGGGCCCGGCGCGCGCCGACGTCTGCGTGATCGGCGGCGGCTATGCGGGGCTGTCGACGGCGCTGCACCTCGCGCGGCGCGGCGTGGACGTCGCGCTCCTCGAGCAGTCGCGCCTCGGCTGGGGTGCTTCCGGCCGTCACGGCGGGCAGGTGCACGTCGGCATGCGCCGCGAACAGGAATGGCTCGAGCGCCACGTCGGGGCGGCCGACGCGCGCCGCTTCTGGGACTGCGCGCTCGCGGCGCGCGCGCACCTCGACTGGCTGGTCGAGACTTACCGGATCGACTGCGATCTCAGGCTCGGCTACCTGCACGCCGACCACCGACCTCGCTACAGCGCGCACACCCGCCGCCACGTCGACTACATGCGCTCGGCCTACGGCTACGAGGCGCTGCGCTACGTCGAGCGCGACGAGCTCGCGAGCCTGGTCGCGAGCCGCGACTACTACGGTGGCAGCTTCGACGCCCGCGGCGGGCACCTGCATGCGCTGAATTTCGCGCTCGGCGTCGCGCGCGCCGCGGCCGGCCACGGCGCACGCCTCCACGAACACGCCGAGGTGACCGGGCTTGCGCGCAGCGCCGGTGGTGGCTGGCGGGTCACGACCCGACGCGGGGAGCTGACGGCGGGGCGTGTCGTGCTCGCCTGCAACGGCTACCTGCGGCGGCTCGCGCCGTCGGTCGAACGGCACGTGATGCCGATCAACAACTACATCGCCGTGACCGAGCCGCTCGGCGCCGAGGCAGCCCGGCGCCTGATCGCGAACGGCGCCGCGGTGTCGGACTCGCGCTTCGTCGTCAACTACTTCCGCATCACGCCCGACGCGCGGCTGCTGTTCGGCGGCGGCGAGAACTACAGCTATCGCTTCCCGCGCGACATCGCCGCGTTCGTGCGGCCGCACGTGCTCAGCATCTTCCCGCAGCTCAAGGACGTGCGCTTCGACTACGCCTGGGGCGGGACGCTCGGGATCACGCCGACGCGCATGCCTTGGGTGCGGGAGGTCGAGCCCGGCCTCTACAACGCGAGCGGCTTCTCGGGGCTCGGCGTCGTCACCGCACCGTTCGCCGGCAAGACCGTCGCCGAGGCGCTCCTCGGCGAGCGTGAGACCTTCGAGCTCTTCGGCCGCGTGCCGGTCCCGGCATTCCCGGGCGGCGCGGCGCTGCGCGGCCCGACGCTGGTGGCGGCGATGCTCTTCTACGCGCTCAGGGATCGTCTCTGAGCGCCCATACCCTGACGAGGGAATCATGCATGAACACAAGACCCATCCGAACACCGCGGTAAACGAGTGGCAGGCGTTCCTGGCCGCCAACCCCGACATCGAGGCGATCGACGCCTTCGTGATCGACGGCTGCGGCAACACCGCCGGCAAGCGGCTGCCGGCCGGCGACGCCGACAAGCTCTACGCCGACGGCCTGCAGTTCTCGGCCTCGTGCTTCGTCGCCGACTGCCGCGGGCTCGGCCACGACGCCGGCGGACTCGGCAAGTCGGACGGCGACCCCGACGGCGTCGCGCGGCCGATTCCCGGCACGCTGTGCCGCGCGCCGTGGACGCAGACGCCGACCGCGCAGGTCGTGTGCCACATGGTCGACTACGAGCATGGCAAGGACCTGTGGTTCGACCCGCGCGTGATCCTGCGCAACGTCGTCGAGCAGTGCCGCGCGGCGCGGCTGAACCCGGTCGTCGCCTGCGAGCTCGAGTTCTACCTGCTCGATCCGCGGCGCGCCGCCGACGGGCGCATCAGTCCGGCGGCGCTGCCCGGCCGGCCGCCGGCGCGCCGCGCCGCCAACCTGTCGCTCGAGGCGGTCGAGGAAGCCTCCGACTTCCTGAGGCGCGTCAACGAGGCGGCGCTCGCGCAGCGCCTGCCGGTGTGCGGCGCGGTCGCCGAGTACGGCATCGGCCAGTACGAGGTGAACCTGCGCCACGTCGCAGACCCGGTGCTCGCGGCCGACCACGCGGTGCTGCTGAAGCGCCTCGTGAAGGGTGTCGCGCGCGCGATGGGCATGGAGGCGACCTTCATGGCGAAGCCGTTCATGAGCCAGCCCGGCAGCGGCTTGCACGTGCACGTCAGCGTCGTCGACGAGGCCGGCCGCAACCGCTTCGGCGCGCCCGGCGGCGAGGCGCTGCTGCGCCACGGGATCGCCGGCATGCAGGCGCTGCTCTACGACTCGTTCGCGTTCTTCGCGCCGAATTTCAATTCGCAGCGCCGCTACCTTGGCCTGTTCGTCCCGACCTCGCGCGACTGGGCGAGCAACAACCGCAGCGTGGCGTTCCGCGTCCCGCCGGGCCGCGGCGAGGCGCGGCGCATCGAGCACCGCGTCGCCGGTGCCGACGCGAGCCCGCACCTGACGGTCGCGGCGATCCTCGCAGGGCTCCTGCACGGCGCCGAGGGACGCCTCGAGCCGAGCGCGCCGGTCGATGGCCGCGCGAGTCACGGCGGCGACCCGGACTTCCCGGGCGACCTGATCGTCGCGCTCGACCGCCTCGAGCGCTCGGCGCTGTTGCCGCCCTACATCCCGGCGCGCTACCTCAAGATCTACAGCGAGTCCAAGCGCGGCGAGTACCTCGAGTTCATCGAGGACCTGTTCCCGCGCGAGTACGACTTCTATGTCTGAGGCGGCGCCCGCCGACCGCGGCGTCGCCAGCGCGCGGCTCGCGGCGTTCGCGAGCGCCGAGCGCGCGGCCTACGCGCGCGCCCGTCCACGCTCGGCAGCGCTCGCCGCGGCGGGCGCCGAGAGCTACTACGCGGGCGTGCCGATGCACTGGATGCTCGACTGGCCGCTGCCGCATCCGCTGGTGATCGCCGATGCGCAGGGCGCGACGCTGACCGACGTTGACGGCAACGTGCTCGCCGACTTCTGCCTCGGCGACACCGGCTCGATGTTCGGCCACTCGCCGCCCGCCGTCGTGCGCGCGCTCCGGGAGCAGGCCGGGCACGGCCTCAGCTACATGTTGCCGACCGAGCACGCGCTCGCGGTCGGCCGGCTGCTGCGCGCGCGCTTCGGCTTGCCGCACTGGCAGATCGCGACCACGGCGTCCGACGCCAACCGCTTCGCGCTCCGGCTCGCGCGCGCGGTCACCGACCGGCCGCGCATCGTCGTCATGAACGGCTGCTATCACGGCGCGGTCGACGAGACCTACGTCGAGCTCGCGGACGGCGTGGCGCGCAACCGGCCGGCGCTGATCGGCCAGTTCGTCGACCTGACCGAGGGCACGCGCGTCGTCGAGTTCAACGACGTCGCCGCGCTCGAGCGTGCACTGGCGCCGCGCGACGTCGCCTGCGTGATCACCGAGCCGGTGCTGACGAACTGCTGCATGGTTCTGCCGGAGCCGGGCTACCACGCGGCGCTCAGGCGCGCGACGCGCGCGACCGGCGCGCTGCTGCTGATCGACGAGACCCACACGATCTCGAGCGGCCCGGGCGGCTACACGCGCGCCCACGGACTCGAGCCGGACCTCTTCGTCGTCGGCAAGCCGATCGCCGGCGGCGTGCCGGCGAGCGCCTGGGGCTTCAGCGACGCGGTCGCGGCCGGCTGGGACCGGCTGCGGCGCGAGAAGCCGGCCGGCCACTCGGGCCTCGGCACGACGCTGTCAGCGAACGCGCTCGCGATGGCGACGATGCGCGCGGCGCTCGAGGAGGTCATGAGCGAGGCGGCCTACGCGCACATGGACGCGCTCGCGGCGCGGCTCGCGGCGGGCCTTGGCGATGCCATCGCGCGCCACCAGCTGCCGTGGCACGTGGCGCGCGTCGGCGCGCGCGTCGAGTTCATCTGCGCGCCGGGACCGCTCAGGAACGGGCGCGAGGCCGCGGCCGCGCACGCCCCGGCGCTCGAGCAGGCGATCCACCTCGGCCTGCTGAACCGGGGCTGCGTGATCGCGCCGTTTCACAACATGATGCTGGTGTGCCCGGCGACGACCACGGCCCAGGTCGATCAGCTGGTCGCCGCCTTCGAGTCGGTCGCCGGCGCGCTCGCCGGCTGAGCCGGCGCCTCGGGTGCCTTCTCGACCAGCGCCTTCAGCCTCGCGAGCCCGCGCTCGTAGTCGGCGCCAATCGCCTTGTCGAGCGTCAGCCCCATGTAGCGGCCGATCGGGTTGTTGCCGACGTCGACGTCGACCGACCACAGGACCTGCGTGCCGTGGTCCTGGGTCGTCAGCGTCAGCGCCGCCTTGCCGCCGCCGCGCCCGCCGAACTCGAGGTCGACTGCGATCTTGCGGTTCCAGATCGACTGGGTGATCACCTCGGTGCCGCTGCCGACCTTGTCGTTGCCGGACCAGCTCATCTTGGCGCCGACGCCGAAATCCGGCCCCGAGTAGGTCATCTTCACGTTCGGGTCGATGTCCGTCCACGGCGACCATTCGTTGGCGCGCTTCAGTGAGTTGATATAGGGGAAGATGCTCGCCGCCGGCCGCTCGATGACCGTGCTGCGCTCGACGTGCACGATCTGCGGCAGCAGGTAGGCGCCGCCGACGATCGCGATGATCGCGATGACGATTGCGGTGATGATATGCCTCAACATGACTACACCTCGCTTGTCAGACCACTCACGCCGCCCCGCCGGCGGGACGGCCGCCGCGTCAGGCGCTGTCGCGCTCGCCGCGGCGCATCAGGGTTAGTGCCAGCACGCCCGACGCCACCATCAGGAACAGGCTGACGGCGTTCAGCACCGGCGTCGCGCCCTCGCGCATGCGCCCGTACATCATGATCGTCAGCGGCGCGTCGGCGCCGACCAGCATCAGCGTCGTATTGAAGTTCTCGAACGACATCAGGAACGCGATCGCCGCCGAGCCGATCATCGCGGGCCTCAGGTAAGGCAGCGTGATCGTGCGCAGGACCGCGGCACGCGAGGCGCCGAGATTGAGCGCCGCCTCCTCGAGCGTGCGGTCGAAGCGCTTCAGGCGCGCGCTGATCGTGATCGTCGCGATCGCCGCGATGTAGGAGAACTGGCCGAGCACCACGAGCGGCAAACCGGGGCGCAGCGCGTCGATCTCGAGGCCGGCGAGGTCGTTGATGAACTCGGCGATGCGGCTCGCGAACGCCAGGATCGAGATGCCGAGGATCACGCCGGGGATCACCAGCGGCACCAGCATCAGCACCGACAGCGCCTCCTTGCCGCGGAACTGCGCGCGCTCCATCAGGAACGCGTTCAGGGTGCCGATCGCGACCGACAGTGCCGTGACCCAGCAGGCGACCACGAAGCTCGTCCAGATTGAGGCCAGCAGCTCCGCGTCGCCGAACAGGCCGGTGCGCCCGGCGGCCTCGTTGCCGAGGAACCAGTCGAGCGTGAAGCCGTGCCAGGGCGGTGCCGGGTACGGTGCGTCGTTGAACGCGAACACCGCGACCGTGATGAGCGGCAGGAACAGGAACACGAGGAACAGGCCGAGGTAGGCGACCGTCGAGGCGCGCAGCCAGGTCGGCGTCGGGAGCGAGGGGATCATGCGCGCCGCATCACGTCGCCGAAGCGCTGGCCGCTGGCCTTGAGGCCGAGCCACACCATCGCCGTCGAGAGCCCGAGCAGCAGAAAGCCGAAGGCCGCGCCCTGTTCCCAGTTGAAGCGCGTGATGAACTGCGTGTAGATCTGCTCGGTGAACCACTGCGAATTCTTGCCGCCGAGCAGGTTCGGCGTCAGGTAGTTGCCGAGCGTCAGCATGAAGACGACGATGCAGCCGGCCGTGATGCCGGGTGTCGCGTGCGGGATCACGATCTCGCGCAGGATCGAGCCGCCGCCGGCGCCGAGGTCGTAGGCGGCCTCGATGAGCGCGTTGTCGAGGCTCTCGAAGCTGTTGACGAGCGGCACGACCATGAAGAGCAGCGAGGTGTAGACGAGCCCGACCAGGATCGTCGCGTCGTGGTACAGGAGCTCGACCGGGACGTCGGTGACGCCGAAACGCACCAGCAGCTGCGGCATGACGCCGGACTCGCGCAGCAGAATCATCCAGCCGAGGGTGCGCACCGTCTCGCTGACCCAGAACGGCAGCAGGCAGACGGCGAACAAGAGCGCGCTGACGCGCCCGCGCGTCAGCTTCGCGATCGCCCAGGCGACCGGAAACGCGATCACGAGCGTCAGCAGCGTCGCGATCGCCGACATGAAGGCGGTGCGCACGAACACGTGCCAGTACAGCGGCTCCTCGAAGAACGTGCGGTACTGGGCGAGGCTCGCGCCGTACTCGCGCGGCGCGAGGCGCTCCCGGAACGACAGGATCGCGAGGTCGACGTGCGGCAGCACAATCAGCGCGAACAGCCACAGCAGCGCCGGGGCCAGCATCAGCCCGAGCATCAGGCGCCGGGTGAAGGCGCGGCCGGCCGCCTCAGCCATCGCGGGGCGGCGCCGCGAAGCACACGGCGCGCTCGGGGTCGAAGCTGAAGTGGATCTGCTCGCCGACCCTGAGGTCGGCGAAGCGCCCGGTCTGCGGCAGCGCGACCCGAAACTCGAAGCGGCTCGAGCGCTCGCGCAGCAGCACCGCCGAGTTCGCGCCGTCGAACAGCAGGCTCTCGACGCTGCCGAGGTGCGCGCTCTGCCCGGCCGGGAGCTCGGCGGCGGAGCGCCCGAGGGTCGCGACCTCCGGGCGCACGAAGGCCTCGACCTCGGCGCCGGCGCTCAGAGGCGTCGCGCAGCGCGCGCGGATCGCCCAGCCGCCCGCGGCGTCGATCGAGGCGAGGCCGCCGGCGACGGCGCTGACCCGGCCGGGGATGCGGTTGTTGGCGCCGACGAAGCCGGCGACGAACGCGGTCGCGGGCGAATAGTAGAGCTGCTGCGGCGTACCGAGCTGCTCGAAGCGCCCGCGGTTCATCACCGCCACGTGGTCGGAGAGCACGAGGGCCTCGGACTGGTCGTGGGTGATGTAGACGAAGGTCGTGCCGAAGGCCGCCTGCAGCTGCTTGAGCTCGATCTTCATGTGCTCGCGCAGCTTCAGGTCGAGCGCGCCGAGCGGCTCGTCGAGGAGCAGCAGCGTCGGCTCGAGCACGAGGCTGCGGGCGATCGCGACCCGCTGGCGCTGGCCGCCCGAGAGCTCGTCGACGCGCTTGCCGGCAGCGCCGGCGAGCCCGACGCGCTCGAGCATCGCCGCGGCGCGCCGCCGCCGCTCGGCGCCGGCGACGCCGCGGCGCGCGAGCCCGAAGGCGACGGTGTCGCCGACCGACATCATCGGGAACAGCGCGAGCTGCTGGAACACCATGTTGACCGGGCGGCGGTTGGGCGCGACGTCGCGCATGCTGCGCCCGCCGATCGCGAGCTCGCCCTCGTCCGGCCGGATGAAGCCGGCGATCATCCTCAGCAGCGTCGTCTTGCCGCAGCCGGAGGGGCCGAGTATCGAGAAGAAGCTGCCGCGCGTGACGCTGAAGGACAGCGCGTCGACCGCGAGGTGCGTGCCGAAGCGCTTGACGAGGCGCCGCGCCTCGAGGTCCGCGGCCGGTGCCGCGGCGTCCGGCGTCGCCGTGCTCAATTGGCGGCCTTGATCCGGTCGAGCACCCGGCCCTCGATCTCCTCGAGGCCCGCCGGGATCGCCGGATACCATTTCACGTTCTTGAATCCGTCCGGGAAGCTCTCCTTGAACTGCTGCACGAGGCGCGGATCGCCGAGCGCGTCGGCGCCCTTGGAGGCGCTGAAGTTGCCGACCGACTTGGCGATCTTGGCGGCGATCTGCGGGCGCATCGTGAAGTTGATCCACGCGTAGGCCGCGGCGTCGTTCTTGCCGCGCGCCGGCAGCGCGAAGGTGTCGAGCCAGGCGATCGCGCCGGACTTGGGGTTCACGAAGCGGATCGCCGGGTTCTCGCGGTTCAGGCGCCAGGCGCCCGAGTCCCACATCATCGCCGCGACGATCTCGCCCGAGCGCACGCCGTTCAGCAGCTGGTCTTTGTTGTCGTAGAAGAACCGGAAGTTCGCCTTGCAGGCCGTCAGCGTGCGGCCGACGTCGTCCATCAGCGCCGTGTAGGCCTTGGTGTCGCCGTAGAGCTTGAAGGGGTCCTTGCCGGAGGCGAGCGCGAACGCCATCAGCGCCGGGCGCTTCAGGCGGATCGCGGTCTTGCCCCTGAGCTCGGGGCGGCACAGGTCCGTGTAGTCGGCGATCTTGGCTTTCGTCGAGTTGACGACGAGGCCCTCGGCGCCCCAGACGTAGGGCAGCGCATAGAGCTTGCCGTCGACGGTCGCGTTCGTCCTCACGATCTCGAGGAGCTCGGGCAGGAACTGCGCGAGGTTGACCTTGCCGACGTCGATCGGCTTGTAGATCCGAAACTCCTGCTGCGCGCCGACGATGCGGTCCTGCGACGGCTGGGCGAGGTCGAAGCCCGCGCCGCCGGTCGCGCGCAGCTTCGAGATCATCTCCTCGTTGTTCGACAGCGTCAGCTCGACCTGGATGCCGGTCTCGGCCTTGAACTGCGCCGCGACCTCGGCCGGAACGTAGTCGGACCAGGTGATGATGCGCAGCTTCTTCGCGTCGTCGGCGCGTGCGAGCGCTGCGAGCGCCAGTCCGAGGGCCAGGACGAGGAGGTATCTCGTTCTCATTGTGTCCCCTGCGCGCCGAGCGGGGGATCCGCCGTCGCCGTGGTGCCGCCCAAGGTTACCGGGACCGCCGATCCCCGTCACCCCGGCCGGTCGCCGGGCGCCCGCGGCTCGCTCCGCAGGCCCCGCGCTGCAGTGCGTCGTCTACCGGTGCCGCGCGCCAGCCGCCATCTGGACTATCCTTAGTGTGACGACGGGTGCCCGCCGCGGTGCGCTTCGGAAGTTGCGGAGCCAGCGCCTCGGAGCGGTCGGTTACCGTGGCGGTGGTGGAGGTCCCTATGCCGAGCCAGATCCAGAACGTATGCAATGTGGCCCTGTGCGGCCACGCCGGCAGCGGCAAGACGACGCTGGCCGAGGCGCTCTTGTTCGCCGCCGGCGCGCTGCGCGCCAAGGGCAGCGTTGCGCGCGGCACGACGGTATGCGACTTCGATCCGCTCGAGAAGCGCCAGCAGCATTCGCTCGACGCGGCCTTGTGCGCCTTCGAGGCGCACGGGCGCCGCGTCACGCTGCTCGACACGCCGGGGCTGCCCGACTTCGTCGGCCGCAGCGTCAGCGTGCTGGCCGCGGTCGAGTCGGCGGCGGTCGTCGTCAACGCCGCGACCGGCGTCGAGCCGATGACGACGCGCATGATGCACGAGGCCGGCGAGCGCGGCCTGTGCCGCTTCATCGTGATCAACCGCATCGACGCGCGCGACGCCCAGCCCGAGCTCGTGCTCGAGCAGGTGCGCGAGGCCTTCGGCCGCGAATGCCTGCCGCTGAACCTGCCGGCCGAGGGCGGACACGCGGTCGTCGACTGCTACTTCCAGAACAGCGGCCCGGCCACCGACTTCGGCTCGGTCGCCGACGCGCACGAGGCGATCGTCGACCAGGTCGTCGAGGTCGACGAGGAGCTGATGACGCGCCACCTCGAGCAGAGCGGCTCGGTGACGCTCGAGCAGCTGCACGGGGCCTTCGAGCAGGCGCTCAGGGAGGGACACCTGATCCCGGTGTGCTTCGTCTCGGGCGAGACCGGGGCCGGCGTCCCGGAGCTGCTGCGCGTGCTCGCCGAGCTCGCGCCGAGCCCGCTCGAGGGCAACCCGCCGGCGTTCCTGCGTGGCGAGGGCGCCGAGGCCGAGCCGGTCGCCGTCAAGCCCGATCCCGCGCAGCACGTCATCGCCCACGTGTTCAAAGTCTCGATCGATCCCTACGTCGGCAAGATCGGCGTGTTTCGCGTCCATCAGGGCACGATCCGGCCGGGCCAGCAGCTCTACGTCGGCGACGGCCGCAAGCCGTTTCGGGTCACGCAGCTCTTCAGGCTGCAGGGCAAGGAGCAGCAGCCGCTGCCGGCCGCCGGGCCCGGCGACATCTGCGGCATCGCCAAGGTCGACGAGCTGCACTTCGACGCGGTGCTGCACGACTCGCACGACGAGGACCACCTGCACCTGAAGTCGGTGCGCTTCCCGCCAGCGATGCTCGGCGTCGCGATCGAGCCGGAGAAGCGCGGCGACGAGCAGCGCCTCGCGGACACGCTGCACAAGCTGGTCGACGAGGACCCGTGCGTACGCGTCGAGCACCACGCGGCGCTCAACGAGACGGTGCTGTACGGCATGGGCGAGCTGCACGTGAGGCTGCTGCTCGAGCGCATGACCGAGCGCTTCGGCGTGCAGGTCAAGACGCAGCCGCCGCGCGTGCCGTACCGCGAGACGGTGACGCGCGCCGCCGAGTCGCTGTACCGCCACAAGAAGCAGACCGGCGGCGCCGGCCAGTTCGGCGAGGTCAAGCTGCGCATCGAGCCGCTGGCGCGCGGCGAGGGCTTCGAGTTCGTAGACGCGGTCGTCGGCGGCGCGATCCCCGGCCAGTACATCCCGGCGGTCGAGAAGGGCGTGCGCCAGGTGCTCGGCGAGGGCGTGGTGGCGGGCTTCCAGCTGCAGGACCTGCGGGTCACCGTGCTCGACGGCAAGCACCACCCGGTCGACTCCAAGGAGGTCGCGTTCGTGACCGCGGCGCGGCACGCCTTCGAGGACGCGGCAGCGCAGGCCGGCCCCGTCGTGCTCGAACCCATCGTGCGCGCCGAGATCAACGTCCCGAGCAGCGCGGTCGGCGACATCGCCGCGGACCTCGCGACGCGCCGCGGGCGCGTGACCGGCCAGACGTCGCTGCCGGGCGGGCGGCTCGCGGTCGCGGCGCTCGTGCCGCTCGCGGAGCTCACCGACTACGCGACGCGGCTGAAGTCGCTGACCGCGGGCGAGGGCTCCTACACGCTCGACCTCAGCCACTACGAGACGGTGCCGCCGCGCCGCCAGCAGGAGCTGTCGGGCGCATGGAACCGGCACCCGCACACGGCGTGAGCGGTCGCGGCGGCGCGCGATGAGGATCGCGCGGCCGCTGCTGCTCGTCGCGACGCCGATCGGCGTCGCGGCCGGGCTCCGCGAGGCGTGGCGCTTTCACTGGTGGCTTGCGCTCTTGATGGGCGCGCTGCTCGCGGTCGTCGGCGCGTTCGGCGTCTACACCTGGCGCCGGATCCGCAGCGAGTCCGAGTGAATTTGCCTCAACGCGCCGGCGTGATCGCCGGCGGCGGCTCGGCGACGGCGTTGATCCGGTCGACGAAGTAGCCGGTCTCGGCGAAGCAGGTGGTCGGCACGCCGCGGTGCTCGGTGTAGTGCAGTTGCACCCGCTGGCCGACCGCCGCCGACAGCTGGCGCGCGAGCGCCGCGTCGCGCACGCTGAAGTGCCAGATCTCGGGCTGCACGCCGGCGACGACGTAGAGCGCGAGCTCGCCCTCGTAGGTCTTGCAGACCCAGCCCTTGTACGAGAACTTCTGCAGCAGCCCGGCGCGGTCGCCGTCGGAGTAGCTCCAGCTGAGCGTCAGGTACGTGTAGAGCGCCGCGAGCAGCGCGAGGGCGACGAGCGCGGCCGAGAGCCGCGTCCGCCATGACAGGCCCGCCCGCCGGCCGCCGGGTGCCGCGGACGCCATCGTCAGAGGATCTCGTCGCGAACCGCGTCCGGACGGCCCGGATCGTGCAGCTCGCTGTTGAAGCCGACCAGCACCATCGTGCCGGGACCGGGATTGCGGTAGGCGTGCGCGACGCCGGGCGGGATCGTGAAGCGCCAGGTCTCGCCGGCCGGAACGTCGACGTCGCGGATCACGCCGTCCTCCTTGAGGCGCACCTGGGCGGGGCCGGTGAGCACTGCGATCTCGGTGCCGACGAGGTGGCGGTGGTTGCCACGCACGAAGCCGGGCTCGGTGAGCACGACGTGGACGTTGCGGGTGCCGGGCAGGTGCCCGGCGGCGACCGGCTCGAAGAGCGCACCGCGCGCGTCGCGGTGTGTGTGCACGCTCTCGATCAGCGTCTTGCCCTGGCTCATCCGACTCCCTGCCCCCGCAGCCCCGGCTGGGGCGCGAGGATAGCAAGCGGCGTCCGTCAGCGCTTGTCGCGCGGCTCGGGCTTGTGCTCCTGGCGCGGCGGCGGCGGGTGCGATTCGTGCGGCGGCGGCGGAGCGGACTCGCGCGCTGGCGGTGCCGGACGCACCGGGGCGGGCCGGTTCTCCGGCGGCGGCGCCGGCCGGTTCTCGGGCGCCGGCGGTCGGTAGCTGGGCGATGAGACCGGCCGCGGCTCGCTGCGAACGGCGTTCTGCGGTCGATCCTCGCGCGGCGGGCGCGCGGGGGGCGCCGACGGCTGCACCGGGCGGGCGAGCGGCGCCGATGGCTGCTCCGGTCGCGCCGCCGGCGCGGTCGGGCGCGACTCGTTGCCGACGGCGCCCGGTGGCCGGTCCTGCCGCGGCGGCCGCGCGACGGGCGCCGACGGCGTCACCGGCCGTGCCGGGGGCTGGTTCGGGAGCGACTCCACGGCGCCCGGAGGACGGTCCTGGCGCGGGGGCCGCGCGACCGGCGCCGACGGCGGCACCGCGCGGGTGGCCGGCGGCGTCGGGCTCGCATTCGGGCGCGCCGGCATCGCCGGCGCCGCGGCCGACGGAGCGCGCGGCGGCAGCGTGATCACGTCGGCGCGCGGGGCGGTCGGGACGCCGCCGGCGCGTGCCGGCGCCATCGCGCGCAGCGGCACTGGACGGCCGCCGTTCGCGACGATCGCGTGGCGCTGCGCCTCAAACGACGGTGGCGGCGGCGGCGGCGGCGTGCGCGCGACCACCGGACGGTTGAACACCGCGGGTGCCACGTGCGGCGGCGGCGGCGCGGCGCGACCGAGGCTCCTCGCGGTCGGCGCGATCGCCGGCGCCCCGCTGACGAAGGTCGGGTGCTCGAGCGCCTCGTGCGGCACCTTCGCGAGGTGCGTCGCGACCGGCTGCGCGCTCGCAAAGTTGCTCTGCGAGGTCGCGGTGACCGCACCCGCGACGGCGGCGTTCGCGTAGCGCGGGTTGCCGGTCGCCTGTGGCACGCCGTTGACGATGGTCGTGTTGTTGGTGATGTAGTTGTTGATCGTCGTGTTCGTCACGTGGATGTTCGTGACGTTGACGTTGCGGACGTAGGCGTTGCTGACGCGATAGCCCGGCACGTACACCTCGTTCCAGCCCAGCGGGAACCAGCCGACCGGGGGACCACCGACCGCGACGCCGACGCCGATGCCGACCGCGAAGTGCGGGCCTCCGACCCAGCCGACGAGCGCCGGCGCGTACACCGGCGCGACCCGCCGCGGCCCGGGCGCCCAGCACCACGCGCCGCCGACCGACACCCAGCGGCCGTAGTGAAACGGCGCGAAGCCCCACGGTGCATCGTCGATCCACGTCCAGCCCCACGGCGCGATCCAGCCCCAGTGGCCGTAGCGGTAGGGCGCCCAGCCGACGGCGACCGTCGGCACCCAGACCGGGCCGTAGTCCTCGACGTTGCGCCACGCGCCGTAGTCGTCGAGGTCCTCGTAGCCGATCATGTCGCGCGACACGTAGCGGGTCGACGGTGCGCGGTCCTCGCGCCGGTCGCGCTCGGCGACCCACTGGTCGAAGTCGTCGCCCGCCGGCAGCGCGCCGACCGAGGACTGCGCGACGCCGCCGCCCGAATACTCGGCGAGCTCGCCGTCGCCGACGGTCGCCTCGCCGGTCGAGTCGGTCACCGCCACCTGGCCGTGGCCGACCCCGACGCGCAGCGTGCCGTCCTCCTCGCCGACCTCGATCCGGTAGTCGCCGGGTCGCAGCACCGCGACCGAGGCGCTCGGCGTTGCGATCTCGAAGGTCTGGTCGGGCCCGAGCGCGCGCACCCGGACCTCGAGCGTGCCGGCGCTGAGCTTGAGCTGCACGGTGCGATCGTCGATGTTGAGGACCGCGAGTCCCGTCTCGGCGCCGAGGCGCACGGCCGAGGAGCCGATGTGCATCTCGGCCCGCGAATCGCGGTCCGCCCACACCTTGTCGCCGTTGGTCAGCGGGCGATTGAGGACGTCGCTGACCCAGGTCTCGGCGCCGGCGGGCTGCAGCGACACGGCGCCCTGCGTCAGGTTGACGCGGCCGACGCGGCCCGGCGGGTCGGCCGGCTGGTCGGCGCGGGCCGCGGCGACCGCGGCGAAGGCCAGCAGCGCGCCGAGCGGTGCGAGACGCCGTAGCGAGAAGGCGATGGTCGGTGCGCGCATTTCGGCTCCCTGGGCGGTTCCGGTGGTGGCCGCCTGCGTCCAGTGAACGCGAGGCGGCGCCCCATGGCGCGAAGGTTGAGGGAAATTAATGCGAGTGTCATCGGGGCTTTGGAAAGCGCCCCGGCGCCGAGTCTCAGTGGACGCGCTTGTCGCTGCGGCCTGGCGCCTCGGCGAGCGGCAGGCTCTTGGCGGCTGCCATGCCCTCGAGGATCTCGGCGAGCGGCCGCGGCTCGCCGAGCGCGCTGCCCTGGCCGTAGGTGACGCCGAGCGTCGCGAGCTGCGCCGCCGACTCCTTCGACTCGATGCACTCGGCGACCGTGTCGAGCTCGAGCTGCCGCGCGATGTGCAGGATCGCGCGCACCATCGATTCGGAGCGCGGCTCGCGCAAGAGGTCGCGGACGAACACGCCGTCGATCTTGAGCGTCGAGACCTTCAGGGCCTTCAGATAGGCGAGCGAGGTGACGCCGGTGCCGAAGTCGTCGATCGAGGTGCGGCAGCCGAGTTCGGCGATCGAGGCGACGAAGCGCTCGGTCTCGGCGAGCCGCTCGGCGACCGCGCCCTCGCTGATCTCGAAGCTGAGCAGCGACGGCGGCACCTGTGCGGCGAGCAGCGCCGCGCGGATCTGCTCGGCGAGCGCCGCGTGCCGCAGCGACTGCGCGGACAGGTTGATCGAGAACACCGTGCCGGACTGGTCGAGCGCCGCGGCGCAGGGCGCGAGCCGGCGCAGCAGCTCGCCGAGCACCCACTCGTCGAGCCGGCGCAGCAGCTGGTGGCGGCGTGCGATGCCGATGAACTCCTCGGCGGCGAGGATCTGGCCGCGGCTGTCCTGCAGCCGGACCAGGACCTCATAGCGCGCCGCGCGGCTCGGGTCCCACAGCGGTGTCAGCGGCTGCGCGTACAGCCGCAGCCGGCCGTGCTCGAAGGCCTCGAGCAGCTCGTGGTAGACGCGCAGGTCGCGCTGCTGCTCGGCGAGTCGCGCCTCGCCGGGTGCGTAGGCCTCGACGCGGTTGCGGCCGCCGTCCTTGGCCTGCTTGCAGGCCGATTCGGCGCCGGCGAGCGCGTGCTCGAGCGTGCCGCCGGGTGGGAGCGCCGCGACGCCGAAGCTCATCGACACCGCGACGCCGGCGAGCCGCTCGGGGAGGTGCACGGAGCCGACGGCATGGCGCGCCGACTCGGCCCAGATCATCGCGGCCTCGGGCGTGCAGCCGTCGAGCAGCGCCACGAAGCTGTCGCTCGCGAGCCGCGCGGTGACGCTGAGGCCCGGCAGCTCCTGCGTGCGCCACGCGTCGGCGACCGCGCGCAGCACGGCATCCCCGGCCTCGAAGCCATAGAGCTCGTTGACGGAGCGCAGCTCGTCGACGTCGGCGTAGACGACCAGACGCCCGCGGTCCTCGGCGCTCGCCAGCAGCGCCGCGACCTGTTCGTCGAACGCGTGGCGCGTCAGCAGGCCGGTCGTGCCGTCGATGCGTACGTCGATGATCTCGAGCAGGCGCGGCGCGACCCGCTCGAGCATCCGCGCCTCGCGGGTGCCGAACGAGCGGCTCTGGACGCGGTTGAAGGCGACGACCACGCCGAGCGTGCGCCCGTGGCGCACCAGCGGCACGCACAGGATCCGGAACGGCACGAGCCCGCCGGCGCCGCTCTCGCGCACCTTGTTGACGATCAGCGTCTTCTGCTGCAGCTGCGCGACCTTGTGCAGGTGGCGGCTGACCACGCCGCGCAGCGTCTCGAGTTCGCCGGGCCCAATGGGGCCGCGCGCCGCGCTGCGCTCGAGCTGGCGCGCCGGCACGTGCAGAAGCGCGAGGTCGCACTCGGCGTGCGCGGCGAAGGCCGCGAGCAGGCCCTGCAGCGGATCGCCGCCCGAGGGCGTGTCGAGCCGCGTGACGTCGAGCAGCCACTCGAGTTCCTGCGTGTCGCCGATCTGGAAGCGCCCGGTCTCGATCGCGCGGGTCTGCGCGAGGTCGCGGCGCGTCAGCGCCAGCAGCGGCGACAGCGTGCGCTCGACGCTCTCGAACGCCGGCAGGTCACCTTCGCGCGTCACCGCCCGGCAGACGACCGCGGCAACGCCGAGGATCGCGCCGAGCTCGTCGCGCAGCAGGAAGGCGTAGGCCGGCGCGTCGTCGAGCAGGCGGCGCAGGCCGCTCGTGGCATTGCCGGGCTGCTTCGCGCCCTCGAGCAGCTCGTCGATCGCCGGCCGCAGGTCGTGCAGGTCGGCGCCGTCCGCGCTCCACACGAGCTCGCCGTCGGGGGCGTACAGGTAAATGCCGCGCGCGCGCGGCAGCAGCGTCTTCAGGATCTGAGCGTACGGACCGAAGTCAAAATGCGCGTTCGCCGCCACTCGGTTCTGCCTGCTGCGTCGCTGATCGCCGACAGATCATTCCAGTCGCGGCGCATCGCTGATGTGCACTCGGTCACGTTTTGCCGCCCGCAGACCAGACATATCGTGAGCGCGTTCAGCGCGCCCAGTCGCGCGCGCGCTCGACCGCCCGCATCCAGTCGTGGCGGCGCGACAACGCCGCGTCGCGCCCGGGTCCGGGCTCGAACCGCCGCTCGGCGCGCCACTGTGCCGCGAGCTCGGCGCGCGCGCCCCAGAAGCCGGCGCCGAGGCCGGCGAGGTAGGCCGCGCCGAGCGCGGTCGTCTCGGTGACGGCCGGGCGCACCACCGGGACGCCGAGCAAGTCGGCCTGGAACTGCATCAGCAGCGCGTTCGCGGTCGCGCCGCCGTCGACCTTAAGCTCGGTCAGCGGCTGGCCGGCGTCGGCCTGCATCGCGTCGAGCACGTCGGCGCTCTGGAACGCGATCGATTCGAGCGCGGCGCGCGCGAGCTCGGCGCGGCCGCTGCCGCGCGTCAGCCCGACGATCGTGCCGCGCGCGTACGGGTCCCAGTGCGGGCTGCCAAGGCCGGTGAACGCCGGGACGAAATAGACGCCGCCCGAGTCCGGCACGCTGGCCGCAAGCGGCTCGACGTCGGCGGAGGTTGCGATCAGGCCGAGCGCGTCGCGCAGCCACTGCACGACCGCGCCGGCGACGAACACGCTTCCCTCGAGCGCGTAGCTGAGTCCGCCGCAGTCCCAGGCGATCGTCGACAGCAGGTGCTGCCGCGACACGAGCGGCGCGGCGCCGGTGTTCATCAGCACGAAGCAGCCGGTGCCGTAGGTGTTCTTGGCCATGCCCGGCTCGAAGCAGGCCTGGCCGAAGAGCGCTGCCTGCTGGTCGCCCGCGATGCCGGTGATCGGAACGAGCGCATCGCCGAGGCGCGCGCGCGGCGCGCTCGCGCAGGGCAGCGACGATGGCACGACCTCGGGCAGGCAGGCGCGCGGCACGCCGAGCAGCTCGAGCATCGGCGTCGACCAGACGGCGCGCGCGAGGTCGAGCAGCAGCGTACGGCTCGCGTTCGTGACGTCGGTCAGGTGCGCCGTGCCGCCGCTCAGCTGCCAGATGAGCCAGCTGTCGATCGTGCCGAAGGCGAGCTCGCCGCGCTCGGCGCGCCGCCGCGCATCCGGGACGTGCTCGAGGAGCCATGCGAGCTTGGTGCCCGAGAAGTACGGGTCGAGCGTGAGCCCGGTCGTGCGCGCGACCGAGTCCTCGTGGCCCGCCGCGCGCAGCGCCGCGCAGCGATCGGCGGTGCGCCGGTCCTGCCAGACGATCGCCGGCGCGACCGGCCGGCCGCTCGCGCGCTCCCAGAGTACCGTCGTCTCGCGCTGGTTGGTGATGCCGATCGCGGCGAGGTCCGCCGCGCTCGCGCCCGCCTTGCCAAGCACCTCGCGGATCGTCGCCGACTGCGTCGCCCAGATCTCGTCGGCGTCGTGCTCGACCCAGCCCGGCTGCGGGAAGCGCTGCGTGAACTCGCGCTGCGCGATGGCAACCGGGCGGCCGGCGGCGTCGAAGAGGATCGAGCGCGAACTCGTCGTGCCCTGGTCGAGGGCGAGGACATAGCGGCTCATCGGACCCCTCCTGGCGCCTTCGCCGGCGGCCGCTCGGCGAGCCAGACCGCGAGCGTCGCGGCGGCATCGTGCGGCGCGTGCAGGCCGAGCTTGGTCCGGCGCCACAGGATGTCCTCGGCGCTCTCGGCCCACTCGCGCGCGCACAGGTACTCGATTTCCGCCGCGTGCAACCCGGGCACCACCTCGTGGCCGAGCGCCTCGGGCGAGCGCGCGGCGCCCAGCCAGTCGCCGAGCCGCGACCCGTAGGCACGCGCCCAGCGCTCGAGCAGCCGCGCCGGGAACCCGGCGTAGCGCGCCGCGAGCGCGGCGCGGAAGGCCTCGAAGTCCGCGCCCGGCAGGTCGCCGCCGGGGAGCGCGGCGCGCGCGGTCCAGGGCGGGCGCTCGATGCCGAGCGCGGGCCGCAGGCGCTCGAGCGCTTCCTCGGCGAGCCGCCGGTAAGTCGTGATCTTGCCGCCGAACACCGACAGCAGCGGCGGCCCGTCCGCGTCGAGCTCGAAGCTGTAGTCGCGGGTCACGCTCGAGGGGTCGGCGGACTCGTCCTCGAGGAGCGGCCGAACGCCCGAGTAGCTCCACACCACCTCGGAGGGCGGCACGCCGCGGCGGAAGTGCCGGCCGACGAGCTCGCACAGGTAGCCGACCTCGTCGCTGCCGATGCGCGCCCGCGCCGCATCGCCGTGGAACTCGACGTCGGTGGTGCCCACCAGCGTGAACTCCTGCTCGTAGGGGATCGCGAAGATGATCCGCCGATCGACGTTCTGGAAGATGTAGGCGTAGTCGTGCTCGAAGAGCCGCGGCACGACGATGTGGCTGCCCTTGACGAGGCGCACCGAGCGGCGGCTGCGCACCGGCGTCGACTGGTCGAGGAAGCTGCCGACCCAGGGGCCGGTGGCGTTGACGGCGCCGCGCGCGCGCAACACGCGGCGCGCGCCATGCGCATCGACCAGCGTCGCGGTCCAGGCGCCGCGTTCGCGGACGATGCGCGTGCAGCGGGTGCGCGTCAGGATCTCGGCGCCGCGCTCGTAGGCGTCGAGCGCGTTCAGGACCACGAGCCGCGCGTCGTCGACCCAGGCGTCGGAGTAGACGAAGCCCTTCGCGTAGCCGGGGCGCAGCGGCGCGCCGGCCGGGTGGTGCGCGAGGTCGATGCTCCCCGAGCCCTCGAGCCGGCGGCGGCGCGCCATGTGGTCGTAGAGAAAGAGGCCGGCGCGGATCATCCACGCCGGCCGCAGGTGCGGCTCGTGCGGCAGCACGAAGCGCAGCGGCCGGATCAGGTGCGGCGCGACGCCGAGCAGCACTTCCCGCTCGGCGAGCGCCTTCTGCACCAGCCGGAACTCGTAGTGCTCGAGGTAGCGAAGGCCGCCGTGGATCAGCTTGGTGCTGGCCGAGGAGGTGTGCGCGGCGAGGTCGTCCTGCTCGCACAGCACGACCTTGAGCCCGCGGCCGGCGGCGTCGCGCGCGATGCCGGCGCCGTTGATGCCGCCGCCGATGACCAGCAGATCGATCTCGACCGGCGCCGCCGTCATGCGCTCGGGTTCGGCCGGGTCATAGCGATCCCGCGACGGGCGGGGGCTGCGGCGTGCATAAGAAAGAGTCCGCGCCCGCGCGCCGGGGCCCCGGCCGGGCCGAGGTCCTCGACGACGCTGCTGCCGGCGTGGCGCACGTGAACGAGGAACGGCGGCAGGCCCAACGCGCGGCTCCCAAGACCGGGGCCGTCTACTCTACCTGAGACGCCCGGGCGCGGCGCGCGGTGGCGCGCTAGGGCTTGCGGCGCTTGGCGCGCGCCTTGCGCGGCGTGCGCGTCGGCTTGAGCGCCGCGAGCGCGTCGTCGACGACGGCGACGGCGTCGCGCAGCAGCGGCACGAGGCCGGCGCCGGGCTTGCGCGGACGGGAGGGCTTACGGCGCGTGGCCATATGGCCCGCGTATCGGCGTTCGGCGGAGCTTCTTGACGCGCGGCGCCGGACGCGCGCCGCGTTTTCAGACGGTCGCGGGCAGCACGCAGATGGCTTTGTGAAGCGTGTCACTCATCGGGTGCGGTCGCGCGCTGCGGTGCCTCAGCGTGTCGCGCAGCCGCTCGAGCGCGGGCACGACGATCGTCTGGTCGCCGCGCGTGAGGGCGCCCGTCTCGGCGAGCTGGTAGAGGCGCAGGAGATCGTCGTTCAGGTGTTCGACGAGTGTCGCGACCGCGAGCCTGAGTTCCGCCGGTTCACCCGGCGCGACGAGCTCGGCCCGCTCGAGTAGCTCGACGAGCCGACGCCGGTACGACGTCAGCAGGCGGACGGCTGCGGATGGTTCCGGGGTGCGAGGCGTCTTGTTCTTGGTCACGTGGCGGCGGGCGACCCTCTGTGCACGAAGGCGGCGGACCGTCCGGTGGTCTCGCGTCACGCGCATTGTAGACGTGCGCAGACTGCATTCAAGGAGTCGGCGCGGGAATTTCGCCCGCGACGCACGCGCGTGCTGCGGATTTCGCTCAACGACGACGGCAGGTTTTCCCCTACAGGCGAGAACCCCTCAGGCCGCAGTGCGTGTCGCGATCGCCGCGCCCGCGATCGGCGCGGCGCCGAACCAGTGCAGCGTCGCGGCGAGCGCCGCGACGTCGCCGACGATCAGCAGCGCCGGCGCGCGCACCGCGTGCGCGTGCGCGAGCGACTCGAGCTCCTCGAGCGTGCCGACGACGACGCGCTGCTCGGCGCGGCTGCCGTTCTCGACCAGCGCAACCGGCGTGTCCGCGCGCCGGCCGTGCCTCAGGAGCTCGCGGCGCAGCAGCGGCAGCGTCGCGACGCCCATGTAGACCGCGAGCGTCTCGCGCCCGGCGGCGAGCGCCTGCCAGTCGGTCGCATCGACCGACTCGCGGCAGTGCGCGGTCACAAAGCGCACCGAGGCCGAGTGCTCGCGGTGCGTCAGCGGGATGCCCGCGTAGGCGGCGCAGGCGAGCGCGGCGGTGACGCCGGGCACGACCTCGTAGGCGACGCCGGCGCGGCGCAGGTGCTCGAGTTCCTCGCCGCCGCGACCGAAAATCATCGGATCGCCGCCCTTCAGGCGCACGACGCGGCGGCCGGCGCGCGCGTGCTCGACCATCAGATCGTGGATCGCCGCCTGCGCGACGCTGTGGCCGCCGCCCTGCTTGCCGACCGCGATGCGCAGCGCTTCGCGGCGGGCGAGCGCGAGCACCTCCGGCGACACCAGCCGGTCGTAGAGCACGACGTCGGCGCCCTGCAGCGCACGCAGCCCGGCGAGCGTCACGAGCCCCGGGTCGCCGGGTCCGGCGCCGACCAGCGCGACCGAGCCCGCGCGCGCCGAGTCCCAGGGCGCCGGTCCTGACGATGCGAGCGCCTCGGCGACGCAGCGTGCCGCGGCCGGCTCCTGCGCGCGGCGCACGAGCTCGCCGGGGGGGCCGTCGGCGAGCCAGTCGTAGGCGCGGCGGCGCGCGGCGAGATCCGGGACCTTCGCCTTGATGCGCGCGCGCCACGCGGCGGCGAACCGCGCGATCCGCCCGAGTGCGCCGTCGAGCAGCACCTCGACCTCGGCGCGCAGCCGGCGCGCGAGGGCCGGCGCCGTGCCTTGCGTCGAGATCGCGACGACGAGCGGCGAGCGGTCGACGATCGCGGGCAGGATCGCGTCCGAGAGCTCCAGGTCATCGACGACATTGGCAAGGATGCCGCGTGCCTCGGCGGCCGCCGCGACCGCGCCGTTGACGGCGCGGTCGCCGGTCGCGGCGATCACGAGCCGCGCGCCGTCGAGATCATCGGCCGCGAACGCGCGCGCGGTGTGCACGAGCCGCCCGGCCGCGCGCAGCGCCGCGAGGCCGGCGCTGAGCTCCGGGGCCACGACGGTCAGGCGCGCGCCCGAGGGCGCGAGCAGCGCCACCTTGCGCTCGGCGATCGCGCCGCCGCCGACGACGACGACCGCACGATCCTTGAGATCGACGAACAGCGGGAAGTAGCGCATCGCTGCGCGCCTCAGGCTGCGGGCGCGCGACGCTCGCCGATGCGCTGCGTGCGCCACAGGAAGTCGCCGAAGCGCTCCTGCGGGCCGCGCTCGGCCGCGTAGGCGCCGAGCAGCGTATCGAGCGCCTCGAGCAGCGGGCCCTCGTCGAGGTTCTCGCGGTAGAGCACGTTCAGCCGCTCGCCGCGCGCATCGCCGCCGAGGTGCAGGTTGTAGCGGCCGGGGGCCTTGCCGATCAGGCCGATCTCGGCCAGGTACGGGCGCGCGCAGCCGTTCGGGCAGCCGGTCATGCGCAGGCTGAGCGGAATGCCCGCGAGCCCGTGCCGCTCGAGCAGCGTCTCGACGCGCCCGAGGAGCTGCGGCAGGTAGCGCTCGGCCTCGGCCATCGCCAGCGGGCAGGTCGGCAGCGCAACGCAGGCGAGCGCATCGCGCCGCAGCGGCCCGCCCCGCTCGGCCGCGTCCAGCCGGTGGCTCGAGATGAGCTCGTCGATCGCCGCGCGTGCGCCCTCCTCGACGCCGGCGATCGTGACGTTCTGGTTCGCCGTCACCCGGAACTCGCCGCGATGGATCCGCGCGATCGCCGCGAGGCCGCTCAGCCACGGCTGGTCGAAGCGGTCCGCGATCCGTCCGGCGGGGATGCGCAGCGTGCGGTGCCAGCGGCCGTCGAAGCCGGCCTGCCAGCCGAAGCGATCGTTGTTCGACGCGAACGCGAAGGGCCGCGGCGGGCCGAGCTTGAGCCCGGCGCGCTTCTCGACCTCGGCGATGAACCAAGGCAGGCCGCGGTCGGCGATCGTGTACTTGAGGCGCGCGTGCTTGCGGTTGCTGCGGTCGCCGAAGTCGCGCTGCGTCGTCAGCACCGCCTCGGCCACGGCGAGCAGCGCCTCGGGCGGCAGGAAGCCGGCGAGGTCGGCGAGCCGCGGGAAGGTCTTCGGGTCGCCGTGCGTCGCGCCGAGGCCGCCGCCGACGGTCAGGTTGAAGCCGGTGAGCCGGCCGTCCTCGACGATCGCGATGAATCCGAGGTCGTGCGCGAACACGTCCACGTCGTTGGTCGGAGGGACCGCAATCGCGGTCTTGAACTTGCGCGGCAGGAACGTCGGGCCGTAGACAGGCTCGGCCTCGGCCGGCCCCTCTAGCTTCTCGCCGTCGAGCCAGATCTCGTGGTAGGCGCGGGTCTTCGGCAGCAGGTGCGCGGAGAGCCGGCGCGCCCACTCGGCAACCTCAGCGTGGGCCGGCGACTCGACGGCGTTGGAGCTCGCGATCACGTTGCGGTTGACGTCGCCGCAGGTCGCGATCGTGTCGATCAATGCGGCGTTCAGCGCCGCCATCGTGCTCTTGAGGTCGCCCTTGCCGATGCCATGGAACTGGAACGTCTGGCGTGTCGTCAGGCGCAGCGAGCCGTTCGCGAAACGGCGCGCGATCGCGTCGATCGCGAGCCACTGCTCGGCACTGCAGACGCCACCCGGGAGGCGCAGCCGCACCATGTAGCGCCACAAGGGCTCCAGCTTCTGCAGCCGGCGCTCCTCGCGCACGTCACGGTCGTCCTGCTGGTAGCTGCCATGGAGCCGGAGCAGCTGCGCATCGTCCTCGGCGAGCGCGCCGGTCGTCGGGTCGGCGACGCTCGCGGCCAGCGTGCCGCGCAGGCCGCGGCTCTCGCGCTTGATGCGTTCTACGGGGGAGGGCTCGCTCACGATGCCCTCAGTACACGTCGCGGGCGTAGCGCTTGGCCTGCGCGAGCTCGCCGAGGTAGGCGGTGGCGTCCTCGGGCGAGCGCTTGCCGTGGGTCGCGACGACGTCGATCAGCGCCGCGTGCACGTCGGGCGCCATGCGTTCGGCGTCACCGCACACGTAGAGGTGCGCGCCGTCCTCGAGCCAGCTGTAGAGCTCGCGGCCGTGCTCGCGCAGGCGGTCCTGCACGTAGACCTTGTGGGCCTGGTCGCGCGAGAACGCGACCTCGAGGCGCGCGAGCTTGCGGCGCTTGAGCGCCTCCTGCCACTCGAGCTGGTACAAGAAGTCGCGCTCGCGGTGCCGCCCGCCGAACACCAGCCAGTGCCGGCCACGGGCGCCGTCGGCGATGCGCTGCTGCAGGAAGCCGCGGAACGGCGCGACGCCGGTGCCCGGGCCGATCATGATGAGGTCGCGGGTCCCGTCGCCCGGCACCCGGAAGCGCGGGTTGGGCTCGACGAAGGCCTTGAGCCGCGTGCCGGGCTGAGTGGTCGCGAGCTGCCACGAGGCGGGGCCGACACGCCGCTCGCCCTCGTGGCGATAGTCGACGACGGCGACGGTCAGGTGCGCCTCGTCGCCGGCCTCGCGCCGGCTCGAGGCCACCGAGTAGAGGCGCGCCGCGAGCGGATGCAGCGCCTCGACGAGCGCCGCGGCCTCCCAGCCTGCCGGGTAGCGCTTCAGGAGGTCCGCAACCTGCAGCGTCTTAATCAAGCCGCGCAGCTCGGCGCTGCGCTCGGGCGCGAGCTGCGCCTTGAGCTCGGCGCTGCCGCTGCGCGTGGCGAGGCGCTCGAGCAGCGGCCGGGAGATCCGCGCGATCTCGCGGCGGCCGGTCAGCCACTCGCGCAGCGTGTGCGTCGCGCCGCCCGCGGTCACGGGCTCGGAGGGGTCGAGGCGCGTGAGCTCGAGCAGGCGATCGACGCTCGCGGTCGGGTTCTCGAGCACGACGCCGATCGCATCGCCCGGCTCGTACTCGAATTGCCGCTCCGGGAGCGCGAGCGTCACGTGGCGCACGTCGCGCTCGGCGTTGCGCGCCGTGATCCGCTGGTTGCCGACGAGCTCGACCTCGACCGGGGCGTCGCGGCTCGCGAGCGCGGGGGCCACGGGGCGCAGCGGCGTGACGACGGCGAGCCGCGGCGGCTCGCCGGCGGGCGCCGCGCTCGCGAGCTCGGCGCGGGCGCCGGCCACCGACTGCTCGATCCAGGTCCCGGCCTTCGCCTCGACGTCGACGTCGGCGTCGACGCGCACGCCGATGCGGCGGGCGCCGAGCTCGGCGAGGCGCTCGTCGATCAGCCGTCCGGTCGCGCAGAACTTCGGGTAGCTCGAATCGCCGAGCGCGAGCACCGCGTAGGCGAGGGCTTCGAGCCTGGGCGCGCGGCGCGCGGCGAGGAAGTCGACGAAGGCGCGCGCGTCGTCCGGCGGATCGCCGTCGCCGTGCGTGCTCGCGACGATGAACACCAGCCGCTCCTGCGGCAGCGACTTCGCAGGGTAGTCGGCGGTGCTCGTCACACTCGCCGCGAGGCCCGCCGCCTCGAGGCTGCGACCGAGGCGCTCGGCGACGCGCCGGCCGTTGCCGGTCTGGGAGGCGTAGAGGACGGTCGCCTTCGCGCTCGGCGCGGCGGCCGGGAGCGGGGCCTCGAACGGCAGCGACCGCGCGCCAGGGGCCCGGGCGCGCTCGGCCGCGAGGCCTGCGGCGAAGCCGCTGACCCAGGTCAGGCTCGCGGGGTCCAGGCCCGCGAGCAGGGCCTCAAGATCGGCGAGCCGCTCGGTGCCGAGCGGTGGCAGGCCAGCGAGTGGATTGGCACTCATCGAGGGCACTCCGAAGCCTCAGGTCCGGGATGCTAGGGACCGCGCCCGGCGCCGAGAACCGCTTTGTTGTTATGACCCGATAACCGCGCGCTCCGGCCGACCGGGCGCAACCGCCCGCAAGGTCCCGAAGGGCCCCTGGAGTGGCGTTTTTCGCAGTGTTGCTGTACCTTGCGCGGCGGTTCGTGCCCCTTCCTCCTTTTCTGGCTCCTGCCGACCGGGTTCTCCGGATCCGGCACTGACACAAAAAGCGAAGTGAGTTCGATCCAAGGTGGCGGTCCCGTCCGTCTCCGGCGCGCCCGGCTAATCGCCGTCGCACCGGATGCGTTCGCTCCGCAGTTTGTTTCGGTCCCCGTCGTCCGGGTGCGCCCGGCGCGGGACCTCGTCAGTGAGTGATTGCAAATGACTAAGATCTACGTGGGCAACCTGCCGTTTTCGGCCGATGAAGCCGCTGTCCGTCAGCTGTTCGAGCAGCACGGCAAGGTGGAGTCGGTTGCCCTGATTAACGACCGGGATACCGGTCGGCCGCGCGGCTTCGGCTTCGTCGAGATGTCGAGCGCCGACGCGCAGCGCGCCATCCAGAGCCTCAACGGGCAGAACATGGGGGGTCGTCCGCTGCGTGTGAATGAGGCGCAGGAGCGCGGCGGCGGCGGCGGTGGTGGTGGCCCCCGCGGCGGTGGCGGCGGCGGCGGCCCGCGTCGCTGGTGAGTGAGTCGCGCGGCCGCTAGGCCTCGCGATCCGACTCAAGAACACAGGGCCGCGCGAGCGGCCCTGTGTGTTTCGGTGGTGCCGGCTTCGCCGGCACCGGTTCAGGCGGGCGTGCGCGCGCGCCCGTACACGTGGCCCCGCAGTGACGCGGCCTTGACGAGCGCCCAGACCGGCTGCCCGGCCTTGAGCTCGAGCTCCTCGGCCGCGGCGCGCGTGATGCGCGCGAGCAGCCGCGAGCCGCCGACCTCGACGACGGCCAGAAGCGCGCCGTCCTCCTCATCGATCAGCGCTCCCAGCCGGCCCTGCAGCGCGTTGCGCACCGACAGCGCCCGCGGCCGCTCGGTCGCGAGGATCACGTCGCGCGCCAGGATCTGCAGCCGCAGGCGGCGGCCCACCACCGCGTCCCCGAGCGCGAGCCTGAGAGGCCCGCCGGCGGTCGCAACGCTCGCGAGCCCGCTCGCGGCATCGACGCTCGCCACTTCGGCGTCGAGCACCGCGCCGACCGCCTCGCTGCCGACGATGCGCCGCAGGCGCGCGTCGAGGCTGAGCTCGGAGGGCGTCCCGCTCGCCCGGACGCGACCGTCCTCGAGCAGCACCACGTGGGTCGCGAGGCGCAGCACTTCGTCGTACTGATGGCTGACATACAGCATCGGAATCGCGTACCGGTCGCGCAGCGACTCGAGGTACGGCAGCACCTCGTCGCGGCGCGCGGCGTCGAGCGCCGCGAGCGGCTCGTCGAGGAGCAGCAGCTTCGGCTGCGACAGCAGCGCGCGCCCGAGCGCGACGCGCTGGCGCTCGCCGCCCGACAACTGGTGCACGCGCCGCCCGAGCAGCGGCGCTAGGCCGAGGAGTTCGACGATCTCCTCCTCTGCGGCGACCCCGGCTCCGGGCGGCGCACGGCGCGCGCCGTAGCCGAGATTCGCGCGCACGCCGAGGTGCGGGAAGAGCCGCAGGTCCTGGAACACGTAGCCGATGCGGCGCCGCTCGGTCGGCACGTCGATGCCGCGCGACGTGTCGAGCCAGGTGGTGCCGTCGAGGGCGATGCGCCCGCGCGAGGGCAGCAGGCCCGCGATCGCGCTCACGAGCGTGCTCTTGCCGCTGCCCGAGCGGCCGAAGATCGCGATCGCACCCGGCGTCGGCGCCGAGAACTCCGCCTCGAGCGTGAAGCCGTCGCGCACGACGCTGAGCCCGGCCTCGATCACGCTACGGGCCCAGCCGCGCGCGCAGACGGCGCGCGAGCCACTCGGCGAGCACGAGTCCGGCGAGCCCGAGCGCGAGCGACAGGATCGCGAGGCGCGCCGCCGCGCGGTCGCCGTCTGGCGCCTGGATCGCCGTGTAGAGCGCGAGCGGGAGCGTACGGGTCTCGCCGGGGATGTTGCTCGCGAAGGTGATCACCGCGCCGAACTCCCCGAGTCCGGCCGCGAACGCGGTCACGGCACCGGCGAGGATCCCGGGCGCCATCAGCGGCAGCGTGACGGTAGCGAACCGGTCGAAGGGTCCGGCCCCGAGCGTGCGCGCGGCCTCCTCGAGCCCGCGGTTCACGCCCTCGAGCGACAGGCGTATCGCCCGCACCATCAGCGGGAAGCTCATGACGGCGGTCGCGAGCGCGGCGCCTGCGGTCGTGAACGCGAGCCGGATGCCGAAGTGCGCGTACAGCCACCCGCCGAGCGGGCCGTGGCGTCCGAAGAGCACGAGCAAGAGGTAGCCGACGACGACCGGCGGCAGCACGAGTGGCAGGTGCACGAAGGCATCGAGCAGCGTGCGGCCGGCGAAGCGCGCGCGAACGAGCAGCCAGGCAACCGCCACCGCGACCGGCAGGCTCAGGCACACGCTCTCGGTCGCGACGATGAGGCTGAGCGTCAGTGCCGCCGCTTCGTCGGGCGTCAGCACGTCACGGGTCCGGGCGCGATGGGGCCCCGCCGTTATCGCGACTGATTCGCATTCTCATCGACGCGACCCGCTCGGTCCGGGGCGCCGGCGCTCACGGCATCCGGATGCGACCGCCACCGGCCGGTGGCACGGCACCCGGTTCCGGGATCACGATCGAGGAGGCCGCCTCGCGCCGCAGCTGCTGCAGCTCGCGCATGGCATCGTCCATCGCGACGCGCGCGGCGTCGGCGAATTTCGCGATCGCCTCGGCGAGCGACTTTCCCTCGAGTTCAAAGCTGATCGGCAGCGTGCCCATCGGCGTCATCACCGAGATCTGTCCGACGTAGAGCGTCGGGCGCGCCGCATCGGCCGTGCCGTCGGCCTGCACCGGGACGAGCACGCGGATCGTGCCGACGCGCCGGTCGGTGTACATCTCCTCGCGGTAGACGCTCGTGGCGTCGAAGCGGGCTTCGGTCTGGGCATTCATCGCAGTCTCCGGCCAAGGCTCGTTCAGACGCCCACCGTAGCAGACGGCGGCACGCCGCAGAAGCCGCGCGCCGCGGGCGCTAGTCGCCGTGTTGCGCACCCCCGCCGAAGCGAACGCTGAGGTCGGCACCGAAGGTGCGCGGGTCGCCGAGCTGCAGGTAGAGCTTGTTCGGATAGTCGGGGGGCTCGAGTCCGAAGTAGAAGCCGCGCACCGGGTACTCCTTGTCGAGGAGGTTGCGGCCCCACAGATACGCCGACCAGCGCGCACCCTCCCAGCCGACCTTCGCGTTGAGGAGCGCGTAGGCGTGCGAGGTCGTCGGGTTCGGCGGCAGGTCGAAGTAGTAGGTCCCCATGCCGGTGACGTCGAGGCGCGCGAAGGCCCCCGAACGGCCGCGCAGCACGGCGTGCAGCGCTGCCTGCCAGCTCGGGGCGTTCGCGAGCGCGCGCGAGACGCTCGTCGTGCCGGTGTCGCCGACCCGTGTGAAGTCGTGGAACGCCGTCTGCAGGATCCCGAGCGTGCCGCCGACCGCGAGCGTCGAGGTCGCTTGCCACTCGATCGAGGCCTCGGCCCCGTCGTTCAAGCCGCGCGTCGCGTTGCCGGTGTAGTAGACGAACAGGTTCGGGTTGTTCGGGTCGCTCTGCACGCTCGTCTTGATCTGCGCGTCGCGGCGCGCGAGCACGAAGACGTCGGCGTTCACGCTCAGCCGGTGATCGAGGAGCGTCGCCTTGTAGCCGGCCTCGAGGTTCCAGTCGGCCTCGGGCCTGAACAGCGTCTCGTCGGGGCTCAAACCCTGGCTCAGGTTGAACCCGCCCGCCTTGTAGCCGCGGGCGAGCTGCAGGTAGAGCGACTGCGCCTGGCGCAGCCGAAAGTCGAGCGAGGCGTGGCCGCCCCACAGCCAGTCGGCCGGGCGGAAATCGTTGCTGCCGCTGACGACCGGGGGCTGCGTGGGGTCGAGCGGCAGGTCCGCGGTCACGTCCTGATAGCTCGCGGTGCGCCGCTCGCCGCGCAGCCCCGCCGACCAGCGCAGGCGCTCGCTGAAGTCGCCGTCGAGCACGCCGAACAGCGCGTAGTTGCGCGCGCGGTAGCCGCTCGTGACCCGCGCGTCGGCGTGGCAGGCCGGATCCGTCGGGTCGCAGAAGGTGCCGAGGCTCGTGTCCTCGAGCGTCTCGCGCAACTGCGCGGCGTACGCGCCGACGAGCCACGCGAAGCCGTGCTCGGCATCGGTGCCGAGGCGCAGCTCCGCGCTCTCGGTGCGGCGGTTGCGAAACTGCAGCTCGCTGAAGTTGTTGACGTACGGCGCCCAGTAGCCGGGGTTGCCCCAGTCGCCGTCGAAGCCGTACTTCACGCGGGTCTCGGCGTAGGTCGCGATGCCCGTGAGGGCCGCCGCCCCGAAACCGGAATAGCTCGCGCGCAGCGACGCCCCGCTCGAGTGCTGCGCGTCGACGCTCGGCTGGTCGGAGTGCGTGGTGCGCGTGTTGTCGGGCGCGTAGGCGTCGTAGCCGTCGTCGAGCTGCACGTGCAGCGCCGTCAGGTCAATGCGCAGCTGCTCGCTCGGCTCGAAGCGCCAGCGGCCGCGCAGCGTCAGCTCGTCGCGGCCGTTGGTGTCGTAACGGTTGAGGTACACGTTGTGGTAGTAGCCGTCGCTCGTGTAGCGCTGCACCGCGAGCCGGAACGAGGAGTCGAGCGCGTCGACCGGCCCGGTGAGCATGCCGCCGACGCTGCGCGTGTTGTAGTCGCCGGCGCTGAGGTCGGCGCGTGCGCCAAACTCCCTCTCGGGCGCCGCGCTCGCGACGTAGATGAGCCCGGCGAGGGCGTTCGCGCCGTAGCGCGTGCCTTGCGGCCCGCGCAGCACCTCGACGCGGTCGACGTCGTACATCGTCGCCGCCCCGCCGAGCCCGCTGAAGTCGATGTCGTCGATCAGGAAGCCGATCGACGGATTCGGCGCGCCCTGGTACTGCTCGAGCTCGCCGATGCCGCGCAGCTGGAAATAGCGCGGCCGCTGGGTGTCGCCGGCCCAGTTGAGGTTCGGCACGAGCGCGAGCACGTCCCCGAAATGCTCCTGGCCGGCGTCCTTCAGCGTCGCGGCGTCGAGCACCGAGACGCTGCCGGCGATCGCGATCGCGGGCAGCGGTCGCAGCGTCGCCGTCACGATGACCTCGGCGAGCTCGCCTTCCTCGGCCCGTGCGGCCGCGGCCGCGAGCAGCGCGACGCCGAGCACGAGCGCAAGAGGGCGGGGGAAGCGGCTGGTTCTGCGGGCCTTGCGGCCCGTGGTGTTCGTCGAGTGCATTCGGCTCCCTACGCCGGTACTAACCGGATCAGGTTCAACGGGTTCGCAGCGTCGGCTGCGTCTCAGGCCCCAGCGGGCCACCCCAGCGAGTCGCGAGAGGATACACGGACGGGCGGCGCGCGGGTACCGCCCGCGCGCCTAGCGCACCGGCAGCTCGCGCGACTTCTGCACGGTCCGCAGCGCAAAGCTCGAGTGCACGCGCGCGACGTGCGGCAGGCTCGTCAGGTGCCGGCTGTGCACGCGCTCGAAGTCGGCGGTGTCGGCGACGACGACGCGCAGCAGGTAGTCGAACTCGCCCGACATCAGATAGCACTCCATGATCTCGGGCACCTTGCGCACCGCCTGCTCGAAGGCGGCGAGGTCGGCGCGCTCCTGGCGCTCGAGCGTGATGCTGACGAAGACGTTGACGCCGAGCCCGGACTTCTGCTCGTTGAGCACCGCCGCGTAGCCCTCGATGAGGCCGGCGGCCTCGAGCGCGCGCACGCGCCTCAGGCACGCGGACTCGGACAGGCTGGCGCGCGCCGCGAGCTCGCTGTTGGTGATGCGGCCCTCGCGCTGCAGCGACTGCAGAATCACCCGGTCGTATCGGTCGAGCGGCATTGGCAGATCCTTGCTCTAAATTAAAATTGTACCGCAGAAAATTGCGCCGATGCCGCAATTGCTGCAGTGCGTTTGCAAGAGCCTGCGCACGGGCGATCGCTACAGTGGCGGCCCCTGACACGGCGGAGAGTCACGATGCGCATCGGCGTCCCGAAGGAGATCAAGGTCCACGAGTACCGCGTCGGCCTGACGCCGGCCGGCGTGCGCGAGCTGGTCGCCGCGGGCCACGAGGTCGCGATCGAGTCGCACGCAGGCCTCGGCATCGGCATGGACGACGGCGAGTACCAGGCCGCCGGCGCGCGCATCCTGCCGGGACCGAAGGACGTGTTCGACTTCGCCGAGCTCGTCGTCAAGGTCAAGGAGCCGCAGGCCTCCGAGTGCCAGGCGCTGCGCAAGGGTCAGGTGCTCTTCACCTACCTGCACCTCGCCGCCGACAAGGCGCAGGCCGAGGGCCTGATCGCCTCGGGCGCGACCGCGATCGCCTACGAGACCGTGACCGCCGTCGACGGCAGCCTGCCGCTGCTGACGCCGATGAGCGAAGTCGCCGGGCGCATGTCGGTGCAGGTCGGCGCGACGTCGCTGCAGAAGGCCAACGGCGGCTTCGGCGTGCTGCTCGGCGGCGTGCCGGGCGTCGCGCCGGCGAAGGTCGTGGTGCTCGGCGGCGGCGTCGCCGGCACGCACGCGGCCGAGATGGCGGCCGGGCTGCGCGCGGACGTGACCGTCGTCGACCGCTCGCCGAAGCGGCTGCGCGAGCTCTCGGCGCAGTTCGGGGGCACCATCAAGACCGTGTACTCGACCGCGGATGCGATCGAGCGCCTGACACGCGATGCCGACCTCGTCGTCGGCGCGGTGCTGGTCGTCGGCGCCGCGGCGCCAAAGCTCGTCACGCACGCAATGGTCAAGCGCATGAAGCCGGGCGCGGTGCTCGTCGACATCTCGATCGACCAGGGCGGCTGCTTCGAGACCAGCAAGCCGACGAGCCACGCCGCGCCCACCTACGTCGTCGACGGCGTGATCCACTACTGCGTGACCAACATGCCGGGCGCGGTGCCACGCACCTCGACCTTCGCGCTGACGAACGCGACGCTGCCGTACGTGCGCGCGCTCGCCGACCACGGCTGGGAGCGGGCGCTTGCGGCTGATGCGGGCTTCGCGCGTGGTCTTAACGTACACGCCGGTCGCATCACGCATGAGGCGGTCGCGCGCGATCTCGGTCTTCCGTACCAGCCCTACAGCGTCGCGCGCGGCTGAGCCGCACTGTAACGCATCTGGTTACGCCGCCGCGGCGCTCGCGGCGGCGCTGCGGCCTATACGAATAGGTCTCTGCCGCGCACAGGCGTCTCATCACCCCCGGTAATTCGGGCGCACGCATCCGCACCACGCGCCCGGCGGGGGTCGGAATGGAAACGTTCTATGAAGTGCTGCGCCGCCAGGGCGTCACGCGCCGCAGTTTCCTCAAGTTCTGCAGCCTGACAGCGACCTCGCTCGGGCTCGGATCGTACTTCGCACCGAGGATCGCGCACGCGCTCGAGACCAAGCCGCGCACGCCGGTCCTGTGGATGCACGGGCTCGAGTGCACGTGCTGCACCGAGTCGTTCATCCGTTCGGGGCATCCGCTCGCCAAGGACGTCGTGCTGTCGATGCTGTCGCTCGACTACGACGACACGATCATGGCCTCGGGCGGCGTCCAGGCGCAGGCGATCCTCGACGAGATCTCGACGAAGTACAAAGGCAACTACATCCTCGCCGTCGAGGGCAACCCGCCGCTCAACGAGGATGGCATGTACTGCATCGTCGGCGGCAAGCCCTTCGTCGAGGAACTGAAGCGGATGGCCAAGGACGCCAAGGCCGTGATCGCCTGGGGTTCGTGCGCCTCGTGGGGCTGCGTGCAGGCCGCGAAGCCGAATCCCACGCACGCGGTTCCGATCAACAAGGTCATCACCGACAAGCCGATCATCAAGGTGCCCGGCTGCCCGCCGATCGCCGAGGTGATGACGGGCGTCGTGTCCTACATCCTGACCTTCGACCGGCTGCCCGAGCTCGACCGCCAGGGGCGGCCGAAGATGTTCTACGGCCAGCGCATCCACGACAAGTGCTACCGCCGGCCGCACTTCGACGCCGGTCAGTTCGTCGAGAACTGGGACGACGAGGGGGCGCGCAAGGGCTACTGCCTCTACAAGGTCGGCTGCAAGGGCCCGACGACCTACAACGCGTGCTCGACGACGCGCTGGAACGAGGGCGTGTCGTTCCCGATCGGCTCCGGCCACGGCTGCATCGGCTGCTCCGAGGACGGTTTCTGGGACAAGGGCTCGTTCTACGACCGGGTGACGAACATCAAGCAGTTCGGCATCGAGCGCAACGCCGACCGGATCGGCGGCACGGTCGCCGCTATCACCGGCGCCGCGGTTGCGGTGCACGCGGGCGTCACGGCGCTCAAGCGCGCCAAGGTCGACCACGGCAAGGGCATCAGCAAAGACGGCTCCGAGCGTTAAGGGGGCACGACCATGACTGCGTTCGAAACCCAGGGATTCAAGCTAGACGACTCCGGCAAGCGCGTGGTCGTTGATCCCGTGACCCGCATCGAGGGCCACCTGCGCGTCGAGGTCAACCTCGACAAGGACAACGTGATCCGCAACGCCGTGTCGACCGGCACGATGTGGCGCGGCCTCGAGGTGATCCTCAAGGGCCGCGACCCGCGCGACGCGTGGGCCTTCACCGAGCGGATCTGCGGCGTCTGCACCGGCATGCACGCGCTCACGTCGGTGCGCGCGGTCGAGAATGCGCTCGGGATCGAGATCCCCGAGAACGCCAACACGATCCGCAACATCATGGAGCTGGCGCAGTACACGCAGGACCACCTGGTGCACTTCTACCACCTGCACGCGCTCGACTGGGTCGACGTCGTCTCGGCGCTGAAGGCCGACCCGAAGGCGACCGCGGAGCTCGCGCAGTCGATCTCGCCGTGGCCGATGGCCTCGGTCGGGTACTACCGCGACCTGCAGGCGCGCATCAAGAAGTTCGTCGAGTCCGGGCAGCTGGGGCCGTTCATGAACGGCTACTGGGGCAACCCGGCCTACAAGCTGCCGCCGGAAGCGAACCTGATGGCGGTCGGCCACTACCTGCAGGCGCTCGACTTCCAGCGCGAGATCGTCAAGATCCACACGATCTTCGGCGGCAAGAACCCGCACCCGAACTGGCTGGTCGGCGGCGTGCCGTCGCCGATCAACGTCGATGACACCGGCGCGGTCGGCGCGATCAACATGGAGCGCCTGAACTACGTCGGCTCGATCATCGACCAGGCGGTCGACTTCATCGACCAGGTCTACATCCCGGACCTGCTGGCGATCGCGAGCTTCTACAAGGGCTGGCTGTACGGCGGCGGGCTGTCGAGCCAGTGCGTGCTGTCCTACGGCGACGTGCCCGAGCACGCCAACGACTACAGCGCGAAGAGCCTGCTGCTGCCGCGCGGCGCGATCGTCGGCGGCGACCTCAGCAAGATCAACGAGGTCGACATCAAGGACCCGGAGCAGATCCAGGAGAGCGTCGATCACTCCTGGTATACCTATCCGGAGGGCAAGAAGGCGCTGCATCCCTTCGACGGCATCACGAACCCGCACTTCGAGCTCGGCGCGAAGTTCAAGGGCACGAAGACCAACATCGAGGCCGTGGACGAGTCGGCGAAGTACTCGTGGGTCAAGGCGCCGCGCTGGCGCGGGCACGCGATGGAAGTCGGGCCGCTGGCCCGCTACCTGATCGGCTACGCGCAGGGCAACCCCGAGTTCAAGGAGCCGGTCGAGAAGGTGCTGAAGACGCTCGACGTGCCGGTCACGGCGCTGTTCTCGACGCTCGGCCGCACCGCGGCACGCGGCCTCGAGTGCAGCTGGGCGGTGCACAAGCTCAAGCACTTCCACGAGAAGCTGATCGCCAACATCAAGGCCGGCGACACGGCGACCGCGAACGTCACGAAGTGGGAGCCGGCGACGTGGCCCAAGGAGGCCAAGGGCGCCGGCTTCGCCGAGGCGCCGCGCGGCGCGCTCGCGCACTGGATCGTGATCAAGGACGGCAAGATCGACAACTATCAGGCGATCGTGCCGACCACGTGGAACGGCAGTCCGCGCGACGCGAGCGGCCAGATCGGTGCGTTCGAGGCGGCGCTGATGAACACGCCGCTCGCGAAGGCCGATCAGCCGCTCGAGATCCTGAGGACGCTGCACTCGTTCGACCCGTGCCTGGCGTGCGCGACGCACGTGATGGCGCCGGACGGTGCGGAGTTGACCAAGGTCACGGTGCGCTGAGGCGGCGGCCGGCCGACGCGGGGTAACGCCTATGATGCTGCAAAACTCACTCGCCGCAGATCCCAACCGGGACCTGAAGTCGATCTACGTCTGGGAAGCGCCGGTGCGCATCTGGCACTGGATGATGACGCTCGCGATGATCGTGCTGGTGGCGACCGGCCTGCTGATCGCGTACCCGCCACCCGGCCTTGAGGGCGAAGCCTCCGAACACTTCCTGTTCGGCTACATCCGCTTCGCGCACTTCACGGCCGGTTACGTGCTCGCGGTGTTCTGGCTGCTCAGGGTCTACTGGGCGATCGTCGGCAACAAGTACGCGCGCCAGCTGTTCCTCGTGCCGCTGCACAGCAAGGCGTGGTGGCAGGAGTTCGCCAACGACCTGCGCACCTACGCGTTCCTGCCGGCGAAGCCCCTGCGCTTTGCCGGCCACAATCCGATGGCGCAGTTCGCGATGTTCTTCATGCTGACGCTCGGCTCGCTGTTCATGCTGCTCACCGGCTTCGCGCTCTACTCCGAGGGTCTCGGCATCGACAGCTGGGCGGGCCACCTGTTCGGCTGGGTGCTGCCGCTGCTCGGCGGCAGTCAGGCGGTGCACACCTGGCACCACCTGTGCATGTGGCTGCTGGTGATGTTCACGACCGTGCACCTCTACATGGTGTTCCGTCAGGACATCACGACCAAGGAGAGCATCCTGAGCACGATGATCAGCGGCTACCGGACGTTCAAGGACTGACCGATGGCGGCGGTCGCGAAGATCATCGAGACGCGCGCGCGCCGGCCGCTCAGCGCCGGCCGGCGGCCCCAGCACCCGGGGCATTTCCTCGAGACGCGCTTCCTGAAGCCGCTGGCGCTCTCGCAGGACGCGCTCGCGCGCGCACTCGGGATCTCGCGCCGCCGGGTCAATGAGATCGTCAACGGCCGCCGCGGCCTGACCGCCGACACCGCGCTTCGGCTCGCGCGCTACTTCAACACGGGTCCCGAGCTCTGGCTGCACCTGCAGGCCGCGTGGGACCTGCACCGCGCCCGCCTCGAATACCAGCGCCGGACCTGAGCCGCGGCACGCCGCATTCGTCCCTCGGGAAGGCCACCCGGCCTTGCGGGTCACCCGTATTCAGCCCCGTTACGCCACCCGTTACATTGATCGGGTCGCACAACGGGGCCTATCGTGAGCGCAACGCTCGTTCTGGGGATTGGCAACGTGCTCTGGGCCGACGAGGGCTTCGGGGTGCGCTGCGTCGAGGCCTTTAACGCGGCCTACGAGCTTCCCGAGGGCGCGAGCTGCGTGGACGGCGGCACGCAGGGCCTGTATCTGCTGCCGCTCGTCGAGGATGCGCGGCGGCTCCTGATCTTCGACGCGATCGACTTCGGACTCGCGCCCGGCACGCTGCGCGTGCTCGAGGGCGAGTCGGTGCCGTGCTACCTCGGCGCCCGCAAGACGAGCCTGCACCAGACCGGGTTCCAGGAAGTGCTCGCCTGTGCGGCGCTCGCGGGCCGGCTGCCGGATCCGCTGGTGCTGATCGGCGTCCAGACCGTCGAGATCGACGATTACGGCGGCAGCCTGCGCGCGGCAGTCAGGCAGCAGGTGCCGCGTGCGATCGCGCTCGCGGTCGAGCGCCTGACGGCCTGGGGCGTCGCGCCACGCGCGCGCGCGACGCCGCTGCAGTCGGCCTCGCCGCTCAGCCTCGCACGCTACGAGGCCGAGCGCCCGTCCGAGGACCTCGCCTGCCGCAGCGGCGATGCGCGCTTCCTGCCGCGAGGAGGCTGAGACGATGTGCCTCGGCATTCCGATGCAGGTGCTGTCCATCGAAGGCAACGCCGCGACCTGCCGCGGTCGCAATGGCCTCGAGACCATCGACGTCGTGCTGGTCGCACCGGTCGTCCCGGGCGAGTGGCTGTTGACCTGGCTCGGTGCCGCGCGTGCGCGGCTCGGGGCCGACGAGGCGGGCCGGATCGACCGCGCGCTCGATGCGCTCGCCGCGATCGAGCGCGGCGAGCCCGTCGACGTCAACGACTACTTCGCCGATCTCGTCGCGCGCGGGCCCGAGCTGCCCGATCACCTGAGGAGCGGATCATGAACTACCACGCCGAGCGCGCCGCGGCCTTCGAGGGCCTGATCGCGCGCCTCGCGGCCGAGGGGCGCTTCAAGCGCCTCGCCGCGACGGAGCTCGCCGCCTACGTCGCGCAGACGCCGTCGGTGGCGCTCCTCTACACCGGGGATCCGACGCTGATCCCCGAGAGCTGGGACGCGTGCGTCGTGCTGCCGGAGCTGCTGTCGCTGTTCCCGGACGTCGCGGGCGCGGTGCTCGATCCGCGCGAGAGCGCGTACGCCGCACGCACCTACGGCATCGGCAAGCTGCCGGCGCTCGTGCTGCTCAGAAACGGCGAATACCTCGGCGTTGTCGAAGGCATGCACGACTGGCAGCCCTACGTCGTCGAACTGCGGCGCCTGCTCGCCGCGCAGCCGCAGCCGGTGCCGATCGCCGGCGTCTACTCGGCCGCCCCGGCCATTGCGAGGCCCGCATGAAACCGTTCCCGGTCCCGGTCGTCAGCCTCGGTCCCGGCTCGCAGCCGGTCGACGAGGATCTCGATTTCGTTGCACTGCCGACGATGCTGTCGGCGTTCCGGACGCCAATGCGACCCATCGACGTCAGCGCCGAGGCGCTCGCCGAGGCGCGTGCGTTTCTGGCCGAGCTGCACGCCGCCGCCCGGGCCCACGCCTTCGGCGGAGACACGCAGCTGACGCGCGACGTGATGCGGCTGAGTCAGCCGGCGCTCGCGCTTCTCAACGAGGCCTTCGGCGAGGGCGAGGTCGCCGCGATCATCGAGGAGCCCGCCGTGCGGCTGCAGGAGACCGGCTTCCCCGGCTTCTGGCGCGTGCGCAGCTTCGACGCTGCGGGTGCGCTGGCCGCCGACGTCGTCGAGGTCGCCCCGGTGCCCGCGGTGGTGTCGGAGGCGGCGCTGCTGGGGTCGCGCTGCCGGCTGGTGAAGAAGACCGCGGGCGCGGACGTCGCGAACGGCCCCTCGCTGCTGACCGAGCTCGTTGCGGCGAGCGGGCGCGCAGCGGACGCACCGACGCACGTCGTGAACCTGACGCTGCTGCCGGTCACGCCCGAGGACATCCAGTGGCTCGTCGATGCGCTCGAGGTGGGTCCGGTGACGCTGCTGTCGCGTGGCTACGGCAACTGCCGCATCACGAGCACCCGGCTGCGCCACACGTGGTGGGTGCAGTACTTCAACAACATGAACAACCTGATCCTGAACACCATCGAGGTGGCGCCGGTGCCCGAGGTGGCGCTCGCGGCGCCGGAGGACTTCAGCGAGTCGCTCGAGCGTCTCGGCGAGTGGCTGCAGACGCTGGAGTGATCCCATGGCGCCGGGACGCGATCCATCCGACGAGCCGACCGCGATCGTGCGCTTCGAGTGCGGCGTGTGCTGGACGGTCTACGACCCGGCGCTCGGCGATCCGTATGCGCAGGTGCCGGCCGGCACGCCGTTCGCGGCGCTGCCGGAGCACTGGCGCTGCCCGCATTGCGACGCGCCCAAGACGCGCTTCATGGCGATCGGCGAATGAATGCCGTCATCGCCGCCGCACGCCCGCCCGATGAGCTCGCACTCGAGCGCGCCTTCGAGCGCATACGCACCGAGCGCATGGTGGGGCTGCCGTTCCTGAACGAGCAGCTGCGCGTCGAGGCGCTCGGCTTTCGCGACTGGCAGGGCGTGCGCGTCGGGGCGCTCGTGACGCCCTGGGCGATCAACCTCGTGATCCTGCCCGCGCCGGGCACGACGCTGCCGCCGGCCCGGACGGGTGCCGCGCGGCACTGGCAGTTCCCGTCGGGCGCGTACCCCTTCGACGCCCACACGGAGCCCTCGCTCGGCGCCTACCAGCAGTGCTCGCTGATCTCGCCGCCGGAGGAATTCGAGTCGCACGCGGCGGCGGTGGCCGCCGCGCGCGCCGCGCTCGAGGCGCTGTTTGCGCCGCCGCCGGGCCTGTCGCGCCGCGGCCTGCTGCTTGGGAGCTGAGATGGTGGCGCTCGACATCCGGGTCGGCTGGCGCGACGGGGCGATCCGCGCCGTCGACATCGAGGCGACGACGCCCCGGCCGAGCCGCCTGCTGACGGGGCTCGAGCCGGCGACGGTCCTCGGACTGCTCGGCCGGCTCTATGCGGTGTGCGGCCACGCCCAGCGCGCCTGCGCGGAGCTCGCGCTCGCCGCCGCCGGCGGCACGCGTCCGGACGCGTCGAGGCGCGCGGCGCTCGCGCGCGCCGTCGCCGCCGAGGCGGTGCAGGAACACCTGTGGCGCCTGCTGCTCGACTGGCCGCGCGCGCTCGGGCTCGCGCCGCAGTCGGCCGAGTTCAAGCGCTGGTATGGCCGCATCGGCGCCGACGCCGTCTGCTGGCCGAGCGAGCTCAAGGCCACGCTCGAACGCGACTGGCTCGGCCGCCCGGCAGACCGCCTCGGCGAGTTCGCGGACCTCGATGGCTTCGCGAGCTGGCGCGCCGGCAGCGCCGCGCCGTTTGCCACGCTGTTCGCGCGCCTCGCGGCCGAGTCGGCCGGAGACCGCGCTGCGCCCGGGACGACGCTTGCGAGCGAGTCCGAGTGCGCGCTCGCCGCCGCCGTCGAGCATCCGTGGGTCGCGGCGCTCGGCGCCGCGGGCCGCTGGCTCGAGGCACACGTCGCGGCGCGAGTGGTCGGGCTGACCGGCCTCGTCGCGACGCTCGGTGGGGCGCCGGGCGTCGCCGTTGAGATGGACGCGGTGGCGCCGGAACCGGGCCACGGGCGGGCGCTGGTCGCGACCGCGCGCGGCATGCTCGAGCACGACGTAACGCTGGCCGACGGCCGCGTCGGACGCTACGCGATCACGACGCCGACCGATTGCAACTTCGCGGCCGACGGCCCGTTCGTCGCGCGGCTGCGCGGCCGCGGCGCGGAGTCGGTGGCGGCCGCCCAGCGCGCCGCGGGCCTGTGGGCGCTCGCCTTCGACCCGTGCGTGGCCTACTCGGTCGCGGTCGTGGAGGCCGGCCATGCATGAGATGTCACTGATGGAGAGCGTGCGCGAGATCGTCGAGGACGCATCGCGCGTTCACGACGCGCGGCGCGTCGCCGTGGTGCGGGTGCGCATCGGCGCGCTCGCGGCGGTCGACCCCGACGCGCTGCGCTTTGCGTTCGACGTCGTGATGCGCGGCGGCTGCGCCGAGGGCGCGCGCTTTGAGATCGAGCTGCAGCCGGGCGCCGGCTGGTGCTGGGACTGCGCGCGCAGCGTCGTGCTGTCCGGCAATGGCACCAGCTGCCCCGACTGCGGCGGGCACCGACTCGAGGTCACCGGCGGGACCGAAATGCGCGTCCATGAGATCGAGCTGGCGAGTGACGAGGAGGCGGCATCATGTGCGTAACCTGCGGCTGTGAATCCACCGCGCGGCACGACCACCACCACGAGCCGGCGCTGACGCCGGGCGCGCGCGGCTTCGGCGTCCTCGCCCCGGCGACGCGGACCGTGAGCGTTGAGGTCGACCTGCTGGCGAAGAACGACCGCTTCGCCGCCGAAAACCGCGCACGCCTGCAGGCCGACGGCGTGCTGGCATTGAACCTCGTCTCGAGCCCCGGCTCGGGCAAGACGACGCTGCTCGTGCGCACGCTCGAGGCGCTGAAGGGCCGCCGGCCGGTCGCGGTCATCGAGGGCGACCAGCAGACCTCCCTCGACGCCGACCGGATCGCCGCGACCGGGGCGCCGGTGATGCAGCTCAACACCGGCAAGGGCTGCCACCTCGACGCGCACCAGGTCGGGCACGCAATCGAGTCGCTCGCGCCGCTGCCGGGCGCAGTGCTCTTCATCGAGAACGTCGGCAACCTCGTCTGCCCGGCGGCGTTCGACCTCGGCGAGGCCCACAAGGTCGTGTTCCTGTCGGTGACCGAGGGCGACGACAAGCCGCTCAAGTATCCCGACATGTTCCGCGCCTCGCGCCTGTGCCTGGTCACGAAGTCGGACCTCCTGCCGTACGTGCCCTTCGACACCGCGCGCGCGATCGCGAACGCGAAGAGCGTCAATCCGGCGCTCGAATGCCTCGTGCTCTCGGTGCAGTCCGGCGCCGGCTTCGACGCTTGGCTCGAGTGGCTCGAGCATGCCTCGGTTGGGCCGCTGCCGCGAGCGGCCGCGATGCAGAGCGGGGTCGGTGCGTGAACGCAACGCCGGGCGCGCGGCTCGCGAGCGTGGCCGGGGAGAACCGGCGGCTTCGCATTCGTGTGCGCGGCGTCGTCCAGGGCGTGGGCTTTCGGCCGTTCGTCTACCGCGTCGCGCGCGAGCTCGCGCTCTGCGGCAGCGTCTGCAATGATGCCTCGGGCGTGCTGATCGACGCGCAAGGGGCCGCGCCGGCGCTCGAGGAACTCATCGAGCGGCTGCGGCACCGCGCGCCACCGCGCGCGCGGGTCGATGCGGTCGAGCACGAGGAGTGCCCCGCGGACCCCGCGCGTACCGGCTTCGACGTCATCGAAAGCCGCGAGGGCCAATCGCTCAGCACCGCGATCGGCCACGACACCGCGACCTGCCCGTCGTGCCTCGCCGAGCTCTTCGACCCGACCGACCGCCGATACCGCTACGCGTTCACCAACTGCACCGACTGCGGGCCGCGCTTCACGGTGACCCGTGCGCTGCCCTACGACCGCCCGCTGACGAGCCTCGCCCCGTTCCCGCTGTGCGCGGCGTGCGAGGTCGAGTACCGCGCGCCCGGCGACCGGCGCTTCCATGCCGAGGCGACCGCGTGCCCGGCGTGCGGCCCGCGCCTGACGCTGGTCGGCGGCGAGGCGGGCGAGGACCCGATCGCGGGTTGCCTGCGGCTGCTGCGCGACGGGCGGATTGTCGCGATCAAGGGCCTCGGCGGCTACCACCTCGCCTGCGATGCCCGCAATCCGGGCGCCGTCGCCCGCCTGCGCGCCCGCAAGCACCGCGAGGAGCAGCCCTTCGCGCTGATGGCGGCGAACGTCGCCTCGCTCGCCGGCGTCGCAGCCGTCGCTGAGGCCGAGCGCACGGGGCTCGAGTCCGCCGAGCGGCCGATCGTGCTCACGCGGCGCGCGGAGGCGGCGAGCGACACGCTGCCCGGCATCGCCGACGGGCTCGCTCAGCTCGGCGTGATGCTGCCGTACACGCCGATCCAGTTCCTGCTGTTCCACGAGGCCGCCGGACGCCCGGCCGGCACCGGCTGGCTGTCGGAGCCGCAGGCGCTGCTCCTCGTGATGACGAGCGCGAACGTCCACGGCGAGCCGCTGGTGACCGACGATCGCGAGGCGCTCGAGGCGCTCGCCGGGATTGCCGACGCCTGGCTCGCGCACGACCGCGAGATCGTGACGCGCTGCGACGACACGGTGGTACGGGTGCGGGACGGCGCGACGCGCTTCGTGCGCCGGGCGCGCGGCGCAGCGCCGCGCGCGGTCGCGCTGGCGCGCGGCACCGCCCCGGTGCTCGGCGTCGGCGCCCACTACAAGGCGACCGCCTGCGTGACGCGCGGCGCCGAAGCGTTCCTGACGCCGCACGTCGGCGATCTCGACCTGGCCGCGACGCGCCGCGCTCTGGACGCCTCGATCGAGCACCTGCTCGCGCTGACGCAGGTCCGGCCGGCCGCGGTCGCGCACGACCTGCACCCGGACTTTCACAGCACGCGGCGCGCCGCAGCGCTCGCCGCGGCCTGGGACGTGCCGCTGGTCGGTGTGCAGCACCACCACGCGCACGTCGCCGCGGTGCTCGCCGAGCACCGCCACGAGGGCCCGGCGCTCGGTCTCGCGCTCGACGGTGTCGGCTACGGCAGCGATGGCGGCGCCTGGGGCGGCGAGCTGCTGCGCGTCGACGGCGCCGACTGCGCGCGTCTCGGGCACCTGCGCGCGCTGCCGCTGGTCGGCGGCGATCGCGCGGCGCGCGAGCCGTGGCGGATGGCGGCAGCGGCGCTCGCGGCCCTGGGTGCGGCCGATTCGATCGCCACCCGCTTCGCCGACCAGCCGCTCGCACCGCTCGTCGCGCAGCGGCTCGCCCGCCCGCGCGCGCTCCTCGTGACCTCGAGCCTCGGGCGCTGGTTCGACGCCGCCGCGGGGCTGCTCGGCCTCAAGGCCGTCACCAGCTTCGAGGGCCAGGCGGCAATGCTGCTCGAGGGGCTCGCGACGTGCGCCGACGCCTCGCGCGTGCTGCCGGGCTGCCCGGTCGACGCCGACGGCGTGCTCGACCTGCTGCCGCTCTTGGCGCCGCTCGTCGCGGCGACCGATCAGGCGCAGGCGGCGGCGGATTTCCACGCCGGGCTCGCGGTCGCGCTCGCCGACTGGGCGGCGCGCGCGGCGGCCGCGCAGGGCCTGACGACCGTCGCCTGCGGCGGCGGCTGCCTGATGAACGACGTGCTGGCGCGCCGGCTGCGCGACGAGCTCGGGCGACGGGGACTCGCGATGCTCGAGGCCGCCGAGGTCCCGCCGAACGACGGCGCGATCAGCCTCGGCCAGTGCTGGGTCGCGCAACGGACGAGGAGCTGACACATGTGCCTGGCAATACCGGCGCGAATCGTGCGGCTCGACGCGGACGAGCAGGCGCTCGTCGACGTCGGCGGCATCCAGAAGAAGATCTCGGTGGCGCTCGTCGACGGCCTCACGGTCGGCGAATACGTGATCGTGCACGTCGGCTACGCGCTCGCGCGGCTGGACCCCGACGCGGCGGCGGCGACGCTGGCGGCGATGGCGGCGGCCGGCATCGAGGCGGGAGCACTCGTATGAAGTACGTAGACGAGTTCCGCGACGCCGAGCTCGCCCGCGGCCTCGCCGCGGCGATCGCCCGCGAGGCACGCCCCGGGCGCCGCTACCACTTCATGGAATTCTGCGGCGGACATACCCACGCGATCTCGCGCTACGGCGTCACCGACCTCCTGCCGCCGAACGTGCGGATGATCCACGGGCCGGGCTGCCCGGTCTGCGTGTTGCCGATCGGGCGCATCGACCTCGCGATCGAGCTCGCGCTCGAGCGCGGCGTCGTGCTGTGCAGCTACGGCGACACGATGCGCGTGCCGGCGTCGGAGGGCCGCTCGCTGCTCAGGGCCAAGGCCGAAGGCGGCGACGTGCGCATGGTGTACTCGGCGTCCGACGCGCTGCGCATCGCGCGCGCCGAGCCCGACCGCGAGGTCGTGTTCCTCGCGATCGGCTTCGAGACGACGACGCCGCCGACGGCGCTGGTGCTCAAGGCGGCGCGCGCCGCCGGGATCGGCAACTTCAGCGTGCTCTGCAACCACGTGCTGACGCCGGCCGCGATCGTCAACATCCTCGAGTCGCCGGAGGTCCGCAGCCTCGGCACCGTGCCGCTCGATGGCTTCGTCGGGCCGGCGCACGTCAGCACGGTGATCGGCACCGAGCCCTACGAGTTCTTCGCCGAGGAGTACCGCAAGCCGGTCGTGATCGCGGGCTTCGAGCCGCTCGATGTGATGCAGGCGATCCTGATGCTGGTGCGCCAGGTGAACGAGGGTCGTGCGGTCGTCGAGAACCAGTTCGCGCGCGTCGTCGACCGGGCGGGGAACGTCAAGGCGCAGGCGCTCGTGGCCGAGGTCTTCGAGCTCAGGCGCGAGTTCGAGTGGCGCGGGCTCGGGACGGTCCCGTACAGCGCACTCAGGATCCGCGGCGACTACGCGGCGTGGGACGCCGAGCGCAAGTTCGCGCTCGCCTACCGCGCGGTACCGGACAACAAGGCCTGCGAGTGCGGAGCGATCCTCCGCGGCCTCAAGCGCCCGACCGACTGCAAGCTCTTCGGCGGCGCCTGCACGCCGGAGACGCCGATGGGCTCGTGCATGGTGTCGTCCGAAGGCGCGTGCGCTGCCCACTACTCGTACGGGCGCTTCCGCGACCGCGCGCCGGTCGACGCGCGCCAGGGAGTGACCTCATGAGCGCCGAACCGCGTCGCGCCTACCACCGGCCGCTCGACGTCAAGCGCGGCCGCATCGAACTGGCCCACGGCGCCGGCGGCCGGGCCACGGCGCAGCTGGTCGAGGAACTCTTCGTCGAGGCCTTCGACAACGAGTGGCTGCGGGCGCTCAACGACGCCGCGTCGCTGCCGCCGCCGGCGGGCCGGCTCATCATGGCGACCGACAGCCACGTGGTCTCGCCGCTGTTCTTCCCGGGCGGCGACATCGGCGCGCTGTCGGTGCACGGAACGATCAACGACGTCGCGATGGCCGGCGGGACTCCGCTCTACCTGGCGGCCGGCTTCGTGCTCGAGGAGGGATTCCCGCTCGCGGATCTCAAGCGCATCGTCGTCTCGATGGCGGCCGCGGCCAAGGCGGCCGGGGTCCCGGTCGTCACCGGCGACACCAAGGTCGTCGAGCAGGGCAAGGGCGACGGCGTCTACATCACGACGACCGGCGTCGGCGTCGTGCCGCCGGGCATCTGCCTCGACGGTGCCGCGGCGCGTGCCGGGGACGTGATCTTCGTCTCGGGCACGATCGGCGACCACGGCGTCGCGATCATGTCCAAGCGCGAGAATCTCGAGTTCGAGACCGAGATACTCTCCGACAGCGCCCCGCTGCACCGGCTGGTCGCGGCGCTGCTCGCCGCCTGCCCGCGCGTCCGCGTGCTGCGCGACCCGACCCGCGGCGGCCTTGCGACGACGCTGAACGAGATCGCGAGCCAGTCCCGGGTCGGCATGCTGCTCGAGGAGCGCTCGATCCCGATCGCGCCGGCGGTCGCGGCAGCCTGCGAGTTCCTCGGCCTCGATCCGCTCTACGTCGCCAACGAGGGCAAGCTCATCGCGATCGCGCCGGCCGAGGACGCCGACAGCGTGCTCGCGGCGCTGCGCGCCCACCCGCAGGGCCGCGATGCGGCGCTGATCGGCCGCGTCACGCGCGACCCGGATCACTTCGTGCAGATGCAGACGGGCCTCGGCGGCCGGCGCGTCGTCGACTGGATGACCGGCGACCAGCTGCCACGGATCTGCTGACGTGCGCATCCTGCTGCTCGCGCACTCGTTCAACAGCCTGACGCAGCGCCTGTGGTGCGAGCTCACCGAGCGCGGCCACGCGCTCAGCCTCGAGCTCGACATCTCGGACGGCGTGACGTGCGAAGCGGTCGCGCTGCACCGCCCCGACCTCGTCATCGCGCCGTTCCTGAAGCGCGCGATCCCGGAGGCGGTGTGGCGCAGCGTCCCCACGCTGATCGTGCACCCCGGCATTCCGGGCGATCGGGGACCTGCGGCCCTCGACTGGGCGATCCTCGAGCAGCGCCGCACCTGGGGCGTGACGGTGCTCGAGGCGAGCGCCGAGTTCGACGCGGGCGACATCTGGGCGAACGCGGGCTTCGCGATGCGCGCGGCGAGCAAGGCGAGCCTCTACCGCGACGAGGTCGCCGCTGCCGCGGTGCGCGCGGTGCTCGAGGCGCTCGAGCGCCGCGCAGCCGGGGCCCGGCCGACGCCGCTCGCGACGCTCGACCCCGCGAGCGCCGGGCGCTGGCACCCGCCGCTCAGCGCCACGGAGCGGCGCATCGACTGGCAACGCGACCCGACCGACCTCGTGCTCGCGAAGCTGCGTGCCGCGGACTCCTCGCCCGGCATCGCCGACGAGATCCTCGGCGAGCCGTACCGGCTCTACGACGCACGCCCGGCGCCGTCCGCCGCCGGCAGTCGCGCGGGCGAGTGGGTCGCGCGCGGCGGCGAGTCGCTGTTGCGCGCGACGCTGGACGGCGCGGTGTGGATCGGACATGCGCGCCGCATGGACGCCGACGCGCTCAAGCTCCCGGCGCTCATCGCGTGCCCGGCGGCCGCGGCGCTGCCGGAGGCGCATTCGGCCCCCGACCCGATCCAGTACCGGGAAGTCGGCCCGGTCGGGTACCTCGCCTTCGATTGCTACAACGGCGCGATGAGCACGGCGTTCTGCCGGCGACTCGCCGCGGCGCTCGATGCGGCCGCGGCGCGACCGACCCGGGTGCTGGTGCTCGAGGGCGGGCGCGATTTCTGGTCGAACGGCATCCACCTGAACGTCATCGAGGCGGCGGAGAGCGCCGCGGACGAGTCGTGGCGCAACATCGAAGCGATCGACGACGTCGCCGAGCGCATCGTGCGCATCGGCGACAAGCTGACCGTCGCGGCGCTGCGCGGCAACGCGGGCGCGGGCGGGGCGTTCCTGGCGCTCGCCGCCGACCGCATCTGGGTGCGGCCGGGCGTCGTGCTCAACTTCCACTACCGCAACATGGGCAACCTGTACGGCTCCGAACTCTGGACCTACACGCTGCCGCGGCGCGTCGGCGCACGCTCCGGCGAGATCATCGACGAACGCCAACCGCTGCTCGGCCGCCAGGCGGTGACGAAGGGGCTCGCGGACGCCGCGTTCGGTAGCGATGCCCAGGCCTTCGAGGCCGAGGTCGCGGCGCGGGCGGGCGCCCTCGCCGGTGCCGCGGAATTCGCGGCCGCGCTGGCCGACAAGCGCGCGCGGCGCGCCGCCGACGAGGCCGCGCGCCCGCTCAGCGACTACCGTGCCGAGGAGCTCAGGCGGATGCGGCGCAGTTTCTACGGGTTCGACACGAGCTACCACGTCGCGCGCCACCGCTTCGTGCACAAGGCGCCGCACTCGTGGACGCCACGTCACCTGGCGCGGCACCGGGCCGCGGTGTGAGCGTGCGCTCAGTCGTGGTGATGGCCGCCCGGCCCGTGGACGTGGCCGTGCGCCAGCTCTTCGGCGCTCGCGGTTCGCACCTCGGCGATCTCGACGTCGAAGTTGAGCGCCTGCCCGGCGAGGGGGTGGTTGCCGTCGACGGTGACCATGTCGCCGGTCACGCGCGTGACGACGACCTGGCGCGGGCCGTGCTCGGTCTGCGCCGTGAAGCGCATGCCGGCGCGGATTTCGCCGCCGCCCTGGAACGCGCGCCTCGGCACCTGCTGCACCAGCGTCTGGTCGCGCACGCCGTAGGCCTTCTCGGCCGGCACCGCGACCGCGAGCTTGTCGCCGGCGGTCTTGCCCTCGAGCGCCTCCTCGAGGCCGGCGATGATGTTGCCGGCGCCGTGAATGTAGGCGAGCGGCTCACCGCCGGCGGAGCTGTCGAGCACCTCGCCTGAATCATTGGTGAGCGTGTAGTGGATCGTGACGACCGTGTCGCGGGCAACTAGCATGGGCGGGCCTCGGGGAGCGGGGCGGGGAGTGTAGCGCGCCCCGTCCTGGCCTGCGCGGCGCTGCCGCAGAAGGAGACGGACGCATGGACTTTCGGACCACGGATCTGCTCGATTCCTACCCGGAGCTCGAGGCCTGCGAGGCGGGCCTCGAGCATTACGGCGGCGTGCGCAAGTTCAGCGGCGAGGTCGTCACGCTGCGCTGCTTCGAGGACAACTCGCTGGTCCGGGAGATCCTGAAGTCGCCGGGTCAGGGGCGGGTGCTGGTCATCGACGGCGGCGGCTCGCGGCGCATCGCGCTGCTCGGCGACCTGCTCGCCGAGTCCGGGCGGGCCAACGGCTGGAGCGGCGTCATCGTCTTCGGCTGCGTGCGCGACTCGGCCGCGCTCGCGGCGCTTCACATCGGCGTGATGGCCCTCGGGGTCCAGCCGCGTCGCGGCGAGAAGCGCGCGCAGGGCGTGCAGGGCGTGCGGCTCGAGATTCTCGGGGCGCGCGTGCGTCCCGGCGACATCGCCTACGCCGACGAGGACGGTGTCGTATTCGCACAACACCGGCTGGCGAGCTGAAAGCCGCACGCCGTCTGCGCCGCCGCGGGCGTGCTAACGTGACCTCGGAGGGGGTCTGATGGTCTCCGGTTGGCTGCTGTCGGCGCTCGCGGCCGGCTACCTCGCGCTGCTGTTCGCGATCGCCTTCTTTGGCGACACGTGGCGCGTGTATCCGCTGAACACGCGCCTGCGGCCGGTCATCTACAGCCTCGCGCTCGGCGTCTATTGCACGACCTGGACGTTCTTCGGCGCGGTCGGGACCGCGGTGCGCGAGGGCTGGGCGTTCCTGCCGATCTACCTCGGGCCGGCGCTGCTGTTCCTGCTCGGTGCGCCGTATCTGGCGCGCCTGATCGAGGTCGCGCGGGCGCGCAACATCACCTCGATCGCCGACTTCATCTCCTCGCGCTTCGGCAAGAGCCCGTCGCTCGCCGCGCTCGTCTCGCTGATCGCGCTGCTCGCGGCGGTGCCCTACCTCGCGCTCCAGTACAAGGCCGTGGCCGCCAGCATCGACGTGCTCACCGGCGTCCCGGCCAGCGGTTCGCCATGGCACTTCGACACCGCGCTCGCGGTAGCGCTCGTGATGGCGCTCTTCGCGGCGCTGTTTGGCACGCGGCGGGTCGCGGCCTCGGAGCACCACGAGGGGCTGATGCTCGCGATCGCCTTCGAGTCGCTGGTCAAGCTCTGCGCCTTCGTCGCGGTCGGCGTCTACGCCTGGCGCTCGCTTGGGCCCGCGCCGCGCGGCATCGCCCAGTCGCTCGCCGCGGTGCACGGCAGCGTCGACGCCAATTTCGTCGCGACGACGCTGCTCGCCGCGGCCGCCGTCGTCTGCCTGCCGCGCCAGTTCCAGGTGGCGGTCGTGGAGTGCGCGGAGCCCGCGGACCTGCGCCGCGCGCGCTGGCTGTTTCCGCTCTACGTGGCGCTCTTCTCGGTGTGCGTGATGCCGATCGCGGCGCTCGGCGTCGCGAGCGGCCTCGCCGAGCACGGCCACCCCGACACGCTGGTGCTGACCGTGCCGCTGGCGACCGGCGCGCCCTGGCTCGCGCTGCTCGCGTTCCTCGGCGGGCTCTCGGCGGCGACCGCGATGGTGATCGTCGCGAGCCTCGCGCTCGCGACGATGGTCACGCACGACCTGATCGTGCCCGCGCTGTGGCGCACGCGCCTGGTGCGCAGCGTCGACCTCGGCGGCCGGATCCTGTGGCTGAGGCGCGTCGCGATCTTCGCACTCGCGCTGCTCGCCTACGGCTACCACCGCTCGGTCGGGGCGCCGACCAGCCTCGCCTCGATCGGGCTGCTGGCCTTCGCGGCCGTGGCACAGTTCGTGCCCGGCATCGTCGCGGCGCTGTGGTGGCGCGACGCGACCCGCGACGGCGTCTTCTGGGGCCTGCTCGCGGGCTTCGTGGTTTGGATCTACACGCTGATGGTGCCGGGCGTGCTCGGCCCGGCGAGCGCGCTGCTGGTGCACGGCCCCTTCGGCGTCGAGTGGCTGCGCCCGCAGGCGCTCTTCGGCATCACCTCGCTCGGGCCCGTGTCGCAGGGGGCCCTGTGGGCGCTGGTCGCCAACATCGCCGTGCTGCTCGCGATCTCGCTTCGCCGCGGCACGACGCTGCAGGAGCGCATGGCGGCCAAGGCGTTCACGGCGCCGCTCGCGGCCGCGGCGATCCGCGGCGGCAGCCACGCGCGCGTCGGCGACCTCGAGGCGCTCGCGGCGCGCATCGTCGGGCCCGCCGCCGCGCGGCGCATGCTGGCCGAACATGCCGAGCGCGCGCAGCGGCCGCCGCCGCGCCCCGGCGACGCCGCCGACCGCGCGCTCCTGCAGCACGTCGAGCGCGAGCTCGCGGGCTCGGTCGGCGCGTCCACGGCGCGCGTGCTGCTGACGCACGCGCTGCGCCGGCGCGGACTCGAGGTCGACGAGGTCGCGGAGCTGCTGGATGAGACCTCGCAGGAGCTGCGCTTCAGCCGCCAGCTGCTGCAGGCGACGATGGAGAACGTCGCGCAGGGCATCAGCGTGGTCGACGCCGACATGAAGCTCGTCGCGTGGAACCGGCGCTACACGCAGATGTTCGACTACCCGGACGGCTTCATCTACGTCGGCCGCGACGCGGCCGAGCTCATCCGCTGGAACGCGCTGCGCGGCGAGTGCGGGCCCGGCGACGCCGCCGAGCACGTCCGCAAGCGGCTCGCCTACATGCGCTCGGGCAGCGCCTACGTCATCCAGCGCGAGCGACAGAACGGGCGCGTCTACGAGATCCGCGGCCAGCCGCTGCCGGGCGGCGGCTACGTGACGACCTACACCGACATCACCGAGTACAAGCAGACCGAGCTCGCGCTGCGCGAGTCGAAGCTCGAGCTCGAGAGCCGCGTCGAGGAGCGCACGGTCGAGCTCAAGCGCGCGCTCGAGGCGCAGCAGGCGGCGAAGCGTCTCGCCGAGGAAGCCAATACCAGCAAGACGCGGTTCTTCGCGGCGGCGAGCCATGACCTGCTGCAGCCGCTGAACGCCGCACGGCTGTTCGCCTCGGCGCTGTCGACGCAGGCCTCCGAGGAGCCGGCGCTGCGGGAGATCGCGGCCCGCATCGACAGCTCGATGCGCGCCGCCGAGGATCTTCTCGACGGGCTGCTCGACGTGGCGCGGCTCGACAGCGGCGCGCTGTCGCCCGAGCGCACGGCGTTTCCGATCGCGGACCTGCTCGCCGATCTCGAGCGGCAGTACGCGCCGGTCGCGGCGGCGCGCCAGCTCGAGCTCAGGGTCGTCGCGACGCGCGCCGTCGTCTACACCGACCGCGTGCTGCTCAGGCGCATCCTGCAGAACTACCTCGCGAACGCGCTGCGCTACACGCGCCGCGGCGGCGTGCTGCTCGGCTGCGTGCGCCGCGGTGGCGACCTCCTGATCCGGGTCTGCGACACCGGCCCCGGCATCGCCGAGCACCAGCGCGGGGCGATCTTCGGCGAGTTCACGCGGCTCGAGCGCGCCTCGCCCTGGGGCGAGAAGGGGCTCGGCCTCGGGCTCGCGATCTGCGATCGCATCGCGCGCCTGCTCGGGCACCCGCTCGACCTGCGCTCGCGGCCGGGCCACGGGTCGAGCTTCGGCGTCGTCGTGCCGCGTGCGGCGCTCGGCGTCTTGGCGGGCCCCGGCCCGACCGAGATCGTGCGCGATGCCGGGGCCGCGCTCGACGGGCTCGTGGTGCTGTGCGTCGACAACGAGCCGGCGATCCTCGACGGCATGGAGGCGCTGCTCTCGCGCTGGGGCATCGAGGTGCTGAAGGCCCGCGACGCCGCCGAAGCGCAGGCCTGCCACGCGCAAGGCGGCGTCGACATCGTGCTCGCCGACTATCACCTCGGCGACGGACCGGACGGCCTCGCGATGCTCGCCGAGCTCGCCGCGCGGGCGCCGCTGACCGCGGCGCTGATCACGGCCGACTACGACGTGGCGCTCGCGGCCCGGGCGCGCGCGCTCGGCTGGCCGGTGCTGCGCAAGCCCGTCAAGCCGGCGGCGCTGCGGGCGTTCCTGACGGCGGCGCGCGCCGGGCGCGTCGTCGCGCAGGCGCGCGCGGCCCTCGGTTAGTTCAGTCGCCTTCCTCGGGCGCGGCGCGCAGCGCGCCGTGGTCGATCGCGAGTCGCCCGACGCGCAGCACCGCCTGCGTGCGGTTCGCGACGCCGAGCTTGCGCAGCACCGCGGTCACGTGCGCCTTGACGGTCGCCTCCGAGACGTCGAGCTCAAAGGCGATCTGCTTGTTGAGCAACCCCGACAGCAGCATGCTGAGCACCCGGAACTGCTGCGGCGTCAGGTCCGCGAGCCGCGCGGCGATCTCGAGGTCCGCCGAGCCGCGCGCGCCGGCGGGCGGCGGCCGGTAGCCGGCCGGCGCGACGAGCTCGCCCTGCAGCACCGCCTCGATCCCGGCACCGATGGCCGCGGCGTCGGCGCTCTTGGCGATGAAGCCCTGCGCGCCGTAGGTGAACGCGCTCGCGATGGTTGCCGCGTCCGCGGTCGCCGAGACGATGACGACCGGCAGCTCGGGCCGCGAGCCGCGCACGTGGGCGAGCGCGCTGAAGCCGTGCGCGCCCGGCATGTCGAGGTCGAGTAGCAGCACGTCGGCGTGCGGGTGGCGCTCGATCGCCTCGAGCACGCCCGCGACGTTCTCGGCCTCGACGAATTCCGAGTCGCCCATCGCGCCGGCGACGGCCCCGCGCAGCGCGGCCCGAAAGAGCGGATGGTCGTCCGCGATCAGGATCGTGCGACCCACGGCGACCCGCTGCGGGCTACTTCCGCGGCCGGTGGTCGACGAGCTGCCGCACGACCGAGGGATCGGCGAGCGTCGAGGTGTCGCCGAGCTGGTCGGCCTCGTCGGCGGCGATCTTGCGCAGGATCCGGCGCATGATCTTGCCGCTGCGGGTCTTCGGCAGTCCCGGCGCCCACTGGATCACGTCGGGCGAGGCGATCGCCCCGATCTGCTGGCGCACCGTCTGCTTGAGCTCGGCGAGCAGCTGGTCGGACGGCTCGATGCCGGCCTTCAGCGTCACGTAGGCGTAGATGCCCTGGCCCTTGATGTCGTGCGGATAGCCGACCACCGCCGCCTCGGCGACCGAATGGTGCGCGACGAGCGCGCTCTCGACCTCGGCGGTGCCGAGCCGGTGGCCGGAGACGTTGATGACGTCGTCGACGCGCCCGGTGATCCAGTAGTAGCCGTCCTCGTCGCGGCGCGCGCCGTCGCCGGTGAAGTAGGTGCCCGGGAAGGTGCGGAAGTAGGTGTCGATGAAGCGCTGGTGGTCGCCGTAGACGGTGCGCATCTGGCCGGGCCACGAGTCGAGCAGCACGAGGTTGCCCTCGCAGGCGCCCTTGAGCTCCTGGCCGGCGCCGTCGACGATCGCCGGCAGCACGCCGAAGAACGGCGTCGTCGCGGAGCCGGGCTTCAGGCGCGTCGCCCCCGCGAGCGGCGTGATCAGGATGCCGCCGGTCTCGGTCTGCCACCAGGTGTCGACGATCGGGCAGCGGTGATCACCGACCACGCGGTGGTACCACTCCCAGGCCTCCGGGTTGATCGGCTCGCCGACGCTGCCGAGGAGCCGCAGGCTCTTGCGCGTGTGCTTCTTGACCCACTGCTCGCCCTCGCGCATCAGCGCGCGGATCGCGGTCGGGGCCGTGTAGAAGATCGTCACGCCGTGGCGGTCGATGACGTCCCAGCAGCGCCCGGGGTCGGGGTAGTTCGGGATGCCCTCGAACATCAGCGTCGTCGCGCCGCAGGCGAGCGGGCCGTAGACGACGTAGCTGTGGCCGGTCACCCAGCCGACGTCGGCGGTGCACCAGAAGAGGTCGCCGTCGCGGTAGTCGAACACGTTCTCGAAGGTGTAGGCCGCGTAGACGAGGTACCCGCCGCTCGTGTGCAGCACGCCCTTGGGCTTGCCGGTCGATCCGGAGGTGTAGAGGATGAAGAGCGGGTCCTCGGCGCCCACCGCGACCGGAGCGCACTCGGGGCTCTCGGCCTCGATGAGCTCCTCGTACTTGAGGTCGCGTCCCGCCTGCCAGCCGATCTTGCCGCCGGTGCGCTTGATGACGACGACCTTCTCGACGCTCGTGTGCGGCTGCTGCGAGAGCGCCGCGTCGACGTTCGCCTTCAACGGCACCTTGCGGCCGCCGCGCAGGCCCTCGTCGGCCGTGATCACGAGCTTCGAGGCGCAGTCCTGGATGCGGCTGGCGAGCGACTCCGGCGAGAAGCCGCCGAACACGATCGAGTGGATCGCGCCGAGTCGCGCGCAGGCGAGCATCGCGACCGCTGCCTCGGGGATCATCGGCAGGTAGATCGTGACGCGGTCGCCTTTGGCGACGCCGAGGCGCTTGAGCGCGTTCGCGAAGCGGCACACGTCGCGGTGCAGCTCGCGGTAGGTGACGCGGCGCGACTCCTTCGGGTCGTCGCCCTCCCACAGGATCGCGGTCTGCTCGGCGCGCTTGGGCAGGTGGCGGTCGAGGCAGTTGGCCGAGACGTTGAGCTCGCCATCCCCGTACCAGCGGATGCGGAAGTTGTGCAGGTCGAAGGAGACGTCGCGGACCTCGCGGTACGGCTTGATCCAGTTCAGCCGCTTGCCGACCTCGCCCCAGAACCCCGCCGGGTCCTCAATGCTGCGCGCATAGTCCTTCGCATAGCGGTCGGCCGTCACGCGCGCCTTGCGCGCGAAGTCTTCGGGCACTTCATAGACGTGGGTCATCGCGATCTCCAGGGCAGGGCACGCGGGACGCTGGCCGCCCGCGCACCGACACCGTGACGTTCTAGCACCGTGGCCGACCCGGGAGGGTTCGACCTTGGTCTACCCCCGGGAGGCCGCCTACGACCATTGGCTAATGTCCGGCCGCTCCCGCCGCGGGGCAGCATCCGGGGGCATCGTTCATGAAAACCGTACCCGGCTCAAGCCGCAGTGTCCGCAACGGCCGGGCGCCGTGGCCGGTCCCGCGGCAGGTACCGGGGGCACGGCGAATCTGCTCTACTGGCCGGGTGCGCTGAGGCGCGATTCGTTCGAACAGAAATCCAACGCGCGAGGGGGATCAGAACATGGCGAAGCCGGATTCGGTCGACTGGGCGGCGGTGATCGCCGACCCGCGCTTTCAGCAGCTGCACCGCAAAAAGACCGCCTTCCTGTGGGGCCTGATGGCGTTCTCGGTCGTCTACTACTTCCTGCTGCCGATCGGGGCGGCCTTCTACCAGGACCTGTTCAGCGTCAAGGTCTGGGGTGTCATCAACATCGGGCTGCTGTTTGCGCTCAGCGAGTTCGTGGTCGCCTGGGCCATCGCGATCTACTACTCGCGGGTCGCCAACCGCGACTTCGATCGGCTGGCGGCGGAAATCTCCGCCGACTATGTCAAGCGCGCGGGAGGCTGACGCCATGACACTCACCACCAAGAAGCTCGCCGGCCTCGGCCTCGCGACGGGCCTTTCGTTCGCCGCCACCGCCGCCTACGCCGACACGAGCGCCGCGGGCCAGTACCGCTGGGTCACGTTCGCCGTGTTCGCGGCGATCATCCTGTTGACGATGTACATCACCTATCGCGCCGCGCAGCGCGTGAAGTCGGTGTCCGACTTCTATACCGCCGGCGGCGGCATCTCGGGCCTGCAGAACGGCTGGGCGATCGCCGGCGACTACCTGTCGGCGGCCTCGTTCCTCGGCATCGCCGGGCTCATCTCGCTCTACGGGTACGACGGCTTCATGTACTCGGTCGGCTGGCTGGTCGCCTACATCACGGTGCTGCTCCTGATCGCCGAGCCGTGCCGCAACATCGGCAAGTACACGCTCTCGGACATCCTCGCCTACCGCAACGACCCGCGGAAGATGCGCGTCGTCGGCGCGCTGTCGGTGATCACGGTCTCGACGTTCTACCTGACGGCGCAGATGGTCGGCGCGGGCGTGCTGATCAAGACGCTGATCGGCATCGACTACGAGGTGTCGGTCATGACCGTCGGCGTGCTGATGCTCGCCTACGTGCTGTTCGGCGGAATGGTCGCGACCACGTGGGTGCAGATCGTCAAGGCGATCCTGCTGGTCGCGGCCTCGGTGCTGATCGTGATGCTGGTGTGGACGCCCTACGGCTTCTCGCTGCCGGGATTCCTCGCCGACGTGGTCGGCGACGCCAAGGTGCAGGCGCGCGTCGCCGCGCTGATCGGTGACGCCGCGAAGAACATGTCGCCGGGCGAGCTCGGCCAGCGGTTCCTGGAGCCCGGCCTCTACTTCAAGGCACCGATCGACCAGATCTCGCTCGGCATGGCGCTCGTGTTCGGCACCGCGGGGCTGCCGCACATCCTGATGCGGTTCTTCACGGTCCCGACCGCGCAGCAGGCGCGCAAGTCCGTCGTCTGGGCGATGGCCATCATCGGCGGCTTCTACGTGCTGACGCTGTTCCTCGGCTTCGGCGCCGCGAAGCTGGTCGGGCCGGGCAACATCGCGGCGGTCGACGCCGGCGGCAACATGGCCGGCCCGCTGCTTGCGCAGTTCATCGGCGGCGGGTCCGAGTCGTTCTTCGGCAACTTCATGCTGGCGTTCGTCTCGGCGGTCGCCTTCGCGACCATCGTCGCCGTGGTCGCGGGCCTGGTGCTCGCGGCCGCCTCGGCGATGGCCCACGACCTGTGGGTCGGCGTCGTGCACGGCGGCGAGACGGTCGCACCGCAGCAGCAGGTGCGCGCGGCGCGCATCGCGACCGTGATCGTCGGCGCCATCGCCATCACGATCGGCATCGCGGCCAAGGGCCAGAACGTCGCGCACCTCGTGGCGCTTGCCTTCGCGGTGGCCGCGAGCGCGAACTTCCCGTGCGTGCTGCTGACGCTGTACTGGAAGCGCTGCAACACGACCGGGATCGTCGCCGGCATGATCATCGGCACGGTCGTCGCGGTCGGGCTGCAGCTCGTGTCGCCGAACCTGGCCTATCCGAAGGCCATCAAGGCCGCGGCCCACAAGGTGCTCGACGGCGAGGCGGCCAAGCGCGCCGCGATTGCCGCGGCGGCCGCCTCCGGTGACGCGGCAAGGGTCGCGCTCGCCGGACGCGACACCATCTCCCTCGACCGCGCCATCAAGAAGGCGAATGACGACCTCAAGAAGTTCGAGGGTCAGGAGACCTCGATCGTCGGCCTCGAGAAGCCGCTGTTCGCACTCAAGAACCCGGGCATCATCTCGATCCCGCTCGGCTTCCTGGCGGTGATCCTGTTCTCGCTGCTCGGCCGCGACCGGCGCGCCGAGGACATGTGGGACGAGGTCTATGCGCGGCAGAACACCGGCATCCTCGCTTCAAAGGCCACGAGCCACTGACGACCGGCCGGCGGCGGGTCCATCCGGGCCCGCCGCCCACCGGTGCCGCCCGGCGCCGTGACCGCGCCGCCGCTGATCCTCGAAGCAACGATCCGCTTCCTGCGGAGCCACGAGCCGTTCGCGCGCATGGCGCGCCGCGACCTCGAGTTCCTGGTGAGCCGCGCGCGGCTCGCGTACTTCGCCGCCGGCAGCGTCGTCGTCGATGCGGCGAGCGGTGCCGACTGCCCGCTGCACGTGATCCAGCGCGGCCACGTGCGCAGCACCGATCCGACCGCGCCCGGGCACGCGACGGTGCTGGGCCCCGGCGAGTGCTTCCCGCTCGCGACGATGGGACACGCGCTGCCCGCCAGCACGAGCTTCGTCGCGACCGAGGACGTGTTCTGCTACCAGCTCGGGGCCGAGGACTGCGCGGCGCTGCGCGCGGCCTCCGCGCCGTTCGCCGAGTTCTGTGCGCAGTCGCTGCGGGCGCTGCTGCACCAGTCGCACGGCCAGGTGCGCCACGCCTTCAGCCGCCGCGCGGTCGACCAGCAGACGCTGCTGCAGCCGGTCCGGGCGCTGCTGCGTCGCGCGCCGGTGAGCTGCGCCGCCGCGACGCCGGTGCGCTCGGCGCTCGAGCGCATGAACGCCGAGGGCGTCGGCACGATCGCCGTCGTCGACGCCGCGGCGCGCCCGATCGGCATCTTTACGCTGACCGACCTCATGACGCGCGTCGTGCTGCCGGGCCGCGACCTGTCGCTGCCGATCGAGGAGGTCATGACCCGCGATCCCGGCGCGGTCGACGAGGAGACGACCGCGGAGGAGGCCATCGCGGTCATGGCCGCGCACCGCTACCACCAGCTCGTGATCACGCGCAACGGCGCACTGTCGGGCGTGGTGTCCGAGCGCGACCTCTTCGCGCTGCAGCGCGTGTCGATGCAGCGCGTGATCGAGACGATCCACGGGGCGCGCGACGTCGCCGCGCTCGGGCGCGCCGCCGCCGACATCACGACGCTCGCCGACAACCTGCTGGCGCAGGGCGCCGCCGCCGAGCCCCTGACGCACACGATCGCGGCGCTCAATGATGCGCTGACGCTCCGGCTCTTCGAGCTGCTTGCCCCCGCCCACGAGCTCGCCGGCATCGACTGGTGCTGGCTATCGCTCGGCAGCGAGGGCCGGCGCGAGCAGACGATCGCCTCCGACCAGGACAACGCACTGGTATTCGAGGCCGGGGCGGCCGACGTCGAGGCGGTGCGCGCGCGACTGCTGCGCTTCGCACAGGCCGCCAACCGGGCGCTCGCGACCCTCGGGTTCCCGCTGTGCCCGGGCAACATCATGGCCGGCAATCCCGCGCACTGCCTCACGGTCGACGAGTGGCGCGGGCGCTTCGCCGCGTGGCTGCGCGAGCCGGCACCGGAGGCGCTGCTCGCCGCGAACATCTTCTTCGACTTCCGGCCGCTCGGCGGCCACGCGGCGCTCGCCGAGGGCCTGCGCCGCTGGCTGGTCGAGGTCGCGCCCGAGAGCCGGATCTTCCTGCGGCTGCTGACGACGAACGCGCTTGCCGCGGAGCCGCCGCTCGGCGTCGTGCGCAGCTTCGTGACCGAGGACGGCATCTACAAGGGGACGATCGACCTCAAGGCCGACGGCACCCGGATCTTCGTCGACGCGGCGCGCGCGCTCGCGCTCGCCTTCGGGATCGCCGAGACCGGCACCGCGCCGCGGCTGCGCCTCGCCGGGCGCCGGCTCGGGCTCGAGGAGCGCGAGACCGGCGCGCTGACCGACGCCTTTCATTTCCTGCAGCTGCTGAGGCTGCGCGCGCAGCGCGGCCACGTCGGCGACGAGACCGGGCCCGTGCCGCACGCGGCGCCGAACCGCATCGACCCCTATGCCCTCAACGAGCTCGACCAGCGCATGCTCAAGGAGGCGCTGCGGCAGGCGCGGGGGCTGCAGAAGACTCTGGAGCTGACGCTGGCGAGGTGAGAGGCCCGATGCGCTGGCCGTGGCAACGACGGATCGACAGGCGGCGCGCGCGCGCCGCGCTGCCAGCGCCGATGCGGGCGCGCCTCGCGCACCTGAAGCGCGCCGAGCTCGGGCTCGCGAGCGGGCGGCGGCTGCGCGCGACGCCGCTCGCGCTCGCGCGCTTCGTGGCGCTCGACCTCGAGACCACGGGTCCGCGCATGGACCGCGACCGGATCATCGCGATCGGCGCGGTCGCGGTCGCCGAGCGGGCGCTCAAGCATGCCGAGGCGTTCACTGCGGTCCTGCGGCAACGCGCGTCGAGCTCGGTCGACAACATCCTCGTCCACCAGATCGGCGGCCAGGAGCAGCTCGCGGGCGCGGATCCCAAGAGCGCGCTGCTCAGCTTCCTCGAGTTCCGGGGTGCGGCACTCGCGGTGGCGTTTCGCGCCGAGTTCGACGCGACGGTGCTCGCGCGCGAGCTCGAGCTCGAGCTCGGGATCCGCGTGCCGCGCCGCTTCCTGGACCTCGCGCTCTTGCTGCCGGCGCTCTATCCGGGCACGCAGAACGACACGCTCGAGGACTGGCTCGGGCACTTCGCGCTGGTGCCGATCGGCCGGCACGACGCGCTCGCCGACGCCTACACGAGCGCCCAGCTGCTGCTGATCGCGCTCGACGCCGCGCAGCGCCTCGGCGCGCGCACCACCGGGCACCTGATCGAGCTGGAGCGCGCGCAGCGCTGGCTCGGGCGACGGCGCTAGCGATCGAGCGCCCAGCGCACGATCGTGTCGAGCACGGCCTCGCCGCGGCCGCCCTCGGCGCCCGGGTGGTTGATGAACACGACGACCGCGAGCGGCCGCTGCGAGCGGCTCGTGACCCAGCCGGCCACCGCGCCGACGCCGTTCAGGTGGCCGGTCTTGAGCCGGATCCGGCCCTCGGCGCCGATGTCGGCGAAGCGGCGCCTGAGCGTTCCGTCCTGACCGCCGAGCGGCAGCGAGGCGGCGAGCTCCGGGAAGTAGCGGCTGCGGTAGGCGGCGCCCAGCACGCGCGCGAGGCCGTCGGCCGAGATCCGCGTGCGCCGCGACAGCCCCGAGCCGTTGTCGAGCACGAGCTCGGGGATCTCCAGGTGCTCGGCGGCGAGCCACTCGGCGAGCGCGCGCTCGCCGTTGGCGACGGTGGCCGGTGCGCCGAAGCGCTCGCTGGCGAGCGTCAGCACCAGCATCCGCGCCATCGTGTTGTTGCTGTACTTGTTGAGGAGCCGCACGACCTCGCCGAGCGACAGCGACTCGTACTCGACGAGCAGGCGCGCGTCCGGGGGGCGCGCCTCGAGCCTGAGCTTCCCCGCGAACTCCCCGCCCTGCTCGCGCCAGTAGCTGACGAAGGTGCCGAACGCGTAGTCGGGTGCGCGCATGATCGCGCGGCGCACGACGTTGACCTCGCAGTGCGCCGGCAGGCGCCCGGTCAGCGCGAGCCGGTCCGGGTCGTCCTCGTAGGTCGTGAAGGTGATCGACTTCGAGGCGCAGCCGCCGTCGCCGCCCTTGAGCGCCGTCGCGAGCCTGAGGTTGACGGGCTCGGGATCGACGATGACCCGCACCCGGCCCGCGTCGTGGATGAAGTGGAACTCCGCCGCCTGGAAGTTCACCAGCATCGCGTCCGGCACGACGTTGTAGACGCGATCGCCGCGGCCGTCGAACTCGTCGGCGTCGGGCTCCTGCAGCGCGTACAGCGAGCGATCGATCACGAGGTCGCCGTCGATGCGCCGCACGCCGGCGTTGCGGAGCGCGCGCGCGAAGCGCCACCAGCGCTCGGCGGTCATGTACGGGTCGCCGCCGCCCTGGATCACGAGGTCGCCGGCGAGCCTTCCTTCGCTGAGCGCGCCGCTCGCGTAGGCGCGTGTCGTCCAGTGGTAGCTCGGCCCGAGCTCCTCGAGCGTCGCGTAGCTCGTCACGAGCTTGATCGTCGAGGCGGGGCTCCTCGGCTCGCGGGCGTTGAGCTCGAGATAGGACTGGCCGGTCAGCGCGTCGCGCACGACGATGCTGACCGCCGAGGCCGGCAGCCCCTGGCTGTGCAGGACCTGCTCGAGGCGCGGGGGCAGGGCGGCGTCGACGCGGCCGGCGAGGCCCGCGGCGGCCACGGCGATGAGGGCCGCGAGCGCGCGGCGGGACGGCGGTATCATGTAGGCGCAGTGTAACGGCGACGCCGCCCCGGGGGTACGGCTGCAACTTTGCCCGCCGCGGCATTGTCTATGCAGGCACAATCCCGGAACTAGAGGAGCGGACGTATGGGTCGAGGGTCGCGCGTTGCCGGCATTCTGGCGGGCGTGTTGTTCACAGGACTCGGTCTGGTCGCGTGTTCGCGCACCGCCGAGCGGGCCCCGGGACCGGTCGCGACGGCGCCCGCCGTGACGCCGCTGGCGGTCAGCCCCGGCACGAGCGCCGCGGCGGCGCGCGGTCTGCCGGACTTCACCGACATCGTCGCGCGCAACGGCCCGGCGGTCGTCAACATCGTCGTCCTCGAGAAGAGCCGGCCGGCGTCCTTCGACGAGGGCGCGCCGGACGACCCGCTGCACGACTTCCTGCGCCGCTTCGGCGTGCCGCCGCGCGGCACGCCGCAGCCGGCGCGCGGCGAGGGCTCGGGCTTCATCGTCGGTGCCGACGGCACGATCCTGACGAACGCGCACGTCGTCGCCGACGCGCGCGAGGTCACGGTCCGGCTCACCGACCGGCGCGAGTTCACGGCCAAGGTCGTCGGCGTCGACCCGCAGTCCGACGTCGCCGTCATCAAGATCGACGGCAAGGACCTGCCGACGGTGCGCATCGGCGATCCCGCGAAGCTGCGCCCCGGCGAGTGGGTCGTCGCGATCGGCTCGCCGTTCGGCTTCGACAACAGCGTGACCGCCGGCATCGTCAGCGCGCTCTCGCGCTCGCTGCCGGACGGCCAGTACACGCCGTTCATCCAGACCGACGCCGCGGTGAACCCGGGCAACTCCGGCGGGCCACTCTTCAACATGGCCGGCGAGGTGGTCGGCATCAACTCGCAGATCTACAGCCGCACCGGCGGCTTCATGGGCATCTCGTTCGCGATCCCGATCGACATCGCGATCGGCGTCAAGGACCAGCTCGTCAAGACCGGCCACGTGCAGCGCGGCCGGATCGGCGTGCTGGTGCAGGAGGTCGGCCAGCAGCTCGCCGACTCCTTCGGACTCGACCGGCCGCGCGGCGCGATCGTCGCCCAGGTCGAGGCCGGCGGCCCGGCGGCCAAGGCCGGCATCAAGTCGGGCGACGTGATCCTCGCGGTCGACGGCCGGCCGATCGAGCACTCGGGCCAGCTGTCGGCGGCGATCTCGCAGATCCGGCCGGGCAGCAAGGTCGAGCTCGAGATCTGGCGCGAGCGCGCGAGCCGCAAGATCAGCGTCGAGGTCGGCGAGTTCAAGGACGCCCAGGTCGCGCAGAACGAGCGCGCCGAATCCGGGCGCGGCGCGCGGCTCGGGCTCGCGGTCCGGCCGCTGACTTCGGCCGAGAAGCGCGCCGCGGGCATCGACGGCGGGCTGCTCGTCGAGGACGTGGACGGCCCGGCGGCCGAGGCCGACGTGCGCCCGGGCGACGTGATCGTCGGCGCCAACGGCCAGCGCGTCGCGACGCTCGGCGAGCTCGAGGCGCAGGCGGCGAAGTCGAAGCGCTCGATCGCGCTGCTCGTCAACCGCGGCGGTACCACGATCTTCATCCCGCTGAAGCTCGGCGGCTGAGGCGGTGCGTCCCCTCGGCACGCTCGCGGCACTCATCGGGCTCGCTGGGCTTGCGGTTGCGCCCGCAGCCCCGGCCGATCCCGGCGCGCCGATCCGCGACTGCGCCGAGTGCCCGGAGGTCGTGCGCGTGCCGGCCGGCACCTTCGTGATCGGCACGCCGGGCGCGGATCCGCACCTGACGCGCGCCGAGTCGCAGGCGGTGATCGTGCGCATCGCCAAACCCGTCGGGATCGGCCGGCTCGAGGTCACGCGCCGCGAGTATCGCGCCTTCGTCGCCGACTCCGGCTACGACGCGCACGGCCCGTGCATCACCTGGGACGAGACGCTGTCGCGCTTCAACGCCGACCGCAACCGCGGGCCCGACAACCCGGGGCGGCCGCGCGAGGCGCGCGACGACCACCCGGTCGCGTGCGTCAGCTGGAGCGACGCGAAGGCCTACGTGCAGTGGCTCGCGCGCCGCACCGGCAAGCCGTACCGCCTGCCGTCCGAGGCCGAGTGGGAGTACGCGGCGCGCGCCGGCAGCACCGCGCGCTGGCCGTGGGGCGATTCGGCCACCGACGGCTGCGACTTCGCGAATCTCTATGATCTGTCGAGCCGCGAGTCGTACGCGTTCGGCTGGGAGCCCACGCGCTGCCGCGACAGCTACCCCGACGTCGCGCCGGCCGGCGCACTCAGGGCCAACGCCTTCGGGCTCTACGACATGATCGGCAACGTCGCCGAATGGGTCGAGGACTGCTACACCGACAGCTACATCGGCCGCCCGCGCGACGGGCGCGCCTGGGTGTGGGCCGGCGGCTGCAGCCGGCGCGTCGTGCGCGGCGGCAGCTGGGTGACGCCCGCCGATCGCGCGCGCAGCGCCTACCGTGACTCGGCCGAGATCGGCACCCGCGCCGACCACCTGGGCTTCAGGGTCGCGCTCGACCTCGACGGCCGGCCGGAGGCGCGCTGAGATGCGGCGCATCGCGTGCCTGCTCGGCGTCGGACTCGTCGCGGCGGCCCTGGCGCAGCCACAGCCCGGCGCGAAGACCGCCGCGACGCCCGCGTCAACCCCCGCGCCGGCGAGCGGCGGCGCCATCCGCGACTGCCCGACCTGCCCCGAGATGGTCGTCGTGCCGCCCGGCACCTTCGTGCTCGGCACGAGCGCCGATGCGCACGAGCGCGACGCGGAGCGCGGCGAATCGCCGCCGCTCGCGGTCACGATGTCGCGCGCGTTCGCGATCGGCCGCACCGAGGTGACGGTCGCCCAGTTCCGCGAGTTCGTCGCCGCGACCCAGTACGCGGCGACCGGCGACTGCCGGATCGCGAGCGGCGGGGCGTGGCTGAGGCTGCCCGATCGCAACTGGACGCAGCCCGGCTTTGCGCAGCCGCAGGCCGACAACGAGCCGGTCGTGTGCGTCAGCTGGGACGACGCCAAGGCCTACACCGACTGGCTGACGAAGCTCACCGGCAAGGTCTACCGGCTGCCGTCCGAGACCGAGTGGGAGTACGCCGCGCGCGGCGGGACGACGACGGCGCGCTACTTCGGCGATCGCGACTCCGACGAGGACTCGGTGCTGTCGGTCGCGTGCGACTACGCGAACGTCTATGACGCCTCGGCGGTCGTCGAGCTGCCGTTCGGATATCCGAGCGCGCGCTGCAGCGACGCCCACACCTACACGGCGCCGGTCGCGAGCTTCAAGCCGAATGCCTTCGACCTCTACGACATGATCGGCAACGTCCGCGAGTGGCTGCACGACTGCTATACGGGCAGCTACGTCGGCCGGCCGCCCGACGGCCGCGCCTGGGAGTGGGCCGGCGGCTGCGAGCTCAGAGGCGTGCGCGGCGGCTCGTGGGCGACGCGCCCGAGCGAGAGCCGCGCGGCGATGCGCGGCGCCGAGCCGCAGGGGCTGAGGCAGTCCGACCTCGGCTTTCGGGTCGTGCGCGAGCTCTGACTAGGGCGTTGAGTCCGCGAGCGCGTCGGCGACCGCGGCGAAGAACGCGTAGGTCTCGGCTTCCTTCTTGTCGTCCCAGGCGTGCAGCCAGCTCGAGAGCTTGACGACGACGAGCTTCTGCACCGGGTCGACGAGGATGAACTGGCCGTGGATGCCCTGCGCCGTGAAGCGGTGATTGGCGCCCGGCAGGCACCACCACTGGTAGCCGTAGCCGAGCGGGTAGCCGGGCATGAGCTTGCCGTAGTCGACGTACGGGTCGGCCGGCCGGGTCGCGGCCTCGACCCAACCGGCGGGCAGGAGCTGCGCGCCGTGCCACTGGCCGAGGTTCGCGAACAAGAGGCCGAATCGCCCGTAGTCGCGCAAGCGCACCTGCAGCCCGCCGCCCGCGACCTCGCGGCCGGCCGAACCCGGCTGGTCGAGGATCCAGCGCGCCGGCGCCTCGGCGCCGAGCGGTCGCCACAGTTTCTCCGACAGGTACGCGGAGAGCGACCCTCCGGTGACGCGTGCAACGAGCGCGCCCAGGATCTCGGTGTTGGCGGTCGCGTAGTAGAAGCGCGTGCCGGGTGCGTATGCGCCCTTGAACGAGCGCGCGAAGTCGTAGAGCCCGCCGTGGCCGCGGCTGACGAGCGCGGCGAAGTTCGCGATGTCGGACTCGCGCTCCTCGTACTCCTCGGTGAAGCTCGTGCCGCTCGCCATCTGCAGCACCTGCTTGATGGTCGCCTGCTCGTAGGCGGAGCCCCTGAGCTCGGGAAGGTACGTCAGGATGGGATCGTCGACGCCCTTGATCTTGCCGTCGGCGATCGCGAGCCCGACCAGCGTCGAGACGAACGACTTGCCGGTCGAGAACGACATGAAGAGGTCGCTCTGATCCGCGCCCTGGTAGTAGCCCTCGAACAGGATCTGGTCGCCCTTCAGGATCAGGAGCCCCGTCGTGTCGGTGCGCGCGACGAAGTCGGCGATCGAGAACGTGGACTCGTCGAACCGGTAGTGGACGTCGAAGGAAGTCGTCGGCGGGACGAGCGCCGAGGGCACGCGACTCGTCGCGATGCGCCGCGTCGGGAAGCTCTCCTCGATCGAGCGGAAGGTCACCGCAGGCGTCTGTGTCGTGAACATGCCGGCCGGTGGCGGCACGCCGTCGCCGGCGTCGAAGACGGGTGCGGCGACAAGGTCCTTTGCCGCGAGGCGCTGGCCGGCGCCGAAGGTCGCCGGAGCGGCGCAGGCGAGTGCCGCGACGATGCAGACGATGGTCACTCTACGAAGCATGAAGACTCCTGGAACGCGGGCCGGCCACGGCCGCGGGTCGCGCGCGGCCGTGGTGCGCCGAAAATCAGTTCAGTCGGCGCGCGCCTGATGTCAGAATTTTTGCGCGAAAGTGATGCCGACCTGCCGTGGCTTGATCGGGATGACATTGACGAGATTGCACACCTGCGGCGTGCAGGTCGTGTAGCGGATGGCCTCGCCGCGCTCGTCGAACAGGTTGTCGATAAAGAACGTGACCGACCACTTGTCGCGGCTGACCCCGCTGGTCACGTCCACACTGGTGAAGCCCGGCTGCATACCGACAATCGGCAGGTCCGCCTGGGTCAGCGTGGGCACGACGTCGCTCTGATAGACCACCGCGCCTTGCACATGCGCGTCGAAATTGCCCGCCGTCCATTCGTAGCGACCGATCAGGTTCGCTTTGAGCTTGGACGAGACCGGCAGCCGCGAGCCGTCCGGGGCCAGGATGTTGTCAGGGCTGCCGCAATCCGGCTGGTCGCTGATCTGGTTGCAGGCATTGCTGGTCAGTTTCGCATCGAGGTAGGTCGCGGAGCCCGAGATCGTGAGCCCGGGCGCCGCGCGCCACTGAACCTCGGTCTCGATTCCTTTGATCGCGGAGCTTCCGGCATTGACGATCTCCGTGATGCCGTTTTGCCCGGCGATCGCGTACTGCGCATCCTTCCACTTCTCGTAGAACAGAGCCCCGTTGAACCGCAGCCGGTGCTCGAGCCACGTCGTCTTCCACCCGAGCTCGAAGTTCGTCAGGTAGTCCGACTCGTACGGGGGCCTCGTCGCGACGCGATTGACGCCGCCCGGCCTGAAGCCGGTCGACCACGTCGAATAGATCATCCGGTCGTCGTCAAACTTGTACGTCAGGTTGACGCGGTGGGTCTCGCTCGACTTCGACGCCCGGTAGTCGATGTTGATGCACGGGCGCACCGGGTTGTTGGTCTCGATCGGCGTGAGGCACTGCTGCTCGCCACTCGCCGACCAGCCGCTGGTGCCGTAGCCGAAGAAGCCATAGACGGTGTTGTCGTAGTGGAACGCGCGGATGCCGCCGGTCAGCGTCAGCTTCTTGGTCAGGTCGAACGAGATGTCGGTAAAGAGCGCGGAGTCACGGTCGGTCCTGATCTGTGAATTGACGTAGATGACCCCCGGAAGGCCGTCGAGCGATCCGGGCAAGCCGGTGCCGACCGCGTGGTCTGCGTCCTGGAGGTTCGCGATCCGGTACTCATCGCGCGGGTACGCGACTTGCCGCTGCAGAAAGGCGCCAGCCACGAACCTCAGGCGCCAATCCGTGGGCGAGGTGATCCGAAACTCGTGCGACTGTTTCGTGAGGTCGCTTCGTGAATAGAGCTGCTGCGAAGGGTTGATCAGGTTGCCCGCGTTGTCCTGGAAATAGCCGCCGTAGGCCGAATCGTAGAAGAATGAGTAATCGGAGTAGTCCGAGTACGACAACGTCGTGCGCTTGATGTAGCCGCCGGCGTACATTGCGTCGATATTGCCGATCTTGCCCTGCACCGTGAGCGTCGCGAGCCACCAGTTGTCGTCATAGCGCTCCGGGTAGTAGTGCGAGATATTGAGGTCGCCAGATCCTCCGATTGTGGCGACGCCCGATCCTGCCGGCGCGGCGACCGCAAACGGCGTGTAGGCGAACTGCCCATTCGCCGTCTGCCGCTGCGTCATTAGCATCGGCGTCAGCGACCACTGGTCCGACAGTTCAATCCGAAGCGCGCCACGCCCGCCGACCGTGTCGACCCAGTTGTAGTTCTTCTCGACCACGCGGGAGTTCTCGCGAGGCAAACCCGATGTCGGAAACACGAGGCCCGGCGGGCTTGCAACGTTGTTGATGTACCCACCGTCGTGCTCAGCCCAGCCGACCAGGCGAATCGCCGCGTGGTCGTTGATCGGAGCATTCACGTAGCTTTCGACCTTCGCGCCCGGATCGCCCTTCGTGAACGTGTTGAGCGTGATGTCGTAGCCGCCCTCGGTCTTGCTGGGATTCGGTTGGTTGGTGATGATTCGCAGGGTGCCGGTCATCGAACTGGCGCCGAACAGCGTGCCCTGCGGGCCCGACAAGGCCTCAATGCGGGCGATGTCGTATATGTGGACGTCCAGGTTGTTGGCGATGGTGGTCACCGGCATTTCGTCGACGTAGACGCCGACGAGCGGCTGCGACCCCACCAGCAGTCCGTCGCCGCCGTTGGTGACGCCGCGGACGTACAGCTGCGCCTGGCCGGGGCCGTAGCTCTGCACTGACAGGCTCGGCAGGTACTTTGCGTAATCGTCGAAGCTTGCAACCTGCAGTTCGTCGAGCTTCTTCGTGTCGTACGCCAGGATGCTGATCGGTACCGACTGCAGGTTCTCGGCGCGTTTTTGCGAGGTGACGATGACCTCCTCGAGCACGTCGCCGGCGTTTGGCGCCGGTGCCTGCTGCGCGCGCGCCGGCGCGGCGCCGGCCAGGATCGCGGAGGTCAGGTAGAACAACGGCTTGACGATGTGCGGCGTCCTCTGGCGGAGCCGGCGTGACGGTTTGCTCAAGATGGTCCCCTGCAGGGCCAGTGGCCCGATTGTTATCTAAGGAGCGCTAAAGGATGAGATGTCAGCACACCCCACGCTGGCTGTGCAAGAGTGCCGTGACGACGCCGATCAGACCCGGACCCGGCGCCACGCCCCGGAGCGCCAGCGCAGCCAGAGCCCGGTGCCGAGGGCGACGACATAGCCGACCGAGACGCTCCAGCCCCCGATCGCCCCGAGCCCGAACTGCGGCAGGAAGTGCACCCAGCCCGCGCCCGGCGCGAACGTCACGCTGTGCGTCAGCGGCACCCACAGGCCCCACGACAGCACCGCAACGATCAGCGCCGGCACCCGCACGTCGCCGGCGCCGCGCAGGCTGAAGTTCGAGCCGAGATTGAGGCCGTCGAACACCTGGTAGCAGGCCGCGAGCCAGATCAGCGAGGCGCCGAGCGCGATGACCTCGGCGGCGTGCGGATCGGCCGGGTTCACGAACAGCGGCAGCAGCCACGGGCTCGCGAGCGCGAGCAGCACCCCGACGACGCCCATGAACACCATCGCGAGCCGGATGATCGCGTTGCCGACGCGACCCGCCCAGTCGAGGTCGCGCGCGCCGATCGACTGGCCGACGAGCGTGGTGCCCGCCATGCCGATGCCGACGCCCGGCATGTAGGCGAGCGAGGTCATCATCATGACGATCTGCGTCGCGGCGCCGGCGACCGTCGAGACGCTGACCAGCATCAGCTGGAAGAGCGCGAGCCCGGCGAGGTCGGCGGTGACCGCGAAGCCCATCGGCACGCCGACCGCGAACTGGCGCAGGATCGTCGTGCGTCGCCACGCGAGCTCGGGCCGGTAGCGCTGCCGGAAGCGGGGGCCGACGAAGAACGCGAGCGCGACGACGAATCCGGCGACCTCGGCCGCGACCGTGCCCCACGCGGAACCCGCCATGCCGAGTCCGACGTGGAACATGAAGTACTGGTTGAACGGGACGTTCGTGACCGCCATCACGAGCGTGACGATCAGCGTCAGGCGCGTGCGGCCGACGCCGTTGAAGAATCCCGTCAGCGACCAGACCAGGAGCCCGAGGGGACCGCCGACGACCAGTCGCGGCCACCAGTAGGCTAGCGCGAGGCGCTGGACCTCGGGGTCGAGCTTCAGTGCCGTGAGCAGCGGCGCGCCGAGATAGCCGATCGCGAGGAAGAGTGGCACCGTCAAGAGCGAGGCGTAGAGTCCCGACCAGGTCGCCTGCGCGGCACGAACGTAGCGCCCCGCGCCGTAGGCCTGCGCGGCGAAGGTCTGCACCGCCATGCCGACGCCGCCCAAGAGGATGATCGCGCACAGCACCACCCAGTAGATCGCGCTCATCGCCGCGGTCGCGGTCGTCGACAGGCGCCCGACGAACCAGGTGTCGGTGAGGTTCAGCACCGACTGGACGGCGCTGTTGGCCATCAAAGGCGCGGCGAGTCGCCAGATTTCGCGATAGTCGACGTGGGTCTTTCCGGCGGCGTCGAGGCGCTGCGCCGGCCGCGGGGCGTTGCCGTTCACGCGAGCAGCGACCGCGAGACGATCGTGACGCTCGGATCCTGCGGGTCGACGTGCAGGTGGAACTTCAGGCGCTGCGCCACCTTCAGCATCTTGGTGTTGATCGTCAGCACCGTCCCCTCGATGCGGTGGTAGCCGAGCTGCCGGCCGAGGCGCACCGCCTCGCGCATCAGGATCGTGCCGAGCCCGCGGCCCTGCCACTCGTCGACGATCGACAGCGCGAACTCGCAGGTCGCGGGGCGGTCGAGCGGCACGATGCGCGCGCCGCCGATCAGCAGCTCGTCCTGTCCGTGGTCGACGGTCGCGACCGTGATGCCGGCGCGGGCCTCGTGGATCGCCGCGACGACGAGCGCGAGCGTCTCCGGCGTCAGATTGGGTGTCGGCGTCATGAAGCGCAGGTAGCGGCTCTCGTCCGACAGTCCGTTGAAGTATTCCTGCGCGTGCCTGAGGTCGGCGTCGCGCAGCGCCCGCAGGAACACGCGCGTGCCGTCGGGAAGGCGCGCCGAGCGGGCGTGGTCGCGGATCCGCTGCAGGAGGTTCATGTGGCGGACGCGGGGTGTGCGCTCGGGCCGCCCGGACGGCCGGCCGCGAGCGCGTGCAGCTCGGCGGCGATCGCAAGTGCGATCCCCTCCGGCGTCACCGCGCCGAGGTCGAGCCCGACCGGGCCGCGCAGCCGCGGCGCGAGCTGGTGTGCGATCGCGTGGCCGAGCTGCGCCATCAGCCGCTCGCGCCGGGGTCGCGGGCCGAGGAGTCCGATGTGCTCGACCGGGCTCGCAGCGAGGGCCGCGAGGTAGGCGGCGTCGGAGGCGAGGTGGTGGCTCATGACGACCGCCGCGTAGTGGCGCGCGAGGTCGACGTGGCCCGCCAGCTCGGCCGCGGGCGCGACGTGCACCGATGCGCCAGGAAAGCGGGCCGGGTCGCCGTAGGCCGGGCGGTGATCGCAGACCGTCACGACGAAGCGCAGCGCCCTGAGCTGCGCGACCAGCGGCTCGGCGTCGGCGCCCGCGCCGCACACCAGCACCCGCGGCGCCGGCGCGAGGTACTGGATCCAGGCCTCCCTGGCGCCGCGCTCGCGGTCCCAGCGCAGGTGCTGCGAGGTCTCGGTCGCGACGACGGTCGCGCAGGTGGTGGCGAGCTCCGCGTCGAGTCCGGCGGTCGCGGGCCAGGCGCGCGTGCCGAGCTCGGCGTCCGGCCCCGCGTGCACGACCGCGAGCGCCGCGGACTCGCCCGCCGCGAGCGCGGCCCCGGCCGAGCGGAGCGCGGCAATCGCGCGGCTGCCGGGGTCGGCCGGCTCGACGACGATGCGCATCGCGCCTTCGCAGCCGGCGCCGATGCCGAACACGAGGTCGTCGTCGCCCCTCATGTCGTACTCGACGACGCGGCAGGCGCGCGCCGCGAGCGCGGCGAGCGCGTGCTCGCGCAGGTCCTGCTCGAGGCAACCGCCGCTCAGGAGGCCCGTCAGCCGGCCGTCGGCCTCGATCAGCATCCGCGCGCCGGACTTGCGGTACGTCGAGCCTGCGGTCGAGACGATCGTCGCGACCGCGGCCGGCGCGCTCGAGAGGGCGAGCCGCTCGAGCAGCATCTCGAGGCTGGTATCGAGGCGCAGGCGGGGCATGCGCAATCCTAACATTGCGGGCGGACCGCGCGGCCGGGGCAGCCCGGCGCGTGTAAAATCCCGTGGCTGCCGCGGTTGTCGCGGCGCGCGCGCAACGGAGATCCACACGTGTCACAAGCGGGCGAGGCCCCGGCCATCGCGGCCGAAGCCGTCATCGTCGGCGCCGGGCCCTGCGGCCTGTTCCAGGTGTTCGAGCTCGGGCTCCTCGGCATCAAGGCGCACATCGTGGACACCTTGAAGGCGCCCGGCGGGCAGTGCACCGAGCTCTACCCGGACAAGCCGATCTACGACATCCCGGCGCTGCCGGTGTGCGGCGCCCAGGAGCTCATCGACCGGCTCATGCAGCAGATCAAGCCCTTCGGCGCCGAGTTTCACCTCGGCGAGGAAGTCACCGAGATTCGGCGCGCCGCCGACGGCCGGCGCTTTCGCGTGCGCACCGCGCAGGACACCGTGTTCGACGCCGGCGCCGTCGTCATCGCCGGCGGCGTCGGCTCGTTCCAGCCGCGCCGGCTCGTCGTCGACGGAGCCGAGGCGCTCGAGGGCAAGAGCGTCCACTACCGCGTGCGGCGCGCCGAGGACTTCTACGGCAAGCGGCTGCTGATCCTCGGCGGCGGCGACTCGGCGCTCGACTGGACCGTCGACCTCGCGGGCAAGGCGTCGGCCCTGACGCTGGTGCACCGGCGCGCGGAGTTTCGCGCGGCACCGGCGACGGTGGCGCGGATGCGCGAGCTCGCGGCGGTGGGCCGGCTGCGCTACCACGAGGGCCTCGTGCAGCGGCTCGACGTCGCGGGCGGCGCGCTGCGCGGCGCCGAGATCAAGCTCGCCGACGGCAGCACCACGCGCGTCGACTGCGAGCAGGTGCTCGCGTTCTACGGGCTGCACCCGAAGCTCGGGCCGATCGCCGAGTGGGGCCTCGAGCTCGAGAAGAAGGCGCTCAAGGTCGACACCGAGAAGTTCCAGACGAGCCTCGCCGGCATCTTCGCGGTCGGCGACGTCAACACCTATCCGGGCAAGAAGAAGCTGATCCTGTCGGGCTTTCACGAGGCGGCGCTCGCGGCGTTCGCCGTGCAGGCGTACCTCTATCCGGAGAAGAAGCAGTTCCTGCAGTACACGACCACGAGCCCGATCATGCAGAAGCGGCTCGGCGTCGGCTGATCCACTCCGTCGCCCGCGCCACGCTACCATTCGGGCCATGGACCAGCGCCTCGCCGACGTGCTTTCGGTTCTCGAGCTCGAGCCGCTCGAGCTAAACCTGTTCCGCGGCGAGAGCCGCGACATCGGCAGCCCGCAGGTGTTCGGCGGCCAGGTGCTCGGCCAGGCGCTGGTCGCGGCCTACCGCACCGTCGAGGCGCGCGAGTGCCATTCGCTGCACGCCTACTTCCTGCGCCGCGGCGACTTCAACGCGCCGATCGTCTATCAGGTCGACCGCAGCCGCGACGGCCAGAGCTTCACGAGCCGGCGCGTGGTCGCGATCCAGCACGGCGAGCAGATCTTCCACATGTCGTGCTCGTTCCAGGTCGCCGAGCCCGGCATGGAGCACGAGGCGCCGATGCCGGACGTGCCGCCGCCGGAGGGCCTGCCCGACTTCGACTCCTATCGCGAGGAGCTGCTCGCGGACCTGCCCGAGAAGGTGCAGCGGTTCTTCGAGCATCGCCGGCCGTTCGAGTTCCGGCCGGTCGTGAAGCCGAACTTCGCCAACCCGGTGCCGCGGCCGGCGTCCAAGCAGGTGTGGTTCCGTGCCGTCGACCAGGTGCCGAGCGACGAGGCGCGGCTGCACCGCTGCCTGCTCGCGTACGTCTCCGACTACAACCTGCTCGACACCGCGACGCTGCCGCATCCCGCCTCCTACCCGCACCTGCAGATGGCGAGCATCGACCACGCGATGTGGTTCCACCGGCCGTTCCGCGCCGACGAGTGGCTGCTGTACGCGGTCGACAGCCCGAGCGCCTCGGGCGCACGCGGCTTCGCGCGCGGCACGGTGTTCACGCGCGACGGACGGCTGGTCGCAAGCACGGCGCAGGAAGGCCTGATCCGGCCGCGCGAGGCGGCGGCGGAGCCGGTGGGCCGCTGACGCTCCCCTCAGTGCAGCGCGAGCCGCATGCGCACCGGGCCGCTCGTGGCCGGCAGCGGCGCCGCCTGGATCACGAACACCCGCGTCGGGTCGATGCCGGTGCCGTCGAGGAGCGCGGCCTGCACCGCGCTCGTGCGCGCCTGGCCGAGCGCGGCCACTGCATCGGGCGCCGGCGCGTAGTGCGGCTTCAGCTGCGCCTCGAGCCAGGCGATGTCGGCGGCGTTCGGGTCGGCCGGGGGCGGCGACCCGGCGGCCGGCGCCGGCGGCTTCGCGCGCTGCCCGAAGACCTCCGAATACGCCTGCTCGAGGAGTGCGCGGTAGTCCCTCGGTGACGCGAGCAGTGCCTCGATGGCGCCCGGCTGCGTCGCGCGCGCGCCGAGCCGGCGCGTCGCGCGCGCGATGAGCTCGGCGTGCCATTTCTCGCCGGCGAGCGCGGCGGCGTCGGCCGCGGGCGCGACGACGGCCGGCAGGTCGACGTTGAGGCCGGGCCGCGAGTCGAGCGCCTTGACGAGCGCGGCGGCTTTGCCGCGGCTTGCCTCGTCGAGTGCCGCGCTGCCCGGCGCGAAGTCGATGTAGGACATCTCCTCGCCGCCGCCGAAGAGCTTGCCGAGCAGCGCGAACGGCGCCGTCACCGCCTTCTCGATCAGGTTGACGACGACCTTCCAGATGATCGGGCCGAGCCTGAACTTCGGGTCGTCGAGACTGCCAGTGACCGGGAGGTCGAGGTCGATGACGCCGTCGCGGTCCTTCAGCAGCGCAATTGCGAGCTTGACCGGCAGGCTGGTCGCGTCGGGGCTGTCGACCTTCTCGCCGAGCTGCAGCTGGTTGACGATGATCTTGTGATCGGCGGTCAGCTTGCGGTTCTCGACGACGTAATGCAGGTCGACCGACAGCTTCCCCTTGTCGATCCGGTAGCCGGCGAACCTGCCCGAGTACGGCGACAGCACGCCGAGCTCGACGTTCTTGAAGCTCATCTTGATGTCGGTGTACGCAACCGCCGCCAGGAAGTTCACCTGCCCGGAGATCGACACCGGCGCGTAGCGGTCGATGCTGCCGTCGAGCTTGATCTCGGCGCGTGCGTCGGGCTTGCCCGACAGGCCCTTGATCGTGCCGTTGAGTGCCTGGATGCCGGTCGTGACGTTCGGCTTGATCGAGAAGTCGGCGAAGTTCATCGTGCCGTCGCTGACCTTCACGATGCCGATCTCGATCGGCACGGCCGTCGGCGGCCGCGCCGGGCGCGCGGCGGCGCGCGCACCCTTGGCCTTCGGCGCCGGGGCCGCGGGCGCCGGGGCCGCGGGCGCCGCCGCCGCCTCGGCGGCCTGCGGCGTGCCGTTCGGGTTCAGCACCACGGACAGGTTCGTGACGCCGTTCGAGCCGATGATCACGCGCGCGTACGGCTCGCGCACGTCAAGTTCCCGCAGCTTGATCGCAAGCGGCGTGGTCTGCGCCTTGAGGCCGAGCAGCCGGACGCTGCGCCATTTGACGAAGTCCTCCTCGAGCGCGTTGTCGACGGTGCGCAGCCCGTCGACCCCGGCCTCGCCGTCGAAGGTGACCTTGCCGTTCGCGTCCGCGGTCAGTGCTCCCTTGGCGCTGGCCGCGCCGCTCTTGATCGTCATTGCCGTCACGCCGGCGAGGTACGGCTGCAGCGCCACAAGCCCGAGCCCGCCCGCGTCGATCGCTAAGCGCGCGGCGAGCGGACTCAAGCCGAGCGTGCCCTTCGCGGCGATGTGCCCGCCGCCATTGATCCTCGCGTCGACGCTGACGGCGAGCGGCGCCGCGGCCGGAATCGCAAAGCCGCCGATCGCGACATCGAGGGGCGCGACGTGGAAGCTGGCGGGCTTCGCGGGCATCCGGTCCTCGACGCTGATGTCGGCTGCCGCGACCTTGATGTCGGGCACGTGCACGGTCCAGGGCGATGCCGCCGGCGCGGCGGCCGGTGCGGCGGCCGGTGGGGCGGCCGGTGGGGCGGCGCCTGCGGCCGGCGCACGCACGAGCCGCGCCAGGTTGAGCGTGCCGTTCCTGTCGCGCCACGCCTTGACGGCAGGCCGCTCGATGAGCACGTGCTCGACCTCGACGCTGGTCTTCGCCAGGTCGAGAGTCGTTCCGGTCACTGCGAGCTTTGGCACCTGCACCCAGGCTTCGGTCTCGCCGGGCGCGCGCAGCGCGACGTCGGTGCAGGTCAGCTCCTGAACCTTGACCTTGAGCGCGAGCTCGCGGCCCTGCTCGGCGAACTGGTAGCTGCCGCTCGCGCCGACGGTACCGCTCATGAGGTCGACGGGCAGCAGCGTCGGGCCGACGTCCGTGATCGTGTGCGCGGTGAGTCCGCCGATCCTGAAGGTGCCGGACGACTCGAGGACCGGGTCGAGCCCGAAGGTGCCCTGCCACTCGAGCGTCTCGCCGAGCGTCGAGCGCGCCGACAGCGAATAGGCGTTGCCTTCGCTGCGGGTACTGAAGTCATGCAGCGTGAAAGCGATCGGCTTCAACGTCACGTCGAGCGCCGTGCGCCCGCTGCGGTCGACGAAGCTGACCTCGCCGCCGCGGATCGTGAGCTCGTCGATCCACAGACGCGGCGGCGGCCCCGGCGGCTGCGGGTGCGGAGCGGGCGGCGGAACGAGATCCATGACGTTGATGCGCCCGTCGGCGCGGCGCACGAGCCGCGCGCGCGGCCCGTCGAGTGCGATGGCCTTGAAGTCCATGCCGCCGCGAACGAGCGACACCAGCTGCAGGTTCACGTACAGCCGGTCGAAGCCGGCGAGCGGGGCGCCGTCGGCATCGGGCACCGCGAGGTGCTCGACGCGCAGCTCGAGCGTGAACGGGTTGAAGGCGACCGCGCCGAGCTCGACCTGCCGGTGGTAGTGGCCGGCAAAGTAGTCGTGCACGCCGCTGCTGATCAGCCGCGGCACCAGCAGGAAGCCCGCTGCGGCATACAGCGCGACGACGCCCAGCGTCACGGCCCAGGTCCATGGGCTTCTCAGGAAGCGCGGCAGCGTCGGCATCGGCTCACCCCAAGCGGGCCGTCATGATCTGCGAGCGAGGGCGGCGGCGCAAGGCGTACAAGACGCAAGCCAGCGCGTCCGATCGATACCGTACTGGTGGCAGTCCCAGCTGCGAGCGCCGGTGCGGATGTGACGGCGCATCAGCCCCTCCCAGACGAGCCCGGCGTTCGCGAGCACGCGCCGCGAGCGCTCGTTCTCCACGGCGACGACCGCCGCGACGCGCTCGAGCGCGAGCTGCTCGAATCCGAAGGCGACGAGCGCCCGCGCGACCTCGGTGCCGTAGCCGTGCCCCCAGTGGCGCGGCGCGATCAGGTAGCCGATGTCCGCGCTGCGCGCACCTGCGAGCGCGAGGTCGCACGCGCCGATCAGTCGCCCGGTGCGCCTGAGCTCGACGGCGAGCTCGTAGCTGCGGCGCGGTCCGCGCCGCCGCCGCGTGACGCGCGTGCCGGCGCGGCGCACGGCGGCGAGCGCGCGCGTCTCGCCCGGCGCGTACTCGAGCACGCGCGCGTCCTCGAGCAGCGCCTCGAGCGCCGCCAGGTCGCCGGCGCCGAACTCGCGCAGCGTCAGGCGAGCGGTGTCGAGCGGCAGCACGATCGGTGCGCGCGGCGGGCTAATCGTGGCCGACTCCCGCGCGGCGCAGCACCTTGCCCGGGTTCATGATGCCGCGCGGGTCGAGCGCCGCCTTGATCGCGCGCATGACCGCGAGTGCCGACGGGTCCTCGTAGCGCTCGAGCTCGCCGACCTTGAGTCGTCCGATCCCGTGCTCGGCGCTGAAGCTGCCCCCCAGCTCGGCGACCAGGTCGTGAACCGCGCGGTTGATCGTCGGCGCGAGCGCGAGGAAGGCGCGCTCTTCGGGGCCGCCGCGCGCGACGTCGGGTCGCGGGCTCAGGTTGTAGTGCAGGTTGCCGTCGCCGACGTGGCCGTAGCCGATGACGCGCGCGCCCGGCGCGAGCTCGCCGAGCCGGGCGCCGGCGCGCGCGACGAACTCCGCCAGTCGCGCGACCGGCAGCGACACGTCGTGCTTGATCGAGGCGCCGGCGCGCGTCTGCGCGTCGGGGATGTGCTCGCGCAGGAACCAGAGGGCGTCGCGTTGCGCCTCCGAGCTCGCGACGACCGCATCCGCGACGCGATGGGCCTCGAGCTCGCCAGCGAGGAAGTCCTCGAAGCGCGCGCCGAGCTCGGGCCAAGGTCCCGGCCGCGCGAGCTCGACCAGCACGCTCGCCGGATGCGCCGCCGCAAACGGGGAGACGACGCCCGGCACGTGCGCGAGCGCAAGCTCGTGGGCCACCGCCGGGATGTACTCGAAGCCCTCGACCGCGTCGCCGAACGCATCGCGCACGCGCCCGAGCAGCGCGACCGCATCGGCCATGCCGCCAACGGCGACCAGCGCGGTGACGTAGTCGGCCGGCCGCGGAAATAGCTTCAGGCACGCGCCGGTGATCACGCCAAGCGTGCCCTCGGCGCCGAGGAACAGCTGCTTGACGTCATAGCCGGTGTTGTCCTTGCGCAGCCGGCGCAGCTGATCGAGCACGCTGCCGTCGGGCAGCACGACCTCGAGTCCGAGCACGAGCTCGCGCATCATCCCGTAGCGCAGTACCGCCGTGCCGCCGGCATTGGTCGAGAGGTTGCCGCCGATCTGGCAGCTGCCTTCGGAGCCGAGCGAGAGCGGGAACAGCCGCCCGGCCGCGCTCGCCGCCTCCTGCGCCGCTGCGAGCGTGCAGCCCGCATCGACCACGAGCGCGAAGCCGGCGGCGTCAATCTCGCGAATCCGGTTGAGCCGCGCAAGGCTGAGGACGATCTCGCCGCCCGAGCCGTCGGGCGTCGCGCCGCCGCAGTAGCTGGTGTTGCCGCCGTGCGGGACGATGCCGATGCGCTCGCGCGCGCAAAGCGCGACGAGCGCCGCGGTCTCGGCGACCGACTTGGGCCTCGCGACCAGCGGCGTCGCGCCGCGGTAGAGGTGGCGGAAGTCGCTGAGGTACGGATCGACGTCGGCCGGCGAGTCGAGCCAGCCGCCCGGACCCAGGATCTCCTTGAGCGCGGTGAGCGCGGCCGGGGAGGGCGTCGCCACCTTCAGGCCCCGGGCGCAACGGGCGTTGCGCGCGCAGGGACAACGAATTCGGTCACGGGGTCTCCGGGTACGGATGAAGCGCTGCACGCCTCAGCCGGCGCTGAGGCGCGTGCGACTCGATTCTGGCGACGCCCGGCAGCGTCAGCAATGGGAGCGGAGGTCCGTGGTTCGCAACGCTCGCGTGCCCGTGAGCGCCGGGCCGGTGAAGCTCGCGAATTCCACGCTCGAATCGCGCGCACGCCGGCGGCGATTCGAAGTTCGCGCCGTCGCACCGCGGGGTCATTGAGGCGCACGCGCGTGCCGCTCAAACCCGAGAACGAGGGCGAGTAAGCCGCGCCGCGGCGCGTGGTGCATCGACCTCGTCAGGGTCACGCTGGCGGCGCGCGACGTTCGGTCGGGGCCGCCCCCAGCGCAAAGTGCGCTCGACCAGAATCCCTGCCCCAGTCGTCATTTCTTGTCCAGTACAAACTCTCTGCACGATCGGCCTGTGCCGTTTCGAGTGAGGCGCCTTCGCCTTGCACTGCGCTGCGGACGAGCGCCGACGGCGATGGCGGGCGGTCAGCGCCGCTGCCGGGGCGCGCCCGCGCGCGCGGATTTTACCGGCGACTTCATCCGCTGCCATGCGGCGAGCGCGCGTTTGCGGCTCGATGCAAGGTCGACGATGGGCCAGGGATAGTCGACGCCAAGGCGGACGCCGGCGGCCGCCAGGGCGGCGGGCGGGGCCTCGAAGGGCCGGTGCAGCCACTCGTTCGGCAGCCGTGCGAGCTCGGGCAACCAGGCGCGAAGGTAGCTGCGCTCCGGGTCGAAACGCTCGGCCTGCAGCAGCGGACTGAAGATCCGGTAATAAGGCGCGGCGTCCGCTCCGCAGCCGGCGGTCCACTGCCAGCCGAGCGTGTTGTTGGCAAGGTCGGCGTCAAGGAGCGTGTCGTGAAACCAGCGCGCGCCGTCCTGCCAGGGAAGGCCGAGGTTCTTGGTCAGGAACGAGGCGACGACCATCCGGACGCGGTTGTGCATGAAGCCCGTGTGCCAGAGTTCCCGCATGCCGGCATCGACGAGCGGCACGCCGGTCGCGCCGCGCTGCCACGCGCCGAGCAGATGGGGGTCTCCGGGCCACGGGAAGTCGGCGAAGCGCGCATCGAGCGGCGCATCGGTGGTGTGCGGGAACGCGTACAGGAGGTGATGGGCGAACTCGCGCCAGAGGAGTTCGCGCACGAAGGCGTCGGCGTCGCGCCCTCCCGCACCGACGGCCGCGAGGACCTGGCGCGGCGAGAGCTCGCCGAAATGCAGATGCGGGGAGAGCCGCGACGTCGCGGGCAGGTCCGGGCGGTCGCGCCACTCGGCGTAGCCGGCGAGGCCTTCTGCGACGAAGGCCTCGAGCCGTGCCAGGGCGCCGGCCTCGCCGGGCCTCCAGAGGCGCGCAAATGCGCCATCCCATCGCACGCGCGGCAGGAGCCGCAACGCATCGAGCGGCACACCGGCCGGAACCTGCGGTGCGCCCGGGAGCGTCGCCGGCGGCGGCCGCGGCGGTGGCACGCGCGCCAGCTCCGCCTGGCAGGCGCGCAGGAACGGCGTGAAGACGCGAAACGGCTCGCCGGCGCGGTTCGCGACGCTCCAGGGCTCGAGCAGCAGGTCACCCGGGTGGCTCTCGGCCGCGAGGCCCGCGGCGCGCAGCTCGGCCTTGAGCGCCGTGTCGCGCGCGACGACGGCGGGTTCGTAACGTCGGTTCCAGTGGACGCTGCTCGCGCCGGTGGCGCGCGCGACCGCCAGCAGCGTCGCCGCGCTCGGGCCCGCGAAGATCGCCAGCGGCGCGCCACGCGCGGCGAGCGCTGCCCCGAGTGCCGCAAGCGTGTGGTGCAGCCACCAGCGGCTCGCCGCGCCCATCGCCCACGGCGCGTCCTCCTCCGGGGCGTGGATGTAGACCGGGACGATGCGCTCCGCCGAACCGAGCGCCGCGGCGAGCGCGGCGTGATCGGTCAGCCGGAAGTCGCGCCGGAACCAGACGAGCGCCGTCTGCATGGGGCGATGGCGAAGCGGCGCTCCGGCGCCGGCCCCTGCAGCCGGCGCCGCGTCGCGCACCTCAGCCGGCGTGCTCGAGCGCCGCGATGCGCTCCTCGAGCGGCGGGTGGCTCATGAAGAGCCTCTTGAGCCCGCTCAGGCGGTCGGGGCCCTTGATGCCGAACGCCTGCAGGCCCTGCGGGAGCCCCTCGGACTGCACGCGCTTCAGCGCCTGCAGCGCACCGACCATCGAGCCGCGGCCGGCGAGCTTGGCGCCGCCGGCGTCGGCGCGGAACTCGCGGCGCCGCGAGAACCACATGACGACCATCGTCGCGAGGAAGCTCAGGAACACCTGCGCGATCATCGTCGTGACGAAGACGCCGATGCCGGGGCCGCGGTCGTCGTCGCCGCGCCTGAATACCGCGCGGTCCACGAGCTCGCCGATCACCCGCGCCAGCACGAACACGAACGTGTTGACGACGCCTTGGATCAGCGTCAGCGTCACCATGTCGCCGTTGGCGACGTGCGTCACCTCGTGGCCGAGGACGGCCTCGACCTCGCTGCGGCTCATGCGCGCGAGGAGCCCGGTGCTGACGGCGACCAGCGCGTGGTTGCGGCTCGCGCCGGTTGCGAATGCGTTCGGCTCGGGCGAGTCGAAGATCCCGACCTCCGGCATCCCGAGGCCATCGGCGGTCGCGAGCCGGCGCACCGTCTCGACGAGCCAGCGCTCGTTGTCGTTGCGCGGCGTCTCGATGACCTCGACGCCCATTGCGTGCTTGGCCGACCACTTCGAGATCGCGAGCGAGAAGAACGCACCGCCGAAGCCGATCACGGCGCCGATGACCAGCAGCGGCCCGATCTGGATGCCGCGGGCCGTCAGCCACGGGCCGACGCCGAGCAGGTTCAGCACGACGGTCGCGAGCAGGAGCACCGCGAAGTTGGTCAGGATCAGCAGTAACACGCGCATGGGGCGGGGTCCTCTACGGGGGCAAGCGGGTTCGGCCCGCGCCGCGGGCCGGCGGCGATGGTAGCAGCGCTTGCTGCGCTGGATGGGGCGCGGCGGGCGTATTTCAAGGTGCGGAACCGCTCGCGCCCCTCCGTGGCATCCAGGGTGCCCTTCGGGTTTGCGCCGGTTGACGCGGCGCCACCGGCTGCCGAACATCGACAGGTGAACTCGAGATCGCCCATCCGGCCGGTGACCGCATGAGGCGGGCGCGGCCTGCGGCGCGCGGGCGGGCGGCGCCGGCCGGACGCGCCTGGACGTTCCTCAGCAACCATGGTCACGTGCTCGTCTGCATCGCGAGCGATCCCGAGGTCCGGCTGCGCGACGTCGCGGTCGCGGTCGGGATCACCGAGCGGGCGGTGCTCAAGATCCTCGCCGACCTCGCGGCGGCCGGCATCGTCGAGCGTCGGCGCGAGGGACGGCGCAACCGCTACCGGCTGAACGCGGACCAGCCGCTGCGACACCCGCTCGAGGGCCACCGCTCGGTCGCGGCGCTGCTCGCGATGGTGCTCGGGCGGGCGCCGAAGCGCGCTTGCTAGGCCGTCCGCGCGCCCTGCAACGCAAGCGTTCCGCTGCGGCCTTCGATCTCGCCCATCGCGACCGCGTGGCGCGGCAGGCGCGGCCGGTCGAGGCCCGCGGCGAGGCGCCCGAGCGTGACGAGCTCGACGCCGCGGCGGCGCCAGGTGTCGATCAAGCGCAGGAACGGTGCGCGAAACTGCTGGCCCTCGAGCTCGGCGTGCAGCGTGAAGACGTGCGCGCCGGCGGCCGGCGGCGCGGCCGTGAGATCGAGGATCTGGTCGATCGCCGCCTCGACGCCGAGGCCATCGACGCCCACGAGTTCGTCGAGCGTCGGCAGCGTCGTCGGCAGCTGCGGACAGGCTCCCGACACCTCACCCATCACCGGCAGGAACGGGTGCGTGCCGCGCGTGTCGCTCGCATAGTGGAGGCCGAGCGCGTCCTCGAGCGCGAACAGGTGGCGATTGAGCTGCCAGCCCGCGGCGCAGTGGGCCTTCGCCGGTGCGCCGAACACCTCGCGGTAGGCGCGGGCGGCGCGCTCGACCTGGCGCTCGGTCCAGGCGCGGTCGCGGGTGGCGACGTTGTCCTGCCAGTAGACGTGGTCGTAGCAGTGGATGCCGGTCTCGTGGCCCGCGGCGCGGGTCGCGCGCAGCACCCCGGGTGCGCGCCGCGCGATGTGGGGGCCCGGCCACAGCACGCCGTAAGTGAGCGTACGAAGGCCGTAGTGGCTGACGACCGAGGTGCGGCGCACCTTCGACAGGAAGCCCTTGCGGAACACGCGCCGCAGCGCCCATCCGGTGTGATCGGGTCCGAGGCTGAAGTAGAAGCTCGCGGCGATGCCGCGCCCGGCGAGTTCAGCGCCTAGCGCCGGCACGCCCTCGAGCGTGCCGCGATAGGTGTCGACGTCGACCTTGAGCGCGATCTGCACCGACGTCGCGGGCCCGCGCGCTCAGGCGCGCGAGCCCGTGTCGATCAGCTCGGCCGCCGCCGTGACCTCCGCGGCATAGGCGTCGAACACCGACTTCAGGATCTCTTCCATGCCGGCCTTCGGCGCCCAGCCGAGGTCGGCCTTGGTGTTGTCGATCCACGGCACGCGGCTCTGCACGTCCTCGTAGCCCTTGCCGTAGAACTCCGCCGAGCCGACCTCGCGGATCTTGACCTTCTGCGCCTGGCGCGCGTACGCGGGGTGCTTCTTGCCGATCTCAATCATGTGCTCGGCGAGCTCGCGTATCGACAGGTCGTTCTTCGGGTTGCCGATGTTGTAGATCTGGCCGGTCGCGACGCCGCCCTCGTTCTTGATGATGCGCATCACGGCGTCGATGCCGTCGTGGATGTGCGTGAAGCAGCGGCGCTGGCGGCCGCCGTCGACGAGGCTGATGTCCTGGCCGGCGGCGATGTGCGCGAGGAACTGCGTCGCGACGCGGCTCGAGCCCTCCTTCGCGGTCGCGAGCGAGTCGAGGCCGGAGCCCACCCAGTTGAACGGCCGGATCAGCGTGAAGTCGAGGCCGTCGCGCTGCCCGTAGGCCCAGATGATCCGGTCCATCAGCTGCTTGCTGCACGAGTAGATCCAGCGCTGCTTCTCGATCGGGCCGAGCACCAGGTTCGACTTCTGCGGGTGGAACTCGGAGTCGGCGCACATGCCGTAGACCTCCGAGGTCGACGGGAAGATCACGCGCTTGCGGTACTTCACGCACTGGCGGATCAGCGGCAGGTTGGCCTCGAAGTCGAGCTCGAAGACCCTGAGCGGTTCCTTGACGTAGGTCGCGGGCGTCGCGATCGCGACCAGCGGCAGGATCACGTCGCACTTGCGGATGTGGTACTCGACCCACTCGTGGTTGATCGTGATGTCGCCCTCGAAGAAGTGGAAGCGCGGGTCGCTCTTGAACGGCCGTACCCGGTCGTCCTGCATGTCCATGCCCCAGATCTGCCAGTCGGTGTTGGCGAGGATCGTGCGGGTCAGGTGGTGGCCGATGAATCCGTTGACGCCGAGGATCAGGATCTTCTTCATGGGCATTACGCTCTGGCTTGGGCCCGCGGTTGCGGGCGGGCGGGCACCCAGGGGTGCCCGAACGTCTGGAGGAAGCGCGCGGCGTCGAGCCGCGCGTCGTCAAGATAGGCTTCGACGAGCTCGAGCGCCGCGCCGTCGCCGCAGCGCGCGACGACGCGCACGCCGTCGAGCGCGAGCGCCGGGCCCGCGAGCTCGATGCGCGGCGCATCCGCGAGCCGGCGCGTGCGGTTCACGCGCAGCAGCGAGTCGCCGAGGCGCGCGAAGGCGCCCGGGAACGGCGGCGCGACCGCGCGCACCAGGTTGTGGATGCGCTCGGCCGGCCACTCGAAGCTGAACTCGCCGTCGGCGGGCTTGCGGCCGCCGAAGTACGAGCCGCGCGCGAGGTCGAGCGGGGTCGCCGTCGCGGTGCCGGCGACGAGGCGCGGGAGGCTGCGCCTCAGCACGGTGACGGCGGCGTCGGCAACCCTCCCGGCCACCTCGAAGGCGGTGTCGTCGGGGCCGATCGGCACGGCCTGCTGGTCGACCAGCGCGCCGGCGTCGGGCTTCGCGACCATGTAGTGCAGGCTCGCGCCGGTCTCGGTCTCGCCCATCAGCACCGCCCAGTTCACCGGCGCGCGGCCGCGGTAGCGGGGCAGGAGCGAGCCGTGCATGTTGAGCGCGCCGCGGCGCGCGAGGCCGAGCACCGCGGCCGGCAGCATCCGTCGGTAGTAGAACGAAAAGATGAAGTCCGGCGCGAGCGCGGCGATCCGCTCGACGAGCGCAGGGTCGCCCGGTTCGGCCGGAGTCACGACCGGGCAGCCCGTGCCGCGCGCGACCTCCGCGACGCTCGCGAACCAGCGCTGCTCGTTCGGGTCGTCCTCGTGCGTGACGACGAGGCGCACGTCGATGCCCGCCTCGAACAGCGCGCCTAGGCAGCGCGCCCCGACCTCGGAGTAGGCGAAGACGACGCAGGTGGCGGGCCTCGTCACGGTGCGCGGCGCTCGATCGCGTCGACGCGCGGCGCGGTCCCGTGGGGATTTTGCTCGAGCACCGCGCCGATGATGTAGCGCGGCCGCTGGCGCACCTGCACGTAGATCCGGCCGATGTACTCGCCGAGCAGGCCGATGCCGAAGAGCGCGATGCCGAGGAAGAAGAACACGATCGCGAACAGCGTGAACACGCCGTCGACCTCGGGGCCGAGCACCAGGCGCCGGCCGAGCAGGTACACGACGAGCGCGCCGGAGAGCAGCGACAGGACGAGGCCCGCCAGCGAGAACGCCTGCAGCGGCACCGTCGAGAAGCCCGTCATCAGGTCGAAGGTCAGCCGGATCAGCCGGTACAGCGAGTACTTCGAGGCGCCGGCCGCGCGCTCGTCGTGCTTGACCTCGATCTCGACCGGGTTCGCGGCGTAGAGCGAGGCGAGCGCCGGGATGAACGTGACGTTCTCGCGGGTCGCGTTGATCGCGTCGATGACGCTGCGCGCGTAGCCGCGCAGCATGCAGCCGTGGTCGGCCATCTTGATCGGCGTCGTGCGCTCGCGGATCAGGTTCACGAACTGCGAGGCGGTGCGGCGCCACCACAGGTCCTGGCGGTTGGCGCGCCAGGTGCCGACGTAGTCGTGGCCGTCCTCGAGCTCGCGCAGCAGCTTGCCGACCTCCTCCGGCGGGTTCTGCAGGTCGGCATCGAGCGTGACGATGTAGCGGCCGCGCGCCTGCGCGAAGCCGGCCAGGATCGCGGCGTGCTGCCCGAAGTTCACCTGCAGCAGGATCACGCGGGTCTCGGCCGGCCGGCGCCGGAACTGCGCCTTCAGCAGGTCCACCGAGCCGTCGCGGCTGCCGTCGTTGACGAACAGCACCTCGTAGGGCCGCTTCAGCGCGTCGAGCGCCGGGTACAGCCGCGCGAACAGGGTCGGCAGCACATCCTCCTCGTTGTAGACCGGGATCACGACCGACAGGATCGGGGCGGTGTCATTCACAGGGGTGCCTTCAGCGCTTCATGAGCTCGAGCAGGGCGTCGCAGACCCGGTCGACGTCGCTGTCCAGCATCGCCGGAAACAGCGGCAGCGTGACCGTCTCGGCACCGATTCGGGCGGCGTTCGGGAAGGCCGCCGGGTCCCAACCCAGTCGCCGATAGTAGGTGAGGGCAGGTATCGAGGGGTAGTGGATCCCGAGACCGATGCCGCGGGCCTTCATCCGGGCGATGAACTCGTCGCGGGTCAGCCCGAGGCGCGCGAACGGGACGAGCACCGTGAACATGTGCCAGCTGTGGCCCTCGTCCCCGGCCGGCGGCAGCATGTCCGGGTCGAGCCGGGACTCGAGCCGCTCGAAGTAGCGGCGGGCGAGCTCGCGGCGCCGCGCGTTGAAGCCGGGGAGCCGGCGCAGCTGGCCGATGCCGACCGCCGCGGCGACGTCGGTGAGGTTGTACTTGCCGCCGGCGCCGTACACGTCGACGTTGCCGGCCGCGTCCTTGGTGATGCCGTGGAAGCGCTCGCGGTCGAGCGGCAGCGCGAGCTCGGGGTCGGCGAAGGTCAGCGCGCCGCCCTCGACCGTCGTCATGTTCTTGTTGGCGTGGAAGCTGAACGAGACGATGTCCCCGAACGCGCCGATCAGCCGACCGCGGTAGCGGGTGCCGATCGCGTGCGCGGCGTCCTCGATGACCCTGAGGCCGTGCGCGCGCGCGAGCGCGTTGACCGGGTCCATGTCGACCGCGAGCCCCGAGAAGTGCACCGGCATCAGCGCGCGGGTGCGCGGCGTCAGCGCCGCCGCGAACGCCTCCGGCGTCGCGTTGCGCGAGCGCAGCTCGACGTCCACGAACACCGGGCGCGCGCCGACGCGCACGACGACGTTGGCCGAGGCCGCGAAGCTCATCGCCGGGACGATCACCTCGTCGCCGGCGCCGACGCCGGCCGCCTTGAGTGCCATCTCCATGCCGCCGGTCGCCGAGGTCATGACGCGCACCTCGCGGTTGCCGCCGAGGAACGCGCCGAGCGCTCGCTCGAGCTCCTGCACCTTGGGCCCGGAGGTGATCCACCCGGAGCGCAGCACCGCGACGACCTCGGCGATCGTCTCGTCGTCGATCGTCGGGCGTGTGAAGGGAAGGAAGTCCTGCATGGCGTTCACCGGCGGCTGACCAGCACGTTGTCGAAATCCTCGGCGAGCACGCGCATCGGCACGCCCTCGCTCGCGAGCGCCGCGGCGGTCGCGTGCGGCACGAGCGCGTAGGCGGCCGCGGCCGGCTGCCAGCGTGCCTTGAACTCCTCGAGCGTCGCGAGCCCGCGCGCGGGATCGGCGGCGAGGCCGTAGTCGAGCTCGCCGCGGTACGCGACCGGCACGACCGGACGCGCCGCGTAGAAGAGCAGCGTCCAGTCGAAGGTGTTGACCGTGTAGAGCGTCGCGCCCGGCGCGAGCGGCCCGGCGGCCGCGAGGAGCGGCGCCGCGGAATAGCGCCTGGCGATCGCATCGGCGCCGCCGGCGATCAGCGCGAGCGCGAAGGCGAAGCCGGTCGCGGCGACGATGCGGCGCCTGAGGCCGAGCCCGCGTCCGCGCAGCGCGAGCGCGGTCGCGCCGCCTGCGACCAGCAGGAGCGCGAGCGCGACGATCCACGGCTTCAGCGTCGCGTAGGTCCACGCCGGGTCGCCAACGAGCGGCCGGCGCCCGTAGACGACGACGGCGATGCCGAGCGCGATCCCGAACAGCACCTGCAGGAGCGCCGCGAGCTTGAGGTCCCGGCCCGCGGCCGGGCCCGGCGCCGCCCCGAGCAGCGCGAGCGGCGGCAGCACCGGCACGATGTAGGGCGCGAGCTTCGAATCCGACAGCGAGAAGAACGCGAGCGTGAACGCGGCACTCACCCACAGCACGCGCGCGGCGTCGAACTCGCCGCGCGGCCGGCTGCGCCGCCAGCCCGAGAGCAGCGCGCGCGTGACCTGCGGCAGCCACGGCAGCGAGCCGCCGGCGAGCACCATCAGGAAGTACCACCACGGCTTGTAGCGGTCGTGCACGGTCGTCAGGTAGCGCTGGAAGTGCTCGCGCACGATCAGGAAGTCGAAGGCGCCCGGGTGCGCGCGCTCGACCAGCACGAACCACGGCACGACGAGCGCGGCGTAGAGCGCGAGCCCCTTGCCGAGGTGCAGGTGACGCCAGGCGGCGCGGTCGCGCTGCAGGAGCGTGTAGAGCACGAGCACCGCGCCCGGCAGCACGATGCCGACCAGGCCCTTGGTCAGCGTCGCGGCCGCCATCGCGCCCCAGCAGACGAGCATCCAGCGGCGCGTGCGCGCGGGCGCGAGGTCGCGCTCGAGCTGCGCGAGGCAGAACGCGACGCTCGCGATCGTCAGCCAGCACGACAGCATCATGTCGAGCGTCAGCAGCTGCCCCATGAAGACGTAGAGCAGCATGCTCGCCGCCATCGCGGCGCCGGTGAGCCCGCGCTCGGCGTCCCAGGCGCGCCGGCCGAGCAGGAACAGGAACACGAGCGCGATCACGGCGCTCGTCGCGGCGACCAGGCGCGCGGCCCAGGCATTGTGGCCGAACGCCGCGAGCGCGAGCGCGGTCGCCCAGTACTGCAGCGGCGGCTTCTCGAGGTACACGAGACCGTCGAGGTGCGGCACCGTGTAGTCGCCCGAGGCGAGCATCTCCGCGGGGATCTGCGCGTAGCGGCCCTCGTCGGGATTGAACAGCGGCCGCACGCCGAGCACCGCGAACCAGACGAGGCCGCCCGCGAGGAGCAGCAGCGTCCAGGCACGGATCTCGTGCCGGGCCTCGGGGTCGCGGTTCATGAGCACAGGGCCAGCCGAAAGCAAACGCGAAGTTTAGCTGTCGCAGCCCCTGTGGAGCCAGCGCGCGCACGCACCCGCATGAAGCGCCGTTAATGCGGCTCGGCGCACCCGGGGCCGGCCTATAGTCGCCCGGATGGAACGGCGGCGACGATGCAACTGACCTTTCTCGGCGCGTCCGGCGAGGTGACGGGCTCGCGCTATCTCGTCGAGGTCGGCGCGACGCGCCTGCTCGTCGACTGCGGCATGTTCCAGGGCGGCCGCGACGCCGCGGCGCGCAATCGCGAGCCGTGGGGCTTCAGTCCGCACGACCTCACGCACGTGGTGCTCACGCACGCGCACATCGATCACAGCGGCCTCCTGCCGCGGCTGGTGCAGGACGGCTTTCGCGGCCGCATCCACGCGACGCCCGCAACCTGCGAACTCATCGACGTGATGCTGAAGGACAGCGCGCACGTGATGGCCTCCGAGGCCGCCCGCCACGAGCGTCACGGGCGGCGCGAGCGCGAACTCTGGGAGCCCGTCTACGGGCTCGACGACGTCGCGCGCCTCGCCCCCCGGCTCGCGCCCCTGCGCTACGACGAGCCGCGCGCGCTCGGGCCCGGCGTGCGCGTCGTGCTCAGGGACGCCGGCCACATCCTCGGCTCGGCGATCGTCGTGCTCGAGATCGGCGACGGCGGCCGCGAGCGGCGCCTGGTGATCTCGGGCGATCTCGGGCAGCCGGGCCGGCCGATCCTGCGCGACCCGACGCCGATCGCGCAGGCCGACGTGCTGCTCGTCGAGTCGACGTACGGCGATCGCGACCACAAGCCGCTCGAGCCGACGCTGGACGAGTTGATCGCGGCGGTGCGGCGCACGCTCGAGCAGAAGCACGGCAACGTGCTCGTCCCGGCGTTCGCCGTCGGCCGCACCCAGGAGCTCCTCTACTGGTTCGAGCGCCTGACGCTCGACGGGCGGCTGCCCGAGCTCGAGGTGTTCGTCGACTCGCCGCTCGCGAGCGAGGTGACCGCGATCACTGCGCGGCACTTCGAGCTCTTCGACGAGGACGCCCGCGCGCTCAGGGCCGAAGCGCGCCGCGCGCCGCGGCGGCTGCACCTGCGACACACGCACTCGGTCGCGGAGTCGATGGCGCTCAACCGGCTGAGCGGCGGCGCCGTCATCATCGCCTCGAGCGGCATGTGCGACGGCGGGCGCATCATGCACCACCTGCGCCACCACCTGCCGAGCGAGCGCACCACGGTGCTGATCACCGGCTACCAGGCGGCGGGCACGCTCGGGCGCCGGCTCGTCGACGGCGAGAAGCTGGTGCCGATCTACGGCGAGCGGGTGCCGGTGCGCGCCGAGATCATCACGCTCGGCGGCTTCTCGGCGCACGCCGACCAGAGCGCGCTGCTCGGCTGGCTGCGCGGCTTCGAGCCGCCGGCGCCGCGCACCTGGATCGTGCACGGCGAGCCGCGGGCCGCCACGGCGCTGCGCGCGCGGATCGGCGAGGCGCTCGGCTGGCCCGCGGTCGCGATCGCCGCGCGCGGCGATCGCATCGATCTCGCGCCGCCCGGCTAACGGACGCCGAGCACGCGCAGGATGAAGAGCAGCCCCGCGCCGAACAACGCCGCGCCGAGCGCGACGCACACCGGCAGCGTCAGCACCCAGGCGAGCAGGATGTTGCGCACCGTCTCGCGCTGGATGCCGGAGCCGTTCGCGACCATGGTGCCGGCGATGCCGGACGAAAGGATGTGCGTCGTGCTGACCGGGAGCCCCAGCACGTCCGCGGCCTCGATCGTGCCGAAGGCGACGAGCTCCGCGCTCGCGCCCTGGGCGTAGGTCAGGTGCGCCTTGCCGATCTTCTCGCCCACGGTGACGACGATGCGCTTCCAGCCGATCATCGTGCCGAAGCCGAGTGCCAGTGCGACCGCGACCTTGACCCACAGCGGAATGAAGTTCGTGACCTTGCGCAGCGATTTCTGGTAGTCGGCGGCGCGCGCCGCATCGACCCCGGCCGGCAGGTCCTTCGCCTTGATCAGGCGGGCGAGCGTCTCGCCGACGAGGTAGAGGTCGAGGCGCAGCGCCGTGCGGTCGGGCGCGGCGATGCGGCCGAGATCGTCGACGCCCGCGAGCCGCTCGGCGACCCGCGTGTTGGCCTCGGCGAGCGCCGCGACGGTGGCCGGCGTGCGCTTCCCGTGGCGCAGGTACTGCGTCAGCTCCTTGTGGACGGCGGCGGCGTCGAGGCGCGCGGCGCCCGCGGGCGCCGGGTCGAGCAGCCGCGAGAACGAGCCGGCGTCGGCCGACAGCCGGTGCAGCGCGTCGGCCGGGGTCGCGAGGTCGAGCGCGTAGACCGCCGGTACGATGCCGACCAGGATCAGCACGATAAGCCCCATGCCCTTCTGGCCGTCGTTGGAGCCGTGCGCGAAGCTGACGCCGGTGCAGGTCAGCACGAGCAGGCCACGGATCCACCACGGCGGGGGTTTCGCGCCGTCGGGTGCGGCGTAGAGCTCGGGCCGGCGCAGGACCGCCTTGGCGGCGAGCAACACGAGCGCCGCCGCCACGAACCCGATCAGCGGCGACACCACGAGCGCCTTGACGGTGTCGGCGACCTTGGCCCAGTTGACGCCGTCGCCGAAGGCGCTGTCGGGGCTGAGCACCGAGTTCATCAGCCCGACGCCGACGATCGATCCGATCAGCGTGTGCGAGCTCGATGCCGGAAGCCCGAGATACCAGGTGCCGAGGTTCCAGATGATCGCCGAGAGCAAGAGCGCGAACACCATCGCGAAGCCGGCGCCGGAGCCGACGTTGATCACGAGCTCGACCGGCAGGAGCGCGACGATGCCGAAGGCGACCGCACCGGAGGACGTCAGCACGCCGATCAGGTTCCAGGCGCCCGACCACACGACCGCCTGGGCCGGCTTCAGCGAGTGCGTGTAGATCACCGTCGCGACGGCGTTGGCGGTGTCGTGAAAGCCGTTGACGAACTCGAAGCTGAGCGCGAGCGCCAGCGCGAGTGCGAGCAATACGGCCGTGGGCAGGTCAATTCCTAGGCTACTGAGCACGTGGGGCCCTCTTGGTATCGTTCGGGGCTGCGGCGAGGCTAGGGCCCGAATGTGACGCTCTCGTGTCAGTGCGCGCGCGTACACTGCCGCGATGGGCGAGCAGCGCTTCGAGCTGACGCGCGCCGAGCGGGCGAGCTACTTCGCGCCGACGGCGATCTGCGCCTATCTGACGGCGCTGTGCGTCGCGCTGATCGCGACCTCGGCGTTCCTGCGCCGGATGCCGGGCGCGATCGCGCTGACCGCGGTCGGCATCCTCGGCGGCGCGTTCGCCGGCGGACTCGGACTCGCGCTCTACGTGCTGCAGCAGCGGGACCGCCGCTACGCGACGCACGCGACCGGCCACGCTGCGGAGGCCAACTACGCGGCCGTGGAGGCGGCGATGCGCGGCGCCGGATGGGAGGTCACCGCTGCGGTGCCCGGCGCGCGGCTCGAGGCGCGCACGAAGGGCTCGATGATGCTGGCCGGCGAGCGCATCGCGGTGCGGTTCGAGGGCACGCGCGTGTGGGTCGCGAGCATCTGCGATCCGGGCGTCGGCTTCTCGCTGCCGGGCCGGCGGCGCTGCGAGCGGCATCGCGCGCTGGTGCTCGCGGCCGTCGGGGTCGCGACCGTGCCCTAGCCACGCGCCGTCGCAGTCGGACTGCAGGAAGTACCGATTTCACCGCGAAATGGGCGGTGCTTAATGTCGCGGAAGCGTTCTGCTGCTCGCCAAGGAGAGGAGTGACCATGCGCGCACCGATCCGCACATCCCGTCTCGTGACCCTCGCGCTGGCTGCCGCCGGCACCGCGATCGCCTGCGGGGCCCGCGCCGCCGAGCCCCTGACCGAAGTCATCGTCGAGGCCCCCAAGGTCGTGCACACGAGCCAGAAGGTCCCGCCGCTCGGCGCCGGAGTCGACATCGCCTCGGTGCGCTACCGCGTCAGCTACGCCGACCTCGACATCTCGACGCCGGCCGGTGCTAAGACGCTCGAGCAGCGCATCGACGATGCGGCGAAGAAGGCCTGCGCCCAGCTGTTGGCCGCGGCGCCGATCGGATCGACGCCGGTCGCGAGCGACCCGCCGTGCGAGAAGACGGCCGTGGCCGGCGCGATGAAGCAGGCCAACGCGGCGATTGCCGCGGCGACGAAGGCACGCAAGTAACGCCGCGGACGCGGCGGTCCGGCGACGGGGGCCGCCCGGGGAGGCAGCGCCGGCGCGGGTGACCGCGCCGGCGCCGGGGCCGCTACACTGCGTGAGCGGAACGCGGGGCGCGCCCGGGCCTTGAAAACCCGGCGCCGGCCCGCACTCTGGTGCTGCAGTCTCCCGGCGAGGCCTCCCCGCGCCCATGGAATTTCGCGACTACTACAAGGTGCTCGGCGTCGCGCGCAGTGCAAGCGCGGACGAGGTCAAGCGCGCCTACCGCAAGCTCGCACGCAAGTACCATCCGGACGTCAGCAAGGAGAAGAACGCCGAGGCGCGCTTCAAGGAGGTCCAGGAGGCCTACGAGGTGCTCAAGGACCCGCAGAAGCGCGCGGCGTACGACCAGCTCGGCGCCGACTACAAGAGCGGCCAGCAGTTCAGGCCGCCCCCGGACTGGGGGTCGAACTTCGAGTTTCGCACCCATCGCGCCGGGCGCCAGGCCGGCGCCGATGCCGGCTTCAGCGATTTCTTCTCGAACCTGTTCGGCGCGCAGAGCCCCTTCGGCGACTTCGAGGCGCCGGGAGCGCGCATGCGCGGCCGCGGCGATGACCGGCGCGCGCGCCTCGAGATCACGCTCGAGGAGGCGTTTCGCGGCGGCAGTCGCGAGCTGACGCTGCAGCACCCGGAGCTGTCGGGCGACGGCCACGTGGCGCTCAAGGAGCGCACGCTGCGCGTGCAGATCCCGGCCGGCATCACCCAGGGGCAGGTGATCCGGCTCGGCGGCCAGGGCGAGGCCGGCGCCGGCGGCGCGCGCGCCGGCGACCTGCTGCTCGAGGTCGGCATCGCCCCGCACCGCCTGTACCGGCTCGAAGGGCGCGACGTGACGCTCGAGCTGCCGGTCGCGCCGTGGGAGGCCGCGCTCGGCGCGACCGTGTCGACGCCGACGCTCGGCGGGCCGGTCGATCTGCGCATCCCGGCCGGCGCGCGCGCCGGCCAGCGGCTGCGGCTGCGCGGACGGGGCTTGCCCGGCGACCCGGCCGGCGACCAGTACGTGGTGCTCAAGGTCGTGCTGCCGCCGGCCGAAACGCCGCGGGCCCGCGAGCTCTACGAGACGCTGAAGCGCGAGCTGCCGTTCGATCCGCGCGCCGAGTTCGTCGGCCGGTGAGCGCCGCGCGGCGCTAGGAGACCGCGACGCCGAGCAGCCGGCCGATCAGGAATGTCGCGCCGCCGGCGAGCGCGCCGATCGCCGCCATCCTGAGCCCCCCGAGCCACGCACCGCGGCCCGTGAACAGGCTGAGCAGCATGCCGATTCCGAACAGCGCCGTGAGCGTGATCGCTGCCGCCGCGATCGTGCCGGTCTTCAGGGCCGCGCCCGCGAGGAACGGGACCAGCGGCAGCGTCGCGCCGAGCGCGAACGACACGAACGAAAAGCTCGCTGCGCCCCACGGCGAGCCGAGGTCGTTGGGGTTGAGGCCCAGTTCCTCGCGCGCCAGCGCATCGAGCGCGTGCGCCGGGTCCTTGATCAGGGTCTGCGCGAGCGTGCGCGCCTGCGCGACGTCCATGCCGCGCGCCGCGTAGATCAGCGCGAGCTCCTCGGCCTCTTCCTCGGGATACTCGGCGAGTTCCTCGCGCTCGAGGCCGATCTGGTACTCGTACATCTCGCGCTGCGAACGCACCGAGACGTACTCGCCCGCGGCCATCGATAGTGCGCCGGCCAGCAGGCCGGCGATGCCGCTCGTCAGCACGTAACGGGCGTCGACGCCGGCGCCGGCGACGCCGAGTATCAGGCTCGCGTTCGACAGCAGCCCGTCGTTGACGCCGAACACGGCCGCACGCAGGTTGCCGCCGCCGAAGCCTCGATGGCGGCGACCGACCTCGTCGACGGTCGTCGGCATCGCGTGCCCGGGTGCCGGCGGGTTGTAGACCGAGAGGCCGCGGAGCTTCAGCGCGATCAGCGCGCTGCGCGTGCGCCGCGGCCCGAGTAAGTCGGTCAGCGCCGCGACGAGCCGCGCCCGGAGCGTCGGCGCGAACGCAGGCTCCGCGCGGAGGTGGCGCGCCCAGGTGCCCGCCTGTTCGTCGGCTGCGTCCGCGAGCGCGAGGAACAGCTGCTGCTTCGGCGGGTCGGGTTCGACCGCCGCGAGCCGCCGGTACAGCCACGCCGATTCACGCTCGTGAAACCAGCTGTCGCGGGCGCCGGATTCAGTGGTTCCGCCGCTCATCGTCGTCGAGTATCGCGGCCACCCGGGTCAGGAGCGCGCGGTCGATGTGCGGCTTCTCCATGTAGTCGAGCGCCCCGGCGCGCATCGCCGCGACGGCGGAGCCGACGTCGTCGTCGTTCGCGAGCACGATCGTCGGGATCGAGATTCCGCGCGCCTTGATCGCCTGCAGCAGCGCGGGCGCCGCCATGTCGGGCAGCCGGCTCTCGACGATCAGGCACGCCGGCACGCCGCGCGCGAGCCGCGCCAGGAGCTCACGCGCGGTCGGGTAGCCCTCGACGCTCGCGCCGAGCGGTGCGAGCAGCGTCGCGATGCTCTGCCGCGCGGCGGGATCGGGATCGACGACGCAGACGACGGCGGCGCTGGAGACGGGATCCACGGGTAGGCTGGTCATGGGCAACACGACGACGGTCGGGCAGTACGCCCGCGGGTCCGGTGCGCGCCAGTATCGGTGCCGGTGCAGCACGCCTATATCCGTGAATTTACCTAGGACGGTCGGCTAGGCGGCGCGGCCCGCCTCGATGACCATGCGGACTAGGTGCGCCAGCGAGGAGGCGCCCATCTTTTCCATAACGCGGGCGCGGTGGATCTCGACGGTGCGCTGGCTGACGTTGAGATCGCCGGCGATCACCTTGTTCGCCTTGCCCTGGGTCACGAGGTCGAGTACCTCGCGCTCGCGCGGCGTCAGCTGCTGCATCCGCCGGCGGATGGCGTCGCGCTCCTTGAGTCCCGCGCGGTTGTCGCGGTCCTTCTCGAGCGCCTGGTTGATGCGGTCAATCAGGTCCTGGTCGCGGAACGGCTTCTGGATGAAGTCGACCGCACCGTGCTGCATCGCCTCGACCGCCATCGGCACGTCGCCGTGGCCGGTGATGAAGACGATGGGAATGATCGCGTGGATCTCGTTCAGCCGCTGCTGCAGCTCGAGCCCGCTCATGCCGGGCATTCGGATGTCGAGCACCAGGCAGCCGGCGCGGTCGGCGTCGAAGTTGTCGAGGAATTCCTGGGCCGCCGCGAACGTCTCGACCGGCAGGCCGACCGACTTCAGCAGCAGCCGCAGTGAAGTGCGGACGGCGTCGTCATCGTCGACGACGAACACGGTGGCGGGTTTTTCCTTCATTTCAGGCTCCAGGCAGCGGGGGCAGGGTGAAATAGAAGGTCGTACCGCCCCCCGGTGTCGGTCGATGCCCCAGTTTGCCGCGATGCGCGCGAATAATCGAGCGCGAGATCGCGAGCCCGAGGCCGGTGCCAGCGGCCTTGGTCGTGTAGAAGGGATTGAAGAGGTGCACCGCGACCTCCGGGGGAATGCCTCCGGCACGATCGACGACCGCGACTTCGACCGCCTCCGGGCCGACGCTGCTCGTGACCAGGATCTCGCGCGGCGCTCCCGGCGCCTCGAGCGTCGCATCGATCGCGTTGCGCACCAGGTTCAGCAGCACCTGCTGGATCTGCACCGGATCGGCCGCGACCGGCGGCACCTGCGCCGCGAGCGCCATGGTCAGGCGCACGTCGTTGACGCGTGCGTCGGGCTCGGCGAGCACGCGCAGGTCCTCGATCAGGCGGTTGAGGTCGATGGTCTCGGCGTGCGTCGTGCGGTTCTTGACGAACCCGCGCAGGCGCCGGATCACCTCGCCGGCGCGCAGCGCCTGATTGGTGATCTGGACCAGCGCCTCGCGCACGTCCGCCGGATCCGCGCCGCCCGGCGCATCGACCATTCGCACCGCGGCCTGCGCATAGGTCGCGATCGCGGTCAGCGGCTGGTTGATCTCGTGCGCGAGCCCGGTCGCCATCTCGCCCATCGTCGACAGCCGGCCGACGTGCGTCAGGCGCTCCTGGCCCTGGCGCAGCTCGTCCTCGGCGAGCTTGCGCTCGGTGATGTCGTGAAGCGTGCCGGTGATCACCAGCGACTCGCCGTCGGCGCTCGGCTGGATCTGCGCGAGCGTGTGCACCTCACGGGTTGTGCCGTCGGGGCGCACGACGCGAAACTCGATGTCGCAGCGGCCGCTGTCGTTGAGCGCCCGCCGCCACTCGCGCATGCAGCGCTCGCGGTCGTCCGGGTGCACGCACGTCACCGGGAAGTCCCCAAGCGCGACCGGCCCTTCCGCCGGGTTGCGGCCGAGGATGCTGTACATCTGCTCGGACCAGAACGTGCCGCCGGCCGGCAGGTGGATCTCGTAGTTGCCGAGCCGCGCAATCGCCTGCGCGGCGCGCAGCAGACCTTCGCTGCGGGTCAGCGCCTGCTCGGCGCGGCGGCGCTCGGTGATGTCCTCGCCCGAGCTCAGGAGCCCGACCACCTGGCCGAGCTCGTCCCTCACCGGCGTCGCGCGCCACGCGATCAGCTTCAGCGCGCCGCCGTGGCTCTGAATGTGGTCCTCGTAGTAGCGGGGCGGCTCGCCGCCGCCGGCAAGCGCCGCCGCCAGCTGCGCGCGCGCCGCCTCGCGCTGGCGCTCGGGCAGGCACTGTTCGAACCAGTCCCGGCCGAGCAGCTCGGTCTCGGTGTAGCCGAGGATCTCGCAGCCCTTGCGGTTGATCAGCGCGATGCGCCCGCCGTTGTCGATCGCGACCAGCATCACCTGCGCGAGATCGAGGTAGCTCTGGGCGCGATCGCGCTCGCGCCGCAGCGCGTCGACCGCGGCCTTGCGCTCGGTGATGTCGTGGATGAAGCCGATGAAGCGCGGCGGGGAGGAGCCCGGCACCTCGCCGACCGCGAGCGAGGCCGGGAACACGGTGCCGTCCCGGCGGCGCGCGATGACGTCGCGGCCGATGCCGATGATCCGTGCCTGGCCGCTGCGCATATAGGCCTGCATGTAGCCGTCATGCGCGGCGCGGTACGGCTCCGGCATCAGGATGTTGACGTTCTCGCCGACGACCTCGGTGGCGCTGTAGCCGAACAGGCGCTCGGCCGCGCGATTGAAGGTGCTGATCACGCCGCGGTGGTCGATGACGATGACGCCGTCGACGGCGGCGTCGAGCAGCGCGCGCAGCTCGTTCTCGGGGCGCGCCGCGGGCGGGACGGGATGGTCGGCAGTGTCCACGGGCGCGGGTCTGTTCCGGTGCCTGGGCTGTGCGGCCCGCGCGGCGTGTGAGGCGCGCGCGGACCGCGGCGCCTAGCGGCGTTGGTTAGTAGTCGTCGCGGTCGCGATAGTCGTCGTCCGCGTCCTCGTCATCCTCGTCTTCGTCCCAGTCGTCGTCCTCGTCCTCGTCCCAATCTTCCTCGTCCTCGTCGAATTCCTCGTCCTCGTCCTCGTCGCCGGATCCGGACCAGCCCTCGGGCTCCTCGGTCGGCTCGAGGTCCATCTCCGCCCATGTGTCGAGGTCGAGCTCCTCGATGTCGCCATCGAGGTGCTGGATCTCGACGAGCTCCTGGTCCTCGTCGACCGACAGTACCTGGAAGGACTCGTCTTCCTCGAGGTCCCGGTACCACTTGCCCTTGACGGGTTCGTACTCTCTGCCCACTGCAGGGATCCTCGACCGCAATTGTGTAATGCGCCCGTGCCGATGCGCGCGCGGTGCGGCTGGCGAGCGTCAGGCAGTTTAGGGGTTCGCATAGGCCGAGGCAATCAGGCCGGCCGTCGCGGCCGGCGCACTGAGCGCGTGCGCCGCGTGGTGGTGCTCGGTCGGATGCACGAGCGCCGCGAGTGCGGTCCAGACGGCGGCGACCAGCACCGCAGTGCCGGCCGTGCGGCGCAGCGCCGGGCGCCTCAACCAGGCGCCGAGCGAGGCGCCGCCGATCGTGAGGCCGAGCAGCGCCGGTAGCGTGCCGGCGCCGAAGGCCAGCATCGTCGCCGCGCCGCCGAGCGCGCTGCCGCTGGCCGCTGCGACCAGCAGCACCGAGTACACGAGACCGCACGGCATGAAGCCCCAGACGAGCCCGAGCGCCGCCGGCCGCAGGGCCGGCGGTAGCCGGCCGGCGCGGCCCAGCAGCGGACGCAGACGCGTCCACACGGCCTGGCCGAGGCGCTCGGCGCCGAGCCAGTCCCGGCCCGACAGGAGCCGCAGCGCGAGCGCGGCGAGCAGCAGCGCCGCGAGCAGCCGGATCACGAGCGCGGCGCGCGGCAGGAGCGTCGGCGCCGCGACGCCGCCGAGCGCGAACCCGAACAGCGCGCCGACGAGCCCGTAGCTCGCGAGCCGCGCGGCGTTGAACGCGAGCGCGCCGGCGAGCGCTGCGCGTCCGCGCGGCAGCGTCGCACCGACCGCCGCCGCGATGCCGCCGCACATCGCTGCGCAGTGGGCGCTGCCGGCGAGGCCCGCCGCGAGCGCCGCGCCTGCGCTGAGCACGGCCTCGCTCACCGCGGCGGCCCTGGCGGCGCGTCGTCGCTCAGCACCGACCAGCCGGGCGACTCGAGATCGTCGAACTGGCCGTCGCCGACCGCCCAGAAGAATGCCCACAGCGCGAAACCGACGAGCACGAGGCCGAGCGGGATCAGCACGAAGATGATGCTCATGTGGCCGCGGCCTCGCGGACGACGATGGGCGCGGCCGGGCGAGCGGACGCCCGGCGCGGGGGGCGCGCGAGCCGCAGCGCGTTCAGCACGACGAGCAGCGAGCTCGCCGACATGCCGACGGCCGCGAGCCACGGCGGCACCCAGCCGAGCGCGGCGAGCGGCAGCGCCACGAGGTTGTAGGCGGCCGACCATACGAGGTTCTGGCGCACGATCGCGGTCGTGCGGCGCGCGAGGCGCACGGCGGCGGGCAGCGTCGCGAGCTCGCCGCGCAGCGCGACCAGATCCGCGCTCGCCTGCGCGAGCGCCGAACCCGACCCGAGTGCCAGCGACACCGATGCGGCGCGCAGCGTTGGCGCGTCATTGACGCCGTCGCCGACCGCGAGGACCCGCGCGCCGCCGGCGCGCAGCCGCTCGAGGAGCGCGAGCTTGTCCGCCGGCAGCAGGCGCGCGTGCCAGCGCTGGATGCCGAGCGACGACGCGGCCCGGCGCACCGCGACCGGGTCATCGCCGCTCGCGATCAGCGGTGCAAGGCCGAGCGACTCGAGCTCGCGCACCACGTGCTCGGCGTCGGGCCGCAGCGC
>DATKOR010000052.1:0-14794 GCA_035524495.1 Steroidobacteraceae bacterium
ATGCCGGTAAGACCGAGCATTTGCGTTTCACGGGCATCTGGTTGAACCAGCACGGACGCTGGCAGGAAGTGGCCCGGCACGCCAACATTGTGCCGTCGCCATAGGCGAGGTCTCACGTTGACCGCGTCGGCGTCGCGCGACGACGCGATTCCCGGTCTGCCGGTTGCCGCGAATGGCCGGGCGCCGGCGAGCCCGGATCCGCTCGCCTCTCGATGCGCCGGCACGAGCCCCGGTCTGGAGCGAATGGGCGGATCCCTGAAAGTCCGGGCGTCGGCTGCGGAGCAACAGGAGGCGCGCCCCGGACAGGAGTTGAACCTGTGACCTCGCCCTTAGGAGGGGCGCGCTCTATCCAGCTGAGCTACCGGGGCATGGTAGGGCGACGGTGCCCCCGGGGCTCGTGAGCGGCCCGGGGACCGGAAAAGTGGTGGAGCGGAAGGGGATCGAACCCTCGACCTTCGCATTGCGAACGCGACGCTCTCCCAGCTGAGCTACCGCCCCACAAGAGGGCGCGAATCATAGCACCCGCCCACCCCGGCGCAACCGCGACCCGGTTGGCAGCATCGTATGATCGGACGCCTCGACCGGGAGTCCATAGCGATGAGCGTCTCGATCCGCCGCGCGCGCACGACCGATCTGGAGTTTCTCGTCGACGGCAACGCCCGGATGGCGCTCGAGACCGAGGGCCGCGAGCTCGACCGGGAGCTGCTCGCCGAGGGCGTCGCCGCGGTGTTCGGCGACGAAGCCAAGGGCCAGTACTACGTCGCCGACGACGGCGAGGGTCCGGTCGGCCAGCTGCTCATCTATCGCGAGTGGAGCGATTGGCGGGCCGGCTGGTTCTGGTGGATCGCCTCGGTCTACGTCGCCGCCGAGTCACGCGGTCGCGGCGTCTTCACCCGTCTCTACTCCCATGTGCTCGCGCAGGCCCAGCGGGATCCCGAGGTGTGCGGCCTGCGACTGTACGTCGACGAGCACAACGCGAGCGCGTCCGAGGTGTACCGGCGCCTCGGCATGCAGGACGCCGGCTACCGGGTCTTCGAGGTCGACTTTCGCACGGCCGGCCGCGCGCCCGGCTAGGGAAGCGTCATTCCGAGCACGGTGGGCCGGCTCCAGCGCGGAATCGCAATGACGTAGGCGGCGCCGTACTCCACCTCGCCGATCGCCGGCACGTCGGCGCCGCGCGCGAGCGCCCGCACGATCGGCCCGACGGTATCGCTGTGGGCGATCACGAGCACGCGGCGCCCGCGATAGTCGGAGAGGATCCGCGCCGCGAGCCCGGCAACGTCGTCGTCCTTCACGACGACCACCGGCGCGCCGAGTCGCTTGGCGAGCGGCTGGGCGGTCGCGAGCGTGCGCTGCCACTGCGTGACGAAGATCGCGTCGATCGCGAGGCCCTTGGCGGTCGTCCCGAAGAGCGTCGCGAGGCGCTCCGCCCGGGCGACGCCGGCGTCGGCGAGCGGCGGGTCGGGCGTCGCCACGGTGCTCTTCTCCGCGTGGCGCGTCACGACCACGAGCGTCGTCGAGGCCTCGCGCAGTGCCCACGCCCCCGCCACGAGCACGAGCGCCGCGCTCAGCCCCATGATCCACACGGGGGTCAGGAATGGGCGCCGCCTGAGGCTCGCGTATTCTTTACGCATGAGGCCGATCATAGCCCAACGAACCGGTCGCGCCGGGCGCGTCGCCGTGCTGGTGCTCGCCGCCGGGGGAAGCCGCCGGCTGGGGCGCCCGAAGCAGCTGGTCCGCGTCGGCGGCGAGTCGCTCGTCGGCCGCGCAGTCCGCATCGCAGAATCGCTCGGACCCGCCTGGCTCGGCGTCGTCGTTGGCGCGCAGGCGGCACGAACGGGCGCAGTCGCGAGGGCCCACGGCGCGGTCGTCGTGCGCGCCGCCCGCTGGCGCGAGGGACTCTCCGCATCGCTGCGAGCCGGGGTGCGGCGGGTACCGCCAAGCGCCACCAGGCTCCTGATCATGACCGTCGATCAGTGGCGCATCGAACGCGAGGACCTGTGGCGCCTGCTCCGCGCCGCGGGCCGCGGCAGCGCCGCGGCCGCCTACTCGGGCCGGCTCGGCGTACCGGCGGTCTTCCCACGCCGGCGCTTCGCGGAACTCCTCTCGCTGCGCGGCGACGTCGGGGCGCGCGCGCTCCTCGCCGATCGCTCGACGCCGGTGCCGATGCCGCGCGCGGCGCAGGACCTCGACACGCCGGTTGAGCTCGCCGCGCTTCGCGCGCAGCCGCCGCGCGCGCCGGGACGCCGCACGGGTGCCACGCGGCGGTCAGGCGGATCGCGACGATGAGCGCCCTCCCCCGCCTGCGCGCGGTCGCGCGCTGGCCGCAGTTCGCCCTCCTGCTCGTCGTGCTCCTCGCGCGGCAGGCGTCGGCGGAGGTGCCCGAGCGCTGGTACGAGCTGCGCATCGCCGGCATACCCTCGGGCTACGAGCACGAGCGCGTCGAGCCCGCCGACGCCGGTCTCGTGCGCACGATCAGCGAGACCGAGATGGTCATCAACCGCCTCGGCGCGCGCGTCGAGATCAGCGTGCGCGCCACCGAGACCGAGCGTGGCGACGGGACGCTCGCACGCCTGCACTTCGAGATGCGCACCTCGAAGGACGCGACCGTGCTCGACGTCGAGGTCAACGGCGACACGCTCACGATCGTCACCGAGGCCGGCGGACGCAGCTACCGGCAGGTCGAGCCGGCGACCCACGTATTGCTGGGTCCGGAGGGCGTTCGCGCCGAGACGCTGCGCGCGCTCGCCGCCGGTGAGCCGTCGTTCGAATACGCAACGTTCGTGCCCGAGCTCGGCAGGGTCGCGCTCATCAGGCGCGACATCCTCGAGCGGCCGTCGGCCGCCGACGGACCCGCCGGGCGCACGACCATCAGCGAGGGCATCGACCTGCTCGGCACGCCGGCCCGCATGGTCCTCGACGCCGACGGTCAACTGCTCGAGGAATCGCAACCGGGACCCTTCGGCGAGATCACGCTGCGGCGCTCGACGGAGGCGGTCCGCGATGCGCAATCCCGCGACGCACCGCTTCCCGATGAGCTCTTCACGCGCTCACTGGTGCCGTCGAACGTGCGGCTGCCGGAGCCGCGGGCGATCGACGAGCTCAAGGTCCGCATCGACCTCAAGAATCCCGAAACGGGCTTTCCCGAGCTCGAGGGCCCCGGGCAGCGGGTGCTCGAGCGCGCGCGCGATCACATCGTGCTCGCGGTGCGCAGGCCGTCGGTCGCCGCGAAGCCGGGCCCCGATGCACCCCCGGGCGCGCCGTTCACCGAGGCGAACGTGATCCTGCAGGCCGATCACCCGGACGTCGTCGCGCTCGCCGCATCGCTGCGCCGACCGGGCGCCGGCGCCTACGCGCAGGCGCGCGCGCTGCAGGACTGGGTCGCCGAGCACATGCGGTTCGATGCGGGCCTCGCGGTTGTCCCGGCTTCCGAAGTGGTGCGCGATCGCGGCGGCACGTGCGTCGCCTACGCCGTGCTGCTGACCTCGCTCGCCCGCACGCTCGGCATTCCGGCGCGCGTCGTGATGGGCTACGCGTACGTCGAGAACATCTGGGGCGGTCACGCCTGGAGCGAGATCAGGGTCGGCGAGCGCTGGGTGCCGCTCGATGCGACGCTCTACGCCCCGGGCCCGGCGGATGCGGCGCGCATCGCCATCGTTCACCACTCGGCGGAGCAAGGCGCGGCGAGCGGCGCGATCGACATCATGCGGCTCTTCGGCAACGAGTCGATCCGGATCCTCGCGTATCGGCGCGGCAACGACTGGGTCGAGGTGCCCGACGGCGCGCCGCCGTACCGGATCGACGGCGATCGCTACGACAATCCGTGGCTCGGCCTGCGCCTCACGAAGCCGCCGAGCTTCAGGTTCACGGACGCCGATGCGCGTTTTCCGGACCCGACGGTCATTGCGCTCGCCGCGCCCGACGGCGGCGAGATCAGCGTCCGCCAGCTCGGCGCACAACGAACCTCGCTCGAGCCCGAGGTCGCGCTGCGGCACGGCGGCTTTCGCTCCGCGACGCGGGCGGCGCAGATCGCCGGTCGCGCGGCGCTACGCGCTTCGGGGCCTGCGGGCGAGGCACTCGCCTTCCGGCAAGGCGCCGACGTCTGGCTGCTGAGCGCGAACCCGGGTGATGCGCTACGCGCGCTCGACGGGGTGGCGCGCAGCATCGTGCTCGCGCCGTCCCCGGCGGCGCGCCGCGCGGCGGTTGCGGCGCGCTGAAGCCTCAACGACGGCGGCGCGCGAGCGCGAGCGCCCCGACGCCGAGCGCAAGCAGGCTCAGCGTCACCGGCTGCGGCGCTTGCGGGACGCACGCCGCGGTTGTCGCCGCGTCGCTGCACGTCGCGGCGCCGGCGGCCGCCGGAACGCTCGCCGCCGCGAGGATTGCAGAGGCGAGTGCAGCGGATGGCAGCCGCGCGCTGCGAGTCTCGTTCATGAAGTCCTCATCTCCACCCCCGCGATCCGCTGAAACACCGCCCGCGGACCGCGCCTGCCCTCTCCGATGCAAGTCGCAGGCCGGGCGGAGCCGGGTCCCACGAATCAGGCGCTTAGGCGGGGCGCCGCGGACACGCCACGCCCGCGTGTAAGGAACTCCGACAGCCGTGCACCGCCGCGGCGCGCAATCTGTTAAGCGAGCGCGAGCGTCATGCGCCGGTGGTCCGGCACGACCGAATCGCCGCGCGCGAGGCCCGAGCGGCGAAGCGCGAGCACGCTGAAGCCGAGACGCGCGTAGAGCGCCTCGGCGCGCGGGTTCGTGACCGCGACGTCGAGGCTCGCGATGCGATGGCGGGCGCGGTCGGCGCAGCCGAGCAGGTGGCGCGTCAGCGCCGCGCCCACGCCGCGACCTCGGCAGTCCTCGCGGACTCCAAGGTGGGCCACGTAGAGCTCGTCGCCGCGCGGCGGACGGATCACGCGCTCGACGGCGAGCCCGCGCGCGATGACGCCGGCCGCGCCGACGGGTCCGTAGAAGCGCAGGATCTGCGCGGCGGCGGCGAGCGTGAACCGCAGCGTCGCGCGCCCGTCCCATGCGGCGCCGACGCCGACGATCGCGCCGTCGGCGAGCGCGACGACGTGGTTCAAGTGGCCGAACTCGCCGCGACCGCCGCGAAAGGCCGCGTGCAGGAAGCGAAGCGCCTGATCAGCGCCCGCCGGCGCGAACACGTAGTCGAAGGTTGCGGGGCCGGAACTGTAGATCAGCGGCACCGCGGCGTCGGCGTCGGCGGCTCCGGCCGGTCGAAAGGACAGGATCATCGCAGCTCACTCCGGCTCTCAGGGGCGGCTACGGTACGGCGCGGCGGGCGCCGCGTCTCTCCGTGAACACCTGAACCCGCTTGCGGCGCCAACTTCGCCGCGCGTACGCTGCGCGTCCACCCGCCGCCCGCGGCGCCACGGATCCCCGCCATGCTCAGCCCGCTGCTCCTCCAGGTCGCGATCGCGGCTGGCTTCGTGCATCCGCAGCCGGCCCCGCCGGCGGACCTGCCGGTCGAGGTCTACCAGGCGCGCCGCGCGAAGGTGCTCGCCGAGCTCGGCGGCTGCGTCGCGGTGCTGTCCTCGCAGGGCGAGGTGAACGGGATCACCGAGGACTACCGGCAGGACGGCGACTTCTACTGGCTGACCGGCATCAACGAGCCGGGCGCGCACCTCGTGCTCCAGCCGAAGTCGCCGTTCCGCAAGGTCACGCTGCTCCTGAAGCCGCGCGACCCGGAGGCCGAGCGCTGGACCGGGCCGCGCGAGCCGGTCTCGCCCGACCTCCTCGCCAAGTACGGCGTCGACCGCGTGCAGCGCGGCACGCCGGAGGGCGTGCTGAACGGCGCGGGCCTGCACCACGATTGCGTCGCGGTAATCGCGCCGGCGACGATGCAGAGGGAGGAGCGTGGCGATGCCGAGCTCGCGCAGCGCCTCGCCGCCCGCTACGGGCTCAAGCTCGAGCACAAGCGCGGGCTGCTCGCCGCCCTGCGCGAGGCGCACTCGGCGCCCGAGCTCGCGCGCCTCGAGCGCGCCGTCGCCATCACGATCGCCGGCCACAACGTGGTCGCGCGCGCAACGGTCGCCGGCGTCTCCGAGCGCGACGTCACGACGCAGCTCGAGTACGCGTTCTATGCCAACGGCGGGACCGGGCTTGCCTACTCCTCGGTCGTCGGCAGCGGCCCGAACGGCGCGGTGCTGCACTGGGACCAGAACTCCAGGATGCTGCGCGACGGCGACCTGGTCGTCGTCGACGCGGCGGCCGAGTACGGCCGCTACGCCGCCGACATCACGCGCACCTACCCCGTGTCCGGCCACTTCACGCCCGAGCAGGCGCAGGTGTACCGCGCGGTCTACCAGGCGCAGGAGGACGTGCTCGCGGCGATCAAGCCGGGCGTCACGATGGCCGAGCTGCAACACGTCTGCGAGGAGTCGTTGCGCCGTGCCGGCCACCTCGCCGACTTCATCCACGGCTTCGGCCACTTCGTCGGCCTCGACGTCCACGACGTCGGCGACTACGAGCGGCCCATCGCGGTCGGCGCCGTGTTCACGGTCGAGCCCGGCATCTACCTTCCGGCACAGGGCTTCGGCGTGCGCATCGAGGACGAGGTCGAGATGACGGACAAGGGCCCGAAGCTCCTGAGCAGCGCCTTGCCGCGCAAGCTCGAGGACGTCGAGGCCTGGGTCGCACGCGAGCGGCAGCGCGCGCCCTGAGGCGCGCTCAGGCCGGCGCGGCCGGCGTCGGCTTCTTGGCGATGCTGGTCGCCATCGTCACGACCGCCGCGAGGTCGCTGAGCTGCGCCGGGACGACGAGCGTCGTCGAGTCCTTGGCGAGCTTGCCGAACTGGCGCACGTACTCCTCGCCGATCCGAAGCTGCATCGCCTCGATGCCGCCGCGCTCGCTGAGCGCGCCGCCGACGCGGCGCAGGCCCTCGGCGGTCGCGGTCGCGACCGCGAGGATCGCCGCCGCCTGACCCTCGGCCTCGTTGATCTGCTGCTGCTTGGTCGCTTCCGAGGCCTTGATCACGCGCTGCTTGTCGCCCTCGGCCTGGTTGATCTTCGCGTCGCGCTCGCCTTCGGAGGTCAGGACCACCGCGCGCTTCTCGCGCTCGGCGCGCATCTGCTTCTCCATCGCCGACAGCACGTCCTTGGGCGGCGTGATGTTCTTGATCTCGTAGCGCATCACCTTGACGCCCCAGGCTCCCGAGGCCTTGTCGAGCTCGGCGACGACATTGGCATTGATCGTGCCGCGCGCCTCGAAGGTCCGGTCGAGCTCGATCTTGCCGATCTCGCTGCGCAGCGTCGTCTGCGCGAGCTGCGAGATCGCGAAGTTGTAGTTGGTGATGCCGTAGGACGCGAGGTGCGGATCGAGCACCTGCATGTAGAGCACCGCGTCGACCGCGACCTGGACGTTGTCGCGCGTGATGCACACCTGCTCGGCGACGTCGAGCGCCTGTTCCTTGAGGCTGTGCCGGTAGGCGACCCGCTCGACGAACGGGAACAGGATGTGAAAGCCCGCCTGCAGCGTGCGGCTGTACTTGCCGAGGCTCTCGATCACGAACGCGCTCTGCTGCGGCACGACGACCGCGGTGCGCGCCAGGACCATGACGACGACGAGGGCGAGGGCGATTGCGACGACCGATCCGTACATCGACTGCTCCTTAGCGTGCGTGCTCGGGCTCGAGGCGCACCGACAGCGTGAGCCCCTGCACGCGCGTCACGCGCGCGTGAGCGCCGGCCGGGATCTCCGCCTCGCCGTCGTTGCGCGCGGTCCAGGAGCTGCCGCGGTACTCGACGCGACAGCTGTCGCCCGGCGCGAGTGCCGTCGGCAGCGTCAGCGTGCCGCCGGCCGGCCCCACCGGGACGTCGGGCGCGTGGCCGCGCAGCCGCTGGTAGATGCGACGCCGAAACCCGACCATCAGCACGAGCGCAAGGACCGCAAACAGCGACCACTCGAGCCATTCGGGGAGCGCATAGGTGCCTGAGACGAGCCCGACGATGATCGCCGCGGCGCCCAGCAGCACGAGGTAGAACTGCGCGTCGACGAACGCGAGCTCGGCACCGAGCAGGATCGCGCCGGCGATGATCCAACCCCACCAGGTCACGTCTGCTCTCCTCGCGACGAACCGTCGCGCCGGGTCGAGTATAGACCCGGCCCGTTTCGCGCCCGTTCGTGCGGCGCGCTGTCCGAGCGAATCCGTAAAGCGCACGCGGCGTTCGAGAGGCAAGGCACGTGGTGCACCCCCTCGCTTCACCTGTTCGGTGGAGGGTCGGCGGTTCTCTTCAGCCCCCAAAGCAGTTGGTGCTATTGGCCTTGACCTCGAGTCTTCGTAATGGTACCTTTTGTTACCAAGGTAGCTGGATGTGACATGAGCCTCGACCAGAAACTGATGCCGCTGCGAAAAGGCCTGCTCGAGTTCCTCGTGCTCAAGATCGTCAGCGGCACGACGGTCTACGTCGCCGACATCCTGCGGCGCCTTGCCGGAACGGAGTTCGCGACGCAGGAAGGGACGCTCTATCCCCTGCTCAGCAAGCTGCGCCGCGAAGGCCTCGTCGAATACCAGTGGCAGGAGTCGGAGTCCGGCCCGCCACGCAAGTACTACCGGCTGACCGATGCCGGCCACGCCCAGCTCGCGGAGCTCGACGCGTACTGGGCGCGGATCAACAAGACCGTCTCCGAGCTGGGGAACTGAGTCATGCGCCAGGTGATCACCGTGAGTCTCAACGGCCGCGCCTACCAGCTCGAGGACGATGCGTACGCGCTCCTCGGCACCTACCTCGGCGATGCGGCGCGCGCGCTGGCGGGCAACCCCGACAAGGACGAGATCGTCGCCGACCTCGAGCAGGCGATCGCCGACAAGTGCGACCGCTACCTCGGCACCCACAAGACGGTCGTGGCGCGCGCGGAGCTTGCGACCATCATCGAGGAGATGGGCCCGGTCGACGGCGCGGCACCGGAACCGGCCGCGGGCCCGGCCCCATCGGCCGCGCCGAGCCCGGGAGAGCCGACGCCAAGGCGCCTCTACCAGATCAGCGAAGGCGCGCTGATCAGCGGCGTCTGCAACGGCATCGCCGCGTACTTCTCGGTCGACGTGACGATCGTGCGGCTGGTGTTCGTGCTGCTCGCACTCCTGACGGGCGGTGCGGCGATCCTCGTCTACCTCGTGCTGATGTTCGTCGTGCCCTACGCGAGCACCTCGGAGGAGCACGCGGCCGCGCGCGGGCTCCCGTTCAACGCCCGCGTGCTCGTCGAGCGCGCGAAGCAGAAGGCCGCGGAGTTCGCCCAGCACGGCGAATGGAAGCAGTCGCGCGCCGCATGGCGCCACGAGTGGCGGCGCGCGCGCGCCGAGTGGCGCTACGAGTGGCGCCGCGCCCGCCACGAGTGGCGCAAGCAGCGCTGGTCAGTGCCGCCGCCGCCGCCCGCCGGGACCGCGCCGGCGCCGCTGCCCTACGCCGCGCACGTCGTGACCGGCATCCTGATGGCGATCCTCGGCATCGTGCTCGCGGTGTTCACGATCGGCATGGTGCTCGCGGTCATCTCGCTGGTGACGACCGGCGCGATCTTCGGCTGGTGGCTGCCGAACGGCGTGCCGTTCTGGGTCGGCATCATCGTGCTGATCGTGCTCTACAACATCGTCGCCTGGCCGCTGAAGGCCGCGCGCCGCGCCGCGTACCACCCGGCGGTCGGCTACCACGGGGCATGGGTCGCGCCGTGGGACGGGCTCTTTGGCATCGCGATCCTGGTGGTGCTCGCCTGGTACGGCTACCACCATGTGGCGGCGGTACACGACCTGATCGACCACGTCACCCATGCCTTCGAGAGCACGGGCCTTCGGATCTGAGCGCTATTTCGACCCCCCCGCGTCGTGGACGTCCTTGCCGCAGTCAGTGACGTCGTGCTCGCCGACGACCGCGTAGGGCTGAAACGCCGGTAGCGCCGCCCGCAGCACCTCCTGCGCGGCACGCACCTCCTTGATGTCGTCGCAGAGCTTCAGCGCCTGGCGCTTGACCTCCTCGGCCTGCGCCTGGACCTTGCCCTTGACCTCCGACATGTCGCCCTTGGCGAGTCCCGTGACGACCGCGTCGGCCGCGGTGACGCCGACCTTCGCACCGGCGACGCCGGTCGCCGCGGCGTGGCCGACGACATCGTTCGCCGCGCGGTAGTAGCGGGTCAGGTCGGCGCGCTCGCCTTCGGTGACGCCGATGGGCTTGCCCGCGATCGAGAACTCGCCCTCCTTCGACACCGTCGCCTCGGTGCCGTCCGAGCCGTGGATCACGACCCGGCCGTCCTTGAGCGTCAGCCCGCCGGTATGAATCGAGATGTGGGAATCGTGGTCGCAGGCGGCGAGCGCCGCGATTAGGACGAGGAGTACGCCAAGGCCCCTGTTCATGGTCACCTCGCGATCGGCGGTGATGCGCCGGGGAGCGTAGCACGGGCCGTCAGCGCCGATCCCTTCCCGGGTATCCTTGGCCGCTATCACAGGAGCGAGCGATGCCGAACAGCAGCGAGCGGCCCGTATGGCAATGGTCGGCCGTCGAGACCGCGCGCGCGGTCCGCACGCGGCAGGTGTCGGCGACCGAGGTCGCGCGCGCACACCTCGCGCGCCTGAAGGAAGCCAACCCCACCGTCAACGCGGTCGTCCGGGAGCTTCGCGCCGCGGCGCTCAGAGCCGCGCGCCGCGCCGACCAGGCGCTCGCGCGCGGGCTCGCGCCCGGCCCCTTGCATGGCGTGCCGGTGACGATCAAGGAGAACGTCGACGTCCGCGGCCTCGCGAACCCCAATGGCGTGCCGGCGCAGCGCGCGCTGATCGCCCCGGACGACGCACCGGTCGTGCGCAACCTGCGCGCGGCCGGCGCGATCATCCTCGGGCTCACGAACACGCCCGAGTTCTCGCTGCGCGGGTTCACCGACAACCCGCTGCACGGCCTGACGATGAATCCCTGGGACCCGGCGATCACCTGCGGCGGCTCCTCGGGCGGCGCCGCGGCGGCGGTCGCGCTCGGCATCGGCGCGCTCGCGCACGGCAACGACATCGGCGGCTCGCTGCGCTGGCCGGCACACTGCAACGGGCTCGCGACGATCCGGCCGACGCTCGGACGGGTCCCGGCGTTCAATCCGAGCGCGCCGGTCGAGCGGCCGTTGCTGCAACAGCTGATGTCGGTGCAGGGGCCGCTCGCGCGCGAGGTCCGCGACGTGCGGCTCGCGCTCGGCGCGATGAGCGCGCGCGATGCGCGCGACCCGTGGTGGGTGCCGGCGCCGCTCGCGGGCCCGAGGCCCAAGGCGCCGGTCCGGGTCGCGCTCGCGCGCCTGCCGCGCGACCTCGTTGCCGACGCCGACGTGCTCGCGCTCGTTCGCGGCGCCTGTGTGCACCTCGAGGACGCGGGCTACCGGGTCGAGGAGGTCGAGCTGCCGGACATCACGGCGACCTGGCAGCTGTGGTGCGACATCCTGATGGCAGAGGTGTCGACGCTGCAGGAAGCGGCGATGAACAAGCTCGCGTCCAGGGACTTTCGGCAGGTGATGCGCGCGATGCACCGGATCGCACGACCGCTCGACGCCGCCGGCTACATGACGGCCATCGCGCAGCGCTCGCGACACCTGCGCGCCTGGCTCGCCTTCCTCGACGAGTGGCCGCTCGTCGTCACGCCCGTCTCGGTCCGGCCGACGCCCGGGCCGCGCGCCGACCTCGGCGGCGAGGGAGCGATACGCGAGCTGTTCTACAACGACCTGCGCTTCGTCTCGGCGATCAACGTGCTGGGTCTTCCGGCCGCGGTCGTGCCGGCGGGACTGCATCGCGGCCACCCGGTCGGCGTGCAGCTGATCGCGTCACGCTACCGCGAGGACGTGTGCCTCGCCGCCGCGGCGGCCATCGAGCGGCGCACGGGCGTGCTGACGAAGCGCCTGTGGGCGCGCCTCTAGCGCTGCGCGTGCATCCGCTTCACGAGCGCCGCCGTGAAGCCATCGATCGCGATCCGCGCGTCGGCCCACGGATCGCCTCCGGCCGAGGCGGTCGTGAAGTCGACCGGATAGTGCTCGTAGGACAGGCTCGTGAGCACGCGGCCGTCGCGGTCCCTGACCGTCCCGGAGAGCGTCGCGCCGCCGAGCGAGCGCGAGCGCATCGGGTCGAGCGCGGGATCGGCGAAGGTCTGCGCGCGCGTCGGGTGCGACGGGCGGGCCGACTCTAGGACGACCTCGACCGTGAGGCCGGTGCCTTCCGGCGCACCGGGGCGCTGGAGCGCGCGGTGCATCGAGTCGGTCACGAAGCCGCCAAGCACGGCGGCTTCCTCGCTGCCGTAGCGCTTGTCGAGCTCGGCCCGAAGCGCCGGCGCGAAACTGACGCGGATCTCGGGGGGCGCGCCGCCGACCGCCGCGCCCGCGACGAGCAGACCGAGCGCGAGAACGTTGAAGACGTTACGCATGAGACGGCCCTCCGCGCCATCGTAACCGTTCGACCCGCGCGCAGCGCCGGAAGTTTCGCCGGGTCCCGGCAACCGCGCGTAGACTTTGCACGGGACGAACACCGGCGCGCAGACGCCGGATCGGGGGAGACATGGCGGGATTTCCGTGGCTGCTGGCGCGGCTCGTTCACATCGTGGCGGGCACCGTCTGGGCCGGCGGCGCGATCCTGATCGCGCTCTACCTGCTGCCGGCCATTCGCAGCGCGGGACCGGGCGGCGCCGCGGTCCTCCGGGAGCTCACCGTAAGAAAGCGCCTGCCCGAGGTGCTGGTGGTCGTCGGTCTCGCGGCGCTGGTCTCGGGCGCCTACCTCCTCTGGGTGGACTCGGGCGGGCTCGAGCTCGCCTGGCTCGTCCGGCCGCAGGGCCTGTGCTACGCGATCGGCGCACTCGCCTCGCTCGGCGTCGTCGTCATCGGGCTCGCGGTCAATATCCCGGGCGCGAAGCTCATTGGGCGGCTGAGCGCGCGCGCCGCCGAGCGCGGCACGCCGCTCACGGGCGAGGAAGCCGAGCTCGCGCAGCGCACGGCGGCCCGGATCGGGACAGGGACGCTCGCTGCAGCGGCGCTGCTCGCGGTCACGACCGCCGCGATGGCGATTGCGCGGACGCTCGCGTGACGTCGGGCGCCTTGCCGGCGGATCGATCGAGCGGATCGCGCGGGCGTGCGGCGCTGCGCATCCTGAGAACGCCCGACGAGCGCTTCGCAGACCTTCCCGGCTATCCATTCGCGCCCCACTACCACGAGCTCGGCGCGGCCTTTCGCCTGCACTACGTCGATGAGGGTCCTCGCGACGGCGCGATCGTGCTGATGCTGCATGGCGAGCCGACCTGGTCCTACCTCTACCGGCACATGATTCCGCGCGTCGCGGCCGCGGGCCTTCGGGTCATCGCACCCGATCTCGTCGGGTTCGGGCGCTCCGACAAGCCGGCGCTGCGCTCGGACTACGGCTTTTCGGGCCAGGTCGCCTGGATCCGCGGATTCATCGAGGCGCTCGACCTCCAGCAGATCACGCTCGTCTGCCAGGACTGGGGGTCGCTGATCGGCCTTCGGCTCGCGGCCGAGCACGAGCACCGCTTCGCCCGCATCGTGCTCGCGAACGGCGGCCTGCCGACCGGCGAGAGTGAGATGCCATTCGCCTGGAAGGTGTGGGAGAGATTCGCACGCCTGAGCCCCTGGTTCCCGATCGGCCGCATCGTCGCGAGCGGAACGCGTCGACGCCTCTCGGCGGCCGAGAGGGCGGCGTACGACGCGCCGTTCCCGACGAACGCCCACAAGGTCGCGGCCCGCACCTATCCGTCGCTCGTCCCCGTCAGGCGCGACGATCCCGAGTCGGCCGCGAACCGCCGCGCATGGGACGTGCTTCGGGCATGGCGCAAGCCGTTCATCACCTGCTTCAGCGACGGCGATCCGATCACGCGCGGCGCCGATCGGCGGTTCAGGACCGAAGTGCCGGGCGCCCGGGGACTCGAGCACCCGACGCTGCGCGGCGGGCACTTCCTGCAGGAAGACGATCCGGAACGATTTGCGGCGCTGATCGTCGCCGCGTGCGGGCGAACTCAGTAATCGCAGCGCATCACGACCGACAGGCGGATGCCGATCGAGGACGGCTCGCCCGCCGCGGGCATGCTGGCGTTCAGCGTGAGCGCGACCGCCGTGACACGCCCGCTCGAATCGCGGCGCAGTTCCTCCCGGTAAGAGGTCTTGGTGTCGTCGTGCGTCGACAGCGGGCTCGCGGGATGGCGCGTCAGCAGCTCGAGGTTGTGCCGCACGTACGTACAGGCGGCCGGGATCGCGACCGAACGCGTCGTGCCTTCCGAGCTTCCCGGCGTCAACGCATCGACGTGCACGTCAATCGAGAGCGTCGCGAGCGGTTGCGCGGGCTCCTCGGCGTGCGTGGCCGGGCCGAGCAGCGTCAGCGCTGCGACCGCGAGGGACACCCACGCCGTTCTGGCACGTCGGGTCATGGTCGGTATCCAAGCGACGGGAAGACCACGATAGGCCAAATCGCTCCGGCTGTCGCGCTGCGGATCGCGGTCCGGGCCGCGCGCGCCGCTGCACGGCGCGGCCGGTCAAATTCAGACGCGCGAGGCAGTCGCCTGCGCATCAGGTCCCGGCGGCGATATGGACGTTCCCCGCCGGATCGAGCCCGCGGCCACCGACCGCGCGCGAACTGCGTTCGCCCGTCGTGGGCGCTGCGGCTACCGGCGTGGCCAGGCGCGCGCTGCCGGCAGGTGCGGCATGATCGCCGGGTGCCGTTCGATGGTCGCGACGGTGTAGCGGCATCGTTTGCTGAGGTCCGCGAGGATTTCGTCGCGGGTGTGCCCGAGCGCGTTGTGCGTCTTGGCAAGTGCCCCGAGCCTCGCCCACTCCGCGTCGG
>DATKOR010000053.1:0-18406 GCA_035524495.1 Steroidobacteraceae bacterium
CCCATCCCCACCCGCACAGGCACGGAGAAGGGTGGAGTAGGCGGGGCTTAAGCCGCCAGAGCGTAGCTGTTGTCGTTCGCAGCTAGAATTTGCAAATGGTTTAACGAGGAACCTGCACCTCGGCATGCACCTGGAGTTTCGCAACCCACGTCGAAACCGGTCGCCCCCAGAAGCCCATACAGAATAGCCTAGTTCGACCCGGCCTGCCCGGACCCGGGTCACGACGGCTATTTGGGGTAGAGTCGCCGCTTTCACAAGGCCCCCGGAGTCTCCGATGATCAAGCGTCTCGAGGTCGGCAAGCGCATGTCGCAGGCCGTGGTCCACGGCAGCACCGTCTACCTCGCCGGGCAGGTCGCCGAGGACATCAAGGCCGATGTCACCGGCCAGACGCGGCAGGTGCTCGCGACAATCGACCGGCTGCTTGCCGCCGCCGGCAGCGACAAGAGCAAGATCCTCGCCGCGACCGTCTACCTCGCCGATATCGGCACGTTCGCGGCGATGAACGCGGCCTGGGACGCCTGGGTCGCGCCGGGCCACACGCCCGCGCGCGCGACGGTCGAGGCGGCGCTCGCGGCCCCGGAGTACAAGGTCGAGATCGTGGTGATCGCGGCGCTCTAGCGCCGTCAGCGGTTTCGCGCGCGCAGCGTCTGCGCCTTCTCGCGCTGCCAGTCGCGATCCTTCTCGGCCGCGCGCTTGTCGTGCTCCTTCTTGCCCTTGGCGAGCCCGATCTCGAGCTTGGCGCGACCGTCCTTCCAGTACATCGAAAGCGGCACGAGCGTGTAGCCCTTGCGCTCGACGGCGCCGACGAGGTGGTCGATCTCGCGGCGCTTCAAGAGCAGCTTGCGGGTCCGGGTCGGATCCGCGACCACGTGCGTCGAGGCCGAGTTGAGCGGCGTGATGTGGCTGCCGAGCAGCCACGCCTCGTCGCCCTTCATGAGCACGTAGCCCTCGGCGAGCTGCAGGCGGCCGGCGCGCAGCGCCTTGACCTCCCAGCCCATCAGCGCGAGCCCCGCCTCGTAGCGCTCCTCGATGAAGTAGTCGTGGCGCGCGCGGCGATTGACCGCGATGGTCCCGGCGTGCGAGTCCTTGTCCTTGCGTTCGGTCATGCCGGTCGACACCTCGGTCCCTCCGTCATTCTAGCCCTCGTTGTCGGCGTCCCGCAGGGACCCCACAATGCGGGGAGGGTCCCTTGAAAGCGGTCCGATGCGCGAAGTCCGCCGCAGCGCCTTAGTCCCCCACACGCCCGCGCAGATGTACGCGCTCGTCAACGACGTGCGCCGCTACCCCGAGTTCGTGCCGTGGTGCCCGGCGACCCGCGTCCTCGAGGAAAGCGCGGACTCGATCACCGCGACGGTCGACATGCAGCGCGCCGGGGTGCGCGTCGCGCTCACGACGCGCAACACGATGCGACCCGGGGAGCACATCGAGATGGCGCTCGTCGAGGGGCCGCTTGCGCGCTTCGCCGGCAGCTGGGCGTTCGTGCCGATCCGGGCCGCGGACCCGGCGGGCGAGGTGCGCGGCTGTCGCGTCGAGCTCTTCGTCGAGTTCGAGTTCAAGAGCGCCGCGCTTGGCCTCGTGCTCGGGCCGCTCTTCGAGTCGACCTGGAACTCCCTCGTCGACGCGTTCGTGCGTCGTGCGCGCGAGGTCTACCGTGGCGGCGCCTGACATCCGGGTGTCGGTCGCCTACGCCGAGCGCGACCGGCAGACCGTCATCGAGCTCCTGGTCCCTGCCGGGACCACGGCCGCCGAGGCGGTCGAGCGCGCCGGCATCCGCGAGCGCCATCCGGGCATCGCGCAAGACGCGCCACTCGGCATCTTCGGTCGCAAGGTCGCCGCGGGGACGGTCCTGGCCGCGGGCGATCGGGTCGAGCTCTACCGGTCGCTGCCGGCCGATCCCAAGGAGACGCGCCGGCGCCTCGCGCGCGAGGGCCGGACGATGGGGAAAGGGCGCTAGATCACCGGGGCCGTGTGCACGGTCGGGTTCCTGAACTCGCCCTCCGGCCGTTCGACCTTCGAGACCTTCTCGTCGGTGAAATGGACGACGACAAGCCGCGTTTCGACTTTGCGCGTCTTCCCTTCCTTAAAATAGTAGAGGTAATCCCACTGGTCGGGATGGAAGGGATCCGCAATCATCGGCGTGCCGAGTACATAGCGCACTTGGCTGCGGGTCATGCCGACCTGCAGCTGGTCGATCATCTTGGCCTCCAGGTAGTTCCCCTGGGGGATGTTGACGCGATAGATGCAGCCGCCCATGAGGGCGAGCGCGAGCGGGATCGCGGCGGCGGCAAGGGCGTTCGAGATGCGCATGGGATGGGCGTCGGCGCCGCGCGCGGTTTGGTCCGGCACGGCCTGCGGTGGATAATGGCGGCGGATCATACCCGAACCGCGAGGGCAGCTGCGTGGAAAGCCAGGACCTGCGCCGGGCCGGACTCAAGGTCACGGTCCCGCGCCTCAAGATCCTCGAGATCCTGGCGGGCGCGGTGGTCCATCACCTGAGCGCCGAGGACATCTATAAGAAGCTCCTCGACCTCAAGGAGGACATCGGCCTCGCGACCGTCTACCGCGTGCTGACCCAGTTCGAGGCCGCGGGCCTCGTGACCCGCCACCATTTCGAGGGCGGCACGGCGGTGTTCGAGCTCAACCGCGGGGACCACCACGACCACGTCGTCTGCGTCGACTGCGGCAAGGTCGAGGAGTTCAGCGATCCGGCGATCGAGTCGCTGCAGGCGGCGGCTGCCGACCGGCTCGGATTCGCGGTCGCCGACCACGCGCTGATTCTCTACGGGCACTGCCGGCGCCCGAACTGCCCAAACCGCAAGGCACGCGGCGTCTAGGAGCGGCCGGGACGGCGCGGCCGGGCACCCGAGCGCGCCGCCGCCTTCGGCCGCGCCAGCATCTGGCGCGCGTGCTCGCGGGCGGCGGCGGTGACGTCGACGCCGGCCAGCATCCGCGCCAGCTCCTCGACCCGCTCGTCGCTCGAGAGCGACGTCAGGACCGTGCGGCTCTTGCGCCCGTCGGAGAGCTTCGCAACACGCACGTGCCGGTCGGCCTGGCTCGCGACCTGCGGCAGGTGCGTCACGCACAGCACCTGGCCGCGGCGCGCGAGCGCGTGCAGTTCCCGCCCGACCATCTCGGCGACCGCGCCGCCGACGCCGGCATCGACCTCGTCGAAGATCATGCACGTGGGCCCGCCGGTCTCGTGGGCCGCCGCGACCTGCACCGCGAGGCTGATGCGCGAGAGCTCGCCGCCGGAGGCGATGCGCGCGATCGGCCTCGGCGGCTGGCCGGGGTTGGCGCTGACGAGGAACTCGACGCGCTCGGCGCCCGAGGGGTCGACCGGTCGCTCGGCGGGCGTCGTGACCTCGACCGCGAACACGCCGCCCGGCATCCCGAGGCCGCGCATCAGCGCGGTCACCGCCCGCGCGAGCTCGTCGGCCGCCTTGAGGCGCGCCCGACCGAGCGCCGCCGCCGCCGCGTCGTAGTCGCGGCGCAGCGCCGCGCGCTGCCCCTCGAGCTCGGTCAGCGTGGTGCCGGCGTGCTCGAGCATCGCGAGCTCGCGTGCGAGCGAGGCGAGCTGCGACACAAGCTCCGCGGGCGGCACGCGGTGCTTGCGGGCGAGCTGCTCGATCGAGGCGATGCGCGTCTCGACCGCTTCCTGGCGGCGCGGGTCGACTTCGAGGGACTCGAGGTACCCGGCGAGCTCACGCCCCGCCTCCTTGAGCGGGATCAGCGCCTCCTCGATCAGGGCGCCGACGGGCCTCAGCGCCTCGTCGAGCTCGAGCGCGCCGCGCAAGGTCGCCGCAGCGCGACCGGCACGCGCGTGCGCATCCTCGCCGTCGCCCTCGTAGAGCAGCGCGAGTGCGCCCTGCGCGGCCTCCGCGAGGCGCCCGCGGTTCGCGAGCCGCTGGGCCTCGGCGGCGAGCGCCTCCGGCTCCCCGGGCTCGAGGCCGAGCGCCTCGAGTTCCCTGACCTGGTAGCGCAGCAGCTCGAGCCGCGAATCGCGCTCGGCGGCGGCGGCGGCGAGCGCGCTGAGCTCGGCGTCGATCGCGCGGTACTGCGCGGCGAGCCGGGCGACCGGGGCGAGGAGCTCGGCATGGCCGCCGTGCGCGTCGAGGAGGCTGCGCTGCGTCGCCGCGCGCGTCAGCGTCAGGAACTCCTGCTGGCCGTGGATGTCGACGAGCAGCTCGCCGAGCGCGCGCACCTGATTGACCGGCTGCGCCTGGCCATTGACGTAGGCGCGCGTGCGACCGTCGCTGCCGACGACGCGCCTCAGCATGACCTCGCCCTCGTGCTCGAGCGCCTGCTCCTCGAGCCAGGCGCGCGCGGCTGCGTTGCCGCGCACGTCGAATGTCGCGCTGACCTCGGCACGCTCGGCGCCGTGGCGCACGACATCCGCCCCGGCGCGGCCGCCGATCGCGGCGAGCACCGCGTCCACGAGGATCGACTTGCCCGCGCCCGTCTCGCCGGTCAGCGCCGTCAGCCCCGCGCCGAGCTCGAGTTCGGCGGCGTCGATGATCGCAAAGTCCCGGATCTGCAGGTGCGTCAGCATCAGCCGTCCCGCGCCGCGTGGCGCGCGCCACGTCCCCAGTGGAGCTTGGAGCGCAGGATCCGGAAGTAGTCGTAGCCCGGCGGATGCAGCAGCGTCACCGTCGTTCCGGCGGGCTCGACGATCAGCCGGCCGTCCGGCGGCAGGTCGCCGAGCACGACGCCGTCGCAGGTCACCTGGGCGCGTACCGGGGCCTGCGCGACGAGCCGGATCTCGATGACCGACGCGCGCGAGACGACGATCGGGCGGTCGGAGAGCGTGTGCGGCGAAACCGGCGCGAGCACGAGCGCATCGAGGTTCGGCGTCACGATCGGGCCGCCGCAGCTCAGCGCGTAGGCGGTCGAGCCGGTCGCGGTCGCGATCACGAAGCCGTCGCCGCCATGGGTGTTGACGAAGCGGCCGTCGATCCAGCTCTCGAAGTCGAGCATCCGGCCGGTCTCGCGCTTCTGCAGCACGACGTCGTTGAGCGCCCGCACGCTGCGTTCGGCGCCTTCGGACGGGTCGATGAGGCGCGCGTTCAAGAGGTGCCGTACGTCGGTGCTGTAGCGCCCTTCGAGCACGTCGGTGAAGCGATCGAGCATCTCGGCGGCGCTGATGTCGGCGAGAAAGCCGAGGCGCCCGCGATTGATGCCGAGCAGCGGCACGTCGCGACCGTCGGCGGCGCGCGCGGCGTGCAGCAGCGTGCCGTCGCCGCCGACCGCGACCAGCAGCTCGGCGCGCAGCGCGAGCTCGCGCTCGGACAGCGGCGTGATCGCGGCGCTGCCCGCGATCGGGCCCGCGTCGTCGACGAGCACGTGCACGCCGCGGGAGGCCGCGTGCGCGGCGAGCCCCTGCATCGCCTCGACGACGAGCGGATCGGCGAAGCGGCCGATCAGGGCGATGGTCTTGAAGCGGCGCTGCATGCGGGAATGCAACTTAGCACGCGCGCTTTGCCGATCGGCAGCGCCCGTGCATTTTGCGCGCGAGCGACCGAATAAGCGGCGCGTCCCTTGCGCCCCCGGGCGCCGTCGGTCATTGCGCCTTGACACCCTGAGCGGCCGATCGCTAGATTCGGACCGACGGTCCGAAAGTCTTTTGCGCACAGAGGCTTATTCACGATGCCCGGTGATTCGCGCGAAGCCTCCATCCTCGACCGCGGCGGGGCGACGGTGCTCTCCGAGCGCGCGCAGCGGCTGCTGACGGCGCTCGTCGAGGCCTACATCCGCGACGGCCTGCCGGTCGGCTCGCGGACCCTGACGCGCGAGTCGGGTCTGCCGGTGAGCGCGGCGACCGTGCGCAACGTGATGGCCGACCTCGAGGAATTCGGCTTCGTCGCCTCGCCACACACCTCCGCGGGCCGCGTGCCGACCGACAAGGGCTATCGATTCTTCGTCGATGCGCTCCTCAAGCTCCAGCCGACCACCGACGTCGACCGCGAGCTCACGCGCGCGCTCGAGCTTCGGCTCGGCGAGCGCAGCGACGACCCGCGCCAGCTGGTCGCCTCGGCCTCGCAGCTCCTGTCGAACTTCACGCGCCTCGCGGGCGTCGTGACGGTGCCGCGCCAGGCGCACGCGTCCGTGTCGCACATCGAGTTCCTGGCGCTCTCGGAGGGGCGGGTGCTCGCGATCCTGGTCGTCAACGGGCGCGAGGTCCAGAACCGGATCCTCGAGGTCGAGCGGCGCTTCAGCGTCGAGGAACTGCGGCGCGCGGCGAACTTCCTCAACGAGCAGTTCCGCGGCCGCGAGCTCACCGACGTGCGTGCGGTGCTCCTCGCGCAGCTGCAGGAGACGCGCGCCCACATGAACCAGATGATGCTGGACGCGATCTCGATGGCGCAGCAGATGTTCGCGCCCGAGGCCGAGGCGCCGGCACAGGTCGACGTCGTGATCGCCGGCGAGACGAACCTGATGGGCTTTGCGGAGCTCTCGAACGTCGAGAAGCTGAAGCGGCTGTTCGACGCCTTCACCGAGAAACGCGACATATTGCATCTGCTGGACCAGTGCCTGTCGGCCGATCGCGTGCAGATCTTCATCGGCCACGAGTCGGGCTACCAGATCCTCGACGACCTTTCCGTGGTCACCGCCCCGTACACGATCGGCAACGAGGTGGTCGGCGTGCTCGGCGTCATCGGGCCGACGCGGATGGCCTACGAACGGGTCATTCCAATCGTGGACCTGACGGCGCGGCTCCTCGGGTCCGCGCTCAACCAGACCCGCTGAGGGCCCTCCTCGGCGGTTGCCCTAAGCCCTTGAAATGAGGGCCGCAAGCCCCCATCCTCCGCGCCGGCGTGACGCCTGACCGTGGAGATCCGTCGATGACCGACCCGAAGCCCAGCCCCGCGACCGTGGAGACCGCCGATCCGGAGGCGACCGCCGTCCTCAACGACGACAGCTTCCGGCCCGATGCCGCGGCGCTCGCGGCGGAGCTCGCAGCGGCCAAGCAGAAGTCCGAGGAGCACTTCAATCAGTATGTCCGCGTACTCGCCGAGTTCGACAACTTCCGAAAGCGCGCGAGCCGCGACCTTGAGAGCGCGCAGCGCTACGCGCTCGAGCGCTTTGCGCAGGAGTTGCTGCCGGCGCTCGATGGTTTTGAGCTCGCGATCGCCAACGCGGGCTCGGGCGACCTCAAGAGCCTCATCGAGGGCCAGGCGGCCACCCACCGGCTGCTGCTGAAGGCCTTCGAGAAGGCCGGAATCGTCGAACTCGACCCCGCCGGCAGGCCCTTCAACCCGGCCGAGCACGAGGCGATGCTGGCCGAGCCCTCCTCGACGCTGGCGCCGAACACGGTCGTCCGGACGATCCAGAAGGGCTACGTGCTGAACGGCCGGGTGCTGCGCCCGGCCCGCGTCATCGTCGCGCGCGCCCCGGACGCTTGACAACGGCCGCTTCGGCCGCATGTACGTCAGCAAGAATTCCGTATCCGCTTGAGGAGCACTCGCATGGGTAAGGTGATCGGCATCGACCTCGGCACGACGAACTCGTGCGTGGCGATCATGGAGGGCGGCAAGCCCAAGGTGATTGAGAACAGCGAGGGTGACCGCACCACGCCCTCGATCGTCGCCTTCACGAAGGACGAGGAGGTGCTGGTCGGCCAGTCGGCGAAACGCCAGGCGGTCACCAACCCCCAGAACACGCTGTATGCGGTCAAGCGCCTGATCGGCCGCAAGTTCGCCGATGACGTCGTCCAGAAGGACGTCGGCCTCGTGCCCTACAAGATCGCCAAGGCCGACAACGGCGACGCCTGGGTCGAGGTGCAGGGCAAGAAGATGGCCCCGCCCGAGGTCTCGGCGCGCGTGCTGATGAAGATGAAGAAGACCGCCGAGGACTACCTCGGCGAGACGGTGACCGAGGCGGTGATCACGGTCCCGGCGTACTTCAACGACTCGCAGCGCCAGGCGACCAAGGACGCCGGCCGCATCGCGGGCCTCAACGTCAAGCGCATCATCAACGAGCCGACCGCGGCCGCGCTCGCCTACGGCCTCGACAAGGCGGGCGGCGATCGCAAGATCGCGGTCTACGACCTCGGCGGCGGCACCTTCGACATCTCGATCATCGAGATCGCCGAGGTCGACGGCGAGCGCCAGTTCGAGGTGCTCTCGACGAACGGCGACACGTTCCTCGGCGGCGAGGACTTCGACCGCCGGGTCATCGACTACATCGCCGACGAGTTTCGCAAGGAGTCCGGCGTCGACGTGCGCAAGGACCCGCTCGCGATGCAGCGCCTGAAGGAAGCGGCCGAGAAGACCAAGATCGAGCTCTCCTCGAGCCAGCAGACCGACATCAACCTGCCGTACATCACGGCCGATGCGTCCGGCCCGAAGCACCTGAACGTGAAGCTGACGCGCGCCAAGCTCGAGTCGCTGGTCGAGGACCTGGTCGCGCGCACGATCGCGCCCTGCAAGATCGCGGTCAAGGACGCGGGCGTTTCGCTGACCGACATCGCCGAGGTGATCCTCGTCGGCGGCCAGACGCGCATGCCCATGGTGCAGAAGGCGGTCAAGGACTTCTTCGGCAAGGAGCCGCGCAAGGACGTCAACCCCGACGAGGCGGTCGCTGTCGGCGCCGCGATCCAGGGCGGCGTGCTGTCGGGCGAGGTCAAGGACGTGCTGCTGCTCGACGTCACGCCGCTGTCGCTCGGCATCGAGACGCTCGGCCAGGTCATGACCAAGCTCATCGAGAAGAACACCACGATCCCGACCAAGGCGACGCAGGTGTTCTCGACGGCCGACGACAACCAGCCGGCGGTCACGATCCACGTGCTGCAGGGCGAGCGCGACCGCGCGAGCGACAACAAGTCGCTCGGGCGCTTCGACCTCTCGGACATCGGGCCGGCGCCGCGCGGCATGCCGCAGATCGAGGTCACCTTCGACATCGACGCGAACGGCATCCTGCACGTGTCGGCGAAGGACAAAGGCACCGGCAAGGAGCAGAAGATCGTCATCAAGGCCTCGTCCGGCCTCTCGGAGGACGAGATCAAGCGGATGGTCAAGGACGCCGAGGCGCACGCCGCCGAGGACAAGAAGTTCCGCGAGCTCGTGGAGTCCCGGAACCGCGCCGATGCGCTCCACCACCAGGTCGAGAAGTCGCTGAAGGACCTGGGCGACAAGGTCGCGGGCGAGGATCGCGCCAAGATCGAGTCGGCGCTCGGCGACCTCAAGAAGGCGCTCGCCGGCGACGACAAGGACATCGTCGACCGCAAGGCCGAGGCGCTCTCGACGGTCGCGGGCGAGGTGCTGCAGCGGGCCTCCGCGGCCGGCGCCGAGGCCGCGGCCGGTGCCGCCTCCTCGAAGCCGGGTGGCGAGGACGTGCTCGACGCCGAGTTCGAGGAAGTGAAGGGCAAGGACCGCAAGGCCTGAGCGAGGCCTGCAGGTCCTGGCACGATAAGAAGCGCCGCCGCGGGCCGATCGCCCGCGGCGGCGACGTTGTTGGGGGCGAGGCGAGATGGCGAAGCGCGACTACTACCAGGTCCTTGAGGTGCCGCGCACCGCGAGCGAGGCGGACATCAAGAAGGCCTATCGGCGCCTCGCGATGAAGCACCATCCCGACCGCAACGAGGGGGACTCCGGCTCCGAGGAGGCGTTCAAGGAGGCCAAGGAGGCCTACGAGGTCCTCTCCGATCCCCAGAAACGCGCCGCCTACGACCAGTTCGGCCACGCGGGCCTCGAAGGCGGGCGCGGCGGCGTCGACCCCGGCGAGGTCTTCGGCGACATCTTCGGCGAGGTCTTCGGGGACATCTTCGGCGGCGGCCGCCGCGGCGGCCGCCAGGTGTTTCGTGGCGCGGACCTGCGCTACGAGCTCGAACTCGACCTCGAGCAGGCGGTGTTCGGCCACTCGCCCGAGATCGAGATCACGACGCTCAGCGAGTGCGAGCACTGTGCGGGCTCGGGCGCCGCGAAGGGCAGCCAGCCGACCCGTTGCACGACCTGCGGCGGCGCGGGCCAGGTCCGGATGCAGCAGGGCTTCTTCGCGGTCCAGCAGACCTGCCCGCGCTGCAAGGGCCGCGGCCAGATCATCGAGAAGCCGTGCGATCACTGCTACGGCCAGGGCCGCGTGCGCCGTGCGCGCACGCTCCAGGTCAAGGTGCCGCCGGGTGTCGACTCGGGCGACCGGATCCGGCTGTCGGGCGAGGGCGAGGCGGGCAGGAACGGCGGCCCGCCCGGCGATCTCTACGTCGAGGTCGCGGTCAGAAAGCACCCGATCTTCGAGCGCGACGGTGCCGACCTCTCGTGCGAGGTGCCGATCGCCTTCACGACCGCCGCGCTCGGCGGCGAGATCGACGTCCCGACGCTCGGCGGGCACGCCTCGATCAAGGTCCCCGCGGAGACCCAGTCGGGGCGCGTGTTCCGGCTGAAGTCCCAGGGGGTGCGCCCGGTGCGCGGCGGCGCGACCGGGGACCTTTACTGCCGCGTCGAGGTCGAGACCCCCGTCAACCTGTCGAGCGAGCAGAAGGAACTCCTGCGCAAGCTCGAGACCTCACTGCGGAAGAACCCCAAGCACCACAACCCGCGCGAGGCGACCTGGCTCGACGGGGTCAAGAAGTTCTTCGAGAGCATCGGCGAGTGAACACCGCGCTGACACCGGTCCGGATCGCGATCCTGGGGGCCACCGGGCGCATGGGGCGCAGCCTCGCGCACGCGATCCACGACAGCACCGAGTTCGAGCTCGTGGGCGCGCTGGCCTCGCGCGAGAGCCCGGCGCTCGGATCGGACGTCGGGGAGGTCGCGGGGCTCGCGCGCCGGTTCGGGACGCAGGTGACCGCGAGCGCGGCCGAGGCCCTGGCACGCGCCGAGGTCGCCCTCGACTTCACGGTCGCGGGCGCGGTCCGCGGCAACCTCGAGGCGGCGCTTGCGCGTCGCTGCCCGATCATCGTCGGCACGACGGGCCTGGATGCGCCGACGCAGGCGGCGCTCGAGGAGGCGGCCGGGACGATCGCGGTGCTCGTCGCCCAGAACACGAGCCTTGGCATTAACTTGCTCGCGCAACTCGTTGAGCAGGCAGCGGCCGCGCTGCCGCTCGAGTACGACATCGAGGTGCTGGAGGCGCATCACCGCTACAAGGTCGACGCCCCGTCCGGGACCGCGCTTCGTCTCGGCGAGGCGGCGGCGATCGGCCGTGGCGCCGAGCTGAAGTCGGTCGCGACCCTGGCCCGCAGCGGCGCGACCGGCCCCCGCCGGCAAGGCTCGATCGGCTTTGCGGTCGTGCGCGGCGGCGACATCGTCGGCGAGCACACGGTGATCTACGCCGGGCCCGGCGAGCGGCTCGAGCTCACCCACCGCGCGCACGACCGGATGACCTTCGCCTACGGGGCGCTGCGGGCCGCCGAGTGGCTGCGCGGCCGTGCGGCCGGCCGCTATACGATGGGGGATGTGCTCGGATTCGGCTGACGCCGACACCTTCGGGCTGGTGCGCAGGGGGCGGCTGCCGTAAAATACGCGCCCGGGCCGAATTCCACGCAGTAAGACCTAAGCGGGCGGAGTCTTCATCAAGGCTCCACCCGCTTTGCGCATCTGCGACCGAGAACCGGTGGTAGATCCCGCGCCACGGGAGTGCGCCTTTGACGATGCCTGCAGTACTCGCCCTGGAAGACGGAACGGTCTTCCGGGGTATTTCCATAGGTGCCAAGGGCAACACGACCGGCGAAGTAGTCTTTAACACGGCGATGACGGGCTACCAGGAGATCCTGACCGATCCCTCGTACAGCCGGCAGATCGTCACGCTGACCTACCCGCACATCGGCAACACCGGCGCGACGCCCGAGGACCTCGAGGCGGGCGCGATCTACGCCGCGGGCCTCGTGATCCGGGACCTGCCGCTGCTGCACTCGAGCTGGCGCTCGGCCGAGTCGCTGCAGAGCTTTCTCAAGCGCGGCAAGCTCGTCGCGATCGCCGACATCGACACGCGCCAGCTGACGCGCACGCTGCGCGAGAAGGGCGCGCTCGCCGGCTGCATCATGACCGGCGACACCGTCGACGCCGCGGCCGCGGTGCGGGCCGCGAAGAAGTTCCCGGGCCTGAAGGGCATGGACCTCGCGAAGGTCGTCTCGGTCAAGCGCCCGTACCAGTGGAACGACGGCACGCACTGGAACGGCGCCGCCGAGCATCCGGTGCGCGCCGCGCAGCGGCTGCACGTCGTCGCCTACGACTTCGGCATCAAGCGCAACATCCTGCGGCTGCTCTCCGACCACGGCTGCCGCGTCACGGTGGTGCCGGCGCAGACGAGCGCGGAGGTGGCGCTCGCGCTCGCCCCCGACGGCATCTTCCTGTCGAACGGGCCCGGCGACCCCGAGCCCTGCGACTACGCGATCGCGGCGATCCAGGAGTTCCTGAAGGGCGACGTGCCGGTGTTCGGCATCTGCCTCGGGCACCAGCTGCTCGGGCTCGCCGCCGGCGGGCGCACGATGAAGATGAAGTTCGGCCACCACGGCGCGAACCACCCGGTGCACGACCTCGAGACCGGGCGGGTGCTGATCACGAGCCAGAACCACGGCTTCGCGGTCGACGAGAGCTCGCTGCCGCCGAACGTGCGCACGACGCACCGCTCGCTGTTCGACGGGTCGCTGCAGGGGATCGAGTTCACCGACCGCCCGGCGTTCGGCTTCCAGGGCCACCCGGAGGCGAGCCCGGGGCCGCACGACGTCAAGGGGCTGTTCGAGCATTTCGTGCACCTGATGCTGCGCAGGCTGCAGGCGCAGCTGCGCGCCCGCGAGACCAAGGTGACGCCCGAGCAGACCGGCGTCGCCGAAGGCTGAGGACGTTCCCGACCCATGCCGAAGCGCACCGACATCAAGAGCGTGCTGATCATCGGCGCCGGCCCGATCATCATCGGCCAGGCGTGCGAGTTCGATTACTCGGGCGCGCAGGCCTGCAAGGCGCTGCGCGAAGAGGGCTACCGGGTCGTGCTCGTGAACTCGAACCCGGCCACGATCATGACCGACCCGGAGATGGCGGACGCGATCTACATCGAGCCCGTCCACTGGCGCACGATCGCGCGGATCATCGAGAAGGAGCGCCCGGATGCGCTCTTGCCGACGATGGGCGGGCAGACGGCGCTCAACTGCGCGCTCGACCTCGTGCGCGAGGGCGTGCTCGACAAGTTCGCCTGCGAGCTGATCGGCGCCTCGCGGGAGGCGATCGACATGGCGGAGGACCGGGAACTGTTCAGGAACGCGATGCGCGACATCGGCCTCGAGACGCCGCGCGCGATGATTGCGCACAGCCTCGAGGAGGCGCTCGCGGTGCAGGCCGAGATCGGCTACCCGACCGTGATCCGGCCGTCGTTCACGCTCGGCGGCACCGGCGGCGGCATCGCCTACAACCGCGAGGAGTTCGAGGCGATCGTCGCGCGCGGGCTCGATGCCTCGCCGACCAGCGAGGTGCTGCTCGAGGAGTCGGTGCTCGGCTGGAAGGAGTACGAGATGGAGGTGGTCCGGGACTCCTCGGACAACTGCATCATCGTCTGCTCGATCGAGAACCTCGACCCCATGGGCGTGCACACCGGCGACTCGATCACGGTCGCGCCGGCGCAGACCCTGACCGACAAGGAATACCAGCGGCTGCGCGACGCCTCGATTGCGGTGCTGCGCAAGATCGGCGTCGACACCGGCGGCTCGAACGTGCAGTTCGCGATCAGCCCGCGGGACGGCCGGGTGCTCGTGATCGAGATGAACCCGCGCGTGTCGCGCTCGTCGGCGCTGGCCTCGAAGGCGACCGGCTTTCCGATCGCGAAGATCGCCGCCAAGCTCGCGATCGGCTACACGCTCGATGAACTCAAGAACGAGATCACCGGCGGCGCGACGCCCGCCTCCTTCGAGCCGGCGATCGACTACGTCGTCACCAAGATCCCGCGCTTCACCTTCGAGAAGTTCCCGGGCGCGAACACGCGCCTGACGACCCAGATGAAGTCGGTCGGCGAGGCGATGGCGATCGGCCGCACGATCCAGGAGTCGATGCACAAGGCGCTGCGGAGCCTCGAGACCGGGCTCGCCGGCCTTGACGAGCAGATCACGCTGCCGCTCAACGAGGAGCGCGAGAGCGCGCTGATCGCGGAGCTGCGTCACCCGGGCGCCAACCGCTTGCTGTACGTCGCCGACGCGTTTCGCGCCGGCTGGCCGGTCGCCCGGCTCTACGAGCTGACCGCGATCGATCCGTGGTTCCTCGCGCAGATCGAGGACCTGGTGCGCGAGGAGGCCGCGGTCCGGGAGGGCGGGCTTGCCCAGCTCGAGCAGCCGCGCCTGCGGGTCCTGAAGCGCAAGGGCTTCTCGGACGCGCGGATCGCGCGCCTGATCGGCGTCGAGGAGTCGGTGATCCGCAAGCGGCGCCATGCCTACGGGCTGCACCCGGTGTTCAAGCGCGTCGACACCTGCGCCGCGGAGTTCGCGACGACGACCGCCTATCTCTACTCGACTTACGAGGACGAGTGCGAGGCGAACCCGACCGAGCGCCGCAAGATCGTGATCCTCGGCGGCGGTCCGAACCGCATCGGCCAGGGCATCGAGTTCGACTACTGCTGCGTGCACGCCGCGCTCGCGCTGCGCGAGGACGGATTCGAGACCATCATGGTCAATTGCAACCCGGAGACCGTCTCGACCGACTACGACACCTCGGACCGGCTGTATTTCGAGCCGCTGACCTTCGAGGACGTCATGGAGATCATCGCCAAGGAGAAGCCCGAGGGCGTGATCGTGCAGTACGGCGGCCAGACGCCGCTGAAGCTCGCGCGCGCGCTCGCGGCGGCCGGCGCCCCGATCATCGGCACCTCGCCCGACTCGATCGACGTCGCCGAGGACCGCGAGCGCTTCCAGCAGCTGATCCAGAAGCTCGGCCTCAAGCAGCCGGCGAACGCGACCGCGCGCACCGAGGAGCAGGCCGTGCAGCTCGCGCGCGAGGTCGGCTATCCGCTCGTCGTGCGGCCCTCCTACGTGCTCGGCGGCCGGGCGATGGAGGTCGTGTTCAACGAGGACGACCTGCGCACCTACATGAACGAGGCGGTGAAGGTCTCGAACGACAGCCCGGTGCTCCTCGACCGCTTCCTCGACCTCGCGACCGAGGTCGACGTCGACGCGGTCTGCGACGGCAAGGAGGTGCTGATCGGCGGGATCATGGAGCACATCGAGCAGGCGGGCGTGCACTCGGGCGACTCCTCGTGCTCGCTGCCGCCGTACGCGCTCTCGAACCGCGTGCAGGCCGAGCTGCGGGAGCAGACGCAGCGCATGGCGCATGCGCTCAACGTCGTCGGGCTCATGAACGTGCAGTTCGCGATCCAGAACGGCGTCGTCTACGTGCTCGAGGTGAACCCCAGGGCCTCGCGGACCGTGCCGTTCGTCTCCAAGGCGACCGGGCGGCCGCTGGCCAAGATCGCGGCGCGCGTGATGACCGGCCGCTCGCTCGCCGAGCAGGGCGCGAGCGAGGAACGCGTGCCGAAGTACTACTCGGTCAAGGAATCGGTGTTCCCGTTCGCGAAGTTCCCGGAGGCCGATCCGATCCTCGGTCCGGAGATGAAGTCGACCGGGGAGGTCATGGGGACCGGACGCACCTTCGGCGAGGCCTATGCGAAGGCGCAGAGCGGCTCGGGCGTCGTGCTGCCGCGCCGCGGCGTGTGCCTCGTGTCGGTGCGCGAGCGCGACAAGCCGGGCGCGGTCGGGCTCGCGCGCGAGCTGATCGCGCGCGGCTTCGAGATCGTCGCGACCGAAGGCACGGCGCGCGCGCTGGAGGCCGCCGGCATCGCCTGCCGCCGGGCGCTCAAGGTCCGCGAGGGCCGGCCGCACATCGTCGACATGATCAAGAACGACGAGATCGACCTGATCGTCAACACGACCGAGGGCAAGCAGGCGGTGCGCGAGTCGCGCTCGATCCGGCGCGAGGCCGTGGCGCGCAAGGTCACCTACTACACGACGGTGCCGGCGGCGCGCGCGACGTGCGATGCGCTCGACCACCTCGACGAGGTCGAGGTCAACCGGCTGCAGGATCTGCACAAGGAGTTGCTGGCGTGAAGCGCAGTCCCATCACGGTCAAGGGGGCGGAGCGCCTGCGCGCGGAGCTCAAGCGCCTGAAGTCCGAGGAGCGGCCGGCCGTCATCAAGGCGATCGCCGAGGCGCGCGGCCACGGCGACCTTTCGGAGAACGCCGAGTACCACGCCGCCCGCGAGCACCAGGGCTTCATCGAGGGGCGCATCAAGGAGATCGAGCACCGCCTCGCGCACACCGAGGTCATCGACGTCGCGAAGCTGCCGCAGACCGGCAAGGTCGTGTTCGGCACGACGGTGGAGCTCGAGGCCGCGGACGGCGCGCACACCACCTACCAGATCGTCGGCGAGGACGAGGCCGACATCCGCCAGGGCCTGATCGCGATCACCTCGCCGATCGCGCGGGCGCTCGTAGGCAAGGAGGAGGGCGACAGCGTCGAAGTGCAGGCGCCCTCGGGCGTGCGCAGCTACGAGATCGTCGCCGTCCGCTACCTGTGAGGCTCGCACGGCGCCTGCTGCTCGCGCTGTGGGCCGGGGTGCTCGTGACGCTCGCGCTCATCGTCGCGCCGCTGCTCTTCGCGACGCTCGCCGACCGGCACCTCGCCGGCGCGCTTGCCGGCGCGCTCTTTCGGATCGCGACGCTTGCGTCGCTGCCGCTCTCGCTGCTGCTCGTGGTCCTGTCCGACGCGGCGCCGCGCGGCCGCCGGCTCTGGCCGCTCGCCCCGGCGCTGCTGCTCAGCGTGAGCGAGTGGGGCGTGCGCCCGATGCTCGAGGCCGCGCGAGCGGCGGGTGGCGCGGGCAGCACCGCGTTCGCGGCCTGGCACGGGCTCTCGACGGGGCTCTATCTCGTGGCGACGGCGCTCGTCGTCACGCTGCTCGTTGGCGAGCTCAGGGACTAGTCGGGCAGCACGATCCGGGTGAGCTTGGGGTTCGGGCGGAAGAAGAGCCCGACGTTGCCGATCCGCTGCACGAGCGTGCTCGCGGTGCGGCTCGCGAGCGTCGCGAAAGCCGCGTCGCGCGCCTCGCGATCGCCGAGACGCGCGCGCGCCTTGACGAGTTCGTGATCGGCGAGTGCGCGCTCCATCTCGGCGGCGACGGCGTCGGTGAGTCCGGCCTGGCCGAGCGTGACGAGCGGATGGAGCGGGTGGCCGAGGCGCCTTAAGTGCTTCTTCTGGCGTTCGTTCAATTCCATCTCCACATTATAGGGACCGCCTCCGGCGACCCGAGGGCAGGATGGCCAAGCGCAGCAAGTCGAGCGAACGATGGCTCAAGGAGCACGCCGCGGACGCGTACGTCAAACGCGCCCGCCAGGAAGGCTTTCGTTCGCGGGCGGCGTTCAAGCTCGAGGAACTCGACGCCACGGAACGGCTTCTAAGGCCCGGAATGGTCGTCGTCGACCTGGGCGCGGCTCCGGGCGGCTGGAGCCAGTACGCGGCCAAGGTCTTGAATGGTAAGGGTTCTGTGTTTGCACTGGACATCCTGCCCATGGACGCGCTGCCCGGGGTCACCTTCATCGAGGGAGACTTTCGGGAGCCGGGCCCCTTGCAGGCCCTGAAGGAAGCGCTCGGCGGGCGGCCGGTCGATCTTGTGATGTCCGACATGGCCCCCAATATGGCCGGCATCGATGCTGTGGATCAGCCGCGTCAGCTCTACCTCGCCGAACTCGCCCTCGAGTTCAGCCGTGAGGTTCTCAAGCCCGGCGGCGTGTTCCTCGCCAAGGTTTTTCAGGGCGCGGGCTTCGACGAATTTCTGCGCGGCGTGCGGCGCGAGTTCGAGAAAGTGCGCATGAAAAAGCCGCCGGCGTCGCGCGCGCGCAGCGCCGAAATGTACCTGCTGGCGACCGGCAGGCGTATCCTGTAGCGTCGGTTAGCAATGCCGGCGCGACGTCTCGCCTGGAGCCTGTTTTGAACGATCTGACCAAGAACATCATCCTGTGGGTCGTCATCGCGGTGGTGCTGCTCGCGGTGTTCTCCAACTTCAGCGCCCGCACCGGCTCGAACCCGGAGATGCCGTACTCGCAGTTCCTGACCGAGGTCGAGAACAACACGATCCGCCAGGCCGAGATCAAGGGCGAGACGATCACGGGCACCCGCGTCAACGGCGAGCCGTACATCACCTACAGCCCCGAGACCGACAACTCGGCACTGATCGGCTCGCTGCAGAAGCACGGCGTGAGCTTCAGGGCCGCGCCGCCCGAGCGCCAGTCGGTGCTGATGCAGCTCTTCCTGTCGTCGTTCCCGATCCTGCTCCTGATCGGCGTCTGGGTGTACTTCATGCGCCAGATGCAGGGCGGTGCGGGCGGCCGCGGCGCGATGAGCTTCGGCAAGAGCCGCGCCAGGCTCCTCAACGAGGACCAGGTCAACGTGACCTTCGCCGACGTCGCCGGCGTCGAGGAGGCCAAGGAAGAGGTCAAGGAGATCG
>DATKOR010000054.1:0-12375 GCA_035524495.1 Steroidobacteraceae bacterium
GGTCCTCGTAGCGCGTCCCCGACTCGTCCATGTAGCCGGACTGCGCGAGCTCGATCTGCAGCGCATGCACGCCGCTCGCCGGCTGACCGTAGTGGCGCGTGATGTACCCGCCCTTGAAGCGCCCGTCAAGCACGTGGCTGAAGCGGGTCTGCGCGCGCAGAAGCGCGACCAGCGAATCCGAGAGCCGCCGGTCGCAAGAGCGGCCCTCGTTCGTACCGAGGTTGATGTCGGGCAGCCGGCCGGCGAAAAGCCGCGGCACCTCCGAGCGGATCGAGTGCGCATCGAGCAGCACTGCGTAGCCGTGGCGCGCGCGCGCCTCGTCGAGGAGCCGCGCGAGCGCGGCATGGTACGGCGCCCAGTAGCGCTCGCGGCGCGCCGCGATCTCGGCCTGCGAGGGCCCGGCGCCCCGGTAGAGCGGCTCGCCGTCGAAGGTCTGCGACGGGCAGAGCCCGGTCGACACCTGCCCGGGATAGAGGGCCGCGTCGTCCGGCGGGCGGTTGAGGTCGACGACGTAGCGCGACAGCGACGGCTCGAGCCACGCGGCGCCCGCGTCGCGCGCGAACGAGTAGAGCCGCTCGACGTGCCAGTCGGTGTCCGGCACCGCGAGCGCACGCGCCGTCATCCGCCCGGCGAGATCCGCCGGGACCTGTTGCCCGACGTGCGGCAGGCTGATGACGAGCGGCGTGCGGCCCGGGTGCGCGCTGATCACGGACGCAGCATCGGCAGGTGCAGGCCCTGCTCGCTTGCGCACTCGATCGCCTCCTCGTAACCGGCGTCGGCGTGGCGCATGACGCCGGTGGCCGGGTCGTTCCACAGCACGCGCTCGATGCGCTTCGCCGCCGCGGGCGTGCCGTCGCAGACGATGACGACGCCGGCGTGCTGCGAGAAGCCCATGCCGACGCCGCCGCCGTGGTGGATCGAGACCCACGTCGCGCCGCTCGCGGTGTTCAGGAGTGCGTTGAGGAGCGGCCAGTCCGAGACCGCGTCCGAGCCGTCGCGCATCGACTCGGTCTCGCGGTTCGGGCTCGCGACCGAGCCCGAGTCGAGGTGGTCGCGGCCGATGACGATCGGGGCCGTGAGCTCGCCGCGCGCGACCATCTCGTTGAACGCGAGCCCGAGGCGGTGGCGCTCGCCGAGACCGACCCAGCAGATGCGCGCCGGCAGGCCCTGGAACTTGATGCGCTCGCCGGCCATGTCGAGCCAGCGGTGCAGGTGCTTGTCGCCGGGGATGAGCTCGCGGACCTTGGCGTCGGTGCGGCGGATGTCCTCCGGATCACCCGACAGCGCCGCCCAGCGGAACGGCCCGATGCCGCGGCAGAACAGCGGCCGGATGTAGGCCGGCACGAAGCCCGGGAACGCGAACGCGTCCTTGACGCCCTCCTCGAGCGCAACCTGGCGGATGTTGTTGCCGTAGTCGAAGGTCGGGATGCCCTGGCGATGGAACTCGAGCATCGCCTCGACGTGGCGCGCCATCGAGGTGCGCGCGGCGCGCGCGACCGCCGCCGGGTCGCTCCTGCGCTTCGACTCCCACTCGGCGACGGTCCAGCCGATCGGCAGGTACCCGTTGACCGGGTCGTGCGCCGAGGTCTGGTCCGTCACGGCGTCGGGGCGCACGCCGCGCTTCAGGAGCTCGGGCAGCACCTCCGCCGCATTGCCGCACAGTCCGACCGACACGGGCTTGCGCTCGCGCGTCGCGCGCTGGATGCGCTCGAGCGCCTCGTCGAGCGTCTGCGCCTCGACGTCGAGGTAGCCGGTGCGCAACCGCATCGCAATGCGGCTCGGCTGGCACTCGATTGCGAGCATCGAGGCGCCGGCCATCGTCGCGGCGAGCGGCTGCGCGCCGCCCATGCCGCCGAGGCCGGCGGTCAGGATCCAGCGGTTGGCGAGCTCCCCGCCGTAGTGCCGCCGGCCCATCTCGGCGAAGGTCTCGAAGGTGCCCTGCACGATGCCCTGGCTGCCGATGTAGATCCACGAGCCTGCGGTCATCTGCCCGTACATCATCAGGCCCTTGCGATCGAGCGCATTGAAGTGCTCCCAGGTCGCCCAGTGCGGCACCAGGTTCGAGTTCGCGATCAGCACGCGCGGCGCGTCGGCGTGCGTGCGGAATACGCCCACCGGCTTGCCCGACTGCACCAGCAGCGTTTCCTCGTCACCCAGCGTCTTCAGCACCTCGACGATGCGGTCGTAGCACTCCCAGTCGCGCGCCGCCCGGCCGATGCCGCCGTAGACGACGAGCTCCTCGGGCCGCTCGGCGACGTTCGGGTCGAGGTTGTTGCGCAGCATGCGCAGCGCCGCCTCGGTCAGCCACGAGCGGGCCTCGCGCGCGCTGCCGGTCTGGGCGCGGATGATGCGGGTCGGGTCCTTGCGGGTGTGCGTGTCCATGGCGCGTTCCTCGTACGAAGCTACAGATCAAAGACGCCGTGCAGCTCGAAGCGGTTGCCGGCGTGGTGCAGGCGGGCGAACGAGGCGCGTTGCCCGCGGCTGAAGGTGGTGCGCTCGATGAGCAGCACGACGTCCTCGGCGCCGAGCGCCAGCAGCCGGCGCACGAGCGCGCTCGGCTGCACCGCGCGCACGACGTGCTCGACGCGCTCGAGCGGCGCGACGTCCATCAGGTACTCGTGGGTCGTGACCGTGCTGAAGTCGACCGACAGGTAGCCGGGCGCGAGCGCCGGGTTCACGTAGCGGTCCTCGACCTGCAGCGCGACCTCGTTCTCGTAGTGCACGATCACCGAGCGGAACACCTGGCGCGCCGCCGCCCTGAGCGCGAGCCGCTCGCGGATCTCGGCCGGCGGCGAGACGCGCTCGCTCGAGACGACCTCGGCGCGGTAGGCGTGGCCGCGGGCGCGGATCTCGGCGGCGATGCTGCGGATCTGCAGCGGATGACCCGCGACGCGCAGGTCGGCGACGAAGGTGCCGAGTCCGGCGACGCGCGACAGCACGCCCGACTGCACGAGTTCGCGGATCGCGCGGTTGGCGGTCATGCGCGAGACCTTCAGCTCGCGCACGAGCTCGTGCTCGGACTGTACGCGCGCGCCCGGGCCCCACTCGCCCGAGCGGATGCGCCTGAGCACGTGGTCCTTGACCTGCTCGTAAAGCGGCAGCGAACTCACGTGCGCGCCTCCGCCGTCAGGCGCGCCAGGCTCGCGCGGTAGTCGCGCTCGATCGCCTCGCGCTCGCGATGACGGCCGCGCTCGACGAGCGGCTCGCCGCCGACCCACAGCGCCGCGATCGCGCCCGGGCGCGGGGCGAAGATCCACGCATCGACGAGCGCCGCCTCGGGGACCCCCGCAAACTCGGCGCGCTCGGTGTCGATGAGCACGAGGTCGGCGGGCGCCCCGGCGACGAGCCCGGCACCACCGTATCCGAACGCGCGCGCGCCGCCCGCGACCGCGTCGTGCCACAGCGACGTCCCGGCGTGCGGCGCGGCGGGACGCGCCGCGAGCACGCGCCGCTCGCGCCACAGGCGCAGGTTGTACTCGGCGGTGCGCAGCTCCTCGCGCGGGTCGATCGACACGTGGCTGTCGGAGCCGAGCCCGAACACGCCGCCCGCCGCGAGGAACTCATCGAGCGGGAAGCGCCCGTCGCCGAGATTCGCCTCGGTTGTCGGGCAGAGCCCGACGACCGCGCCCGAGGTCGCGATGCCCCGTAGCTCCGCCGCCGTGACGTGCGTTGCATGCACGAGGCACCAGTGCGGATCGAGATAGCCCCCCTCGAGCAGGAACTCGACGGGCCGGCGCCCGTAGGCGGCGACGCACTCGTCGACCTCGCGCGCCTGCTCGGCGACGTGGATGTGCACCGGTCGGCCGGCGCCCCGGCCGCGCATGGCCGCCGCGACCGCCTGCAGCGCCTCGGGCGGCACCGCGCGCAGGCTGTGCAGCGCAACGCCCGTTCGCTCGCGCGCGCGCTCCGTGCTCACGAGCCCGTCAACGAGCGCGAGGAAGCTCTCGGTCGTGTGGTGGAAGCGGCGCTGCGCGGGGCCGAGCGGCCGGCGGTCGAAGTTGCCCTGCTGGTAGAGGCACGGGAGCAGGAGCTGGCGGATGCCGGTCGCGCGCGCGGCGTCCCGGACCGCAGCGGCGAGCGCCGAGGGCGTCGCGTACGGGCGCCCGTCGACATCGTGGTGCAGGTAGTGGAACTCGGCGACCGCGGTGTAGCCCGATTCGAGCATCTCGAGGTACGCGAACGCCGTGATCGCCGCGACGTCCTCGGGCGCCAGCCGCCCGACGAAGCGGTACATGACCTCGCGCCAGCCCCAGAACGAGCCGTCGGCACCGGTCGCGACCTCGGCCGAACCCGCCATCGCGCGCTGAAAGCCGTGGCTGTGCAGGTTCGGCATGCCGGCGAGCGCGAGTCCCGGCCGGTACGGGCCGCCGTCCGCGCCGCCCCCGCGTCGCACCCCTGCGATCCGTCCGTCCTCGGCCACTTCGACGATGACCTCGCGGGCGATCCCGTCCGGCAACAGCGCGCGTGCGAAGCGCAGTTCCACTGAAGCGCACCTGTATATACAAGTTACGGGGTGCGATACTAGCGCCGGCCGCAGGCTTTGAACAGGGGGCGCGGGTGTGGGATGAACTGTGGGTCGACGTTCGGCTCGCGACCGCCGTGGCGGGCGGCGACGGGTTCGGGCTCATCGAGCGCGGCGCGCTCGGCGTCCTGGGCGACGCCCTCGCCTGGGCGGGGCCGGCCGCGAGCCTGCCTGCTGCGCCGCAGCAGCTGGCCCGGCGCGTCACGAGCGCCGAGGGCCGGCTCGCGACGCCCGGGCTCATCGACTGCCACACGCACCTGATCTTCGGCGGCGACCGCGCACTCGATTTTGACTTGCGCGCACAGGGCGAGACCTACGCGGCAATCGCCGCCGCCGGCGGCGGCATCCGCTCGACGGTCGCGCACACGCGCGGCGCAAGCGCCGCCGCGCTCGCCGAGGCCGCGCTCCCGCGCGCCCGCGCGCTGCTCGCGAGCGGGGTCACGACGCTGGAGGTCAAGTCCGGGTACGGCCTCGACGTCGCGAGCGAGCTCAAGATGCTCGAGGCCGCGCGCCTCGTCGGCGAGGCGCTCGACGTCGAGGTCGTCCCGACGCTGCTGGCGCTGCACGCGCTCCCCGCCGAGTTCGCGAACGACCGGGCGGGCTACGTCGATCTCGTCACGCGCGAGCTGATTCCGGCCGCGGCCGCCGCCGGGCTCGCGCGCGCGGTCGACGTCTTCTGCGAGACGATCGCCTTCACGCGCGAGGAGTGCGCGCGCGCCCTGGCCGCGGCCCGCGCGCACGGGCTCGCGGTCAAGGTGCACGCCGACCAGCTCTCGGACGGCGGCGGCGCGGCGCTCGCGGCCGAGTTCGGGGCGCTCTCGGCCGACCACCTCGAGTACACCCCCGAGTCGGGCATCGCGGCGCTCGCGGCGAGCGGGACCGTCGCGGCGCTGCTCCCGGGCGCGTTCCTGATGCTCGGCGAGACGCAGCGTCCTCCGGTCGCGGCCCTGCGCCGGTACGGCGTCCCGATGGCGGTCGCGACCGACCTCAACCCGGGGACTTCGCCGTGCACTTCGCTGCCGCTCGCGCTCGCGCTTGCGCGCGCGCAGTTCGGGCTTTCGGCCGCCGAGGGCCTCGCGGCCGTCACGCGCGAGGCGGCACGGGCGCTCGGTCTGCTGGAGTCGCGCGGCACGCTCGAGGCCGGCAAGCGCGCCGACTTCTGCCTCTGGGACCTCGCGCACCCGCGCGAGCTCGGCTACTGGCTCGGCGACGCACGCTGCCACACGGTCGTGCGCGGCGGCCGGCGCCGCGCCGACGCGGGCGGGCCGCGCCCGCTCAGTGCTCGTTGAGCCGGTGGTAGCGCTTGAGCAGGGCGCGCAGTTCCTCGTGCGGGATCGCGAGCACGTAGCGCCCGCCCTGCCCCTTCATGTCGCGCGCCGCGATCAGCGCGTTGACGATCGCCTCCTCGGTCGCCTCGACGGTGCCGAGGAACAGCGGATCGAGTGAGTCGTTGCCGATGAACTCGGCGGTGTTGAGCGGCCTGTCGTGCACCGCATCGCCGTTCGCGACCGAGAACGCGACGAACAGGTCGCCTGATCCGTTGCCGGCGTAGGAGCCGTTGCGTGCGAGCCCGAGCGAGGCGCGGCGCGCGATGCGCTTCAGCTGGTTCGGCAGCAGCGGCGCGTCGGTCGCGACCACGATGATGATCGACCCCGTCTCGTTGGCGAGCGTCGGGTCGGTCCAGACCCGGTGCTGGCGCAGGTGCTGGCCGACCGGGACGCCTGCGATCCGCAGCGTGTCGCGACGGCCGTAGTTCGCCTGCACGAGCACGCCGAGCGTGTAGCTACGCTCGCCGACCGTCACGCGCCGCGAGCTCGTGCCGATGCCGCCCTTGAACTCGTGGCAGATCATGCCGGTGCCGCCACCGACGTTGCCCTCGTCGACCGGGCCGCCGCGGGCGCTGTCGAGCGCCGCGAACGCGTGCTCCGGCTTGACGTGAAATCCGTTGATGTCGTTCAGGTACCCGTCGAAGGTCTCGGCGACGACCGGCAGCGACCACCAGTACCCGCTCGCGTCGGCCTGTCCCTGGCGCACGCGCCAGGCGATTGCCGCGTCGCGCACGACGCCGACGCTGTGGGTGTTCGTCAGCAGCACCGGGCCCTCGAGCATCCCGGACTCCTCGATCCACGCGGTGCCGGTCATCTCGCCGTTGCCGTTCAGCGCAAACACCGCGGCGAAGGACGGCTGGTTCGTCGTGTCGCGACCGCGCGGCAGGATCGCGGTGACGCCGGTGCGCACCTGATGCTGCACATCCGATGAGTCGTTGAGCGTCACCTGGCCGACCGTGACGCCGGCGACGTCGGTGATCGCATTCAACGGCCCCGGGGTCCCGTCGAACGGGATGCCGAGGTCGCGGGCGCGCGGCTCGGCGACCACGCTCGTTGCGAGTGCGAGCGCGCACGCGCCCAGCCAGAGGTGCTTCATGACTCTCCCCTCACGGCGCGAGGCCGCTCACGACCAAAGCGCTCGGGCAGCAGCCCCGCGAGCTCGGCGCGCGTCAGGTTGCGCCAGCGCCCCGGCTCCAGGCCCTCGAGCAGCACGTTGACGAAGCGCACGCGCACGAGGCGGCGCACCGTATAGCCGAACACGTCGCACATCCGGCGGATCTGCCGGTTGAGTCCCTGCGTCAGCACGATCCGGAACACGTTCTTGCTGACGCGCGCGACGCTGCACGGCGCGGTCGTCGTGTCGAGGATCCGCACCCCCGAGGCCATCGCGCCGATGAACTCGTCGGTCAGCGGCCGATCGACCGTCACGAGGTATTCCTTCTCGTGGCGGTTCTCGGCGCGCAGCAGCAGGTTCACGATGTCGCCGTCGTTCGTGAGCAGGATCAGGCCCTCGGAGTCCTTGTCGAGGCGACCGACCGGAAACACGCGCTCGCGGTGCGCGACGAAGTCGACGATGTTGTGCGGCACGCGCTGGTCGGTGGTGCACTCGACGCCCACGGGCTTGTTGAGCGCGATGTACACGTGGTGCGTCGGCTCACCGACCGGCGTGCCATCGACGCACACGGCGTCGTTCGCGCCCACCTTGGTGCCGAGCGTTGCGACCTCGCCGTTGACGGTGACGCGGCCGGCCGCGATCCACGCATCGGCCTCGCGCCGCGAGCACAGGCCGCGTTCGCTCAGGTACTTGTTGATCCTGAGCGCCGCATCCGAGGTCAACGAAACACGCCCTCGCCGTAGGACTCGGCGACCAGGTTCTCGAAGCGCGTGTACTCGCCCATGAACGTCAGGTGCACTTCGCCCGTCGGGCCATTGCGCTGCTTGGCGACGATGATGTCGGCGATGCCCTTGCGCGGCGTGTTCGGCTCGTACACTTCCTCGCGATAGATCAGCAGGATCACGTCCGCGTCCTGCTCGATGGCGCCCGAATTGTGGCTGACGATGCCGTCGGCCAGCCACGAAGCGGGTCCGGGGACGGTCAGATCGAAGACTTCCTCTTCGCCCGCCGGCTCCACCGCGGCGACGACGTCCCAGAGCACATCCGGTTCGACCACATCGCGCGCGAGGTCGTTGTCGAGGCGCTCGGCGCAGTTGCCGGCAAGCGCCAGCGGCGGCCGGGAACTGCCGCGATGCGCCGCAGCGGCGCGCGTCCCGCCGATGGCCGGCACGTGCGATGCCGCTGCTTCTGCGATCACGGTCGCCGCGCGGCGGGCAGCGGGCGTGCCCAGCGGCAGAGGAACGACATTCGTGATCGCCGACGGGATGCGCCGCGCGCGCGCCAGCCGATCGCCGGCGACGAGCTCCTCCACCCGCCGCCAGCCGCCGCCCGCGAGCAACCGGTGCCGCCCGGTGGCGCGGATCGTCCTCCCGCTCGCAAGGCTGACCTTGTAGATCTTGCGGCGACCAACCGACCAAACCTTGTCCGACTCCGCCGCAACGACCTTCTGCCGTCCATCGACGGCCCAGACGCGCGGGGACTGGCCGACGAGCTCGCGGATCGGGACCCGGCGCCCGTCCGTCAGGCAGACGAGGGTGTCACCCGTCACGCACTCGCGAAGGTCCGACATGACCGGCTTCTTCTCGACGCGCTGCTCGACGCTGCGGTTGAGCTGCGAGAGCGCGATCACCGGCAGTTGCAGTTCCTTGGCGAGGGCCTTCAGCGAGCGCGAGATCTCCGAGATCTCGGTCGCACGGTTCTCCTTGGTTCCCGCCACCTGCATCAGCTGCAGGTAGTCGACGACGATCAGGCCGAGCCCCTTCTCGCGCTTGAGGCGCCGCGCGCGCGCGCGGATCTCGGTCGGCGTCAGCGCCGGCGTCTCGTCGATGTAGATCGGCGCCTGCGACAGGACCTCGGTCGCGCTCGTGATGCGCGGCCAGTCCTCGGCCGAGAGCGCGCCGGTCCGCAGGTGGCTCTGGCTCACGCGCCCGAGCGAGGAGATCATGCGCAGCGTCAGCGCATCCGCCGCCATTTCCATCGAGAAGATTGCCGTTGGCACCTTGCGCTCGATCGCCGCGTTCTCGGCGATGTTGACCGCGAGCGTCGTCTTGCCCATCGACGGGCGGCCCGCGATCACGACGAGGTCCCCGGGCTGCAGCCCGACCGTCATCTTGTCGAGCTCGGTGTACCCGGTGGCGACGCCGGTGAAGGCGCCTGGGTTCTGGTGCAGCAGGTCGATGCGGTCGATCGTGCGCGGCAGGATGTCGCGCACCGTCTGAAATCCCGCGCGCGTGCGCGTGCCGCGCTCGGCGATCTCGAAGACGCGCCGCTCGGCCTCCTCGACGAGCTCGCCCGGCGGGCGGCCGCGCGTGTCGAGCGCCATCGCGGCGATCTCGCCGCCCGCGTTGACGAGCTGGCGCAGCAGCGCATGGTCGCGGACGATGCCGGCGTAAGCGCGCACGTTCGCGGCGCTCGGCGTGTCGCGGGTCAGGCGCGCGAGGTAGGCGAGCCCGCCGACCTCGTCGACGAGGCCCTTGGCGGTCAGCGCCTCGGAGACCATGACTGCGTCGCAGGGGCTGTGGGCGTCGACGAGCCCGGCGATCGCTTCGAAGATCAGCTGGTGGTCGCGGCGGTAGAAGTCGCGCGACTCGATGAGGTCCGCGACGCCGTCCCAGGCGGAGGGGTCGAGCATCAGCCCGCCGAGCACGGCCTGCTCGGCCTCGACCGAGTGCGGCGGCAGTCGCAGACCGTCGGCCGCGTCTTGCGACCGGCGCGGAGAACCCGCGAGCGCCATCGGATACCTCGGAGTAGAACGGCTGGAGTGTCCGGCCGATTCTACCCCGCGGCAACCCCCCGGATGCGAGCGCGTCGCGCGCCCGGGGGGGCGGGACTCATTCCTCGGCGGCGACGACGACCGTGATGTCGACGTTGACGTCGGTGTGCAGGTGCAGCGTCAGCACCTGCTCGCCGATCGTGCGGATCGGGCCGAGCGGCATGCGCACCTCGGCGCGCTCGACGGCGTGGCCGGCACGGGTCAGCGCCTCGGCGATGTCGCCGGTGCCGATCGAGCCGAAGAGCTTGCCCTCGCTGCCGGCCTTGGCGGTGATCGTCAGCCGGTAGTCCTTCAGGGCCAGGGCGCGCTGCTCGGCGCTCGAGAGGTCGGCGGCCGCCTTCTGCTCGAACTCGGCGCGCTGCGCCTCGAACCGGGCCACGTTGGCCGCGGTCGCGAGCGTCGCCCGCCCGGTCGGCAGCAGGTAGTTGCGGCCGTAGCCGGACTTCACCTTGACCTTGTCGCCGATGTTGCCGAGGTTGGCGACTTTCTTCAGGAGGATCACGTCCATCAAAGCACCTGTATAGCTAGCAGTTTCATTCCGTTCGAAGTCAGCGGGCCGCTAAGAGCGCCCGTTCGCGCGCACCGGCAGCCGGCGCCGCAGCGAGAACCAGTTGTCGACGAAGCCGGACACCGCGAGCGCGACCAGCATGATCGCGGTCGTGAACCCGCCGAACACGAGCGCATACGGCGCGACCAGCCACGCGGTGCTGAGGCCGTAGGCGTAGTGCGCGGCGTGCAGCACCGCGAGCCCCTGCAGCACGAAGGCGCCGAGCAGCACCAGCGCCGCGTCGGCCGCGAGACCCGACTGGAAGCCCACCGTGCCGACGAGCGCCACGAGCCCGAGGATCGCGAGCGTGCGGCCGGCGGCGAGTTGCCGGAACATCGGCCCGAGCTTCGCGATGCGCTCGACGCGCCCCTCCCAGTAGATGCCGAGGAACACCGAGACCATCGAGGTCAGCAGCAACAGCCAGCTGACGACACCCCACATCCGCTCGGCGGAGGCCTGGATGAAGTTCGCCTCCTGGTCGCGCGCGAGCCCGGTCGTCGACATGACCGCGCCCATCCGGTCGAGCTCGGCGGCGACCCGCTCGAGGAGCGGCCGCCACACGCCCGGCGGGTCGGCGAGCACGCCGTGCACGACGATCACGAAGCCGATCGCGGCGACGGTCGCGAGCTGAAACACGAGGTTCAGCGAGCCGCTGCGCGCCTGGAGCCGCCCGAGCAGCAGCGCCGGGACCGTCGCCGCCGCGGCGATCAGCACCGCCGGCACCGGCCCGATGCCGGTCGCGTACAGCCACCCGGCGAGGATCACCCCGGCGAGCGCCGCCATCCGGCCGTCGGCCACCGGCCCCTGGCGCAGCGCGAGCAGCACGATCAGCCCGCCGACGAGCCACAGGCCGAACGGCATCAGCAGCATCGCCACGATCGCGAGCGCGCTGGCGCCGAGGTAGGCCCGCGGCGCCGAGGAGACGATCCACGGCGCACAGGTCTTGATCAGCAGCGATGCACACGACACCACTACGACCATCACTGTCAGGGCGACGATCAGCGTCATCAGCCAGTCCGTACCGGTCCGCTCGGGGCGAGGCCGCGGGGCACCGCGACCGCTCGCCTCAGTGCTGGTCGGTGTAGGGCAACAGCGCCAGGAAACGCGCGCGCTTGACCGCTTCGGCGAGCTGGCGCTGGTAGAACGAGCGCGTGCCGGTGATCCGGCTCGGCACGATCTTGCCGGTCTCGGTGATGTAGTTCTTCAGCGTCGCCAGATCCTTGTAGTCGATCTGCTCGACGCCGTCGGCGGTGAACTTGCAGAACTTCTTGCGGCGGAAATAACGGGCCATCTGTCGTGCTCCTTGGGGGCGTTACTCGCGGGCCATGCGGTCGTCGCGGTCGCGGCGGTCGCCGCGATCGCCCCGATCGCCACGGTCACCACGGTCGTCGCGGTCGTCGCGGTCACCACGGTCGCCGCGGTCCTCGCCCTTGTCCTCGCCCGACTTCGCCATCGGCGAAGGCTCGGTGATCGCCGCCTCGACGCGCGTCGTCAGGTGGCGGATCACGGCGTCGGAGAAGCGGAACGAACCCTCGAGCTCCGACAGCACCTTGCCGTCGCACTCGATGTTCATCAGCACGTAGTGGGCCTTGTGCACCTTGGCGATCGGGTACGCGAGCTGTCGCCGGCCCCAATCCTCGAAGCGATGCACCGTACCGCCGCCGGCCGTGATCATGCCCTTGTAGCGCTCGACCATGGCCGGGACCTGCTCGCTCTGGTCCGGATGGACCAGGAACACGATCTCGTAATGTCTCATTGTGTGCTCCCTATGGCTGTGAGCTGCCCGGCTGAGACGGCTGGTGCAGCAAGGAGAATCAGTAACTTAGGCTCAGCTCCCGGGTCCACCCGGACCCCGAAGAGCCGCGCATTCTAGGCGCACGGGCGCCCGGGCGCAAGACCGAAACCCGAGCCCGCTCAGCCGCTTACGGTCCCTCGCTGGCGGAGCGCCTCGTAGAGCACGATGCCGGCCGCGACCGAGACGTTCAGGCTCTCGACGGCCCCGAGCATCGGCAGGCGCACGACGAGGTCGCAGTGCTCGCGCGTCAGCCGCCGCATGCCGCTGCCCTCGGCGCCGAGCACGAGCGCGATCGG
>DATKOR010000055.1:0-2269 GCA_035524495.1 Steroidobacteraceae bacterium
GCGCGCACCGGCGTGCCGACCGGCGCCGCATAGTCGATGCCGCGGTGCGCGCGCATCCGGTTCAGGATCGGGTGCCAGCGGTTGCCGAACCCCGAGCTGATCCGCGAGAACTGCACCGGCGCGAGCAGGAACGCCTTGCGAAGCGCCTTGCCGTCCGGCGTGTAGTACTCGGCGTGCCCGTCCGGAAGCACGTAGCGCACGGCGCGCACCACGCGGCCGTTGTTGACGAACTCGGCGGCGAGGATGTCGCCGTCGCGGAGAAACTCCCCGTCGCGCCACACCTTCTCAAGCACCATCGTGAAGCTGTCGCCGGGCTGCAGTTCCTGCGCGAAATCGATGTCGTAGCGGAACACCTCGGCGAGCTGCAACGCGACCTGGTCGCTCGCGCCGAGGTCGTTGACGGTCTTGAAGAGCGAGGACGTGATCTTTCCCGACAGCGGGGCGCGGCGGACCTCGAGCGCGTTCTTGACGATGTTCGCGGCGAAGTCGCCGCCCGCGTCGCGGCGCACGGTCAGCGTGTCGGTCTCATTGAGGCGGCGCGAGAGCGAGGTGAGCTCGCCGTCGAGGCTGGTCAGCTTCACGACGTCGCCGGGCCTCATCATGTCGAGGCTCTGGCGCACTCCGGGGAGGCTGCGGACGGCGGCGAGGTCCTGGATCGAGAGCGACAGGCGCCTGAAGATCCCGTCGAGGGTGTCGTTGCGCTTCACGAGCACCTCGACCGCCGACTCGAGCGGCCTGATCGCCGCACTCGCAGCGGCGCTGAATTCGGCGCCGGCGGTCGGGGTCGCCGCCGGGGCCGCGACCGGGGGAGCGGCGGGTGTCTGGGCGGCGGTGGGCGCGGGGGGCGCCTCGAACTCGATGGGGCCGACCATCGAGAGCCAGGCGCTCGCCGCGAGGCAGAGCCCGGCGGTCGCCCCGACGATGAGCACGCCGAGCGGGCGGCGCCGCATCGGGAGCGCGATGGCTCGGGCGGCCGGTCCGGGCGGGAGGCGGGCGTTCTGCACTGCGATTCCGGCTTAGGTTAAACGGCCGAGAGGCTACGGGGCGGGGTTCAGGGGGTCAACCCCCGGATTGGGCTCATTTTTCCCGACCGGATCGAGTTATGTCAGCCGACTGGCGCACACCCTCGAACGGGAACCGGCGCGCCCGATTTGATCTCGTGTCGCACCGCACCTAAATTGGCGCGTCACGCGACGGGGGAGGCCTCGATGCTGAGTGCGGCCGAACAGCTGCCGGAACTGAAGCGCGGTGCGCACGAGATCCTGCTCGAGGCGGACCTATTAAAGAAGCTCGCGCGCGGCAAGCCGCTCCTCGTCAAGACCGGCTTCGACCCCACGGCGCCCGACCTGCACCTCGGCCACACGGTGCTGATCAACAAGATGCGCCAGTTCCAGGTGCTCGGCCACGAGGTCGTGTTCCTGATCGGCGATTTCACCGGGATGATCGGCGACCCGACCGGCAAGAACGCGACGCGCCCGCGCCTGACGCGCGAGGAGATCGAGGCCAACGCGCACACCTACGAGGCGCAGATCTTCAAGATCCTCGATCCCAAGCTCACGCGCATCGATTTCAACTCGCGCTGGATGAACGCGCTCGGCGCGGCCGGGCTGATCGCGCTCGCCGCGCAATACACGGTCGCGCGGATGCTCGAGCGCGACGACTTCGCCAAGCGCTACAAGGGCGGCCAGCCGATCGCGATCCACGAGTTCCTGTATCCGCTCGTGCAGGGCTACGACTCGGTGGCGCTCAAGGCCGACGTCGAGCTCGGCGGCACCGACCAGAAGTTCAACCTCCTGGTCGGCCGCGCGCTGCAGGAGAGCTACGGCCAGGAGCCGCAGGTGGTGCTGACGACGCCGCTGCTCGAGGGGCTCGACGGCGTCCAGAAGATGTCGAAGTCGCTCGGCAACTACATCGGCATCGCCGAGCCCGAGAACGAGATGTTCGGCAAGCTCATGTCGATCAGCGACGCGCTGATGTGGCGGTATTTCGAGCTCTTGTCGTTCCGCCCGCTCGCCGAGATCGCGGCGCTCAAGCAAGCGGTCGCCGACGGGCGCAACCCGCGCGACGTGAAGTTCGAGCTCGGCGTCGAGATCGTCGATCGTTTCCACGGCCGCGGCGCCGGAGCGCGGGCGCGCGATGAGTTCATCGCGCGTTTTCGCGAGGGCGCGGTGCCTTCCGACGTCGCGGAGGTCGAGGTCGCGATCGAGGCCGCGGGTGCGAAGCTCGCGGTGGTCCTCAAGGAGTCGCAGCTCGTCGCGAGCACCTCGGC
>DATKOR010000056.1:0-10095 GCA_035524495.1 Steroidobacteraceae bacterium
ACCCGACCTCACGACGCTGATCGTGACGCCCCACAGCGCCTGGTCGGCGCGCGAGGCCCGCCAGCGCGCGCTCGATGAGCTCGCGGAGAATGTCGCGGCCTTCCTGCGTGGCGAGCAGCGCCACCGGGTCGTGTGAGCGCACGGACTAGACGAATGTCTATACATTGACATTGTGTCAATGGCGCGCTAGTCTCTCCCCATGTCCTACATCGCCGAACGCCGGGTCGAGGAAAAGGAGCGCCGCCGCGCCGAGATCATCGATGCGGCCGAGAAGCTCTACGCGAAGAAGGGCTGGGACGCGGTGACGATGGACCAGGTCGCGAAGAGCGCGCGCCTGTCGCGGGCACTGCTCTACGTCTACTTCCGCGACCGCGACGAGCTGCAGTTCGCGATCGGCGAGCGCGCGCTCAAGGTGCTGCGCGAGAAGTTCACCGAGGCGGTCGCCCAGCACGCGCGCGGCATCGACCAGATCGAGGCCATCGGCCGCGCCTACATGAACTACGCGCGCGAGTTCCCGCACTACTTCGACATCTGTTCGCGCTTCCAGTCGCACGCGGTGTCGGCGACGGCGGGCCCCACCGAGAGCGCCTGCGCGGTCGCCGGGGACGCGTCGATGATGGTCGTCGTCGGGGCCATTCGCACCGGCATCGCCGACGGCAGCATGCGCAACGACATCGGCGATCCGATGCTGTTCGCGGTCGCGCTCTGGGCCTTCACGCACGGCGTGATCCAGGTCGCGATGGCGAAGGGAAATGAGCTCGAGCGCCTCGGCGTCACGGTGCCGCATTTCGGCGAGTACGCGCTCTCGCTGCTGCGCGAAATCGGCACGCCGCGTCGCTAGCGGTTTTTTTTGTCACGGAATTGACACATGTCCAATCGTTCAACACGTGACTACCGACGCCGCATCGTCGCTGCGGTCGCGCTCGCGGGGCTCCTTGCAGTGCCGCTCGCGCGCGCGCTCGAGCCGGCAGCCGCCGCGCCGGGCGGCGCGATCGACGAGGTGGTCGACGGGCTCGTCGCCGAGGCGCTCGATGCGAACCTCGAGCTCGATGCGGCGTCCGCCGAGTGCGAGGCGCGGCTCGCCGCGCTCGATCAGGCGCGCGCCCATTACCTGCCGCTGCTCGACTTCGACGCCCGCTACTCCGCCGCCGACGGCGGCCGCCAGATCGAGATCCCGGTCGGCGACCTCCTGAACCCGGTCTACGCGACGCTGAACCAGCTCACCGGCCAGCAGCGCTTCCCGGGCGTCGCCAACCAGAAGATCCCGTTCCTGCTGCACCGCGAGCAGGACACGAAGCTGTCGCTGACGCAGCCGCTTTACGATTCGCGCATCGCTGCCGCGCGCGACGCGAGCGCCTCGCAATACGACGCCGCGCGTGCGGCGCGCACCGCGCTCGCCGGTCGCATCGAGCGCGACCTGCGCACCGCCTACTACCGCTGGCTCGAGGCGCGCGCGCGCCGCGGGATCCTCGACGCGACGCTCGAACTCGCGCGCGCCAACCGCCGCGTCAACGACAGCCTCTACCAGAACGGCAAGATCACCCGCGACCTCGTCTACCGCGCCGAGGCCGACGTGCTCGAGGTCGAGCAGGCGCGGCTCGCCGCCGACAACGGCGTCAGGCTCGCGCAGAGCTACGTGAACCTGATCAGGAACGCTTCGTTCGACCGCCCGCTGCCGCTCGCGACCGTGGACGATGCCGACCTCGAGCGCCTGCGGCGCGCGCTCGCACGGCGCATCGGCGCCCCGGCGCTGGTCGCCGAGGCACTCGCGGACGCGGCCGTCGAACACCGTGCCGAGCTCAAGCAGCTCGATGCGACCGTCGCCGCGGCCGCCGCCGGCGAGCGCCTCGCGCGCGCCGCGATGAAGCCCAAGCTCGCGCTCGCGGTCGACGCCGGGACGACCGGCGAGCGCTACGGGCTGTCCGCGGACGATCGCTACGTGCTCGCTTCGCTGGTGCTGCGCTTCAACCTGTTCGCGGGCGGCGGCGACCGCGCCGGCATCGCCTCGGCGCGCGCGCTCGGCCGCGAGGCGCGCGCCGAGCGCGACCTCGCCGCGCAGCGCATCCGCCTCGAGGTGCAGCAGGCGCTCGACAACCTCGAGGTCGCGCTCGCCTCGCTCGACACCGCCGCGAAGCGCATCGACGCCGCGCGCGGGGCCTTCCGCATCGCCGAGCGCAAGCGCGACCTCGGCCAGATCAACCAGGCCGAGTTCATCGACGCGCGCCGCGTGCTGACCGATGCCGACCTCAACCAGAACGTCACCCGCTTCGCCGCGCTCGCCAGCCTCGCCGACCTCGAGTACGCGCTCGGCACCCGCCCGCCACGGATGGAGTCCCTGCCATGAAGCCGCGCATCCTGATCCCTGTCGCGCTCCTGGTCGCGACCGCCGCCCTGCTGATCGCCTGCGCTCGCCACGCGGCCCCGCCCCCCGCGCCGGCGCCGCGGCCGGTGCACGTCGCGGCGGTGACGGCCGCGACGCTCGATGACTCGCTGCACGCGGTCGGGCTGCTGACGCCCAAGGACGAGGCGCGCCTGTCGTTCAAGATCGCGGGCGTCGTCGAGTCGATCCGCGTCGACGAGGGCGCGCCGGTCAGGGCCGGGCAACTGCTCGCGGTGCTGAAGCAGGCCGAGGTCGCGGCGGCGGTCGAGCAGTCGCGCCAGGCCGCCGACAAGGCGGCGCGCGACCTGGCGCGCGCCGAGGCGCTCTACGCCGACGGCGTCGCGACGCTCGAGCAGGTCCAGGACCTGACGACCGCGGCGCGGGTCGCCTCCGCGGCGCGCCAGAGCGCCGAGTTCAACGCCAGCTACGCGCGCATCGTCGCGCCCGCGAACGGCGTCGTGCTCAGGAAGCTCGCCGAGGCCAGCGAGCTCGTGCAGGCCGGCCAGCCGGTGCTCGTCGTCGGCGGCGCCGGCCGCGGCTGGATCGTGCGCGTCGGCCTCGCCGATCGCGATGCGGTGCGCGTCAAGGTCGGCGACCCGGCGCGGGTCGCGTTCGACGCCTGGCCCGAGCGCAGCTTCGAAGGTCGCGTCAGCAACGTCGCCTCGAGCGCCGACCCCGCCACCGGCACCTTCGCGATCGAGGTGCTGCTCGAGCCCGGCGACGCGCGCTTCGTGCAGGGCCTGGTCGCGAAGGTGAGCCTGACGCCGCGCGGCGGGCGCAGCGGCAACGTCGTGCCGCTGCAGGCGCTCATCGAGGCCAACGGCAACGAGGCGAGCGTGTTCGTGCTCGACGCCGGGCGGCGCGCGGTGCGCCGCGTGACGATCCGCATCGGCCGCATCAGCGGCGGCGCGGTCGAGGTGCTCGACGGGCTCGAGACCGGCGCCGAGGTCGTCACCGACGGCGCGGCGTTCCTCGAGAACGGCGAGGCGGTGCGCGTCGCGGCCGACGACGGCCGCGGCGCCAACCGCGCCGGCTGAGGGGGCATCATGAGCATCTGGGCCTTCGCGGTTCGGCGCTGGCAGTTCACGCTGGTGGTGTTCGCGCTCCTGATCGCGCTCGGCGTCGCGAGCTTCACGAGCATCGCGCGCTCCGAGGATCCGACGTTTCCGTTCCCGGCGACGACGATCACGATCGTCTGGCCGGGCGCGGATCCCTCCGACATGGAACGCGTCGTCGTCAAGCCGCTCGAGGACGCCGTCAACTCGCTCGACAACGTCAAGAAGATCGTCAGCTCCGCCTTCGACGGGCTCGCGGTCGTGCACGTCGAGTTCCACTACGGCTCCGACCCCGAGAAGAAGCAGGACGAGGTGCTCCGGGAGTTCAACCGCATCCGCTCCTCGCTGCCCGCCGACATCGCGCAGATCGACATCGTCAAGAACAACCCCGGGCTCGTGAACATCGTGCAGCTGGCGCTCGTGTCCGACACCGCGAGCTACCGCGAGCTCAAGGAGCGCGCCGAGAACCTGCGCGACCTCATCGAGACCGTGCCCGGGGTCCGCACCAGCGAGACCTGGGCCTACCCGATGCCGGAGGTGCGCGTCGCGATCGACCTCGAGCGCCTGGCGCGCGCCGGCGTCACGCTCGGCCAGGTCACGCAGGCGATCCAGGGCCAGAACCTGAACGTGCCGGGCGGCGCGGTGGACGCGGGGCTGCGGCGCTACAACCTGCGCACCTCCGGCAGCTACGCCTCGCTCGGCGCGATCGAGGACACCGTGGTCGGCGGCGGCCCCGGGCGGCTCGTCAAGGTGCGCGACATCGCCGCCGTCAGCTGGGACACCGAGGAGCAGGCCTACACCGGGCGGCTCAACGGCCAGCGCGCGGTGTTCGTGACCGCGAACCAGAAGGACAACACCAACATCTTCAAGGTGCGCGACGGCATCTACTCGAAGCTCCCGGAATTCGAGCGCACGCTGCCGCCGGACGTGCGCCTCGAGCGCGGCTTCGACCAGTCGAAGAACGTCGCGGCACGCCTCGACCGCCTGGGCGGGGACTTCGCGATCGCGGTCGGGCTCGTGCTCTTGACGCTGCTGCCGCTCGGGCTGCGCGCCGCCGGCGTCGTGATGATCTCGATCCCGCTGTCGCTCGCGATCGGCCTGTCGCTGCTCTACCTCGCGGGCTTTGGCCTGAACCAGCTGTCGATCGCGGGCTTCGTGCTGGCGCTCGGCCTCTTGGTCGACGACTCGATCGTGGTGGTCGAGAACATCGCGCGCTTCGTGCGCAACGGCTACACGCGCGTCGAGGCCGCGATCAGGGCCACCGACCAGATCTACCTCGCGGTGCTCGGCTGCACCGCGACGCTGCTGCTCGCGTTCCTGCCGCTCTTGTTCCTGCCGGAGGGTGCCGGCGAGTTCATCCGCTCGCTGCCGGCCGCGATCCTGTTCACGGTGCTCGCCTCGCTGTTCGTCGCGCTGACCGTGATCCCGTTCCTCGCGAGCCGCCTGCTGCGCGGCGCGGCACCGGCCGAGCCGCCGCGCGGCCGGCTGCGGCGCGCGCTCCACGACCTCGTGCAGCGCTTCGACCGCCTGGCCGACGAGCTCCTGCACCGGGTCATGGCGGCGATCCACGCGGTCTACGGGCCGGCGCTGCGCTACGCGCTCGCACGCCCGCGGCGCACGCTCGTCGCCGCGCTCGCGCTCTTTGCGCTGACGCTCGGGACCGTGCCGCTGATCGGCTTCAGCCTGTTCCCGCCCGCCGACGTGCCGCAGTTCCTGGTGCACGTCGACGCCCCCGAGGGCGCGAGCATCGCCGAGACCGACCGAGCGCTGCGCTACGTCGAGGCCGAGCTCGCGCGCCACCCGGAGGTCAAGCGCTACTACACGCACGTCGGGCACGGCTCGCCGTTCATCTACTACAACGTGTTCCCGCAGGGCCGGATCGCGAACGTCGGCGAGGTGTTCGTCGAGCTCGGCGCCTTCGAGCCGAGCCGCACCGAGAAGCTCTTCGAGACGCTGCGCGAGCGCTTCGGCGCCTACGCGCCCGCGCGCATCACGCTCAAGCAGTTCGAGCAGGGCCCGCCGATCGACAACCCGGTCGCGATCCGCATCGTGGGGCCGGAGCTCGACGCGCTGCGCACGATCGCCGCTGAGGTCGAGCAGCTGCTGAAGGAAACGCCCGGCACGCGCGACGTCAAGAACCCGGTGCGGCTCCTGCGCACCGACCTCAACCTCGGCATCGACACCGAGAAGGCCGGGCTTCTGGGCGTCTCGGCGCTCGAGGCCAACCGCACCGTCAGGCTCGCGATCGCCGGCCTCGCGGCCGGGCAGTTCCGTGCCCGCAACGGCGACGAGTACGACATCACGCTGCGCCTGCCGATGCACGAGCGCCCGACGCTCGAGGCGCTCGACGCGATCGAGGTCAGCAGTGCGAGCGGCCGGCAGGTGCCGCTCAGGCAGATCTCGGCGCCGCGCTTCGAGACCGTGACCAACTCGATCACGCGCTACAACCGCGAGCGCCAGGTCACGGTCTCGAGCGAGGTGCAGCCGGGGTTCAACACCGCGAAGGTCACGGCCGATGCGCTCAGGCGCCTCGCGAAGGTCGAGCTTCCCCCGGGCTACCGCTTCGTGATCGCCGGCGACGTCGAGGCGCAGCAGGAGAGCTTCGGCGGGCTCCTGCCCGCGGTGATGGTCGCGATCTTCGGCATCCTCGCGGTGCTGGTGCTCGAGTTCGGGAGCTTCCGCTCGACGCTGATCGTCGCGGGCGTGATCCCGCTCGGCATCACCGGCGCGCTCGTGGCGCTGCTCCTCAGCGGCTACACGCTCTCGTTCACGTCGATCATCGGCATGATCGCGCTGATCGGCATCGAGATCAAAAACTCGATCCTGCTCGTCGACTTCACGAACCAGCTGCGCGAGCAGGGGACCGCGCTCGACGAGGCGATCGAGAAGGCGGGTGAGATCCGCTTCCTGCCGATCCTCCTGACCTCCGCAACCGCGATCGGGGGACTGACGCCGCTCGCGCTGCAGGGCTCGGGGCTCTACTCACCGCTCGCGGTCGCGATCATCGGCGGACTCATCTCCTCGACGCTGCTGGCGCGGCTCGTGACACCGGTGATGTACAAGCTGCTGCCCCCGGCGATCGCGGTGCGCGGCGAGTCGGCGGTCGAGGGCGAGGCGGCGGTGCTCGCGCCCGGCTGAGGGGCGCCGGCGGCAGGCGCCGCTTGCGCGCCGCGGCCGGCGGTCGGCAGACTGCCGGCCCGACCCGCGAGATCGCGAATGCCGTGACCGACACGCCCCCTCCGCCGCTGCGCTCGCTGGCCGTTCTCAGGGTCATCGCGGTGTTCAAGTTCCTGAAGTCGGCGTTCGTGATCACGACGGGCCTCGGGCTGCTGCGCTTCTACGACCCGGAGTTCCAGAAGACGCTGTACCGGCTGATCGGCGGGCTGCCGTACGCGTTCGAGCAGAAGCTGCTGCGCGAGGGGCTCGCGTACCTGAGCGGCATGAGCCCGAAGCGCATCCAGATCATCGCGGTGGCGACCTTCGTGTATGCCGGGCTCTTCCTCGTCGAGGGCGTGGGCCTGTGGATGGGGCTGCACTGGGCCGAGGTGCTGACGGCGGTCGCGACGAGCTCGCTGATTCCGCTCGAGATCTATGAGCTCTGGCGCCACCCGACGTTCAACAAGGTGCTCGTCATCGCGCTCAACGTGCTGATCCTCGCCTACCTGATCTGGCGGCTGAGGCGCGAGGCGGCGCTGCATCGCGCGGCGCGGCCGGCCGCTGGCGGGTCCGGGCCGCAAGGGCTACGCTGAGCGCCCCCCCAAGGACTGGAGGTCCGCCATGCGCCTCGCTCCCACCCTGGTCGCCGCCACGGTTCTCTTCGCGGGCTGCACGACGATGGGACCCGGTCCCCTGAAGGCCGGCGCGGTGCTCGAGGCGCGCTCGGGCAGCAGCGTCAGCGGCAAGGTCGACCTCGTCGAGTCGGGCGGCAAGCTGCGCGCGCACGTCGAGCTCACGGGCCTGGCGCCGAACTCGGAGCACGGCTTTCACGTGCACGACAAGGGCGACTGCTCGGCGCCCGACGGCTCGAGCGCCGGCGGTCACTTCAACCCGGGCGGCACCGCGCATGGGCGCGCCGGCAGCGCGACGCACCATGCGGGCGACCTGCCGAGCCTGATGGCCGACGCCAAGGGCAACGTGCGGGTCGACCTCACGCTGGAGGGCGTCACGCTCGCCGCCGGGCCGACCTCGATCGTCGGCAAGGCGTTCGTCGTGCATCGCGACAGGGACGACTTCACGAGCCAGCCGGCCGGCAACTCCGGACCGCGCGTCGCCTGCGGCGTCATCGTCGCGCGTTGAGCAGGGTCGCGTCGCGGTTGGCGACGACGACGCCGGCCGCGACCGCGAGCAGGCCGGCGGCGGTCGCGAGATCGAGGCGGTCGCCAAGCAACAGCCAGCCAAAGAGCGCGACCAGCACCGGCGCGAGCGGCGTGAAGCTCGCGGCCGCCGCGGCGCCGAGCCGGTGGATCGCGAACGCGAAGGCGACGAGCGCGACGATCGCGGTCAAGAATCCCTGGTAGCCGACCTGCAGCAGCAGGTCCGCCGCCGGCACGGCCGCCAGGTGCTGGCCGCCGCCGAGGAGCACGTAGAACGGCACGAACACGACGCCGTTCGCGACCGCGACGAGCGCTGCGTTCAGCACCGGCCGCAGCATCAGCATCCGGCTCGCCACCGTGTATGCGGCCCAGCACACCGAGGCGGTCAAGATCAGCGCGAAGCCGCCGACGCGGGCGCCGCCCCGGGCGAGGTCGTGCAGCACGACGAGCGCGATGCCGGCCGCGGTGATCGCGAGCCCCGCCAGCCGCCGCGGCCGCGGCCGCTCGCCGAGCACGAGCCGTGCGAGCACGACCGCGAAGACGCTGGTGGCGCCGGGCCCGAGCACGCCGCCTTGCCCTGAGTTCGCGAGGCGCAGCCCGTAGGCGAACAGCAGGAAGTACGGCACGCCCGCGCCGACGATGAGCGCGACGAGCGGAACCGGGCGGCGCCACGGCAGCTCGCGCCGGTACAAGAGGACGAGCGGCGCGAGCAGCAGCGCCGACGTCCCGTAGCGCAGCGCCGCGATGTCGGCGGGGCTGAGGCGCGTGACGACGCCGAGCCGCGTCACCGGGATCCAGCCCGCCCAGATCGCGACCGCGGTGAGCGCCGCACCGACCCCGGCCGCGCGCCGCGACGCTTCGGCGCCGTTCACCGGCGAACCTCAGCCGGAGGCGGCCGGGACTTCAAGGCCGATGCGCCCGGCGGCCCAGCGCAGCACGCGCTGCAGCCGCGGCACCGTCAGCGACAGCCCCGTCGCGAGCACGACCCAGCGAAACTCGTGGTGCTCGGCGCGACCGATCAGCGGGTTGACCGGCAGCGTCACGGCGCCCCCCGGCGAGCGCGCGACGTAGAAGCGCACCACCTTGCCCCCGGCGTAGGGCTCGGTGTCGATCGAGTCCTCGCCCCACGCGAACTCGAGGTCCGCGAGGCCCGTCTCCTCGCGCACCTCGCGGATCGCGCCCTCGAGCGCGGTCTCGCCGGCCTCGAGGCGCCCCTTGGGCAGGTCCCAGTTGCGGTAGGCGCGCAGCAGCAGGAAGCGGGGCCCGTCGGGCGTCTCGCGGACGACGACGACCCCCGCCGCGCGCTTGAGGCTCCGGCTTCGCATCCCGCGATTATAGGGTGCGGCGCCGGGGCCCGCGGCTCAGGCGGCGGCCTCGTAGGCGAGCACCTGCGCGACGCCGTGGATGACCGCGGCGATGCGTACCGCGCTCTGGATCGCCTCGCGGCCGACGCCGTGGCGCTTCAGCACCGCGTCGTGTGCGTTGACGCACAGGCCGCAGCCGTTGATCGAGGAGACCGCGAGCGAGACGAGCTCGAAGTCCGCCTTGTCGATGCCCGGATTGCCGATGACGCTCATGCGCAGCCGCGCCGGCATCGTGCGGTACTCGGCGTCCTCGGCGATGTGCGTGACGCGGTTGTTCACGCCCATGATCGCCGCGGCCGCCTTCGCGGCCTCGAGCGCCGGTGCATCGAGCGACGCCGTCGCGAGCCCCTCGATCGCCTTAGCGAAGCGCACGTTGCCGGTCGCGATCGCGGTCGCGACCGCGACCATCCAGATCTGGCGTTCGGAGAGGCCGGGCGCGCCGCTCGGGGTCAGCACCGAGCCGAGGTTCAATTGCAGGTCGCGGGCGCAGGTCGGCAGCGCCTCGCGCAGGGAATCGAGCGTCGTCAACTGGGATTCCTCGCAGGGTGGGCCGGCCGCGGTGCAGGGGCCGCGGCCGGCGCGTCGGGTCAGGCGGCCTTCAGCGTGTCCTCGCCCTTCTTCCAGTTGCAGGGGCAGAGCTCATCGGTCTGCAGCGCGTCCAGCACGCGCAGCACCTCCTCGGGGTTGCGGCCGACCGAGAGGTCGGTGACGTACACGAAGCGGATCACGCCCTCGGGGTCGACGATGTAGGTCGCGCGCTGCGCGACGCCCGCCGCGGGGTCGAGGATGCCGAGCGCGGTCGAGAGCTCGCGCTTCAGGTCCGAGAGCATCGGGAACGGGAGGTTCCTGAGCTCCTCCTTGTCCTTGCGCCAGGCGAGGTGCACGAACTCGGAGTCGATCGAGACGCCATAGACCTGTGCGTCGCGCGCGGCGAACTCCTTGTTCAGCTTGCCGAACGCGGCGATCTCGGTCGGGCAGACGAA
>DATKOR010000057.1:0-18092 GCA_035524495.1 Steroidobacteraceae bacterium
TGCGCGGCGAAATACGCGGCCGCCGCCTGGATCTCCTCGGCGCTCGCCGCCTTCGCGGTCGCGATCATGAGCTCGGTCGGCAGGTACCGCCCGGGCCAGGCGCCTCTTCGTTCGCCGCTCTTGAAGCCCGCGACCTGCGCGACGATGTAGGACGCCGGCAGCCCCGCGAGCGAGGCGTTCTCGGGGCGTCCCTGGCCGCCCGGCGTGTGGCAGTAGCCGCAGGCGAACACCAGGGGCTTGCGGCCGTGCGCGACGACCTCCGGCATCGGGTCGTGCGAGGCGGGATGCCAGTCGGGGCCCGAGTACAGGTCCGCGAGGACCGCGCGGCTGTAGCGCCGGTGCGAGCCCGGCACGCGCGCGACCGCCGACACCGACGCGCCGTCCGGGGAGTTCTCCGGGTAGAGCCACGCCGGCACGACCGGCTCCGCGGCGAGCGCCGCGCCCGCCGCGAAGTGCAGGAGCGCGAGCAGAGCGCTAGCGCAGCGTCTCGCCAAGGAACTCCAGCGTCCGGGTCCAGGCGAGCGCCGCCTGCTCGGCGTCGTGCTTGAGGTACGGCAGGTGCTTGTCGTCCGCGGTCTCGTTCGCAAACGCGTGGCTCGCGTCGTAGCGATGGAACGTGTAGCGGACGCCCGCGGCCTTGAGCTTCTGCTCGAGCGCGTCGACCTTCGCGATCGGGAACACCGAGTCGCGCGTCGCGTAGTGGCCGAGCAGCGGCACCTTGATGCGCGTCGCGTCGAGGTACTCGAGCGGCGGGAACCCGTACCAGGGTATGGCGGCATCGAGCTCGGGGACTTTCGCCGCCGCGAGGAGCGTGAGCGCGCCGCCCATGCAGTAGCCCATGACCGCGACGCGCGCGCTCCCGGTCGCCTTCAGCTGCTGCACCGAGGCGCGCACGTCCTGCGAGGCCGCGTCGCCGAAGTCGAGGCCCTTCATCAGGTGCTCGGCCTCGTTCGCGCCCTCGGCGACCTTGCCGCGAAAGAGGTCCGGGACGAGCGCGCGGTAGCCCGCGGCCGCGACCCGGTCGGCGACGCCCCTGATCTGCGCGTTGAGGCCCCACCACTCCTGGATCACGACGACGCCGGGCGCCGCGGCGCCCGCGGCCGGCTCGGCGAGGTAACCGGCGAGTTCGCGGCCGTCCGGTCGCCGGTAGCGGATCATCGTGCCCATCGCGCGGTCCTCCGGTCAGGGCTTCTTGTGAAGCTCGTCTCTGAGCGCCCGGCGCAGGATCTTGCCGACGTTGGTCTTCGGCAGCTCGTCGCGGAAGTACACGTGCTTCGGCACCTTGTAGCCGGTCAGCTCTTTGCGCGCGAAGTCGATGACCTGCTCCTCGGTCAGCGACGGGTCCTTGCGCACGATGTAGACGGCGACGACCTCGCCCGAGCGCTCGTCGGGCTGCGCGACGGCCGCGACCTCGAGCACGCCCGGGTGGCGGGCGATCACGCCCTCGACCTCGTTCGGGTACACGTTGAAGCCCGACACCAGGATCATGTCCTTCTTGCGGTCCTCGATGTAGACGAAGCCGGCGGAGTCCATGTGGCCGACGTCGCCGGTGCGCAGCCAGCCGCCGTCGATCATCACGTTGGCGGTCTCGTCGGGCCGGTTCCAGTAGCCGCGCATGACCTGCGGTCCGCGCACGCAGATCTCGCCGGTCTCGTTGATCGGCAGCTCGCGCCCCGAGTCGTCGCGGATCGTGATGTCGGTCGAGGGCATCGGCAGCCCGATCGAGTTGTTGAAGTCGGTGTCCTTCGGGTTCGTCGTCGCGACCGGCGAGGTCTCGGTCAGGCCCCAGCCCTGCAGCAGCACGCAGCCGGTCATCGCCTTCCAGCGCTCGGCGACCGCGCCCTGCAGCGCCATGCCGCCGGCGACGCACGACACCATGCGCGTGAAGTCGACCTCGGCGAAGGCGGGTGTGTTCAGCAGCCCGTTGAAGAGCGTGTTGACGCCGTAGTAGACGCTGCAGCGGTACTTCTTGAGGTCCTTGACGAACGCCGCCATGTCGCGCGGGTTGGTGATCAGCACGGTGTGGCCGCCGTTGTGCAGCCACACGAGCGCGATCGAGGTCAGCGCGAAGATGTGGTAGAGCGGCAGCGCGCCGACGATGACCTGCTGGTCCTCGGGCGCCAGCGCGTACTGGCCGAGCCAGGCGTGCGCCTGCAGCGTGTTTGCGACCATGTTCCGGTGCGTCAGGATCGCGCCCTTCGCGACGCCGGTGGTGCCACCCGTGTACTGCAGGAACGCGACGTCGTCGAGCGCGAGGCCCGGGTCCTCGAGGTTGACCCACTTGCCCTGCTCGAGGACGCTCACGAACGAGTGCGCCTGCGGCAGCGTGTACGGGCGCACCTGCTTGCGGACGTTCCTGAGCACGAAGTTGACGATCGGCCCCTTCGGGAAGCCCAGGAGGTCGCCGATCCCGGTGACGATGACCTCCTCGATGTCGGTCTGGTCGAGGCAGGCCTCGAGGATGTGGGCGGCGTTCTCGAAGATCACGATCGCCTTGGCGCCGGAGTCCTTCAGCTGGTGCTCGAGCTCGCGGTGGGTGTAGAGCGGGTTGGTGTTGACGACCGTGAGCCCCGCCCGCAGCGCCCCGAACAGCGCGATCGGGTACTGCAGGATGTTCGGCATCATGAGCGCGATGCGATCGCCGCGCTTCAGCCGCGCCTCCTTCTGCAGCCACGCGCCGAACGCGCGGCTCATGGCGTTCAGCTGCGCGAAGGTAATCGTGCGGTCGAAGTTCGTGTACGCGGGGCGGTCGGCGAAGCGCGCGGACGACTCGTCAAAGAGGTGCGCGAGCGAACGGAACTGCTCGGGGTTGATCTCGGCGGGCACGCCCGGCGGATAGGATTTCAGCCAGAGCTTTTCCACGCGCACCCCGTCGTTGTTGCGGCGCAATAGAGGAGCCGCCGCTGTCTGTCCCTAACGCTATCGACCGCTCCCGCGCCGCGCAAGGGAGCAATGCGCGCGGGGGATCCGTAGCGTCCGAAGCGCTCTGCCTCAGGCGCGCGCGCCGCGCAGCACCGCGACGGCATCGTGCAGCGCTTCGGGCGTGACGGCCGAGGGCTGAACGGGCGCGCCGATCGCGACGCCGATCCGCGCCCACAGCCGTCGCGGCACGAGCCGCGCGAGCCCGCGGTAGCGGCGCGAGAACGCCGAGCCCCAGAGCCCCGAGAGCGCGACCGGAACGACCGGTACCGGGTGCTCCTGCATGATGCGCATCAGGCCCGGGCGGAACGCCCCGATCGTCCCGTCCGCGGTCAGGCGCCCTTCCGGGAAGATGCACACGAGCGCCCCCCCGCGAAGCTCGGCGAGCACCTGCGCGAAAGCCGCCTCGCGGACCGCGCGGTCCTCGCTCGCCGGCGCGATCGGGATCGCCTTCATGCCCCGGAACACGAGGTTGACGAGCGGGATCTTGAAGATCGACGCCTCCATGACGAAGCGCATCGGCCGGTGGACCGCGGCCGAGAGCACGAGGGCGTCGGCGAAGCTCACGTGGTTGCAGACGACGAGCGCCGGGCCCGTGGCGGGCACGTTCTCGAGCCCGGTCACCGTCAGCCGGTAGAGCACCCGCGTCACGAGCCACGCGAGGAAGCGCAGCAGGAACTCGGGCACGCGCGCGTAGATGAACGCGGTCACGGCGAAGTTCAGGATCGCCCCGACCAGCAGCACCTCGCGGATCGTCGCGCCGCGCTTGAGCAGCAGCGCCCCGAACAGCGCCGCGACCACCATGAAGATCGCGTTCCAGATGCTGTTGGCGCTGACCACCCGCGAGACGAAGTCGCTGCGGGTCCGGTGCTGCATCAGCGCATAGAGCGGCACGATGTAGAGGCCCCCGAAGAGCCCGATCAGCGTGAAGTCGACGAGGATGTGCCGCCCGAAGCCGGTCGCGAGGATGTCCCAGGGATCCATCAGCGCCGTCGGTGCCGCGGTCGGGGAGGCGAAGAAGACGTCGATGCCGAACACCGTGAGCCCGAGCGACCCGAGCGGCACGAGGCCGATCTCGAGCCGCCGCCCCGAGAGTCGCTCGCAGAGCATCGAGCCGACGCCGACGCCCACCGAGAACGCGAGCAGGAGCTCGGTGAAGACCTGCTCGGTGCCGTGCAGCGCGACCTTGGCGAACAGCGGCAGCTGCGCGACGACGAGCGCGCCGTAGAACCAGAACCACGAGACGCCGAGGATCGCGAGGAACACCGTGCGATCGGCCGCGGCGGCCTTCAGGTTGTCGAGGGAGGAGCGCGCGATGTTGGCGTCGATCCTGAGCCCGCGCGCCGCGCGCGGCATCGACGGGATCAAGAGGCTCACGAGCAGCCCCGCGAGCGCGATCGAGAACAGGCCGCCGACCAGCACCGAGAGGCGGTGCGCCGCCGCGAACACGCCGGCGAGCACCTGGCCGAGCAGGATCGCGACGAAAGTCCCCATCTCGAGCAGCGCGTTGCCGCCGACGAGCTCGTCCGCGACCAGCACCTGCGGCAGGCAGCCGTACTTCGCCGGTGCGAAGAACGTCGAGTGCGAGCCCATCAGGAAGAGCGCGAGCAGCAGCAGCCAGATGTTGTGGATCGCAAAGCCGACGCCCGCGAGCGCCATGATGCCGACTTCGCAGGCCTTGACGATGCGCATCACGACCGCCTTGTCGAAGCGGTCGGCGAGCTGGCCGGCGAGCCCGGAAAACAGCACGAACGGCAGGATGAAGACGCCGTTGCCGAGCTGCGTCAGCAGCACCGGGTCGATCGCGGTGTAGGCCGCGGTGTCGAAGGTCGCGACCAGCAGCAGCGCGTTCTTGTAGACGTTGTCGTTGAACGCCCCGAGCGCCTGCGTCACGAAGAACGGCAGGAAGCGCCGTTCGCTCAGCAGCCGGAACTGGCTGTCGGCCATCAGCGGCCCCGCACCGGCGCGCCGAGCAGCGGCTTGAGGCCCTTCCAGACGTTGTCCAGCAGCTGCCCCTGCACGCGCGCGGCGGGGTGCAGGTGGTCGGCCTGGAAGTTCTGCTCCTCGGGCGCGATCCCGGCGAACAGCGAGGGCACGAGCGCGACGCGCCGCTCCTTCGCGACCGCGGCGAAGCTCGCGCGGTAGCGCTCGGTGTACTCGGGACCGTAGTTGTTCGGCATCACGGTCCCGACGATCAGCACGCGCGCGCCGGCGGCGCGCGCCTCATCGACGATCGCGGCCAGGTTCCGCTTGAGCTCGGTGATCGGCAGTCCGCGCAGCCCGTCGTTGCCGCCGAGCTCGACGACGACGAGCGCCGGGCGCTGGCGCTCGAGGACCCGCGGCAGGCGCGCGAGGCCGCCCGCGGAGGTCTCGCCGCTGACGCTGGCGTTGACCACGCGGTACCCGTAACCTTGCTCGGCGAGCCGCCGCTCGAGCAGCGCCACCCAGCCCTCCTCGACGCGGATCCCGTACGCGGCACTCAACGAATCGCCGAGCACCACGAGCGCCGGCGGCGCGGCAGGTGGCGCATCGGCCGCGAGTGCGCGCGCCCCGACGAGCGCGATCAGGATCACGAGGCGCGCCAGGCGCCGGCGAGCGAGGTTCAAGTTGCAGGTACTCGAGTCACGCCACGTCAGCAAGGAGGTTAGCAGCCCCGACGGAACGCTGACCATCGTCGACGACGTGAGTTTCGGCGTCGAGCGCGGCCAGTCGCTCGCGATCGTCGGGCCGTCGGGCTCGGGGAAGTCGACGCTGCTCGCGATCCTCGCCGGCCTTGACACGCCGACGCGCGGCAGCGTGTTCCTGAACGGCACCGAGCTCAACACGCTCGACGAGGACGGGCGCGCCGCGGCCCGCGCGCGCCACGTCGGCTTCGTGTTCCAGGCCTTCCACCTCATCGCCTCGCTGACCGCGCTCGAGAACGTGATGCTGCCGCTCGAGCTCGCCGGCGAGCGCGACGCCGCGGCGAGCGCGCGGGCGGCGCTCGAGGCCGTCGGGCTCGCGGCGCGCATCGCCCATTATCCGCGCCAGCTGTCGGGCGGCGAGCAGCAGCGCGTCGCGCTCGCGCGCGCCTTCGTCGGCCGGCCCGACATCCTGTTCGCCGACGAGCCGACCGGCAACCTCGACAGCGCGACCGGGGCGCGGGTCGCGGAGCTGCTCTTTGGCCTCAACCGCGCGGCGCACACGACGCTCGTGCTCGTGACCCACGAGCGCGACCTCGCACGCCGCTGCGACCGGGTGCTCGAGCTCGACGCCGGCCGCCTGGTCGGGTCCTGAGATGCAGGCGCTCAGCTTCGCGCGGGCGGCACTCGTGCGCGACGCGAAGGGCGGGGAGCTCGGCGTGCTCTTCGCCGCGCTCGTCGTCGCGGTCACGGCGCTGACCGCGGTCGGCTTCTTCACGAGCCGCGTCGCGCAGGGCATCCGCGAGCAGGCGGGGGCGGTGCTGGCGGCCGACCTCAAGCTCGAGTCCGGCCGCCCGCCGCCCGCGGACGACCGCTATGCGCGCGAGGCGAAGGCGCAGGGCCTCGCGAGCACGCGGCTCGTCAGCTTCGCGAGCGTCGTGTTCTCCGGGGAGCTCAGCCAGCTCGCCTCGGTCGTCGGCGCGACCGACGGCTACCCGCTGCGCGGCCACCTCAGGATCGCCGCGGCGCCGTTCGCGCCCGGGGCGGAGACGCATGCCCTTCCCGGCCGCGGCGAGGCGTGGGCGGACTCGCGCCTGCTGACCCGGCTCGGCGTCCCGGTCGGCGGGACGCTGAAGCTCGGCGCCCTGCCGCTCAGGGTCGCCGCGGTGCTCGACTACCGGCCGGACCAGGGCTCGGGGTTTCAGGACCTCGCGCCGACGCTCTTGATCAACGCCGCGGACGTCGCCGCGACGCGCCTGCTGCAGCAGGGGAGCCGCGCGAGCTGGAGCCTGCTGGTCGCGGGCCCGAAGGGCGCGGTCGACGCCTACGAGGCGTGGCTGCGCGGGGTCAAGAGCGACGCCGAGCGGCTGGTCGACGTCGGCGAGTCGAGCGAGCAGATGAAGTCGGCGATGGAGCGCTCGGCGCGCTTCCTGAACCTCGCGGCGCTCGTGACGGTGCTGCTCGCGGCGGTCGCGGTCGCGATGGGCGCGCGGCGCTTCGCGACGCGCCACCTCGACGTCGTGGCGCTCCTGAAGTGCATGGGCGCGAGCCAGCGCTTCGTGCTGACCGTGACCTTCGTCGAGCTCGCCTTGGTCGCGCTCCTCGGCGCGCTCGCCGGGACGCTGCTCGGCTTCATCGCCCAGCAGGGCCTGACGTTCCTGGTGCGCGGGCTGGTGCGCGGCGTGCTGCCGCCGCCGACGCTCGCGCCGGCCCTGGTCGGCATCGGGACCGCGCTGACGATGCTGCTCGGGTTCGCGCTCGCGCCGCTCCTCGAGCTCAAGCAGGTGCCGCCGGCGCGGGTGCTGCGCCGGAACCTCGAGCCCCCGAGGCTGCGCTTCGGCTTCGGCTACCTCGCGGCGGCGGCGGCGCTGGCGCTGCTGCTGTTCGTGCTGGTGCGCGATCCGCGCCTGATCGGCTACGCGGTGGGCGGGATCGCGGCGACGGGCCTGATCCTCTTCGGCGCGGGCCTCCTGCTCGTGCGCGCGACGAAGCGCGTGCGCGGCGGCGCCGGCATCGCCTGGCGCTACGGGCTCGCGAGCGTCGCGCGCCGCGGGCGCGAAAGCGCCGTGCAGATCGTCGCGTTCGGGCTCGGGCTCACGGTGCTGCTGCAGCTCGCGCTCGTGCGCGACGACCTCCTCAGGGAGTGGCGCGCCTCGCTCCCGGCCGATGCGCCGAACCACTTCCTGATCAACATCGCGCCCGGGGATGCCGAGGCGCTGGCCGGGTTCTTCGTCGCCCACGGCGTCGCGCGCCCGACGCTCGCGCCGTGGGTGCGCGCGCGCCTGACCGCCGTCAACGGCGCGCCGCTCAAGACCCGGATGCCGAAGACCGACCGCGGCAGGGCCTTCGCCGAGCGCGAGCAGAACTTGAGCTGGTCGGCGACGCTGCCGCCCGACAACCGCGTCGTCGAGGGCCGCTGGTGGGAGCACCCGGACCCGGCCAGGCCCGAGGTCTCGATCGCGAGCGAGTTCCAGGAGGAGCTCGGGCTCAAGCTCGGGGACCAGCTCAGCTTCGACGTCGCCGGCGAGGCGATCGTCGCGAGGGTCACGAGCGTGCGCAAGGTGCGCTGGGACGGCTTTCGGCCGAACTTCTTCCTGGTGTTCGCGCCGGGGGTGCTCGACACCGCGACCGGGACGCTGATGACTTCGCTGCACCTCGACGCCGCGCAGCGGCCGATGCTCGCGCAGCTGATCCAGCGCTTCCCGAGCGTCACGGTGTTCGACATCGACACGCTGATCGGCCAGGTGCGCGACATCATGGACCGCGCGGCGCTCGCGGTCGAATACGTCGCGGCGTTCACGCTGCTCGCCGGCGTCGTCGTGCTGCTCGCGGCGATCGAGGCGACGCGCGACGAGCGGCGCTACGAAAGCGCCGTGCTGCGCACGCTCGGCGCCAGCCGCCTGACGGTGCTGAAGGGGGTCGCGGCCGAGTTCCTCGCGCTCGGGCTGCTCGCCGGGGTGCTCGCGGCGAGCGCGGCGTCGATCGCGAGCTGGGTGCTCGCGACGCAGCTCTTTGCGCTGCACTACGCGTTCAACCCGCTCCTGTGGCTCGCGGGCCCGGCGGGCGGGGCGCTGATCGTCGGGCTCGCGGGGACGTTCGCGACGCGGCGCGTCGTCACCGAGCCGCCGGCGACGACGATCAAGGAAACCTAAGGCTCAGCCCGGGTCGATGCGCAGGCGCAGCCGGCCGGCGAGCTCGCCCTCGCCGCGCAGGTTCACGGACTCGAGGTCGACCTCGTAGATGCCGGCCGCGAACGCGGCGCTGTTGAAGGCGACGCGCAGGTCGTCGTTCGAGTCCTTCAGCTGGTTGTCGAGGCGCGCGAAGTACGTGCCGTCGTCGCGCTTGATCGTGACCTTGAAGAGCGTCGCGCGCGTGAAGGCGAGGTTGATGCGCAGCTCCGCGAGCGTCGGGGTCGTGCGGTTGCCGATCGGGTAGGTCGGCATCGCCTCGTTCGGCCTCGCGGCCTTGAGGCGCATCACCTGGGTCGCCATCGGCGCGTTCAGGAGCCCTGCGGCGGCCTGCGACCTCAGGTGCTCGTATTCCGCGGCGAGCGAGCGCTTGCCGGCGAAGGAGACGAGCGCGACGAGGAGCGCGAGGACGAGCGCCCCGGCGAGCGTCGCCGGCACCCACGGCGCGTGCCAGAACTTCGGCGGCTGCTCGCGCCACTCGGTGCCGGTGTCGTCGAGGAGCCGCATCATGCGCTTCAGCGTGTCGGGGAGGCCGATGCGTTCGGCGATCTCCGGCGACTGGCGCACGACCTGCTCAAAGAACCGGGCCTCCGGCGGAGTCAGCCGGCCTCGCAGGTAGCGCTCGACCACCTGGCGTTCTTCGATGAGTTTCAGGTCCATAGGGGATACGGTTTGCCCGGCGCCCTCCCGTGCGACATATTGCGCCAACGGCCCAAACGGCGGCGCGAGCCCCGTCACAGCGCGGCCGCCGCCCCGGCCGTCCCCGTGAGACCCTTGTCGCAGAAACCGAGCCCGCCGGACCCATGCCGGACCCCGATCACGACTTCCTGGCCCGCCTCGAGGCGGGGACCCTGCCGCCCGCCGAATTCAACCACCGCGGGCACCTCAAGGCCGGCTTCCTGTACCTGCGAAGGCACGACTTCCCCGGGGCGTGCGTCGCGATGAAGCGCTCGATCCGGGCGTTCGCGGCGGCGCTCGGCAAGGGCACGCTTTACCACGAGACCGTCACGATCGCCTACCTCGCACTGATCGCCGAGCGGCTCGCCGAGGAGCCGGCGGAGCTCGGGTTTGAGGCGTTCATCGCGCGCTACCCCGAGCTCGAGAGCCACGAATACCTGCGCCGCTACTACCCGGCGGGCGAGCTCGAGACCCCCGAATCCCGCGCGACCTTCGTGCTGCCGCGGCCGCGCGCCCCGTAGCGCGCCGTCGCTCCGGGGCAGGCGAGGGTCGCTTCGCGTCCCGATCGCCGGATCCGGGGCGGTTAGACTCGCACGAGGAGCTTTCCGATGGCCCTGCCGACCGAGATCGCCGTACGCCGCAAGGCCGACCGCGCGGCGCTGATCGCGCGCCGCCTCGCGGCGTCGTCGGCCGACCACGCGGCCTGGAGTGCGCGGATCGAGGCCAATCTCAGGCGCGCGTTCAGGCCCCTCGAGGGGCTCGCGGTCGGCTTCTGCTGGCCGTACCAGGGCGAGTTCGACGCCCGCCCGTTCGTCCGCGACCTCAGGCGGCACGGCGCGCGGGCGGCGCTGCCGGTCGTGCTCGGCAAGGGGCTGCCGCTCGAGTTCCGGGAGTGGTGGCCGGGGGTCGCGATGCTGAACGGCGTCTACGACCTGCCGGTGCCGGACGGCACGCAGAGCGTGCGTCCGCAGGCCCTGCTGATCCCGGCCGTCGGCATCGGGCCGCAGGGCGATCGGCTCGGCTACGGCGGCGGCTACTTCGACCGCACGCTCGCGGCGCTGCACCCGAAGCCCATTGCGGTCGGGATCGCGTTCGAGCTCTCGAGGATGGCCGACAGTGAGCCGCACGACCACGACGTGCTGATGGACTTCGTGGTCACCGAGGATCGCATCGAGGTCGCGGTCGACGGCGGGCTCGAGGCGGTCGATGCGCAGGCGTGCGAGCGACGCCTCGCGGCCCTCATCGACACGCGCGCGCTCCGGCCGCGCGGCCTCGCCAGCCGGGCCTGATCGCCGGGCTGTGCCCGCCGCGACATATACAATATATTACCCGCCGAGCCGGGTTTACCGAGGGAGACATTCGTGCGTTCAGACATCGAGATTGCACAGGCGGCAACGCTGAAGCCCATCAAGGACATCGCGGCCAGGCTCGGTATTCCCGAGGACGCGCTCGACGCGTACGGGCGCCACAAGGCGAAGATCTCCCTCGACTACATCGAGAGCCTCAAGTCCCGGCCGAACGGCAAGCTGATCCTCGTCTCGGCGATCAGCCCGACGCCGGCGGGCGAAGGGAAGACGACGACGACGGTCGGCCTCGGCGATGCGCTCAATCGCATCGGCAAGAAGGCGGTCATCTGCCTGCGCGAGCCGAGCCTCGGCCCCGTGTTCGGCATGAAGGGCGGCGCCGCCGGCGGCGGCCTCGCGCAGGTGGTGCCGATGGAGGACATCAACCTCCACTTCACCGGCGACTTCAACGCGATCGGGCTCGCCAACAACCTGCTCGCGGCGCTCCTCGACAACCACATCCACCACGGCAACGAGCTTGGCATCGACGTCAGGCGCATCACCTGGAAGCGGGTGATGGACATGAACGACCGCGCGCTGCGCGACATCACCGCGGCGCTCGGCGGCCCGGGCAACGGCTACCCGCGCCAGGACGGCTTCGACATCGTCGTCGCCTCCGAGGTCATGGCGATCTTCTGCCTCGCGACCAGCCTCAAGGACCTCAAGGCGCGGCTCGGCAACATCGTCGTCGGCTACACCCGCGACCAGAAGCCGGTGCGCGCCAAGGATCTGAAGGCGCCGGGCGCGATGACGGTGCTGCTGCGCGAGGCGCTGAAGCCGAACCTCGTGCAGACGCTCGAGAACAACCCGGCCTTCATCCACGGCGGCCCGTTCGCCAACATCGCGCACGGCTGCAACTCGGTGCTCGCGACGCAGACCGCGCTCAAGCTCGCCGACTACGTCGTGACCGAGGCGGGCTTCGGCGCCGACCTCGGCGCCGAGAAGTTCATCGACATCAAGTGCCGCAAGGCCGGCCTCGAGCCGGCGGCGGCGGTGCTGGTCGCGACGATCCGCGCGCTCAAGTACCACGGCGGCTGCGACCTCAAGGAGCTCAACAAGGAGAACCTGCCGGCGCTCGAGAAGGGCATCGCGAACCTCGAGCGGCACGTCAACAACGTGCAGGGCCAGTACGGGCTGCCGTGCGTCGTCTCGGTCAACCACTTCACCTTCGACACCGAGGCCGAGTTCAAGCTGCTCGAGCACAAGCTCGCGCACCTGAAGGTCCCGGTGATCTCGGCGCGCCACTGGGCCGAGGGCGGCAAGGGCGCCGAGCCCGTCGCGCGCGCGGTCGTCGAGGCCGCCGAGAGGAAGTCGCAGAAGTTCACGTTCGTCTACGACGATGCGCTGCCGCTGTGGGACAAGATGAAGACGATCGCGACCAGGATCTACGGCGCGAGCGACATCAGCGCGGACACCAAGGTGCGCACGCAGATCAAGCAGCTGCAGGAGAGCGGCTACGGCCACTATCCGGTCTGCGTCGCCAAGACCCAGTACTCGTTCTCGACCGACGCCTCGCTCAGGGGCGCGCCCTCGGGGCACGTCGTCAACGTCCGCGAGGTGCGCCTCGCGGCCGGCGCCGAGTTCATCGTCATGGTGTGCGGCGACATCATGACGATGCCGGGCCTGCCGAAGGTGCCGTCGGCCGACCACATCGACATCGACGAGCAGGGTCGCGTCGTGGGCCTCTTCTAGGTTAAAAAGGGGGCGCGTGAGCGCAGCCACTGCCCCCCAGCTCGTCCGCGCCCTCGGCCTCTGGGGCGCGATCGCGATCAACGTCGCGAACATGATCGGCACCGGCGTCTTCCTAAAGACGCGCGTGATGACCTGCAACGTCGGCAGCCCGCTGCTGGTGCTCGGCGTCTGGGTCGCGGCGGGGCTCCTCGTGCTCGCCGGCACCTTCAGCTATGCGGAAGTCGCCGCGATGATCCCCGAGGCGGGCGGCGAGTACGCGTTCCTGCGCCGCGCCTACGGGCGGGTCACCGGGTTCCTGTTCGGCTGGACGTCGTTCGCGATCTACAAGACGGGCTCGCAGGCCGCGCTTGCGGTGGGCTTCGCGATCTTCCTGAACGTCGCGCTCGGCGGCGGCCTCGACCGGGAGCTCGTCGGCCTCGACTTAGGCTCGGTGCACCTCGCGCTCAGCGGCATCGGCCTGGTCGCGCTCGCGGCGATCTGGTCGGTCGCCTACATCAACTGCCGCTCGGTCGTGACGGGCGGGCGCACCGCGATCGTGCTGACGGGCGCCAAGGTCGTGCTGCTCGCCGCGCTCGCGCTCGGCGCGTTCGCGTTCGCGAGGGGCCGCTTCGGCCACCTCGCGCTGTCGTCCTCCGGCGCCACCTGCGAGGGGGTCGCCGCCTCGGCCCGCGGCGGCGTCGCCGGCTTCGGCGCGGCGATGCTCGGGGCACTGTGGGCCTACGACGGCTGGGCCAATGTCGCGCCGCTCGCCGGCGAGATCAAGAACCCCGCGCGCGACCTGCCGCGCGCGTTCCTCGGCGGCATGCTGGTCGTCGGCGCCCTCTATCTCGCGGTCAACCTCGCCTACTTCTACGTGCTGACGCCGGCCGAGGTCGGCAGCGTCTCGACGACCTCCTCGGTCGCGAGCGAGGTGATGCGGCGCTTCGTCGGCCCCGCGGCGGTGACGGTCGCGGCGGTCGCGCTGATGCTGTCGGCCTTCGGCTCGCTGCAGGCCTCCTCGATCACCGGCGCGCGGATCCCGTTCGCGATGGCGCGCGAGGGGCTGTTCCCGCGCGCGCTCGGCGCCGTGTCGAAGGGCTCGCACGTGCCGGCGCGCGCGGTCATCGCGCAGGCGGCGTGGTCGAGCGTGCTCGCGCTCTCGGGCTCCTACGACACGCTGACCGACTCGGCGGTGTTCGCGGTGTGGCTCTTCTACGGGCTCACGGCCGGCACGGTGTTCGTGTTCCGCCGCACGCTTCCGGCCGCCGAGCGGCCGTACCACGCGCTCGGCTACCCGTGGCTGCCGGCGCTCTTTGTGATCGTCGCCTTCGCGCTGATCGCCAACACCTTCCAGGCGACGCCGCGCCTCGCGCTGACCGGGGTCGCGATCATGCTGGCGGGGCTGCCGCTCTACGTGTACTTCGCGCGGCCGCTGAAGCTCACACGTCCGTAGCGCTCGCGGGATCGGCGATGTGCGGCAGCGTGTTGAAGCTCACGAGGCTGCGGCGCGCGCCCGAGTAGCGCACCTCGGTGAGCGCCGTGTTCCTCAGCACCGCCGAGAGCTCGATGACCCGCTCGTCGTCGAGGCCGAGCAGCGCCCCGGCCGCCGACGACACGAGGCCGCCCGAGCTGAAGGCGAGCACGCGGCCGGGCGCGGCGCACAGCGCATCGAGCGCCCGCGTCGCGCGCGTGCGGAACTCCCCCCAGCTCTCGATGCCCGGCACCGCGTGCAGGCCGCGCGCCCACTCGCCCATCACGCGCCGGTAGGTGACGAAGAACTCGCGCAGGATGCGCGCCTTGAGCGCGGGATCGGCCGGCTCGACGGCCGTCTCGCCGAGGCCCTCCGCGCCGAGCGCGTGGCGCATGACCGCGGCGCCGTCGTGCTCGTCGAGGAGCTCGAGCTCCGTGGGCTCGGGCCAGGCGCCGCCGTGCAGCGCCGCCTCCTCGGCCGCGAGCATCAGCGTCTCGCGGTGGCGGCGCCGCGGGCCCACGAACACCGCGTCGAAGCGCTCGCCGCTGCGCGCCAGGTGGCGGCCGAGCGCGCGCGCCTGCTCGCGGCCGAGCGGCGAGAGCGTGTCGTAGTCGGTGCCGAAGAACGACGCCTGCGCGTGGCGCACGAGGACGAGCTCGCCCATCGTGCGCTCAGGCGACCTGCTGGCTCGGGACCGTGGCGTGCGCCTGCCGGCCTATGTCGTGCGGGTCGAAGTCGTCGACGTGCACGATCTCCATGACCTTGCGGTCGTAGTCCTTGAGCTGCGCGGCCTCGGTCTCGGTGATGATGCCGGCGGCGAGCGCCTGCTGGATCTGGCCCGGCAGGTCGAGCGCGCTGACCCTCCCGGTCTTGACGCCCTCGACGCGGATGCGCTTCTCGATCGGCTCGGCGGCGAGCGAGAGCACGAGCGCCTCCTGCAAGAGCCCGAGCGCGTTGCCGGGCTCGACGGCGCGGAACACCCCGTCCGTCAGCCGGTCGCGGGCCTCCGACGGCGTCATCACGATGTCGACGATCTGCCGGCCGAGCCGGTCGGAGGGCGCCGAGTAGGTGAGCCCGCGCGGGAAGACCATCAGCCGCATGAGGCCGGCGAGCCAGCGGATGGGGAAGTTGCGCAGGAACCCGTGCAGCTGCTCCTGGGCGCGGTACAGCAGGTGCCGGCACGCCCACTCGACGAGCGGCTGGTCGGCGTCCGGGCGATCCTGGTTGTCGTAGTGCTTGAGCACCATCGAGGCGAGGTACATCGAGGAGAGCACGTCGCCGAGCCGAGCCGACAGGCTCTCCTTCTTCTTGAGGTAGCCGCCGAGCGAGAGCATCGCGACGTCGGTCGCGAACGCGAAGCTCGCACTGAAGCGGTTGATGTGCTGGAAGTAGCGCGTCGCCGCGCCCGAGTCCGGCACCCGCGAGAAGCGCGCGAGGGTCATCGCCATCACGAGCGAGCGCGCGGCGTTGGAGATCGTGAAGCCGATGTGGCCGAAGAGCGCGCGGTCGAACTCGCCGAGGCCGCGCTCGCGGTTCGGGTCCTTCGCGGCGTTCATCTCCCGGAGCACGTACGGATGGCAGCGCACCGCGCCCTGCCCGAAGATGATGAGGTTGCGGGTCAGGATGTTCGCGCCCTCGACGGTGATCGCGATCGGCACCGCCTGGTAGCCGCCGCCGAGGTAGTTCCTGGGACCGAGGCACACGCCCTTGCCGCCGTGCACGTCCATCGCGTCGTTGGCGACGACGCGCCCGAACTCGGTGCAGTGGTACTTCAGCATCGCCGACGGCACCGAGGGCTTCTCGCCGCCGTCGATGGCGCCCGCGGTGACCGAGCGCGCCGCATCCATGATGTAGGTGAGGCCGGACATCCGCGCGAGCGCCTCCGAGACGCCCTCGAAGCGCCCGACCGACATGCCGAACTGGCGCCGGATGCGCGTGTAGGCGCCGCTCGCGAACACCCCGGCCTTCGCGGCGCCGGTGGTGTTCGAGGGCAGCGAGATGCAGCGGCCGACCGACAGCTGCTCGACGAGCATGCGCCAGCCCTGGCCCGCCATCTTCGCGCCGCCGATCAGCTGCTCGAGCGGCACGAACACGTCCTTGCCCTGCACCGGGCCGTTCTGGAACGGGACGTTGAGCGGCAGGTGGCGCCGGCCGATCGTGACGCCGGGCGTGCCGCGCGGGATCAGCGCGCAGGAGATGCCGATGTCGGCCTTGTCGCCGAGGAGCTTGTCCGGGTCGAACATCCGAAACGCGAGCCCGATGACGGTCGCGACCGGCGCGAGCGTGATGTAGCGCTTCTGGAAGTTGAGCCTGACGCCGAGCACCTCGCGGCCCTGCCAGGTGCCCTTGCAGACGATGCCGGTGTCGGGGATGGAGGCGGCGTCCGAGCCCGCGCGGGGGCCCGTGAGCGCGAAGCACGGCACGTCCTCGCCGCGCGCGAGCCTCGGCAGGTAGTGCGCCTTCTGCGCGTCGGTGCCGTAGTGGAGCAGGAGTTCCGCGGGCCCGAGCGAGTTCGGGACCGCGACCGTCGAGCACAGCGTCGCGCTCCTGCTCGCGACCTTCACGAGCACGCACGAGTGCGCGTAGGCCGAGAACTCGAGGCCGCCGTACTTCTTCGGGATGATCATCGCGAAGAAGCCCCGGCTCTTCATGAACTCCCAGGCCTCGGGCGGCAGGTCGCCGAGCTCGTGCGTGACCTGCCAGTCGTCGACCATCCGGCACAGCTCCTCGCAGGGCCCGTCGAGGAACGCGCGCTCCTCGCTCGTGAGCTCCGGGCGCTTGGCCGACATCAGCTTTTCCCAGTTGGGACCGCCCGTGAAGAGCTCGCCGTCCCACCACACGGTGCCCGCCTCGAGCGCCTCGCGCTCGGTCGAGGACATCGAGGGGAGCATGCGCCGGTAGATCCGCAGGAACGGCCGCGACACGAACGCGAGCCGAAGCGGGCCGACGTTGAGCAGCGCGAGCGGCGCGAACAGCACCCACACGAACGTCTTCCACGGCCAGCCCGCGGCGCCCCAGAACGTGTACGCGACGAGCAGCGCCCCGAGCACGAGCGTCGCGCGCGCGAGGCTCAGGCGGCGGTAGGCGACGTACAGAAGGGTTCCGGCGAAGACGATCAGCCAGGCGACGCTCAGCATGGGCGACTCCGTGCCGCAGAGGGTCTGCGGGTGATCATACCGAAAGAAATCGGCCGCAGAGTCGCGAACTTAAGGAACCGTACGACCGGTCGTTTTCATGGATCACGCCGGGGCCAGGCCTGCGGCGGATCCGCGGCCCCGATCCGCACCGCTGCCGGCGCTCGCGGGGACCCGCGGCGGCCCTCAGAGTGGCCCGGCGCGGCCGACCGATCGCCGGCTGTACCAAATTCGTTCAAAGCGCGGGTCCGAGCCCCCGCATCCACCCCCCGCGGTGCGATCGGCTGAGCGCTCAGCTCACGGGCGCGGGCGCGAAGCTTAAGGAACCGAGGAGCTCGGCGGCGCCCGACCACAGCACCTGGATGCCGATGCAGAACAGCAGGAACGCCGTCAGCCGCACGACGATGATCGTCCCGGTCGGGCCGATCGCCCGCGCGAGCCGCTCGGAGTAGCGGTAGAAGAAGTAGACGAGCAGCGCGAGCGCGAGCACCGCGAGCACGGTCTCGGCGAAGAACGCGAGCTCGGCGCCGAGGCGCGTCGGGCGGTTGGCGCCGACGCCGATCGCGACCGAGATCGTCCCCGGCCCGGTCGTCATCGGCATCGTCAGCGGGTAGAACGCCAGCCGGCTCGGCGTCACGCTGTCGGGGAGCGCGCTCGCGGTCTCGCTCCTGCGCTGCTCGGTCGTGTCCGGCCCGCTCAGCATCCGCCAGCCGCTGATCGCGATCACGATGCCGCCGGCGACTTTCAGCACCGGCAGCGAGACGCCGAAGAAGCTGAGCACGTAGGCGCCGACGTAGAGCGAAGTGGCGACGATCGCGAACGCGTAGATCGCGACCCAGCGTGACACCTGCGCGCGGACGCGCCCGGGCAGGTCCTGCGTCGCGCTGAAGAAGATGAACGCGCTCGACAGCGGGTTGACGATCGAGAAGAGCGCCGTGAACGCCAGCAGGAACGTCGTCAAATGAGTTCCTTGACCCCGTCGCGCTCCTCGCGCAGCTCCTTGTCGGTGGCATCGAGCCGCGCGCGGCTGAACTCGCTGATCGCGAGGCCCTGGACGATCGTGTAGC
>DATKOR010000058.1:0-11209 GCA_035524495.1 Steroidobacteraceae bacterium
GGCGTAGTACTTGAGCTTGCGCTGCGCCTCCGGCGGCATGAAGCGCTGCATGTACTCCTGGCCGCGCTGGTAGGCGCCGTCGTCGTCGCACAGCACCTCGCCGATGTCGTCGGACAGGTAGTCGCGCAGGCTGCGCGCCACCGCGTCGCTCTCCTGGTAAACGAGGAACGGAGCCTGGCGATCGCGCGAGGCGGCGTCGATCGCCTCCCAGTTGGCGCGCAGGTTGTCGAGGTCCCACTGAAGTTCGGCGGTACTGCGCCCGACGCCGGCGGTGCGCACGATCGCGCCCATGCCCTCCGGGATCACGAGCGCTTCCATCGCCTCGCGCGTCTGGTCGCGGTCCTCGCCCTCGATGCGGCGTGACACGCCCCCGGCGCGCGGGTTGTTCGGCATCAGCACGAGGAAGCGGCCGGCGAGGCTGATGAACGTCGTCAGCGCGGCGCCCTTGTTGCCGCGCTCTTCCTTCTCGACCTGGACGACGAGTTCCTGGCCCTCGGAGAGCAGCTCGCGGATGTTCATCCGCCCGCCCTGTGGCGCGCTCTTGAAGTACTCCTTGGCGACTTCCTTCAGCGGCAGGAAGCCGTGGCGCTGCGCGCCGTAGTCGACGAATGCGGCCTCGAGGCTCGGTTCGAGCCGGGTGATCCGGCCTTTGTAGATATTGGCTTTCTTCTGTTCCTTGGACGGGATCTCGATGGACAGGTCGTATAGCTTCTGACCGTCAACGAGGGCGACGCGCAGCTCCTCGGCCTGCGTCGCATTGATCAACATTCTCTTCATGTGCCCCTACTTGGGTATCCGCGGGGGCCAATGCTGGGGGAGCGCAGTCTCCGGATCGGAGCGTCGCGAATGATGCGAGGCGGGAGCGGGTCGTCGATGGGAAATCGTCAACCATCTTCAAGTCGCGGGCGCGCCCCAGGGTCCTTGCGAACCACCGGGCAACGCACCCTGCCTGCATTCCTTCTTGAGCCCCTGACCGGTCTTCGCGGGGCGCCACGGTGCGGTGGCCCTTCCACGGGCGGCTCGGCGCCGCGCATCCCAGTCATCGGCCGAACGATGGTCCGATCACCCGAGACGGGGGATAGCGGACCAACTAATATGCGGTCGCCGCAACGCACTTCGCCGAGCGGATCCTACGGGGTGGCGCCGGATCCTTGGGCTGGGCGATTCGAGATGCGAGAACCGCGCTGAGGCGCCGGCCACGAAACGCTTCGCGTTTCCGCACGCCGCACGCCTGACAGACGAGAACGCTATCAGATCAATGCCGGTAAATCAATGTCTTACGACTCAAAACCGCCGGCCCTGACCGAATCCACCCGCGCGAGCCACGTCGAGGTCGCCGCGGACGATGGCGGCCAGCGCCTCGACAACTGGCTGATGAGAGCGCTAAAGGGCGTCCCGCGCTCGCGCGTGTACCGGTTGCTTCGCAAGGGCGAGGTCCGCGTCAACGGCAAGCGCGCCAAGCCCGAGTACCGGGTCGCAGCCGGGGACGACGTGCGCCTGCCGCCGGTGCGCGCGCCGCAGCCCGACGCGCCGCGCCGGGTCCCCGCGACGCTCGTCGCCAGCGTCGAGGCGGCAATCGTGTACCAGGACTCGGACCTGCTCGTCGTCGCCAAGCCCGCCGGGCTCGCGGTGCACGGCGGCAGCGGGCTCGCCTTCGGCGTCATCGAGGCGCTGCGCGCCTCGCGCCCGGAGGAGTCGCTCGAGCTCGTCCACCGGCTCGACCGCGACACGAGCGGGCTGCTGCTCATCGCCCGCAACCGCACGGCCCTGCGAACGCTCCATGCGCTGCTTCGCGAGGGCAAGGTCGAGAAGCGCTACCTCGCACTCCTGAAGGGCGCGTGGAACCTCGGCAAGAAGACCATCGAGGCGCCGCTCGCGACGCACGCCCGCACCGGTGGCGAGCGCGTCGTCCGGGTCCATGCGGCGGGCAAGGCCGCCGACTCGACTTTCTCGCCGGTCGACTTCTTCGGGTCGCGCGCCACGCTCGTGGAGGTCAGCCTCGGTACCGGCCGCACGCACCAGATCCGCGTGCACGCCGCCCATGCCGGCCATCCGGTCGCGGGCGACGACAAGTACGGCGATCGCGAATTCAACGCGGAGATGGAGGGCCTGGGGCTCAAGCGCCTCTTCCTGCACGCGCAGTCGCTCGCCTTCGAGTGGCCGTCGGGCAAGACCTTCGCCGTCAGCCAGCCGCTGCCTCCGGAGCTGGCGGCGGTCATCGACGCCCTGGTCGCGACGCGCAAGCGCCGCGCGCGCCGCCGATGAAGACGACGCAGACGCTGTTCGCGAACAACCGCGCGTGGGCGCGCGCGATCCTGAAGCGCGATCCGGAGTTCTTCCACAAGCTCACGCGCCAGCAGTCGCCGCCCTACCTCTGGATCGGCTGCGCCGACAGCCGCGTGCCGGCGAACGAGATCGTGGGGCTCCTGCCCGGCGAGCTCTTCGTCCACCGCAACGTCGCCAACGTGGTCGTCCACACCGACCTCAACTGCCTCTCGGTGATCCAGTACGCGGTCGACGTGCTGCAGGTCCGCGACATCATCGTCTGCGGGCACTACGGCTGCGGCGGCGTGATCGCGGCGCTGGAGCATCGGCGCCTCGGGCTCATCGACAACTGGCTGCGGCACATCCAGGACGTGATGCGCCGCCACGACGCGCTGCTTGCGCTTCGCGAGGACCCCGCAGCGCGGGCGCGGCTGTTGTGCGAGCTCAACGTCGTCGACCAGGTGACCAACGTCGTGCAGACGACGATGGTGCAGGGCGCCTGGGAGCGCGGGCAGTCGCTCGTCGTCCACGGCTGGATCTACGACGTCGCCGATGGCCTGTTGCGCGATCTCGAGGTCCGGATGGGCCCCGGGGAGTCGCTCGAGAGCGTGTACCGGGCCGCGATCGAGGCCGCGGCGCGCCGCGCCGCTACCGCAGCGGGTTGAGACCGGCGCGCGCGAGCGCGCCCGAGAGCCACACGAGCGGCAGGCCCACGAGACCCGTCGGGTCCGCCGTCTCGATCGACTCGAACAGCGCAACGCCCAGCCCCTCGGAACGAAAGCTTCCGGCGCAGTCGTAGGGCTCATCGAGCGCGACGTAGCGCGCGATCTCCTCGGCGCCGAGGCGCCGAAAGCGCACCCGCGTGAGGTCCGTGTGCGTCTCGCGGGTCGCCCCGTCGGCGTGCAGGACCGCGACCGCCGTGTGAAAGACGACCGTCGCGCCGCTCGCCTGCCTGAGCTGCTCGCAGGCGCGCTCGGCGCTGCCGGGCTTGCCGAGGACGTGGCCCTGGCACTCGGCGACCTGGTCGGAGCCGATCACGACGGCGCCGGGATGGCGCGCGGCGACCGCGGCGGCCTTTGCGAGGGCGAGGCGAAGCGCGAGCGGGCCCGGCGCCTCGCCGGGCGTCCGCGTCTCCTCGACCCCCGGGGCTTCGCTTGCGAAAGGAAGCCGGAGGCGCCTCAGAAGCTCACGCCGGTAAGGCGAGGTCGAGGCGAGGATCAGGCGGCTGGGGCGGGCGGGCATGAGGGGTCCGGCTCGGGCGGCGCATCAAGTCTTGCAAATCAACGCGTTGCAGGTGAATTCGCTTTGACAGAGTCGGGTGTGGTCACTATGATACGCGGCCCTATGGCGAGGCCCCTTGAAGACCCGCTGGACGTGGGGCAGCTCGCTGCCCAGCGTAGCCGGCTCGAGCGCGATTTCCCGATCGACGGGTTCGCGCGGCTGCGCGAGAGCCTCGCGCGGCCCGAGGGCCGCGCGACGGTGGATTTCCGCTTCCACGCGGCCGGCGCGTACCCGGCGCTCGAGGGCGCGGTGCGCGCGCGCGCCTGGCTCGTGTGCCAGCGGTGCCTGAAGGAGTTCGAGGCGGACCTCGAGTCGCCGGTGCGGGTCGCCTTCGTCGCCCGCGACGCCGAGTCGGGCCGCGTGCCCGACGAGTACGACGCCGTCACGGCGCCCGGCGGGCGGATACAGCTTTCGGAGCTCGTCGAGGACGAGCTCCTGCTCGCGCTGCCGCTCGTGCCCACGCACGCGACGCCCGCCGAGTGTGCGCACCGGCTCGAGGCGCCGAAGGCGGCGCGCCCGGCGAGCCGGCCGTTCACGGAGCTCGGCCAGCTGATGAAGAAGCGCGGATAAAGGATTCAGGAGTACAGCCCCATGCCAGTCCAGAAGAGCCGTAAGACCCCCTCCAAGCGCGGCATGCACCGCTCGCACGACCATCTGTCGGCGCCGGCGCTGTCGGTCGACCCGACGTCGGGCGAGACGCACATGCGGCACCGTGTGAGCCGCGACGGCTACTACCGCGGCAAGAAGGTCATCGAGACGCCGGTCCCGTCGACCGAGGAGTAGGCCCGGCGCGGGCCGCGGCCCGCCGGCGGCCCGCACGCTTGGCGACCCGAGTCTCCATTGCCGTTGACGCGATGAGCGGCGACCGCGGGCCCCGCGTGTGCGTGGCCGGAGCGCTCGAGGCGCTGCGCGCGGATCCTGCGCTCTCGCTCGTCCTCGTCGGCCAGCCCGCGGCGATCGAGACCGAGCTCGGCGTGCTCGGTGACTCGCTCCGCAGCCGCGTGTCGATCCGCCCCGCCTCCGAGGTCGTCGCGATGGACGAGAAGCCTCGCGAGGCGATCCGCCGCAAGAAGGATTCCTCGATGCGCGTCGCGCTCAACCTGGTCGCGGCCGGCGAGGCGCGCGCCTGCGTCAGCGCCGGGAACACGGGCGCGCTGATGGCGACGGCGCACTTCGTGCTCGGCATGGTCGAGGGCATCGAGCGCCCGGCGATCGTCGCGGCGATCCCGGCCGAAGGCGGGCACACCTACATGCTCGACCTGGGCGCGAACTCCGCGGCGACGCCCGAGCAGCTGTTCCAGTTCGCGATCATGGGCGCCGTGGTCGCCGCCGATCTCGGCGCGCGGCCGCGGCCGCGCGTCGGGCTCCTCAACATCGGCAGCGAGGACATCAAGGGCCACGAGCTCGTGCAGGCGGCGCACCGGCTGCTGCAGTCCTCGCGCCTCGACTACGTCGGTTTCGTCGAGGGCAACGACACCTTCACCGGCGCGGTCGACGTCGTCGTCACCGACGGCTTCACCGGCAACATCGCCTTGAAGACGATGGAGGGGCTCGCGCAGATGATCGCCGGGGCGCTTAGGAGCGAGTTCAGCGCGAATCCGCTGCGGCGCCTGAGCGCGCTCGGGGCCGCCGCCGCGCTCGGCGGCCTCCGCAAGCGCCTCGATCCTCGCCGCTACAATGGCGCGAGCATGGTCGGACTCGCCGGCGTCGTCATCAAGAGCCACGGCAGCGCCGATGCGACCGCGTTCGCGCACGCGGTGCGGGTCGCGGGCCTCGAGGCGCGCAACGGCGTGCCGGCGCACATCGGCCACGAACTCAAGTCACAGGCGGCCTGACATGTATTCACGCATCGCCGGCACCGGGCGCTACCTGCCAACCAAGGTCCTGACCAACGCCGACCTCGAGAAGATGGTCGACACGACCGACGAGTGGATCCGCACGCGCACCGGGATCCAGCGCCGGCACATCGCGTCCGCGGAGGAGACCACCTCGTTCATGGCCACCGAGGCCGCGCGGCGCGCGATGGAGATGGCGGGCGTGGGGCCCAACGACGTCGACTTCATCGCCGTCGGCACGACGACGCCCGACGTCGTGTTCCCGAACGTCGCGACGCTCGTGCAGGCCAACCTCGGCATTCACGACACGCCCGCCTTCAGCCTCGAGACCGCCTGCAGCGGCTTCGTCTACGCGCTCGGGATCGCCGACAAGTTCGTGCGTGCCGGGGACGCGAAGTGCGCGCTCGTGATCGGCTCGGAGTGCATCACGCGGCTCGTCGACTGGAGCGACCGCGGCACCTGCGTGCTCTTTGGCGACGGCGCGGGCGCCGTCATCCTCAAGCCCTCGGAGGAGCCCGGGATCCTGACGACGATCATGTCGGCCGACGGGCAGTACCGCGACCTGCTGACGTTCCCGTACGGCATCTCGCACGGCTTCGACAAGCTCAGAAGCGGCGCGCCCGCGGCGATCCAGATGAAGGGCAACGAGGTGTTCAAGGTCGCGGTCAACACGCTCTCGCGGCTCGTCGACCAGACGCTCGACAAGGCGGGCATCGACCGCTCGGCGATCGACTGGCTGATCCCGCACCAGGCGAACCTGCGGATCATCCAGGCGGCGGCAAAGAAGCTCGAGCTGCCGATGAAGCAGGTCGTGGTCACGGTCCAGGACCACGGCAATACGTCGGCCGCGTCGATCCCGCTCGCGCTCGACACGGCGGTGCGCGACGGACGCATCCGGCGTGGCCAGACGCTCCTGCTCGAAACCTTCGGCGGCGGATTTACGTGGGGCTCGGCGCTCGTCCGCTACTGACCCGCAGGCCCGCTACTCGCGCTGCTTGCGCGGGCGAAGCACGCGCAGCCGCCACGTCTCCAGCGGGTCCCAGCCGGCCGAGCGTTCCTCGAGTACGATGCGAGGCGAACTGCCGCCGCGTGCGATACCCAGGTGCGGATCGCGGACGCGCTCCTGCCAGACCGTGTGGGCATCCCAGCCGGAGGGCACCGCATCATCGCGTATCGAAAAAGAAACCGCCGCCGTCCCTGTCGGGCGATCCATCTGCTCACTCCCCGTCGTGTCGACTCTTTATCGTGTGCGCAGAATAGGTTAGGAAGTTTACTCCGAAGTGTGCTTAATGTCACAGTTTGGCGACAGTACATGTTGCGAGTAACCAACAAGTGGTTTCCGTGGTCGGCCGCGGCGTTGGGCGCTCTGATCGCCGTACCGGCGGCAGCCGCGACGCTGCCGCTGCCCGCGGAAGGCGACCTCGTCGGTGAATACGCCGAGGTCGCGGCGGCGCGCGACGACACGCTCATCGATCTCGCGCGCCGCTACAGCCTCGGCTACGAGGAGGTCGTCAACGCCAATCCCGGCGTCGATCCCTGGCTCCCGGGCGAGGGGACGATCGTCCGCTTGCCGCTGCGTCGCGTGCTCCCCGACGCGCCGCGCGAAGGCATCGTCATCAATCTCCCCGAGCACCGGCTCTACTACTTCCCGGCGCCGAAGCCGGGCGAGCCGCGCGTCGTCGTGACCTACCCCGTCAGCGTCGGCAAGATGGACTGGTCGACGCCGCTCGGCGTCACGAGGATCGCGGCCAAGATCAAGGATCCGCCGTGGTATCCGCCGGAATCCGTGCGCGCCGAGCACGCGGCGCGCGGCGACATCCTGCCGAAGATGGTGCCGCCCGGCCCCGACAATCCGCTCGGCCTCTACGCGATGCGGCTTGCGATTCCCGGCGGCTCCTACCTGATCCACGGCACCAACAAGCCCGCCGGCGTCGGCATGCAGGTGACGCACGGCTGCATGCGGCTCTACCCCGAGCACATCGAGGAATTCTTCAAGATGGTCGCGGTCGACACGCCGGTGCGCATCGTCAACCAGCCGCACAAGGTCGGCTGGAGCGACGGGCGCCTGTACGTCGAGGTGCACCCGCCGCTCGAGGCGACCTCGAGCGCCGTCGTCGAGCCCGATCGCACTTCGCTTGCGCGCCTCGTGGCGAACGCGGTGCGCCAGCGCAGCGCCGGGCCCGTCGAATGGGCGCGCGCGGAAGTCGCATTCGAGCAGGCGCGCGGGATCCCGGTCGCGGTGACGGACGAAGCCGGCGCGGCCCTCGGCCGCCTGTAAGCGCGCCTCGTCGGGGCGCGAGGCGCGGTCAGCGCGCGTCGCTTGCGCCTGCCGCGACGGGCAGCGTGAATTCGAATTCGGCCCCGCCGCTCCTTGCGCGGCGCGCCGTGATGCGTCCGCCGTGCGCGGCGACGATGATCCTGCAGATCGCGAGGCCGAGGCCGGCGCCGCCGCCCCGCGACTCGCCGCGCTCAAACGCCTGAAACAGCAGGGCCGTGTCGCCGGCCGGCAGGCCGGGACCGTTGTCCTCGACGAGGACGACGACCCAGTCGCCGTCTCGCCGGGCACGGATCGTGACGGTTGTGCCGGCAGGGGTGTAGCCGGCCGCGTTCTTGAGGAGATTCTCAAACACCTCCTCGATCAATGGCCGGTCAACGCGCACCGGCGGCACGTCCTCCGCAATCTCGAGCGCCACGACGTGCGCCGCGAGTGCAGGGCGCATCCGCGCAAGCACGGCGCCGGCAATCTCGGCCACGCGCTGCGCCTCGAGCCGCAGTGCCGGCGACCCGGCTTCGAGCCGCACCAGCTCGAGCGCATTCTGAACGACGTCGGCGAGCTGCTCGGCGTTGGCGCCGATCGCGTGAGCGAGTTCGCGGCGCCGTTCGTCGTCGAGCGCGCCGGCCGACTCGAGAGAGACACCGGCGGCGCGGATCTTCTCGATCGGGCGCTTCAGATCATGCGCGATCGAGACCAGCAACCGCCGCCGCAGACTCTCGGCCTCAGCGGCCACGCGCGACGACTCGCTCTCCTCGGCGAGCGCCGCGCGCTCGATCCCGACCGCGAGCTGGCCGGCGAAGGTCTCGAGCAGGTGGCGCTGCTCCGGCAGCAGGATCCGCCGCAGGTTGGTCGGCTGTACCGCCAGCACTCCGAAGGTCAGCTTCGATCCGCGGATCGGCAGGTACAACGCCGCGCTCCCCGGCAGCGTGTCGGTACCCAGACCCGCCGGCTCGTTGTGGTGGTAGACCCACTGGGCAACCGACATGTCGGCGCGCCAGACAGGCTCCTGCGACTGGGGCTCGCGCGGATAGTGGAGCCGCCCGTCGTTGCCGGGCACGAGCACCAGTGCCCGACTTGCGAACACATCCTCGACGTGCCGCACGGCGACCGCCGCCATGTTGGCGACTCCGCGCGTTCGGGTCAGCTCACGACTCATCGCGTAGAGCGCCGCCGTGCGCCGTTCGCGGTGTCCGGCGATCCGCGTCTGCTGGCGCACGCTCGCCGTCAGGCTCGCGATGGCGAAGGCGACGACCAGCATCACGCCGAAGGTGACGAGGTACTGGAAGTCCGAGACGGCGAACGCGAATCGCGGCGGCACGAAGAAGAAGTCGAACGCCGCGACGTTGGCGATCGCCGCTGCGATGGCCGGCCCGCGTCCGAATCGCAGGCCCGCGACGGCGGCCGCGAGCAGATACACCATCACGAGGTTCGTCAGCTCGAAGTGCGGGTACATCAACCACGCAACGCCAGTGGCGGCGACCGACGTCGCGCCCGCCGCGGCGTACCTTCGCCAGGCAATGCCGGTCTTCTCGGGCGCCGGCGCGATCCGCGTCGCGCGCGGCCCCGGCGGCCGGACGGCCGTTGCGCCGACGCTGCTCGGGCCGACGACGACGACGTCGATCGGCCCGGCGCGCCGCACGAGCTCGGTCACCGTCGAAGGCCTCCACAGCGCGCGCCAGCGACGCCGCTTCGGCGCGCCGACGATGATGCGCGTTGCCTTGCGCGTGCGGGCGTACTCGAGCACCACGTCCGCTGCGCTCGGGCCATCCAGCGTGACCGCCTCGGCGCCGAGCGACTCGGCGAGGCGCAGCACGTCGATGCGGCGATTGCGCTCGCGATCCGACAGCTTCAGCAGCTCGGGCGTCTCGACGTAGACCACGATCCATTCGGCGTCGAGCGCGTCGGCGAGCCGCTTGCCGGCTCGCACCAGCTGCTCGGCCTGGGCGTCCGGGCCGGGTGCGACGATCAGCCGGTCGCGTGCCAGCCACGGCTGCGCGGCCACGTCATGCCCCGCGAAGGCGCGCATCGCCGCGTCGACGCGATCGGCGGTCTTGCGCAGCGCGATCTCGCGCAGCGCCGTCAGATTCTCCTTGCGGAAGAAGCGCTGCACCGCCGTCGCGACCTGGTCGGCGGTATAGACCTTGCCGGCGTGCAGCCGCATGAGCAGATCGTCGGGCGGCAGGTCGATCAGCTCGACTTCGTCGGCCGCCTCGAACGCGTGATCGGGAACGGTCTCCTGCTGGCGGACGCCGGTCACGCTTGCGACGACGTCGTTGAGGCTCTCGAGGTGCTGGACGTTGACCGTGGTCCAGACGCCGATGCCGGCGCTCAGCAGCTCCTCGACATCCTGCCAGCGCTTCGGGTGGCGGGGCGGCGGGTCGCCATCGACGAGATTCGTGTGCGCGTACTCGTCGACGATCAGGACGACCGGATGACGCTTGAGCGCCGCATCGAGGTCGAATTCCTGCCGCACGATGCCGCGCACGCGCACGGCCTGCGTCGGCAGCCGCTCGAGACCTGCCAGCAGGCGCTCGGTCTCGGCGCGCCCGTGCGGTTCGACGTAGCCGACGACGATGTCGGTTCCGGCGGCGCGCGCCGCTTGCGCGGCCTCGAGCATCGCGTAGGTCTTCCCGACGCCGGCCGAGGCGCCGAAGAAGATCCGCAGGCGCCCGCGCCGGGCCCGCGCCTCCTCGCGCTGGACCGCGGCCAGGAGTTCGTCGGGATTACGCCGCTCGTCTCCGGCCATGCCGGGCGCTCATCCGCAATGTGCCGCCGCCGTGAACCGAGTGCTGCATGCGGACCTCAGAACTTGAACAGTGCTTCAATCGCAACCGAGCCCTGCGAGTCGCCGAGAAAACTCGGGTCGCCACCGGACGCGTAGTAGCTGTCGTCCTTGACGAAAACCGGATGATCGGAATGATCGACCCGGCCCTCGAACCGGAGTTCGACGTTCTTGCTCGGCATCCACGCCGCCGTCAGCGTGGTCTCGCGCCAGGTCTGCGCGAAGCCCATCCGATAGCCGTCGGGATCGCGGAAGTATTCGCTGCGCAGAGACGCCTTCCAGTGCTCGCTGAAGGCGTAGTTGAGGTAACCGGCCAGACCATCCCAGCGCGCCTGGCCGCCGCCTACGGCACCGCCGTCCTGGCGTCCCCAGTCGTAGTTGAGGATCACGGTCAGCGCGTCGGTTGCGCTCCATGAACCGATTACATCGACCAGCTTGCGCTGGCCTTCGGGTCCGACGTCGGTGAGCCCGCCGACGCGCTCCTTGCCAAAGTAGCCGGCGACGCTGAGGCTCACCGCCTTGACCGGGGTGGCGGTCACACCCACTTCGAGCGTCTTGGCGGCGTTCGTGTCCTTGAGGTCATCCCAGCCGTTGACCACGCCCAGGTTCAGCGTCAACTGGTCGCTGGCCACGTACGTCGCACGCACGCCGGTGTGGGCGAAGGGAATGGCGAAGCCGTAGAGAATCGAGCGCGAAAAGTTCGTGTCGGTCCGCGGATCGATCGTCTCGACGCCGGCGAGCGTGACGAAGCGGCCGGCGATGATCGTCGTG
>DATKOR010000059.1:0-13095 GCA_035524495.1 Steroidobacteraceae bacterium
GGACATCCGCGACTGCCGCACGCGCCAGCAGCCGGTGCTGGTCGGCACGACCTCGATCGAGACCTCGGAGCTCTTGTCGCGGATGCTGCAGCAGCAGAGCATCTCGCACGAGGTGCTGAACGCGAAGCAGCACGAGCGCGAAGCGCAGATCGTCGCGCAGGCCGGGCGCCCGGGCGCGGTCACGATCGCGACCAACATGGCCGGCCGCGGCACCGACATCGTGCTCGGCGGCCGCCCCGACGCCGAGCCGAGCGCCCCCGATGCCGACGCGACGAACCGGGCGCGCGCCGAGTGGCAGGCCCGCCACGAGCAGGTGCTCGCCGCCGGCGGCCTGCACATCATCGGCACCGAGCGCCACGAGTCGCGGCGCATCGACAACCAGCTGCGCGGCCGCTCGGGCCGCCAGGGCGACCCGGGCTCGTCGCGCTTCTACCTGTCGCTCGAAGACAACCTGATGCGGATCTTCGGCGACCCGGCGCGGATGAAGGCGCTGCTGTCGCGGGTCGGCATGCGCGCCGGCGAGGCGATCGAGAGCGCGATGCTGTCGCGGCAGATCGAGCGCGCGCAGCGCAAGGTCGAGGCCTACAACTTCGACCTGCGCAAGAACCTGCTGGAGTACGACGACGTCGCCAACGACCAGCGCAAGGTCATCTACGGCCAGCGCAACGAGCTGATGGCGGCCGCGGACATCGCCGACACGATCCAGTCGCTGCGCGCCGAGGTCGTCGCCGGGCTCGTCGCCCAGCACGTGCCGGCCGAGAGCGTCGAGGAGCACTGGGACCTCGCGGGCCTCGGCGAGGCGCTGAAGCGCGACTTCGGCGCGCTCATCGACGTCAAGGGCTGGCTCGAGGCCGACAAGACCCGCGGCCCCGCCGAGCTCGAGTCGCACCTGATCGGGGAGCTCGAGAAGGCCTACGCCGAGAAGGAGGCGCTCGTCGGCGCCGCGGACCTGCGGCGCATCGAGCGCACGCTGATGCTGCAGATGGTCGACAGCCACTGGCGCGAGCACCTCGGCGCGATGGACTACATGCGCCAGGGCATCTTCCTGCGCTCCTACGCGCAGAAGAACCCCAAGCAGGAGTACAAGCGCGAGGCCTTCGAGATGTTCTCGGCGATGCTCGACCGCATCAAGTTCGACACCGTGACGCTGCTGTCGCGGATGCAGGTGCGCTCGGAGGCCGAGCTCGAGCGCGAGGAGGAGGAGCGCCAGGCGCGCCTCGCGCGGATGATGCAGTTCCAGCACGCCGCGCCGCCGCCGGTCGCGCTCGAGACCGATCCCGCGGTCGCTGCGGCCGGCGCCGCCGCCGAGCCGCCAGCGGCGCCGGTCGCGAACGTGACGCCGTTCCAGCGCGCCGAGCGCAAGGTCGGCCGCAACGAGCCGTGCCCGTGCGGCTCGGGCAAGAAGTACAAGCACTGCCACGGCCAGCTGCAGCGCGAGGCCTGAGGACCGGCCGGTGAGCGAGGCGAGTCCGCCGCTCGAGGTCGTGGCCGGCGCGCTCCTCGACGCGCACGGCCGCGTGCTGATCGCCGAGCGCCCGCCGGGCAAGTCGTTCGCCGGCCGCTGGGAGTTCCCGGGCGGCAAGCGCCACCGCGACGAGAGCGCGCGCGCCGCGCTCGCGCGCGAGCTCGCCGAGGAGCTCGGCATCGTCGTCGAGGACGCGGCGCCGCTGATCGCCGTCAGCCATCGCTATCCCGGCGCGCGCGCGGACGTGCGCATCGACTGCTGGCGCGTCAGCGCCTGGCGCGGGACGCCGACGGCGCTCGACGGGCAGCGCCTGCGCTGGTGCCCGCGCACCGAGCTCGTCGACGCCGACATCCTCGAGGCCGACCGCGCGATCGTGACGGCGCTGGTGCTGCCGCCGTCGTTCGTGCGCGTGCCGCGCGAGGAGCCGCTCGCCGAGCACGTGCCGACCGGGCCGCGTCCCGGTCGCACCGCGTGGCTCGTCGATGCGCTGCCTGCCGAGCTCGGCGTCGTGCGCCGGCTCGAGGAGCACGGCGACCTCGTGTTCGTCCTCGATCCGCGCACGCGCCCGGTCGGCGGCGCGGGCAGCGTCTACACGACGCCGCACCAGTTCGAGCGCGCCGCGCACCGGCGCGAGCTCGCGGGCCGGCTCGTGCACACCGCGGGCGAGGCGCTCGCCGCGGCCGCCGACGGTGCTGACTTCCTGCTCGTGACGGGCCCGGACCTCGACGCCGCGGCGGCCGCGCGCATCGCGGGGGTAGGGCTCCCGTGGTACCTCGACTCCGAATCGACGCTCGCGGGCCCGGTCGCGCCGACCGGGCGCTTTCAGAGCCGGGCGGCGCTCGCGATCGGCCGCCTCTGAGCTCGCGCGCCTGAAGTTCGGCGGCTGAATCCGCGCTACTCGAGCGCGGCGAGCTCGAGGTCGACCTGGCTCGCGGCGGCCTCGGCGATCAGCAGCGACTTCCCGTCCGGCGCGAGCGCGATCCCGGAGTCCGGCAGGATCGCCGGCAGTGCCGCGCCCGCGGTGTAGCGTCCGTCGATCAGCGAGTAGCGCGCGAGCCGCGGCGGCCCGTCCTCGCTGCGCGTCACGAACCAGATGGCGTCCGCGGTGACCTCGAAGTTCCGAAAGTCGAGCGGCGAGAGCTCGGGCGAAATCAGCGCGTCGTCGCCGCCCGGCTCGCGGCCGCGCTGCCACAGCCCGCGACGGTCCGGGCGCACGAAATAGAGCAGGTTGCCGTCGCGCGACTCGAGGGCCGCGAGCCCGCCCTCGGCGGTCAGCTGCTCCGGTGCGCCGTCGCCCGGCCACGGCCGGCGCCAGATCTGCCAGCTGCCACCGCGCGCGGAGCCGAAGTAGAGGTAACGACCGTCCCGCGAGAACGACGGCGCGCGGCTCTTGCCGTCGCTCGTCACGCGCTCTGCCGCGCCGCTCGCGACGTCGACGACCCAGACGTCGAGCGCGCCGCCGCGCGCCGCGGCGCAGGCGATGGAGCGCCCGTCCGGCGACCAGCGCGGCGACTCGAGGTGGTCGAAGGACTCCTTGGTGAGCGCCACCGGCTCGCCGCCGGCGGCCGGCACGAGCATCAGCTGGTCGCGGCCGCCCCGGTTCGAGACGAACGCGACCCGCCGGCCGTCGGGCGCGACCTGGGCGCCGCGCTCGAGCGCGCCGCCCTCGCGCCACGGCGCGAGCGCCGCGCCGTTCGGGTCGAGCGGCCGGCGCGTGATGCGGCTCGTGACGTGCCAGCGCTCGAAGGCGAGCGACCGGCCGTCGCTGCTGAGTGCGGGCGCGCGCAGCGGGTCGGGGCCGGCGAGCAGCAGCTCGGGTGCCGTCCCGTTGACCCGCGAGCGCCACAGCGCGTCGTGCCCGGCGCGCGGCGAGGCGAAGATCAGCGTGAGACCCGCCGGCTCCCACGCGGCCCCGGCGGTCGGCACCCCGTCGCGCGTCAGGCGCTCGGGCAGGTTGCCGCCGAGCTCGAGCAGCATCAGATCCGCGGCGCCCGGCGCGCGCGCCCGCAGGAACGTCAGTCGCCGGCCGGTCGGCGCGAGCGCCGGGCTCGAGTCGCCCGGGCCGCCGACCACCGGGTTCGTGACGCCGACCATGCGCGCCTCGGAGACGCTGACCGAGACGATCTGCGTCGGCAGCACCCACGCGCTGCGGTGGGTGTAGATGAGCGCGCTGCCGTCGCGCAGCCAGGTCATCGGCCCGCCGCCGCCGAAGTCGCAGTCGCCGAGCAGGCGCATCTCGCCGCCGGCCGGCGGGATCGCGAGCACGGCGCAGCCGGCGTCGGCGCGCCGCTGGAACGCGATCAGGTCGCCGCGTGGCGACCACACCGGATAGACGTCCTCGCCGCCGCCGCCCGTCAGCGCGCGCGGCGCGCCGTTCGGCAGCGCGCGCACGTAGAGCTTCGCGGGGCCCGCGCCCTGGCGCCAGCTGTAGACGAGCTGGCGCCCGTCGGGCGAAAAGCTCGGGCTCGTCTTGACGCCGGGCTCGGTCGCGAGCGCGGCGACGCGCGCGACCCGGCCGAGCAGCACGACGTGGCCCTGGTTGCTGATCGCAAGCAGCGCGAGCGCGAGTGCGACGACGACGACGGCCGCGACGCCGATCGCGAGCAGGTGCGGCTTGCTGCGCCGCAGCCAGGTGTCGACCGCGCTCGGGTTCTCGAGCAGCACGTCGGCGGCCGGCGTGCGCAGGCCGCGCTCGGGCGCGGGTGCGCCGACCTCGAGCACGAAGCAGTCGCCAGGCTCGTTCAGGATCCGCACTGCGCCGTCCTCGGAGAACGCGCGGCGCAGGAAGCTCAGGCAGCGGCGCAGCTTGTCGCGGTTGTCCTCCTCCTCGCCCGGCCCGAACACGCGCGCGATCAGCTGGTCGCGGTTGACCCCGCCCGGCGGCCGCTCGGCGAGGATCAAGAGCACGAGCAGCGTCTGCGGATCGAGCGCAAGGATCCGGTCGGCGCGCGTCATGCGCGCGAGCGCCGGCCGCACGCGCCAGGTACCGAGGTCGAAGTCGGCGACCTGCGCCGGGTCGGGCGCCGGGTCGACCGGGCCAATCGGGCGCTTGACCGGCCGGCCGAACTGCCTGCGCCGCCCGAGCTCGAGGAAGGTCGGTCGCTTCACGGCACGCGCACCGCGAGCCCCAGGTGCCAGGCGAGGAACGCCCATTGCTCGGCGTAGTCCTCGACCTGCATCCACGTCGGCCGGTCGTTGCCGTGGCCGGCGCGCGTCTCGACCCTGAGCAGCAGCGGGCTCTGGCAAGTGGCCGGCTCCGCGGCCTGCAGCGCGGCCGCGAACTTGTAGCTGTGCCAGGGCACGACGCGGTCGTCGCGCTCGGCGGTCGTGATCAGCGTCGGCGGGTAGCAGACGCCGGCGCGCACGTTGTGCACCGGCGAGTAGGCGAGGAGCGCGCGGAACTCCTCCGGGTCGTCGGCGAGGCCGTAGTCGCTGGACCACTGACGCGCGTTTGCGCTCGCGGTCTGGTAGCGCAGCATGTCGAGCACGCCGACCGCCGGCAGCGCGGCGGCGAACAGGTCCGGGCGCTGCAGCAGCACCGCGCCGACCAGCAGGCCGCCGTTGCTGCGGCCGCGGATCGCGAGATGCTCGCGCGAGGTGTAGCCGCTCTTGACCAGCCACTCGGCGGCTGCGATGAAGTCGTCGAACACGTTCTGCTTGCGGGTGCGCGTGCCGGCGAGGTGCCAGGACGCGCCGAACTCGCTGCCGCCGCGCAGGTTCGCGACCGCGTAGATGCCGCCCTGCTCGAGCCAGACGGCGACCGGCACGCTGAAAACCGGCAACATCGGCAGGTTGAAGCCGCCGTAGCCGTACAGCAGCGTCGGGCGCCGCCCGTCGCGCGCGACGTCGCGGCGGTGGGTGAGGTACATCGGCACGTGTGTGCCGTCCTTCGACGTGTAAGTCACCTGCTCGGTCACATAGACGGCGGGGTCGAGCGCGACGGCCGGCCGGCGGTAGAGCTCGAGCCGGCCGCTGGCGACCTCGTAACGGTAGACCGCGTGGGGCGTCAAGAAATCCGTGTAGGCGAACCAGGCCTCGCTGTCGGTTGCTTCGCCCGAGAGGCCGGCGATCTGCCCGAGGCCCGGCAGCGCGACCTCGGTGGCGGCCCCGCCGTCGGCATCGTAGACCCGCAGCAGCGAGTGCGCATCGCGCAGGTAGGCGACCACGAAGTGGCCGGCGACGTAGTGCGCCGAGTCGATCGTCTCGGCGGCCTCGGCGACCAGCGTGCGCCAGTGCTCGGGGTCGGGCGCGCCGAGATCGACGGCGACGATCCGGCCGTGCGGCGCGCCTTCGGTGGTCGCGAAGTAGAATTCCTCGCCGCGGCTGCCGAGGAACTCGTAGCGCGCATCGAATCGGTCGAGGAGCCGGATCGCGTCGGCGTCACGCGCGGCGAGGTCCAGCAGGTACACGCCGTTGGTCGCGAAACCGTCGCGCACCTCGATCACGAGGTAGCGGCCGTCGTCGGTGACCGTGCCGTAGGGATTGCGGGTCGGGTGGTCGCTGATCGCGTAGACGAAGCGGTCGGACGCCTGCGGGGTGCCGAGCGTGTGGTACCAGATGCTGACCTGCTTGGAGTCGTCGCCGCGGTTGTCCTCGAGGACCGGGTAGCGCGAGTAGTAGAGGCCGCGGCTGTCGGGTGCCCAGGCGAGCGGCGTCGCCTTCACGAGCTCGAGCGTCTCCGGCAGGTCCTTGGCGCCGGCGACCTCGCGGACGTGGATCGTGTGCCAGTCCGAGCCCCCGTCGGAGGTCGCGTAGGCGAGGTAGCGGGCATCGGCAGAGACCTGGTAGTCGACGAGCGCAACCGTGCGGTCCGCGGCCAGAGTGTTCGGGTCGAGCAGCACGCGCGGCGCGGCGTCGGCGCCGTCCTCGACGAGCAGCACGCTCTGGTCCTCGCGGCCGCTGTTGTGCAGGTAGAAGAGCCGCCCGTTGCGCCGCCGCGGCGCACTGAAGGAGTTGCCGCCGGTCAGCGAGGCGCCCCAGCGCTCGTAATTCCACATCGCCGCGAGCCGTTCCTTGAACACCGCGCGCGCCGGCAGTGCCTCGAGGTACGGCGACGAGACGGCGTTCTCGGCACCGACCCAGTCGTGGACCTCGGGGGACTCGAGCGCCTCGAGCCAGCGATAGGGGTCTGCCACGGCGACGTCGTGGTAGCGGTCAATCTGCTCGACGCGGCGGGTCGCGGGGTAGGCGCCGAACGCGCGCGCCGCGGCCGCGGGCGCGGCCTCGCGCGCCGCCAGCGGCGCGCAGCCGGCCACAAGCGCCGCGACGCCGAGCGGCAGGAGGGCGCGGATCCACGGCCACGCGCGGCCGCGAGCCGCCGGACGGACCCAGTCAGGCATGGCGATCGACTCCGACGGAACGGCGGATTTTAGCAGGCCGGGTCGCCGGCGCTGCGGCCTCAGGCGCGCGCGCTCGGCCGCGCGCCGGTCGCCGCGTACCAGCGCATCAGCGCCGGGCGCGTGGCGTCGACCCGAAGTCCCGACGGCTTGCCGAACTCGAGGGACGTGAATGCGACGATGTCGGCCATCGTGAAGCGCTCGCTCGCAAGGAACTCGCGCGTCGCGAGCCAGGCCTCGAGCGCAGCGAATTCCTCGAGCACGGCGGCCCTCTGTACCTCGCCCCACGCCGGCACCTGTGTCAGGCGCCCGGCCCAGAAGGGATGCGTGTTGCGAAACACGTGCGTCAGCGGCGCGTACAGCCGGAACATCAGCCGGTCGATCCAGCGATTGACCTCGGCGCGCTCGGCGCTCGTGCGCCCGAAGAGGTTCGGCTCGGGGTGCACCTCCTCGAGCCAGCGGCAGATCGCGAGCGACTCGGTCAGGCGCGAGCCGTCGTCGCGCTCGAGCGTCGGCACCTCGGCGAGCGGGTTGACGGCGCGGTAGTCCGTCCCCTGGTGCTCCCCGGCGGCGATGTCGATCTCGATGAGCTCGAGCGCGAGGCCCTTCTCGGCGGCGTACATCCGCACGCGCCGCGGGCTCGGCGCGAAGCGGTTCGTGTACAGCTTCAAGAGCCCTCCTCGGGCCTCTCGGCGGTCGGTGCCACCGGCTCGCCGGCGATCGCGTGGCGCTCGCCGAGCCAGCCGCCGAGGTCGATGAGCTGGCAGCGCTCGCTGCAGAACGGGCGCCACCGGTGGTCGGGCTCCGGCCGGTAGCGGCGGCCGCAGCGCGGGCAGGTGCACGCCGGCTGCGTCACCGCGTCCTCAGGTGCAGCAGGTGAGCACGAACGGCACGTCGACCGGCGCCTGCAGCGGCCGGTTGTCGGCGTCGACCCACGACAGGAAGCGGATCGCGCAGCGGTGGTGGCTGCCGCTGATCTCGGGGTAGAGGTCGCTGTCGCCCGGGAGCGTGATGCGGATCAACTGGATCAGCGTCTCGCGCTCGAAGGCGATCTGGTAGGTGCCGCCAGTGGCGATCTCGCGGCGCGGCCGCGCGTTCTCGCGCGTGACCCAGAGGAGGTCCGAGACGCTCTCGCACAGGGGCTTGAGCGTCGCGAGCCAGTTGCTGAAGTCGCCCTGGCGCGTCTCGGCGGCGAGGTTGAGCCAGTGGCAGTAGTCCGGAAGGTCGAACTCGCAGGTGCCGCCTGGGATTGCGCTCCTGTGCTTGATCGCGGCCAGGAACTCGTTGTCCCTGAGCCGCGACATCGCATTGCTGCTAGTCGCCTGCAGCTCGTCGCGCCGCTGCGCGAGGCGCGCGAGCACGACGCGCAGCCGACCGGTGTCGACGCCCGGCCGGCTCTGGAAGTCCTTGAGGAGCCCGATCTGGCGCTCGAGGTCCTTGAGCACGTCGTTGCGCGGGTCGCCGCGCGCGGTGATCGCGAGGATCTCAAGGAGGCTCGAGACCGCCGCGCGGCTCGACCACGCGTTGGGGGTCTGGTTGTGGTAGAGCGCCTGCTGGTACAGGAACTCGAGGCGCAGGAAGGTGCGCATCCGCTCGTTGAGCGGCTGCTCGAACACGACGGTGCGCCGGGCGGCGAGGGCGTCGGGCTCGATCGGGGCGAGCGGCTGCATCCGGCTATTTTGCGCGCCGGGCCCGGACCGCGTAAACCCGTCCTTGCGCCGGCCGGGCCACCGTCGCCGCTCAGCGACGCTCGGAGCCGTCCCGGGCGGCGAGCGCGAGGTAGCGGCGGTGCAGCGTCTCGACCGCGCGGTCGAGGTCCTCGAGCGTGCCGGTGTTGTCGATCAGGTCGTCGGCGGCCGCGAGCCGCGCCTCGCGGCTCGCCTGGGCCGCGAGCATCGCGCGGGCGCCCTCCGGGGTCTCGTGGTCGCGCGCGATCAGGCGCTTCAGCTGCAGCTCCGGCGGGCAGTCGACAACGAGCACCCGGTCAACGGCGCCCCGCTGGCCGCTTTCGACGAGCAGCGGGATCGCGATCACGACATAAGGCGAGGCGACGCGCTCGACCGCGGCGTTCATCGCCGCCCGGATCGCCGGGTGCAGGATCGCCTCCAGCTGCCGCCGCCGGCCCTCGTCGGCGAACACGAGCGCGCGCAGCCGGCGGCGGTCGAGCCGGCCGTCGGGACCCGCGAGGCCGGCGCCGAAGGCCGCGAGCACCGCCGCGAGCGCCGGGGTGCCCGGCTCGACGACTTCGCGCGCGAGGCGGTCGGTGTCGACGACCGGGACGGCGCGGCGCGCGAATGCCGCCTCGACCGCGCTCTTGCCGCTCGCGATGCCGCCGGTGAGGCCGATCCGCAGCGGCGTGGCCATCGCCGTCAGCGCGCGAGGCGCCACCACGGCGCAATCAGGACCTGGGGCCACATCATCGCGAGCCAGCCGGCGATCGCGAGGTAGGGCCCGAACGGGATCGGCACGCTGCGCTCGTGCCGGCGCATCACGATCAGCGCGATGCCGAGCAGCGCGCCGCTGCCGGCCGCCAGCAGGATCACCGGCAGCAGCATCTGCCAGCCGAGCCACGCGCCGAGCGCGGCGAATAGCTTGAAGTCGCCGTAGCCCATGCCTTCCTTGCCGGTCGCGAGCCTGAAGAGATGGTAGACGGCCCACAGGCTCAGGTAGCCGAAGGCGGCGCCCAGCACTGCGCTTCTCGGGTCGACCGGGACGGGCGCCTCGCCGCGGCCGAGCCAGGCGGAAGCGACGAGGCCGAGCCAGAGCAGCGGCAGCGTCAGGCTGTCGGGCAGGAGCTGCGTGTCGAGGTCGATGCCGGTGAGCGCGATCAGCGCGAACGTGATCACGAGCGCGCAGGCCCCGTCCCAGCCGCAGCCGAAGCGCCAAGCGACGAGTGCCGAGAGGCCCCCGGTCACGAGCTCGACGATCGGGTAGCGCGCCGAGATCGGCGCGCGGCAGTGCGCGCAGCGGCCGCGCAGCGCCAGCCAGCTGACGACCGGGATGTTCTGCAGCGCGGTGATCGGCGCGCCGCAGTTCGGGCACGCCGAGCGCGGTGTCATCAGGTTGTAGGTCGGGGCGGGGGCGGGCGGCGACTCGCCCGCGAGCTCGGCGCACTCGGCGCGCCACTCGGCCTCCATGATCTTCGGCAGCCGGTGGATGACGACGTTGAGGAAGCTGCCGACCAGCAGCCCGAGCGCGCCGGCGAAGGCCGCGCACAGCGCGCGCGAGCCCTGCAGGACGTCGATCAGCACCACGTGCGTTCAGCCCCGCGCGCCGCGCGGGCGCAGGCTCAGACCACCGCGCCCAGCTTGAAGATCGGCAGGTACATCGCGATCACGAGACCGCCGACCAGCACGCCGAGGATCGCCATGATCAGGGGCTCGAGCAGGCTCGACATCGCGTCGACCGCGGAGTCGACCTCGAGCTCGTAGAAGTCGGCGACCTTGCCGGCCATCTGGTCGAGCGAGCCCGATTCCTCGCCGACCGCGATCATCTGGTTGACCATGTTCGGAAAGAGCCCGGTGTTCTCCATCGCGCGCTGCAGGCGCTGGCCGGTCGAAACCTCGTCCCTCATCCGCATCACGGCATCCTGGTAGACGATGTTGCCGGTGGCGCCCGCGACCGAGGTCAGCGCCTCGACGAGCGGCACGCCGGCCGCGAACGTGGTCGCGAGCGTGCGCGCGTAGCGAGCGATTGCGGCCTTGCGGATGATCGGTCCGACGACCGGCGCCTTCAGGATCATGCGGTCGAGCCACGCGCGCATGCTCGCCGAGCGCTTCTTGAAGTAGAAGAACGCGTAGCCGCCGCCGCCGGCCATGATCGCGAGCAGCCAGCCCTTGGTCTGCACGAACTTCGACATGTTGATGACCATCTGCGTGAACGCCGGCAGGTCGGCGCCGAAGCCCTTGAACAGGCTCTCGAACTGCGGGATCACGAAGATCAGCAGGATCACCGTCACGATCACCGCGACCGCAAGCACCGCGGCCGGGTAGAAGAGCGCCTTCTTGATCTTCTTCTTGATCGCCTCGGTCTTTTCCTTGTAGGTCGCGATCTTGTCGAGCAGCGTCTCGAGGGCGCCCGCCTGCTCGCCGGCCTCGACGAGGTTCACTGCCAGGTCGTCGAAGTAAAGCGGGTGCTTGGCGAAGGCCTCGTGCAGCGTCGAGCCGCTCTCGACCTCGCCCTTGATCGCGAGGATCAGCCGCTGCACCGACGGCTTCTCGTGGCCGGTGCCGACGATCTCGAAGGCCTGCACGAGCGGGATGCCGGCGGTCAGCATCGTCGCGAGCTGGCGGAAGAAGATCGCGATGTCCTCCGACGAAGGTTTGGCGCCCGAACGGAATGCTGCGCTTTGCTTCTTGATCTTGGTCGGCACGACGCCCTGGCGCCGCAGGTCGCTGCGCAACGCCTGCTCGCTGGCCGCGAGCGACTTGCCCGTGACACGGTTGCCCTTCTTGTCCTTGCCCTCCCAGATGAAGGGGGTGTCTTTGCTGATCGTTGCGGCCTGTGCCATGGGGCAGAGCTCCTTGCGGGAAGCGCCGGGGCGCCTACTCGATCGTCACGCTGTTGACTTCCTCGAGGCTCGTCAGGCCGTCCTTGACCTTGTTGAGCCCGGAAGTCCGCAGGTCCCAAACCTCTTCGCGCTTGGCCTGGTCGTTGATCGTGATCGCGTTGCCGCCTTCCATGATGATGCGGCCGATGGACTCGGTGACCGGCATCACCTGGTAGATGCCGACCCGGCCCTTGTAGCCGTCGGTACAGGCGCCGCAGCCCTTCGGGCCGTAGATCCGGATGCCCGCGGCGACGTCCTCCTCGCGAAAGCCCTCCTTCAAGAGCGCCTCCGCGGGGATGTCGAGCGGCTGCTTGCAGTGCGAGCACAGTCGCCGCGCGAGGCGCTGCGCGATGATCAGGCTGACCGAGGTCGCGATCGCGTACGGCTTGACGCCCATGTCGACGAGGCGGGTCAGCGTCTGCGGCGCATCGTTGGTGTGCAGCGTCGACATCACGAGGTGGCCGGTCTGCGCCGCTTTGATCGCGATCTCGGCGGTCTCGAGGTCGCGGATTTCGCCGACCATCACGACGTCCGGGTCCTGGCGCAGGAACGCGCGCAGCGCCGCGGCGAAGGTGAGTCCCACCTTCGGGTTCACGTTGACCTGGTTGATGCCCGGCAGGATGATTTCCGCCGGGTCCTCGGCCGTCGAGATGTTGGTGTCCTCGACGTTCAGGATGTTGAGGCCGGTGTAGAGCGAGACGGTCTTGCCGGAGCCGGTCGGCCCGGTGACGAGGATCATGCCCTGCGGCTTCTTCAGGTACTTGAGGTAAAGGTCCTTCTGGAACGGCTCGTAGCCGAGCGACTCGATCCCGAGCATCGCGCTCGAGGGATCGAGGATACGCATGACGGTCTTTTCGCCGAAGATCGTCGGGCAGGTGCTGACGCGAAAGTCGATCGAGCGGTTCTTCGACAGCCGCATCTTGATGCGGCCGTCCTGCGGGATGCGCCGCTCGGCGATGTCGAGCCGCGCCATGACCTTGATGCGGGCCGAGATCTTCGTCGAGAGCTGCACCGGCGGCACCGCCACTTCCTTGAGCACGCCGTCGATGCGCTGGCGGACGCGGTACGACTTCTCGTAGGGCTCGAAGTGGATGTCGGACGCGCCCTTCTTGATCGCGTCCAGCATGACCTTGTTGACGAAGCGGACGATCGGCGCGTCCTCGACGTCGTCGCGGCCGAGCGAGGCGGGATCGACTTCCTCGTCGCCGCCAGTGACCTCGAGGTTCTCGAGGTCGAAGTCGTCCTCGGCCAGCGCCGGCATCGAGGTGTCGACCTGCTCCATCGTCTTGACGAGCAGCTTCTGGAGCTTGTCTTCCTCGACGACGACCGGCTCGACGTTCATCGACGTCGAGAAGCGGATCTCGTCGATGCCATGCAGGTTCGTGGGGTCGGAGAGCGCGACGAACAGGCGCCGGCCGCGCTTCATCAGCGGCATAACCCGGTGCTTGTGCAGGAGCTTGTCAGAGACGAGCTTGACGGTGTCGAGGTCGACCGCGACCGCGTCGAGGTCGAGCAGCGGCACGCCGAACATCTGCGAGGCGGCGATCGCGATCTCGCGGGCCTCGACGATGTTCTTGCCGACGAGGTACGCGACGAGGTTCTGACGCGATTCCTTGGCCTGACGCTGGGCATCGGCCATCGCCGTCTCGTCGAGCAGCCCGTCCTGCACGAGGCGCTCGGGCAAGCCGATGTTGCCCGCACTACGTGCGGATGCGGCGACGGACATGGCGTTGTCGTTCATGGGC
>DATKOR010000060.1:0-8431 GCA_035524495.1 Steroidobacteraceae bacterium
GTTGGGTCCGGGCTCGTCGTTCTTGTCGAGGCCCATGTCGCCGATCTGCACGCCGCAGACGGCGCCCTCTGCGTCGTAGAGCGGCTTGGCCGCCGCGAAGCCCGCGAACACGTCGACGCCGAGCGCCTCGGCGGCCTGCGCCAGCTGCGGCGTCAGCATGCCGAGGGAGATGATGAAGTTGCCGGCGTTGTGCATCTGCGGCGGCGTCATGAAGCGGATCGCGCGCTTCGCGGTCAGCAGCGAGAACTCATCGCGCGTCGCCGGCACGCAGATCGCGGGCGGCGTCTTGCGCCAGTCGGGCAGGAGCGCATCGAGCGGCGCCGGCTCCATCACACAGCCCGACAGCGAGTGCGCGCCGACCGCGGCTCCCTTCTCGAGCACGCAGACGCCGAGGTCGGGCTTGAGCTGCTTGAGGCGGATCGCGCAGGACAGCCCCGCCGGCCCGCCGCCGACGATCAGCACGTCGTACTCCATCTGGTCGCGTTCGATGTGGTCTGCGCTCATGGCGGTGATGGCTCTTCGGTGGTGGGATCAGCGGAACTCGGCGCCCTTCAGCGCCGGCAGTGCCAGCACGTCGGCCTTGATGACCTTGAGGTCGCCGACGATCACGAGCGTCATCGCCTCGGGGTCGAGCGACTCGCTGGCGGCGGTGCGCACCTCGTCGGGCGTCACGGCGTTCACGTGCTCGACGTAGTGCGTCAGGAAGTCCTCCGGCAGCCCCTGCTGGTCGAGGAACGCGAGCTGCGCGAGCAGGCCCGGCCGGCTCGAGGCGCCGAGCACGAAGGTGCCGGCGCGATAGTTCTTGATGAGCTGCAGTTCGGCGTCGGACGGCGGCTCGCTCCTGAGGCGCGCGAGCTCCTTGTAGATCTCGCCGAGCGCGGCCGCGGTCTGCGGCGCGTTGACGTCGGTCGACAGCGCCCAGCTGGCGACGCCGCGGTACGGCGTGATGCGGCTCCCGGCACCGTAGGTGTAGCCCTTGTCCTCGCGCAGGTTCTGGTCGAGCCGCGACAGCAGCGAGCCCCCGAGCAGCGCGTTCGCGACCGACAGGCGCATGAAGCCGGGCGTCGCCGGCGTCGGCACCGGCAGGCCCATCAGGATCGTCGACTGCGCGGCGCCCGGGCGGTCGATCAGCTTGACGATGCGCGCGCGCGAGCCCTGCGGCGCCTCGTGGCGCGGCGCGGGCCCGGCGGCCCAGTCGCCGAACGCGCGCCGCACCGCCGCCTCGAGCGCGCCGCGGTCGAAGCGCCCCGCGACGTAGACGTGGGCGCGCGCGGCGCCGAACTCGCGGCCGACGAACTCGCGCACGTCGGCGATCGTCATCGAGGCGATCTGCGTGTCGCTCGGCAGCGTCCTGCCGTACACGCTGTCGTCCCAGAGCAGGTGCGCGAAGGCCTCGCCCGCGATCGCCTGCGGCTGCGAGCGCGTGATCGCGGTCTGGCGCGCCATGTCGGCCTTGAGCCGCGGCAGCTCGGCCGCCGGCAGTCGCGGGCGGCGCAGCACGTCGGCGGCGAGCGCGAGCGCGTCCTCGGCGCGCTCGCTGAGCACGTCGAGCGACACGCTCATCTGGTCGGGGCCCGCCCCGACCTCGAGCGCGCCGCCCATCGCGGCCGCATCGCGGGCGAGTGCCGCCGCGTCGCGCGCCCCGGCGCCTTCCTTTAGGAGCGCCGCGACGAGGTCGGCAAGTCCGGTCTTGTCGCCGTCGGCGACGTTGCCGGTCTCGAGCGTCACGACCAGCGTCGTCTTCGGGACGGTGCCGAAGGGCACCAGTGTGATGCGCAGGCCGTTGTCGAGCTTGAGCTCGTGCTTCGCGGGCAGCGCGAAGGGGTGCGGTGCGCCGACCGGCGGCGGCGACTCGCGCGCCGCGGCCGCGAGCGCGACGAGCGCGAGGCCGAGCAGCGCGCGCCTCACTGCTTCGCTCCCGCGGCTCGGCCGGCCAGCAGCTCGAAGCGCGTGCGGTTCGTGACCTTCAGGTACTCGCGCGCCGTCTGGCGGATCAGCTCCGGCGTGACCTTGCGAAGCTCCGACTCGATCCGGTTGACGCGCGAAGGGTCATCGTCAAAGAGCGCGAACGAGGCGAGCAGGTCCACGAGGCCGAAGCGGTTGGAGCTCCCGGCGACGTCGTAGAGGCCCGAGCGGATCTTGGTCAGGGCACGCTCGAGTTCCTCGCGCGGCACGAGCTCGGTCTTCAGGCGCTCGACGACCGCGTCGAAGTCGCGCGTGATCGCCTGCGGGTCGCTGGCCGGGTCGTGCACGAGGTACGCCGACCACAGCATCGGGCCCTGGTAGTCGTACATGTTGCCGACCAGGTTGATGCCGCCCTCGACCGAGTCGCTGTAGCCGCGCTCCTTGACGAGCCGCTGCCACAGGCGGCTGTCCTCGCCCTGCAACAGGATCATGTCGATCAGCCCGAACGCGTACCAGGCCGGCGTGTTGCGCGGCGGGACGTGGTAGCCGAACGCGAGCGCCGGCCGGGGCGCGAGCGCGTCGGTGCGCCGCGCGCTGCGCTCCTTCGTCTGCGGCGGCTCGCTGACGTCGACGGGCGCCGGCGCCGGGCGCGTCGGCAGCAGCCCGAAGTAGCGCTCGATCGCGGCGCGCGTGGCCTTCGGGTCGAAGTCGCCGGCCACGACCAGGACCGCGTTCGACGGCACGTAGTAGGTGTCGTAGAAACTGCGCACGTCGGCGAGCGTCGCGGCGTCGATGTCGGCGAAGTCGCCGTAGAAGTTGTGCGCATTGAACCAGTTGCGGTTGGCGGCCTGCGGCAGGTCGAGCCACGGGAAGCCGCCGTACGGGCGGTTCAGCACGTTGACGCGGACCTCGTTCTTGACGACGTCCTTCTGGTTCTGGAGGCTCGTTTCGGACAGCGCGAGCCCGCGCATCCGCTCCGCCTCGACCCACAGCACGGGCTCGAGCACCTGGCTCGGCACGACCTCGAAGAAGTTCGTGTAGTCAAAGCGCGTCGAGCCGTTGGAGACGCCGCCGTTGCCGCTGACGAGCCGGTCGGCCTCGCCCTTCGCGAGGTTGGTCGTCTCCTGGAACATCAGGTGCTCGAAGAGGTGCGCGAAGCCGGTGCGGTTGCGCGGCTCGATCCGAAAGCCGATGTGGTAGTACATCGCGACGGTCACCGTCGGCACCGAGGCGTCCTGGGAGAGCACGACGCGCAGCCCGTTCGGCAGCCGGTAGTAGTCGACGGCGACCTCGAGGCGCGGCGCGGGCGGGGCGCTGGCGCGCGCGGCGGGCACCGAGAGCGCGAGCGCGGCGAGGGCCGCGACGAGGGCGGGGCGGGGCGGCGGGCTGTGGTTCGGCATCGGGGCCGCGATTATGGCGCGAGCGCGCCCCCGGGGTGTAGCGCAGCTACTTCGGCTGCATGCGGATCGCGCCATCGAGGCGGATCGTCTCGCCGTTCAGCATCGGGTTGCGCGCGATCGCGAGCACGAGGTCGGCGAACTCGTAGGGCCTGCCGAGACGCGACGGGAACGGCACCTGCGCCCCGAGCGAGGCCTGCAGCTCGGGTGTCATGCCGGCGACCATCGGCGTCTCGAAGATCCCCGGTGCGATCGCGCAGACGCGAATGCCGCTCCTGGCCAGCTCGCGGGCCATCGGCAGCACCATGCCGACGACCGCGGCCTTGGTCGCCGCATAGGCGACCTGGCCGATCTGGCCCTCGTAGGCTGCGACCGAGGAGGTGTGGATCAGGAGCCCGCGCTCGCCGTCGGCGTTGGGCGTATTCGCCTGCATCAGCTGCGCGGCCGCCTTGTCGACGTGCAGCGTGCCGATCAGGTTGATGCCGACGACCCGGGCGAAGAACGCGCCCGCCATTGGTCCCTCGCGCCCGAGCAGGCGCCCGGCACCGACGACGCCCGCGCAGTTGACGGCGAGGTTGAGGCCACCGAGCGCGGCGTGCGCGGCCGCGACCGCGGCGTTGACGCTCGCCTCGTCGCTGACGTCGCAGTGCAGGAAGCTCGCCGCGGCGCCGAGCTCGGCGGCCGCGCGCTTACCGGCCTCGTCCTGCACGTCGAGCAGCGCGACGCGGCCGCCGTCGGCGACGATGCGCCGCGCGACCGCGAGCCCGAGGCCGGAGGCGCCGCCGGAGACGACGGCCTTGAGTTCTTGGGGTTGCATCGCGGAATTGTCGCGCGGATGCGGCGCGCCCGCCAGCGGCTAGATGCGAAGCCCGCCGTCCACCTGCACCGTGCGCCCGGTGAAGAAGTCGTTCTCGACGATGAACACCGCGGTGCGCGCGATCTCGGAAGGCTCGCCGAGGCGCTTCAGCGGCACCGGCGCCGTGACCTTCGCGAGCGTCTCCGGTGTCATCGAGGCGAGGATGTCGGTCGCGCAGAAGCCGGGCGCGATCGCGCCGACGCGGATGTTGAAGCGCGCGAGCTCCTTGGCCCAGGTCGTCGACATCGCGGCGACGCCGGCCTTGGCGGCGGTGTAGTTCGTCTGGCCGGCGTTGCCGTCCTTCGAGATCGAGGAGATGTTGACGATCACGCCGCCGTGGCCCTGGCGCACCATGCGCTCGGCCGCCTCGCGGCCGCACAGGAAGACGCCGGTCAGGTTCACGCCGATCACCGCGTTCCACTGGTCGAGCGACATCTTGCCGACGACCTCGCCGTCCTTGACCTTGACGAGCAGCGCGTCCTTGACGATGCCGGCGTTGTTGATCAGCACGTCGAGCGTGCCGAAGTCGCGCACGATCGCGTCCATCGTCGCGACGACCTGCGCCTCGTTCGTGACGTTGCAGAGGTAGGTGCGCGCCTCGCCGCCCGCCGCGACGCAGCGCCCGCGCGTCTCCTCGAGGTCCTGGGCGTTCAGGTCGATGAGCGCGAGGTGGGCGCCGCGCGATGCAAACTCGAGCGCCATCGCGCGGCCGAGCCCGCGTCCGCCGCCCGTCACCGCGATCGTCTTGCCCTTGATCTGCATCGCCACTCACCTTTGCCGCCGCAGGCGGTCGTCGCGGTCCGGCCTCGATGCGGCGCCTGTCGGGTGCTTCGCGCGGACCGGCGAAACACCCGCTCGCGGGCCTGTGGCACTGCCAGAAGAACACTGGCAATCCCTCCCGCGCGCAGCATGTTAGCGCGTCATGCAGTGCAAAAAAAGTTCGGGAGAACGCCTAGGGGAACGGCTGAGAACGGGCGCGGGCGCGATGCACCCCGCGCCCGGACGACGAGAGCGTCGCGATGGTCTAGAGGATCTCGACCGCGATCGCGGTCGCCTCGCCGCCGCCGATGCAGAGCGAGGCGACGCCCCGCTTGCCGCCGCGCGCCTTCAGTGCCGCGAGCAGGGTCGCCATGATGCGCGCCCCGGTGGCGCCGATCGGATGGCCGAGCGCGCACGCGCCGCCGTTGACGTTGACCTTGGCGGGGTCGAGCTTGTGGTCGTGGATCGCGGCCATCGCGACGGCGGCGAAGGCCTCGTTGATCTCGTAAAGGTCGACCTCGCCCGCCTTCCAGCCGGCCTTCTTCAGCACCTTGTCGATCGCGCCGACGGGTGCCGTCGTGAACCACTCGGGCGCCTGCGCGTGGCTCGCGTAGGCGACGATCCGCGCGATCGGCTTCAGTCCCTTGGCCTGCGCGACGCTCGCGCGCGCGAGCACGAGCGCCCCCGCGCCGTCGGAGATCGACGAGGAGCTCGCCGCGGTCACGGTGCCGTCCTTGCGGAAGGCCGGCTTCAGCTGCGGGATCTTCGCGAGGTCGCAGGTGAACGGGGTCTCGTCCTGCACGACCGTCGTCTCGCCCTTGCGGCCCTTGACGATCACCGGCGCGATCTCCGACTTGAAGGCGCCGGTCTCGATCGCCTTCAGGCTGCGGCGCACCGACTCGGCGGCGAACGCATCCTGCTGCTCGCGCGTGAAGCCGTACTTCTGCGAGGTGTTCTCGGCGAAGCAGCCCATCATCTGGCCGTCGAACGGGCTCTGCAGGCCGTCGTAGAACATGTGGTCGAGGATCTCGCCGTGCCCCATCCGGTAGCCGCTGCGCGCCTTCGGCAGGAGGTACGGGGCGTTGGTCATCGACTCGAGGCCGCCGGCGACCGCGAAGTCGATGTCGCCGGTGCGCAGCGCATCCGCCGCCATCATCACCGCGCGCATGCCCGAGCCGCACATCTTGTTGACGGTCGTCGCCGGCACGGCCTGCGGGATGCCGCCGGCGAGCGCCGCCTGGCGCGCGGGGGCCTGGCCGAGGCCCGCGGGCAGCACGCAGCCCATGATCACTTCGTGCACCGCTTCGCCGGCGATGCCGGCGCCCTCGAGCGCGGACTTGATCGCGGCGGCGCCGAGCTGCACGGCCGTGGTCGGCTGGAACACGCCCTGGAAGGCGCCGATCGGCGTGCGCTTCGCTGACAGGATGACGACGGATTCGGCGCTCATGCGATGACCCCCGCGTGTGGCAGTCGGGCCAGTCTACGCCCGCGCCTTTTTGCGGTGCAACGTAGACGTTGGTCTAGGCGCTAAGGCCGCGTGCCCGGTCGCGGCCGGCGGCGATCGCGCGGCGCCGGGCGCCTGAAAAGCGCACGTCGATCAATGCGCTAGGGGCCATCGTCGCTCGCGAAAAAACAGTCAAGCCTGCTTGTTATGCAGCCGCGCGACGGGCGCTGCTAGACTCCGACCGGCGCGCCGCGCGCGCCTCGTCGGGCGTCCCGTTCGCGGCGTCCGCCGACTGAAGCGAGGGACCGGTCGATGAGTTCACCCGCCGAGCGCGCCGAACTGCCGACCGCCGAGAGCCGCGGGCGACTGCGCTTCGTGACGGCCGCCTCGCTCTTCGACGGCCACGACGCCGCGATCAACATCATCCGCCGGATCCTGCAGGCGCAGGGCGCCGAGGTCGTGCACCTCGGCCACAACCGCGCGGTCGCCGAGATCGTGCGCGCCGCGATCCAGGAGGACGCCGACGGCATCGCCGTGAGCTCCTACCAGGGCGGGCACAACGAGTATTTCCGCTACATGGTCGACATGCTGAACGCGCGCGGCGCCGGCCACATCCGCGTCGTGGTCGGCGGCGGCGGCACGATCGCGCCCGACGAGATCGCGATGCTCGAGGGCCACGGCGTCGAGAAGATCTACACGCCGGACGACGGCCTCAAGCTCGGCCTCGGCGGCATGATCGCCGACGTCTTCAGCCGCGTGCGCGCCTGGCGCCGGCCCGCGTACGCGCCGGGCGCGCTCGGCGCCGACGATCACCAGCGGATCGCGCAGGCGATCACGGTGCTCGAGTCCGACGATGCGGCCACCGCCGATGCGCTCAGGGACGCCGCGCAGAAGACGCTGAACCGCCCGCCGGTCGTCGGCGTCACCGGCACCGGCGGCGCCGGCAAGTCCTCGCTGACCGACGAGCTCCTGAACCGCTTCCTGCGCGCGTTCCCGGACCGGCGCATCGCGGTCGTCGCGATGGACCCGACGCGGCGCCGCGGCGGCGGCGCGCTGCTCGGCGACCGGATCCGGATGAACGCGCTCGACTCCGACCGGGTGTTCATGCGCTCGCTCGCGACCCGGCGCCAGCACCTCGCGACGAGTCCGGTGCTCGCCGACACGATCCAGCTCCTCAAGTTCGCCGGCTTCGACCTGATCGTCGTCGAGACCGCCGGCATCGGCCAGAGCGACACCGAGATCGTCGACCTCGTCGACGTCTCGCTGTACGTGATGACGAGCGAGTACGGCGCGGCGAGCCAGCTCGAGAAGATCGACATGCTCGACTTCGCCGACTTCATCGTGCTCAACAAGTTCGAGAAGCGCGGCGCCGAGGATGCGCTGCGCGACGTGCGCAAGCAGTGGCGGCGCAACCACCCGGCGGAGTTCAAGCGCCCGGACGAGGCGGTGCCCGTCTACCCGACGATCGCGAGCCAGTTCAACGACGCCGGCGTCAACCGCTTGTTCGCGGCGCTGTGCCAGCGGCTCGACGAGCAGTGGGGACGGCTGAAGCGCTGGCAGACCGCGCCGCTCGCGCCCAGCGGGGTCCCGCGCCGCGCGGCGCTCATTCCGGGCGAGCGCGTGCGCTACCTCGCCGAGATCGCCGCCGGCGGCCGCGCCGAGGGCGCGCGGATCGAGGCGCAGGCCGCCGCCGCGAACCGCGTCGAGGCGTGCCGCGCCGCGCTCGCCGAGCTCGGCGACGCGGCGCTGCCCGCGCCCTTCGAGCGCTGCCCCGAGGCGGGTGCCCCGGATCCGGCGATCGAGCGCCTGCGGCGCGCGCACAACGCGGCGCTCGACGCCCTCGGCAGCGAGGGCGCGCAGCTCCTGCGCGAGTGGCCGGCGCGCGCCAAGAACGCGACCGACGCCGAGTACAGCTACGTCGTGCGCGGTCGCGAGCTCAGGGGCGCGAACTACACCGAGTCGCTGTCGCAGCAGATGATCCCGAAGATCGCCGTGCCCCGTTACCGCAGTGCCGGCGACCTGCTCGCGTGGCTGCGGCGCGAGAACCTGCCGGGTTCCTATCCGTACACG
>DATKOR010000061.1:0-14356 GCA_035524495.1 Steroidobacteraceae bacterium
GCGCTCCCGGTCGCGTGCGGGTCCGCGCGTGCGGCCGCGGACCAGGGCGCGAGCCAGGGCATTTCCAAGGACGCGGAGGCGGCGCTAAGCGCGCCTCGTCAAGGCGCGCGAGCTCATCGAGGCGCAGCAGCCGGCGAAGGCGATCGAGGAGTACCTCGATCCGCTGATCGCGCGCTACACCGAGCTCTACGCCGCCTCGCCCGGGGTCGTGCTCTGTGCGCGCGAGCCCGCCGAGTCGCTGTTCTACCTGCTGGCGGTCGCCGGCGCGGGTGCCAGGGGCGCGCCCGCCGGGGAAGCGATCGTGATCGCTCCCAGCTGGGCAGATGCCTACCTGCTGAAGGGCTTCGGGCAGGTCGAGCCGGGGACCGGACCGCGGCCGAAGCGACGCTCAAGCGGGCGGTGGCGCTCTCGCCCGAGGACCCGCAGTACCTCTCCGAGCTCGCCTGCGTGACGCAGCAGCTCGGGGCCTCGGCGGAGGCGTTGACGCTGTACGTGTCGGCGCAGGACGCCGCCGCGCTGCTCGGCGACGCCGGCCGCAGGCGCGCCGAGTCGGCGCGCGCCTGCCGCGGGCAGGGCTGCGCGCTCGTGGAGCTGAAGCGATTGGAGGAGGCCGAGGCCAAGTACCTGAGCTGCATCGCGATCGACCCGGCCGACCGGATCTCGCCGGGCGAGCTCGAGTACCTCAGGAAGCTGCGCGCCGGGAAGTGACGGGCGCCGGCCCGACCGCTCGCCGCTCAGCCGAAGTTGATGCGCGCCTCGAGGTTGTGGCGCGAGTCGGCGTTGTTGAGCGCCTCCTCGAGGTCGATGCGTCCCTGCTTGACCAGCGAGTACAGCGCCGCGTCGAAGTTCTGCATGCCGCGCTCGGTGGTCGTGCGCAGCGCTTCCTTGACGCCGATGACGTCGCCCTTCTTGATCAGCTCCTGGATGTGCGGCGTGTTCAGCAGCACCTCGACCGCGGCCACGCGCTTGTTGTCCTTCGAGCGCACCAGGCGCTGCGACAGGATCGCGCGCAGGTACTGCGACAGGTCGAGGAAGATCTGGTCGTGCTGGTCGCGCGGGAACATGTTGATCAGCCGGTCGAGCGTCTCGGCGGCGTTGTTGGCGTGCAGCGTCGCGATGCACAGGTGGCCGGTGCCGGCGAGGCCGATCGCGGCCTCGGTGGTCTCGCGGTCGCGGATCTCGCCGATCAGGATCACGTCGGGCGCGGCGCGCATGGCGCTCCTGAGCGCGCGGTGGTAGGACTTGGTGTCGAGCCCGACCTCGCGCTGGTTGATGATCGACTTCTTGTTGGTGTGCAGGAACTCGATCGGGTCCTCGATCGTCAGGATGTGGTCCGAGGCGTTCTCGTTGCGGTGATTGATCATCGCCGCGAGCGTCGTCGACTTGCCGGCGCCGGCCGCGCCCACCATCAGGATCAGGCCGCGCTTCAGCATCACGAGCTCTTTGAGGATATCCGGCATGCCGAGCTGCTCGAGCCGCGGCATGTCGGCCGTGATGTAGCGCAGCACGATCGCCGGGTAGCCGCGCTGGTGGAACACGTTGACGCGGAAGCGCCCGAGGCCGGGCTCCGAGATCGCGAAGTCTATCTCGAGCTCCTGCTCGAAGTACTCGATCTGCTCGGCGTTCATCAGGCCATAGGCGGCCTGCTTGACCATCACCGGCGACAGGATCTGCTTGTTGACCGGAAAGATCTGGCCTTCGATCTTGATCTTCACCGGCGCATAGGACGTGAAGAACAGGTCCGAGGCCTTCTTCTCGACCATGAGCTTGAACAGCGGCTTGGTATTAAGCCGCGGCGAGCCGGTCTCGGCGGCGATCTCCGCCTGGACGAGGTCGACCGGTTCAGTAAGTTTGGCCTTCGGACTCATCTTCTATCCTCAGGCTGCTCGCCTGTTCATGGCTCAGCTTGTCCTCGCGCTTGCTCTCGAGCTTGATGCGCAGCCTGAGCTCGTTCTTCGAGTCGGCGTTTCGCAGTGCCTCCTCGTAGCTGATCTGGTGCGACTCGTAGAGTTCGTACAAGGACTGGTCGAAGGTCTTCATGCCGATGCGCGTCGAGCGCGCCATCACGTCCTTGATGGCGGCGACGTCGCCCTTGAAGATCAGGTCGGCGATCAGCGGCGAGTGCAGCATGATCTCCATCGCCGCGATGCGCCCGGCGCCGCCTTCGCGCGGCACGAGCCGCTGCGAGACGAGCGCGCGGATGTTCAGCGACAGGTCCATCAGCAATTGCTCGCGCTTCTCCTCGGGGAAGAAGTTGATGATGCGGTCGAGCGCCTGGTTGGCGCTGTTGGCGTGCAGCGTGGCGAGCACGAGGTGGCCGGTCTCGGCGAACTGGATGCCGTACTCCATCGTCTCGCGGTCGCGGATCTCGCCGATCAGGATCACGTCGGGTGCCTGGCGCAGCGTGTTCTTGAGCGCCGCGTGCCAGCTGTCGGTGTCGACGCCGACCTCGCGATGGGTGATCACGCAGCCCTTGTGCTGGTGCACGTACTCGACCGGGTCCTCGATCGTGACGATGTGGCCGCGGGTCTTCTCGTTGCGGTGGTCGAGCATCGCCGCGAGCGTCGTCGACTTGCCCGAGCCCGTGCCGCCGACGATGATCACCAGGCCGCGCTTGGTGAGCGCGACGTCCTTCAGGATCGGCGGCAGCTCCAGGTCCTCGATCGTCGGGATCTTGGCGTTGATCGTGCGGATCACGCAGCCGGTGAAGCCCTGCTGGATGAAGGCGCTGGCGCGGAAGCGGCCGATGCCGGGCGGCGCGATCGCGAACTGGCACTCCTTGGTCGAGTCGAAGTCGCGCGTCTGCTTGTCGTTCATGATCGCGCGGGTCAGGATCGCGCTCTGCTCGGGCGTCAGCGGCCGCTCGGTCTGCGGGCGGATCTCGCCGTCGACCTTGATCGCCGGCGGGAAGGCCGCGGTGATGAAGAGGTCCGAACCCTTGAGGCCGACCATGCGGCGCAACAGGTCCTGCATCAGCTTGATGGCTTGATCGCGATCCATGGCTGGGTCTCGTTCGGCTCGGTGGGCCCGGGTGGTCCTCAGATCGAATCTTTGTTCTGCGCCTTGTAGCGCGCTTCTTCCTTGCTGACGACGCCCTTGGTCACGAGCTCCTGCAGGCACTGGTCGAGCGTCTGCATGCCGACCGCCTGGCCCGTCTGGATCGACGAGTACATCTGGGCGATCTTGCCCTCGCGGATCAGGTTGCGGATCGCCGGCGTGCCGATCATGATCTCGTGCGCCGCGATCCGGCCGCCGCCGATGCGCTTCAGCAGCGTCTGCGAGATCACCGCGCGCAGGCTCTCCGACAGCATCGAGCGCACCATCTCCTTCTCGGCCGCCGGGAACACGTCGACGATGCGGTCGATGGTCTTGGCCGCCGAGCTCGTGTGCAGCGTGCCGAACACGAGGTGACCGGTCTCGGCCGCCGTCAGTGCGAGGCGAATGGTCTCGAGGTCGCGCATTTCGCCGACCAGGATGATGTCCGGGTCCTCGCGCAGCGCCGAACGCAGCGCCTCGGAGAAGCCGAGCGTGTCGCGGTGCACTTCGCGCTGGTTGATCAGGCAGCGCTTCGACTCGTGGACGAACTCGATCGGGTCCTCGATCGTGATGATGTGGTCCGGCCGGTTGTCGTTGCAGTGGTTGATCATGCCGGCCAGCGTCGTCGACTTGCCCGAGCCCGTGGGGCCGGTCACGAGCACGAGGCCGCGCGGCAGCATGCACAGGTCCTTGAACACCTTGGGCGCGTTCAGGTCCTCGAGCGACAGCACGATCGAAGGGATGTTGCGGAACACCGCGCCCGCGCCGCGCTGCTGGTTGAAGGCGTTGACGCGAAAGCGCGCGAGCTTGGGAATCTCGAACGAAAAGTCGGTCTCGTAGAACTCTTCGTACGCCTTGCGCTGCTTGTCATTCATGATGTCGTACACCATGCTGTGCACATCTTTGTGCGCCAGAGGTGGCATGTTGATGCGCTTGACGTCGCCGTCGACGCGGATCATCGGCGGCATGCCTGCTGACAAGTGCAGGTCGGACGCGTTGTTCTTGACCGCGAAGGCGAGCAGCTGGGCGATGTCGACGGCCATGAAGACTCCCGGGACCGAAGCCGCCGGACAGGTACCGCCGGCAGTATAGCCGCGGGTATCGGCCACCAATATGTTAACCGGTCCGCAGTTTTTGGCCGCGAATATCGACGCCGTCCGCAGTCGCATCGCCACGGCCGCGCGGGCCGCCGGCCGGCCCCCCGAGTCGGTCACTTTGATCGGGGTCACGAAGGGCCAGCCGGCCGCGGCGGCCGCGGCGGCTCGGGCCGCCGGGCTCGCGGACCTGGGCGAGAACTATGTCCAGGAGGCGCTGCCGAAGATCGCGTCGGTGCCGCGGAACGGCCTCAGCTGGCACTTCATCGGGCAGCTGCAGGCCAACAAGACGCGCCCGGTCGCCGAGTCCTTCGACTGGGTCCACACGGTCGATCGCCTGAAGCTCGCCGAGCGCCTGTCGGCGCAGCGGCCGTTCCACGGCCCGCCGCTCAACGTCTGCCTGCAGGTCAAGCTCGCCGACGAGGCCGACAAGGGCGGCGTCGAGGCCGCGGCGCTCCCCGAGCTCGCGCGCGCGATCGCGAAGCTGCCGCGGCTGAAGCTGCGCGGACTCATGTGCGTGCCGCCCGAGAGCACGGACCTCGCGGTCCAGCGCGGCTTCTTCGCGCAGCTGCGCGAGCTCGGTGAGGACCTCGTGCGCTCCGGTCTCGCGCTCGACGTGCTGTCGATGGGCATGAGCGGAGATCTCGAGGCGGCGGTGCTCGAGGGCGCGACCCACGTGCGCATCGGCACCGCGATCTTCGGGCCACGGGTGCGGCATGAACGGGCCCACTGAGAGCTGGCCGAGCATCGCGCTGATCGGCGGCGGCCAGATGGCGCGCGCGCTGATCGGCGGCTGGGTCGCGCGCGGCGCGCCGGCCTCGACGATCGCGGTCGCCGACCCCGTCGCGAGCCAGCGCGACTGGCTCGCCGCGGCCCACCCGCGCGTGCGGCTCTACGCCGACAACGAGGCGGCGGCCCGCGACGCCTCCGTGTGGATCCTCGCGATCAAGCCGCAGCTGCTCAGGCCGGCGGTCCAGTCGCTCGCCCGGCTCGCGGCCGAGCAGCGCCCGCTCGTCCTGTCGATCGCCGCCGGCATCCGCGCCGCCGACATCCGCCGCTGGCTGGGCGGCGAGGTCGCGGTGGTGCGCGCGATGCCGAACCGGCCGGCGCTGATCGGCGCCGGCATCAGCGCGCTCTACGCCGACCCCCACGTCCCCGAGGCGGCGCGCGCGCTCGCGACCCGCCTCATCGAGGCCGTCGGCAGCATCGTGTGGGTCGGCGCCGAGGCGCACCTCGATGCGGTGACCGCGGTCTCGGGCAGCGGCCCGGCGTACTTCTTCCTGCTGATCGAGCTCATCGAGGCGGCGGCGATCGCCGAGGGCCTGCCGCCCGCGGTCGCGCGGCGGCTCGCGGTCGACACCGCCGCCGGCGCCGCGGCGCTGGCGCAGACCTCGGGCGACGACCCGGCGACGCTGCGCGCCCAGGTGACCTCGAAGGGCGGCACGACGGCCGCGGCGCTCGCGGTGTTCGACGCCGGCGACTTGCGTGGTATCGTCGCCCGCGCCGTCGCGGCGGCGGCACGCCGCTCGCGCGAGCTGGCGGATGAATTCGGGCGGGATTCCTAGGGCGGACGATCACCAGTCATGCGCGATCTTGTCGCCGACATCGTCGGTTGGGTGTTCAACTTCCTGGTCTGGGCGTTCCTGCTGAGGCTGCTGCTGCAGCTGGTCCGCGCCGACTTTCGCAACCCGCTCGCGCAGGCGGTCCTGAAGCTCACGAACCCGCTCGTGCTGCCGCTCAGGCGCGTGCTGCCGCCGATCGGGCGGCTCGACACGGCCTCGCTCATCGCCGTCGTCGTGACCCAGGCGGTCGGCGTCTTGCTCGGCCAGCTCGCCCTCGGCTACGGCGTGCCGGCCGCGCTGCCGCTCGTGCTGCGCACGGTCATCGAGCTGCTGCACCAGACCGCGGCGTTCTTCCTGTTCGCGATCTTCGTGTGGGCGGTGCTCAGCTGGGTGGTGCCGGACGGCTACAGCCCGGCCGGGCGGCTGCTCAGCGACCTCGTCGAGCCCCTGATCCGGCCGGCGCGGCGGATCATGCCGCGTCTCGAGGGCCTCGACCTCTCGCCGCTGCTGGTCTGCGCGCTGCTGCTGATCGCGATGAAGCTGATCGATCTGCTGGGCGCCCAGGTCCTGTCGCTGCTGCGATGACCGGCTGGCACCGCTGGGAGGGCGCGGACCTCGTGCTCTCGGTCCGCGTGCAGCCGCGCGCCGCGCGTGACGAACTCAAGCTCGACGGCGGGCGGCTGCGCGCGCGCATTACCGCCCCGCCGGTCGACGGTGCCGCAAACGCCCACCTCGTGCGCTTCCTCGCCGCGGAATTTTGCGTCGCACCCTCGCGCGTAACGCTGCTGCGCGGCGCGACGAATCGCGAGAAGCTCGTGCGCATCGCGTCGCCCGCGGTGATTCCAAGCGCGCTCGCCGCGCATCTCGCGCGCAATCCCTGAGCAAGAAACCTCGGAAAAACTAGTGGAATTGCGCGAACGCTGTGGTATTGTCGCGCGCGGTCGATCTAACGGGGCAGTCGCTTTACGCTACTTTTCCAGCTTTTCGGCACGGTCGGCACCGGGTGTCGGACGGCTCGAGCCTAGGAAAGACACGAAGATTCTGCGCTAAGACAACGGCCCAAATCGAAAATCCACAGGAGAACACAATGGCGAAAAAGAACTCAGCACCGACCAAGTCCGAAATTCTCGCGCACATCGCGAAGGACACGGAGCTGTCGAAGAAGCAGGTCGGAGCTGTCTTCGAGTCGCTGAATGGCGTCATCAAGAAGAGCCTGCGCGGCGGCGGCCTGTTCACGATCCCGGGCCTGCTGAAGCTGCGGGTCGTCAAGAAGCCCGCCACCAAGGCGCGCGAGGGCGTCAACCCGTTCACGGGCGAGAAGATGATGTTCAAGGCGAAGCCGGCCTCGAAGAAGGTTCGCGCCGTCGCCCTGAAGTCGCTCAAGTCGATGGTGAACTGAGCGCGCGCCGGCGAATCCGCTGGCGTCACCGTAAAAAGCCGGGGCCGTGCCCCGGCTTTTTCGTTCGTGGGGGGAATCGCGTGAACAAGACCACACTGTTCGCGTCCGGGACGCTGCTCGGCGCCGCGGTCGCGATCGCGGCCATGGCGCTCGCCGGGACCGAGCTCGATCCGGTGAAGCTGTCACCGCAGCTCTACACCGTCCGGCTCGACAACGAACACGTCCGCGTCTACGAGTACCGGATCGGCCCGGGCGTCAGGGACCCGATGCACTCGCACCCGCACGGGCTCATGTACATCATCGGCGGCGGCAGGATGCGCAGCACCTCGCCGGCCGGCGTGGCCTCCGACGCGGACCTGAAGGCCGGGGACGTGATCTGGCGCGAGAGCCTGAGCCATTCGCTCGAGAACATCGGCACCTCGGAGGTGCACGTCCTCTCGGTCGAGCTGAAGCGCTGATCCGCCCGCAGCGGCGTCGCATCGCCCGATCGTGGCGACGGCGCGAGCGGCAGCCGCGGGCGCAGTTACCCTCGGCCGGCGGCGAGCGCGGCCTGCACGGCCGCCTTGAGCTCGTTGAGACGCCCGTGGAAGAAGTGCTCGGCGCCCGCGATGATGACCACGGTCGGCGGCGGCGAGACGCTGCCGGTCCAGGCGAGCACCTGCGCGTGGTCGACGAGCTCGTCGCGATCGCCCTGGATCACGATCCACGGGGCGCGCGGCGCCGGGTATCTGGCGAAGTCGAAGCGCCCCACCGGCGGGGCGATCGTGTAGAGCCGGGCGACCTCGCGCAGCTCGGCGACGCGGTAGGCGACGAACGCGCCGAACGAGAAGCCGGCGAGCGTCAGCCGGGCGCCCGGGAAGCGCGCCGCGAGCGCGTCGTACACCGCGAGCGCATCGTCGGTCTCGCCGCGGCCGTCGTCGAAGGTGCCGGCGCTCGCGCCGACGCCGCGGAAGTTGAAGCGCACCGTCGCAAAGCCCCGCTCCTGCAGCGCGCGCGCCGTCGAGTGCACGACCTTGTTCTGCATCGTGCCGCCGTAGAGCGGGTGCGGATGGCAGACGACCGCGGCGTCGCGTCCGGAATAGCCCTCAGGCACCTCGTAGACGGCCTCGAGCGGGCCGACCGGGCCCGCAATGACGGCCTTCTCGGGCGCGGGCGGCCGAAACGGGCGCGGCCCGTCGCTGCTCACCGCTGGTCCTTGTAGACCTTGCCTTCCTTCATGACGAAGCGCACGTGCTCGAGCACGCTGATGTCGGCGAGCGGGTCGCCGCGCACCGCGACGAGGTCGGCGAGCTTGCCCGCCTCGACCGAGCCCAGACGGTCCGCGACCTCCATGAAACGCGCCGGCACGATCGTCGCCGACTTGATCGCCTCGAGCGGCGGCATGCCGGCGTCGACCATGTAGCGGAACTCGCGGGCGTTGTCGCCGTGGGCCGAGACGCCGGTGTCGGTGCCGAACATGATGCGGACCCCGGCCTTGTAGGCCTTGGCGAACGTCCCCTTGAGCTGCGGCCCGATCGCCGCCGCCTTCGGCCGCACCAGCGCCGGGAAGAAGTTCGGGTCCTCGGCGCGCTCGGCGACCCAGCGCCCGGCGGACAGCGTCGGCACGTAGTAGGTGCCGTGCTCCTTCATCAGCCGGATCGCCTCGTCGTCCATGAACGTGCCGTGCTCGATCGAGTCGACGCCGCCGCGGATCGCGCGCTTGATGCCCTCGGTGCCGTGCGCGTGCGCCGCGACCTTGAAGCCGTAGTCGCGCGCCGTCGCGACGACTGCCCGCACCTCCTCCTCGGTGAACTGCGGGTTCAGGCCGTTCTTCGCGACCGACAGCACGCCGCCGGTCGCGGTGATCTTGATCGTGTCGGCGCCGTCCTTGTAGCGCTGCCTGACCGCCTCGGCGGCGGCGAACGGCCCGTTGATCACGCCGTCGCGCGGTCCGGGCTCGCCCATGGTCCGCTGCGCCCAGCCGTTGGTGGGGTCGGCGTGCCCGCCGGTTGTCGCGATCGCCTGGCCGGCCGCGTAGATCCGCGGGCCGCGCACCAGGCCCTTGTTGATGGCGTTCCTGAGCGCGATCGAGGCGTTGAGCGGCGCGCCGAGGTCGCGCACGGTCGTGAAGCCGGCGTTGAGCGTGCGCTCGGCGAACGCCGCCCCCTGCAGCGCGTAGTCGCCCTCGTTGAGCGTGAAGCTCTCGAGCTGGGCGCCGCGGTTGTACTCGGTCGTCAGGTGCACGTGCATGTCCCAGAGCCCGGGCAGCACCGTCGCGTCCCTGAGGTCGATCACCACATCGCCGGCCGCCGGCGCGCGGTAGCCCGCCTCGACGGCCTTGATCTCGGTGCCGTCGACGACGATCGTGACGTCCGCGCGCGCGGCGTTGCCGACGGCGTCGATCAGGTGGCCGGCGTGGATCAGCGTCGCGGCGCCGGCGAACGCCGGCACCAGGGCGGCGGCGAGCGCCGCGGCAATGACCTTCGACATGGAGCTCCCCCCTCAAGGCCCGGCGCGCAGCCGGGCGCGTCGTGTTTTGATCCGCAACCGGCCGCAGGCGCCGGGTCGCCATTATGGCCGACGGTGCTAGGCGCTCGCGAGCAGCAGGCGGTTGAGGCGCCGGACGAACTCCGCGGGCTCGGCGAGCTGGCCGCCTTCGGCGAGTGTCGCCTGGTCGAGGAGCAGGTGCGCGAAGTCGCGGAACTGCTCCCCGTCCGGCAGCGCCGCGAGCCGCGCGAGGAGCGGATGGGCCGCGTTGATCTCGAGCGTCGGGCGCGTCGCGGGCAGCGACTGGCCGGCGGCCGCGAGGAGCTTGCGCATCTGCGCGCCGACTTCGTCGGCGGCGCGCACCAGGCACGCCGGCGACTCGGCGAGGCGCTGCGTCGCGCGCACCGCCTCGACCTTGCCGGAGAGCGCCTCGCGGAGCCGTCCGCAGAGCGCGAGCGCCGACTCCGACGCCTGGTCCTCGGCCGCCTTCTCGTCGGGGCTGACGAGGTCGCCGAGGTCGAGGTCGCCGCGACTGGCGTCCTGGAAGGTGCGGCCCTCGTACTCGGCGAGGTAGCCCATCATCCACTCGTCGATGCGGTCGTGCAGCAGCAGCACCTCGACACCCTTCTGCCGCAGCCGTTCGAGGTGCGGGCTCTGGCGCGCCGCGTTCCAGGTCTCGCCGACGACGTAATAAAGGTGCTTCTGGCCGGGCCGCAGGCGGGCGATCACGTCGTCGAGCGACTGGTCCTGGGCCTCGCGTTCGCTGACGGTGGTCGCGAAGCGCAGCAGCTTCGCGAGCTTGTCGCGGTTCGCCGTGTCCTCGGCGATGCCTTCCTTGAGCACCGCGCCGAACTCCTTCCAGAAGGAAGCGTACTTCTCGGGCTCGTCCTTGGCGAGCCGCGCCAGCATCTCGAGCACGCGCCGCGTGATTCCGGCGCGCATCGCCTCGATCTCGGGATCCTGCTGCAGCAGCTCGCGCGAGACGTTCAGCGACAGGTCGCCGGAGTCGACGACGCCCTTGACGAAGCGCAGGTAGAGCGGCAGGAACTGCTCGGCGTCGTCGAGGATGAACACCCGCCGCACGTAGAGCTTGAGGCCGCGCGCCGCGTCCCGGTGCCACAGGTCGAACGGCGCACGCGCCGGGAGGTACAGCAGCGTCGTGTACTCGCGCTTGCCCTCGACGCGGTTGTGCGACCACGCGAGCGGCGCACCGGAATCGTGCGACACGTGCTTGTAGAACTCGATGTAGTCCTCGTCCTTGAGCTCCGCGCGGTTGCGCGTCCACAGCGCCTGGGCGCTGTTGACGACGTCGCGGCGCGCGGCGTCCGCGCCCTTGCCGGCCTCGCCGCCCGGCTGCGCCGCCATCCGCACCGGAAAGGCGATGTGGTCGGAGTAGCGCTTGACGAGGCCGCGCAGGCGCCAGGCGTCGGCGAACTCGCTCGCGTCCTCCTTGAGGTGCAGCACGACCCGCGTGCCGCGCCGCTCGAGCGACAGGTTCTCGACGCTGAACTCGCCCGAGCCGTCCGACTCCCAGCGCACGCCCTCGCCGGCCGCGGTGCCGGCCCGGCGCGTGTACACCTCGACGCGCTCGGCGACGATGAAGGCCGAGTAGAAGCCGACGCCGAACTGGCCGATCAGCTGCGCGTCCTTCTGCTGGTCACCCGAGAGCTGGGCGAGGAACTCGGCGGTCCCGGACTTCGCGATGGTGCCGAGGTGCTCGATGACCTCGCTGCGGCTCATGCCGGCGCCGGAGTCGCTGACGCTGATCGTGCGCGCCGCGGGGTCGAAGTCGATGTCGATCGCGAGCTCGGCGCCGCCCTCGAGGAGCGCGGGCTCAGCGAGCGCCCGGAAGCGCAGCTTGTCGCAGGCGTCGGATGCGTTCGAGATCAGCTCGCGGAGGAAGATCTCGCGGTTCGAATACAGGGAATGGATCATCAGGCGAAGCAGCTGCTTCACCTCGGCCTGGAAGCCGCGGGTTTCCCGCTGCGTGGCGCTGGTCATCGGTGGTCGGCCCCGGATCAGTGGTCGTTGGCGCGGCGCGACGCCGCGGCCCGCCGATTCGCGGCGGGCGCGCACACTTTAGGGGCAGCGGGACAGGATTCAAGTGGGGCCGGGCGCCCCGGGCCGGGTCATTCGATCATCATGCTCGCGCGCTGCAGCACCATTAGACAGAAGTCGTCGATCTCGTCGAGCAGCAGCAGCAGGACTTCCATGGCGGCCTCGTCGCGAAGCGCAGGGGCGCTCGGGGGAGGCACTTTAGGCGGGCGCGGCCGGTTCCAACCTTGCGCCCGGTCACAGGAACCGCGCCCGGCCCGGACCAGTCGTTGCTTGCGTGGACTGTGCACGGTGCGTAGGCTACCCCAAGCATGGCAGCGGCCGTACCGCACTGCGGCGGCCGGGGACAACGGATGACGCGCAAGATAGTCGTCCTCAATCCGAAGGGCGGCTCGGGCAAGACGACAGTCGCGACCAACCTGGCCGCGTACTACGCGTCGGCGGGATTCAACACGGCGCTGATCGACCACGATCCCCAGTCGTCCAGCTCCCGATGGCTGCGCAAGCGCGGCCCGGACGTGCCGTTGATCCACTCGATCGCGGCCTTCGACAAGAACCCGCGTGTCACCCGCAGCTTCCTGATGCGCCTGCCGACGGGCACCGAGCGCGTCATCGTCGACACCGCGGCGGCGATCGCCGCCCAGGACATGCCCGAGCTCGTGCGCGACGCCGACGCGATCCTGGTGCCGGTGCTGCCGTCGGACATCGACATCCACGCGTGCTCGAAGTGCATCGCCGACCTGCTGCTGGTCGCGAAAGTCAAGCGGCGCGAGCACCGGATCGGCGTGATCGCGAACCGCACGCGCCGCAACACGCTCGTGCTGCAGACGCTGCTGCGGTTCCTGGGGACGCTCGAGATCCCGGTGGTGGCGACGCTGAGGGACTCGCACAACTACCTGAAGGTCGCCGAGCGCGGCCACGGCCTGCACGAGATGAAGAGCTACCAGGTGCGCGACGATCTCGCCACCTGGCAACCGCTGCTGGATTGGCTCGAGGCCCGCTTCGCCGACCGCGCGCCGGCGGCCGAGAGCCTCGAGGCGGCGGGCTGATCAGCCCTTCGGATCCTTGCCCGGCTCCCAGCTGCTGCGCACCTTCTCGGCCCACAGCTTGTAGCTGGCGTAGTTCTGCAGATTGCGCGTGATCGCCGAATGGCGGCTCGCGCCCGGACGCGCCGGCGGGCGCGGAACGGCGCGGCGCTCGACTCCACCGGGTATTCCCGCGGCCACAGGCCGCCCCGGCACCACCGCGTCGAGCGGCTTGCGATTGGGCGGACTGCGCGGGCTCTTACTGTCGCTCATGCCAGACACCACCGGCTAAGGTGACACGGGCAGTTTCCGACGCGGCCCGCACGGGTCACAGGAACTGCGTCACAGCCGACCCGGTATTGGGTCAAGGATTCGGGCGGCGCGTCCCGAAAATCAGCCGACTACGCGATACACGGGCCGGTAGTCGCCGGAGATCTTCATCCGCCGCTGCGCGATGAACGAGGCCAGCAGACCGTCGAGCGCCTGCATCAGCCGCGGCGCGCCGTGGATCTCGAACGGCCCGCGCGCCGCGATCTGCCGCACGCCGTGCTCCTTGACGTTGCCGGCGACGATCGCCGAGAACGCGCGCCGCAGATTCGCCGCGCGCTCGTGCACCGGCTGCTCGAGGTTCAGATCGAGCGCCGCGACGCTCTCGTGCGAGACGTCGAACGGCAGCTGGAACGCCGGCGGGATGCGCAGCGTCCAGTTGAAGTTGTAGGAGTCGCCGACGGCCTTGCGGTGGCGGCGCACCTGGTCCATGCCGGCGATCATCAGCCGCGCGACTTCCGGCGGATCGTCGACGACGATCCGGTAGCGCGCCTGGGCCGGCGCCCCGAGCGTCAGCCCGACGAACTCGTGGATCCGCTCGAACCAGGCCGCGGCGCGCGCCGGGCCCGTCAGGATCAGCGGCACCGGCTGCTCGGCGTTGGCGGGATCGAGCAGGATGCCGAGGAGGTACAGGATCTCCTCGGCGGTGCCGACGCCGCCCGGGAAGATCACGATGCCGTGCGCGAGGCGCGCGAACGCTTCGAGGCGCTTCTCGATGTCCGGCATGATCACGAGGTGGTTGACGATCGGGTTCGGCGGCTCGGCGGCGACGATGCCGGGCTCGGTCAGGCCGACGTAGCGGCCGTCGCGGATGCGCTGCTTCGAGTGGCCGATGGTCGCGCCCTTCATCGGGCCCTTCATCGCGCCCGGGCCGCAGCCGGTGCAGACATTGAGGCCGCGCAGGCCGAGCTCGTAGCCGACCTGCTTGGTGTAGTCGTACTCCTCGCGCGGGATGGAGTGCCCGCCCCAGCAGACGATCAGGTCCGGATGCCGCCCGGCCTCGAGCAGGCCCGCGTTCCTGAGGATGCAGAACACCGCGTTCGAGATGCTGGTGGGGTCGCTGAGGTTGAAGCGGCCGCTGTCGACGATCTCGTTGGCGATGTAGACGATGTCGCGCAGCACCGCGAACAGGTGCTCGCGCACGCCGCGGATCATCTGCCCGTCGACGAAGGCCACCGCCGGCGCATTCTTCATCTCGAGCCGGACGCCCCACGCCTGCTCGACGATGCGGATCTCGAAGTCGCGGTACTTCTCGAACAGTTCCGCGGCGTCGTCGTTCTGGCTGCCGGAATTCAGCACGGCCAGCGCGCAGCTGCGGAACAGCGGATACAGGCCGCCCTGGCCGCGATCGAGAAGTTGCGCCACTTCCTCGTGCGAAAGGTTTTCGAGGCT
>DATKOR010000062.1:0-17556 GCA_035524495.1 Steroidobacteraceae bacterium
GAGCAGCTCGCGCAGCAGCTCCGTCATCCGCTCCGGGGCAACGTAGCCGCGCGCCGCGTCGGCCAGCGCCGTATCGATCTCGCGCAACCGCTCGACCAGCGCCCGGTTGCGGCTCGCGGCGGCGATCGCCGGGTCCTGGACCGCTGCGAGCCCGGCCTCGTCGGCCGCCTGGCCGCGACGGCGCACCTCCGCGAGGCGCTGCTCGGCGGTGCGCGCGCGCGCGGCGATCGGGTCCATCAGCAGCGACTGCCACGCGACGTAGATGAGCGCGACGCCGCCGCCGAAGATCAGCCCGCGCTCGCGCAGCGACAGCCGGTCGATGCGCTCGAGGAGCGGCCGCAGCCGCGCGCCGACGTTTGCGAGGGCGTTCACTTGGCCTTCTCCGGCTCGGGCAGCGTGAGCCCGGGGGCCCCGAGCTCGAACACCGTGAGCGCCGGTGCCTCCTCGGGCTTCGCGCGACGCATCACCAGATGGTCGAAGCGCGCCCCGTCGAGCGCGTGCTCCTCGCCGAGCGCGGCGAGGTAGGCCGGGACCAGCCGGGGGTCCGTCGCCGCACCTTCGAAGGCGAGCCGGCTGTCGCCGGTGGCGACCACGAGCTTCCTGAGCCACAGCCCGTCGATCTGGCGCCGGGCCAGCGACTCGAGTCGCGCCGCGAAACCGGAGCCGGGACTCGCGACGCCCTTCTTGACGAGGTCGAGCGCGAGCTCGCGCGCGGAAATCTCCGCCGACAGCGTCCGGGCCGCGGCATCGAGCTCGGCGGCGCTTTCCTTGGGGCGCATCGCCGCGGCCGCGCGCTCGGCGAGCGCGAGCCGGGCCGCCTGCTGCTGCTCGAGCGCGGCGATCGCGCGCTCGACGCGCGCGGCGCGCCACGAGGCGTAGCCAGCCAGCAGCGCGAGGCACGCGGCGAGTACGCCGAGACCGGTGCCGATCGCGCGCGCCGAGAACAGACGCTTCTCGGCGCCGAGGATCGGTTGATACAGGTTGACCTGCTGTTCCATGGGGTGGCGCTCAGAGCGAGCGGTGCTCCTCCCGCAGCGCCGCGCCGATCGCGAGCAGGCATGTCGCCTGGGTCGCGGCATCGACCGGTTGCGCGCAATGGAGCAGGCGGTTGAGATCGAGGGCCTCGACCTCGAGGCCGGTCTCGCGGCGCAGGTCCTCGGCGAGCGTGTCGGCGCGCGGGCCGGCCGGCGCGATCGCGATGCGCGTGATCGGCGGCTGATCGAAGTGGCGCTCGTAGTAATCGAGCGAGCGCTGCAGCTCGAGCACGACGCCGGTGGGATCGACGCGGCCTTCGGCCGGTGCGCCGGCATTCAGGTTGTAGCGCAGCGTCGCCTGCAGGTCCATCTGCCGCGCGAAGTAGAACGTGCGGCCACGGACCAGCACGACGCTGGCCGCGGTCTCGCCGAGGTGCAGCAGCGCGACGCCGCGGTCGGCGGTCGGGACGAGCGCCGCCAGATTGCGCAGGCAGAGCTCGGGGACGTCGACGACGTCGAAGGCCGACAGGCCGCTCAGCGCCGCCGCGTGGCGCTCGACGGAGGCGCGGCGCGCCGCGACCGCATACAGCATCCGGCCCTGCCCGCCGCGGCCCTGGTTCGGCACGTCGATGACGTCGATGACGGCGTCCTCGACCCGAAAGTCGATCGCATCGCGCAGCCGCCAGCGCATCGCCGCGCGCAGTTCGGCGGGCGGCACGTCCGGCGCCTCGACGAGCGCGAGCTGGTAGTCCTCCGAGCGCAGCACCGTGCTCGCGGGGAGCCGCGGCAGTTCGAGCCGCGCCAGCGCCTCGGCCATCGCCTCGGGCGTGCCGGACTCGAGGCGCAGCGCCTCGCAGCGCTCGAGCACTGGCGCGCCGCCGTCGCGGCGCACGACCGCGACCGCGAGCTGGTCACGACCGAACGCGACGCCGAGGCGGCCCCGGGCCGCTACCGCCTTTTTCAAGAGTCCGAACACGCGACACTCCATGCCGGCCCGGCCGCAGATTTCGGCCAGTCACTGCATCAGGTAGCGGTTTCGGCGTACGGATCTTTAACAGAACGGCTTATACGCGCGAGCTGGCGCGCGCCCGCGGGCCGGGTTCGTGACGCGGTTCACGGATTGGGCTGGCCCGCCTTGGAGCCTGGCGCGTCGTCGCCCGAGGCCCATTGCACCGCGTAGCGCACCAGATCGGCCGCCGAGCCGAGTCCCAGCTTCTCGCGCATGTTGCGCCGGTGCGAATCGACGGTCTTGGCGCTCATGCCGAGCGCGACCGCGATGTCCTGCGTGCTCTGGCCGCGCGCGATCTGGCGCAGCACCTCGCGCTCGCGCTGCGTGAGCGCATCGGTCGGCTGCGCCGCGTCGCGGGTGCGCGTCATGCGCGCGTAAAGCCGGCCCGCGAGCGCCGCGCTCACGTAATGCTCGCCGGTGAGCACCTTGCGCACGGCGGTCAGGATGACCTGCGAGGCCTCCTGCTTCATCACGTAGCCGCGCACGCCCATCGCCAGCAGGCGCTCGCCGTACACGGCCTCGTCGTGCATCGACAGCACCAGGATCGGCAGCGCCGGCCAGCGCTGGCGCAGCGTGCCGACCAGCGAGACGCCGTCGTCGGCGCCCAGCGTGAGATCGAGCACGACGACGTCCGGGCCGAGCAGCTCGATCGCCTTGAGCGCACTCGCCGCCGAGTCGGCTTCCCCGCACACCTCGAGGTCGGTCTCCGCCGCGAAGAGCTCGTTCAGCCCCTCGCGCATCAGCGGATGGTCGTCGACGATCAGGACTTTGGCCATCGGCCACCTTGCGCTGTCGCGCCCTGGACCTGCCGGGATGGCACCCCAGAGGCATTCCGTCGCCGACCTATTCTATGCGGTGCGCCGCCCCCCGGCGCAATCCGGTAGCGCTGTGCCTGCGGGCGTTACACCGGCCTCGGCGCAGGCCGCTTCGGATCCGGCACGGGCGGTGGTCAAGAAGGCCAGAAAACCCTGCGGCGCGGAGCTCTCGCTGCAGCGCGGGACGAGGCTCAGCGTCTGCGGCCGCCGCAGGCCGCCGCGCTCGACCACGACCGGCAAGCACACCGATTCCCCGCCGAGGGCACGGCGCGCGGCCGCGGCGACTGCCTCCGGGTCGTCCGCCCCGAGCAGCTCGACGAGCGTGCGCCCGACCGGTTCGTGGGCGAGGCCGAGCCGCGCACACAGCGCGCGGTTGCAGCGGGTCATCACCTGCGCCCGATCGAAGCGCGCGGTCGGAGTCGGCGCATCGTCGAGCAGCGTCTCGCAGGCGAGCTGCAGGACCTCCGCCTGACGCCTGGCGCCCGCCTCGACCGCGCGGTCGACGAGCACCGCGACGAACTCGCCGTGGCGCGGCTCGATCATCGCCGCGCTCAGCAGCACCGGCACGCGCGTGCCGTCGGCGCGCACGTACTCCGTCGCGACGGGGCCGGCGGTCCCCTGCATCTCGAGGTCCGCGCGGACCGCGCGATGGAGTGCGCGCTGATCCGCCGGCACGAGCTTCTCGAGCTCGACCGGCAGCTGCGAGGGCCTGAGGCCGAACGCCTCGATCAGCGCCGGGTTCGCTTCCTCGAGCGTGCCGCGTCGCAGGTTCCCGACCAGCATGCCGACGGCGCTCGAGTCGAACAGCCGCCGGAAGCGCCGCTCCATCGAGCGCCGCTGGCTTTCGGCGAGCTGTTCGCGCGTGAGGTCGACGAGCGTCGCCTCGAAGGCGACCGCCTCGCCCGCCTCGTTCCACACCGCCTGGATCGCCGCCAGCGCGACGACGTTGAGTCCGTCGGCGCGTCGCAGCCGCATCTCGATGTTCTCGAGCGCGCCCTGCGCGCGGGCGCGCTGCAGGACCGCCTGGAACGTCCCCGGTCCGATGTAGGTCCGCTCGATGAAGTCGGGCGCAAGGAGCTCCGCTTCGGAACGACAGCCGAGCAGGGCGACGAGTCCCGGGTTGACGGCCGTCAGCCGCCCGGCGGCGTCGGCGCAGAACGCGCCGACGCCGAGCGTGTCGAAGAGCTTGCGGTAGCGCCGCTCGCTGTCGGCCGCGGCGCGGTGCGCGTCCGCGAGTTCGCGCCGCGCGCGCCGCCGCTCGTTCTCGGCAAGCAGGCTCATCGCGAGCGCAAGGAGTGCCGCGACCGCCGCAAGCCACTCGCCGCTCGCGAACAGCGCGGTTGCGCCGGCCGCCGCGACCCATGCGAGGCCGCGCAGCAGGAACAACGGCGAGGGGCCGCGCCGGCCGTCGCGGCCGTGCGCCGGCCCGCGATCGGACGCCGGGTCAGGAATCATTGCGCTCCGCCGCAGTCGCCCGGGCGGAGGCTGGGCGTACTGTCGGCTACCGGTAGATCGGCCGGATCCGCGGGCTCTTGAGCCGGGAACGGCCGGCTGAGGCGTGCGTCACGGTCGCTTTGCGACCGGCTTCGGCGCGGCGACCGGCTGGACCGCGAGCGCCAGGTGCACGACGACCTCGACTTTGCGCCCGACCATGCTCTCGTCGGCCCACTCGCCGGCGCCGAGCCCGAAGTCCAGGCGATCGAGCATCACGCGCGCATCGAGCGTCGCACCCCCGGCCGCCGGCTTCCACGCGAACGGAAATGCGATGCGCTTGGTGTGGCCCTTGATGACGAGGTCGGCGTCGCCGACGGGCCCGGCGGGCGTCGCGCGGATCGCCACCGTCCGGAACGTCGCCGTCGGGAACTTCGCGGCATCGAACCAGTCCGCGGTCACGAGCGCCTGGTCGCGGTCGGGACTCTGCGTGTCGATCGACTTGATGCGGATCGTCACGTCGAGCGAGGAGCCGGCGAGATCGTCGGCGGCGTAGGCGATGTTGGCGTCGAAATCGCGGAGCGCGCCCGTGAACTTCTCGCCCTGCTGGGTGCCGACGAAGGTCAGCGTGCTCTGCGCCGGAACCACGACGTAGCGCGGCGCGGCCAGCGTCGGCGCCGCGACGCCGGCGAGCAGCAGCGCGAGCATCGCGCCAGCGCCGTTCACTGGGCCCCCCGGCGCGCGACCAGCATCGAGCGCAGCGTGTGGTCGCGATCGATGAAGTGGTGCTTGAGCGCCGCGAGCGCGTGCAGCACGACGATGGCGATCAGCACCACGACGGCCGACTCGTGGACGTCCTTCGCGGTGGCCTTGAGCACCGGGTTGCTCGCAGTCAGCGCCGGAAGGTTGAAAAGATGAAACCACTGCAGCGGGAAGCCCGCCGCCGAGTTGTAGAGCCAGCCCGACAGCGGGATCAGCAACATGAGCACGTAGAGCAGCCCGTGCGAGGCCGCCGCGGCCCGCGCCTGCCACGCCGGCATCGGCGCCAGCGCCGGCCGCCGCTCGGAGAACCGCCACAGCAGCCTCAGCAGCCCGAGCCCGAGCAGCGTGAGGCCGATCGACTTGTGCAGCGCATAGATCCGGAGCTTCCTGGCGCCGAGGGGCAGGTCGGTCATGTAGTAGCCGATCGGGATGATCGTTGCGAACAGGACCAGCATGCCCCAGTGGAACAGGCGCGTGACCGCGCCCCATGCGGTGGCAGTCGCGCGCAGTGCCATCGCATCAGGCCTTCGGCACGTACGACTCGACCTCGATGCGGATCGTGACGTCATCGCCGACGACGGGCAGCAGGTAGGTCACGCCGAACTCGGAGCGGTGCACCGTCACCGTCGCCGTGAAGCCCGCGGCCGGCGTCTTGCGCATCGGGTGCTCGCCGACCTTGTTGACCGTGAGGTCGAGCACCACCGGCTTCGTGACCCCGTGGACCGTCAGATCGCCGTGGACCCGGCCGTGCGTCGCGTCGGTCCTCTCGATCCGGTTGCTGACGAAGCTGATCTCCGGGTAGGTCGCGGCGTCCAGGAAGTCGTGGCTCAGCACGTGCGTGTTCCACTTGACGTCGCCGAGCTCGAGCGTCTGGACCGGGATCTTGGCCTCGACCTTCGACTTCGACCAGTCGTCGTTGTCGAACACCAACGTGCCGTCGCCGACGCGGAACTCGCCGACCGAATTCGAGAAGCCGAGGTGGTTGATGTAGAAGGTCACGCGCGAGTGGGTCGTGTCGAACGTGTAGGTGACGGGCGCGGCGGATGCGGCGCTGCCGAGGCCGATCAGGGCGGCGGCGAGGAACGGGGCGCTGAACTTCATGATTACTCCGTAGGTCAAGGGGCGCGAATTCGGAGGCGGCGCGGGATGCGGCAGTGTAGCGGCATCGACGCGACATCCTGATATCGGTTGATGCTCGGCTGCTATTGTCAGGGCATGGGGCCGGGCTGGATAGGACCGCCGGGTCCAACACGAGGTTTCCCTAACGCGAACGTCGGCCCTCGTCGGCGACGCTCTCCCAGGGCGGGCGCGGCCGCATCGCGGCGACCAGCCGCTCGACGACCGCCCGGACCCGGGGCGCGCCGTGGCGGTCGCGCGGATAGAGCGCGTGCAGCGCGGTCGGCGTCGGCCGGCACGCGGGCAGCACCCGCACCAGGCGACCGGCGCGCAGCGCATCGGCCACGATGAACTCCGGCACCAGCAGCAGCCCAAGACCGGCCATCGCCGCGCCGCGCATCAGCTCGCCGTTGTTCGCGACGAAGCGGCTCTTGACGCGCACGGTTCTGAGCTCGCTCGAGCCGCGCTGCGGCTGGAACTGCCACACTTGCCCGGCCGCGAGGTGCGCGTAGCCGATGCAGTCGTGCTCCGGCAGCGCCTCGAGGCTCGGCGGCATGCCGGCCCTCGCGAGGTATGCGGGGCTCGCGCACAGTACGCTTGGGATGTCGGCGAGCTTGCGACCGATCAGCGAGGAGTCGGCGAGCGCGCCGACCCGGATCCCGAGGTCGTAGCCGCTGCCGAGCAGGTCGACGACCCGGTCGTCGAGGTCGATCGCGACCTCGAGGGCCGGGTGCTCGCGCAACAACGGCCAGAGCATGTCGCCAAGGTACATCGTGCCGAAGGTCATCGGCGCCGCGATCCGCAGCAGGCCCCTGAGCTCGCCATCCGCCTCGCGTACCGCGCTCGCCGCCTCGTCGAGCGCCGCCAGGATCGCCCGCCCGCGCTCGTAAAAGGTCCGGCCGCGGTCGGTCAGCATGACGCTGCGCGGCGAGCGCTTCAGAAGCGTCGCGCCGAGCCCGCGCTCGAGCTCGCTGACGCGCTTGCTGACGACCGACTTCGCGACGCCGAGCCGCCGGGCCGCGGCCGATACGCTCCCGGTCTCGACGACTGCGGCGAAGGCGGAGATGTCGTCCAGCTTCATCGGCATCGTTCGCATCCCCTGTCCGGCGTGTGCGACAGTATAGGTGGTCGTGCTGCGCGCCCGCGGCGGTGCGACCGGCAGCCACCGGGGGTGCGTCCATGAGCAAGGAAATCGCCCGCAGCAAGGCCGCGGTCATCGAGTTCGACGGCGGCAAGTGCATCCACTCGCGCCACTGCGTGCTCGACCGTCCGGATGTGTTCGTGCCGAACGTCGAGGGTGAATGGATCCACCCGGAGAAGGCGACGCCGGACGAGCTCGTCGCGCTCGCGCGCAACTGCCCCTCGGGCGCCATCGTCACCAAGCGCCTCGATCGGGGACCGGGCGAGACCGCGCCACCCGTCAACACGGTGCGGGTGCTCGAGAACGGACCGCTCGCGTTTCGCGCCGAGCTCAGCGTGCGCGGCGAAGCGGCCGGCTTTCGCGCGACGCTGTGCCGCTGCGGGCGCTCGCAGAGGAAGCCCTACTGCGACGGCTCGCACGCGGGCGCGGGCTTCACCGCGACGGGCGAGCCGCCGGCGCGCGACTCGAAGGCCCTCGCGACCCGCGGCGGAGTTCTGCAGGTGATGCCGGTCAGGAACGGGCCGCTCAAGGTCGAGGGCCCCGTCGAAGTGATCAGCGGGACCGGGCACACGCTCAACCGCGCCAAGTCGCTCTTCTTCTGCCGCTGCGGCCATTCGAAGACCAAGCCGTACTGCGACGGCAGCCACGAGGCACTCGGGTTCGTCGCGGACTGAGCGCCGTACTGGACGGGCTCCGGCAGGCGATCGCTGGATCCGATGGTCGCGCGGCCGGGTCCGGCCGCGCTCTCGCACTGCACCATGCCCATATAAAAGAGTGGACGCTGCAGTGCAGCGATGGGCCCATGCAAAACCGGCATGCGCGCCACGGGCGCGTCATGCTAGCGTGACATCGTGTGATCGATCGCGGCCGACGCCGAGTGCCGGCCGGGCCTCCTGCGCAGCGAGGTTGACTGAAGATGCACACGACATCCCCGCCCGAGCCGACCGAGCTTCACGTCCTGCCGGACGCGGAGATCGAGCGCCTCGAACTCTGGGCGGCCGCATCGGCGGCGCTGATCGCGCACGCCGAGACGCTCGAGGAACTCGAGCACCGCGCCGACGAGGACCGGCGCGCCGCCTAGACGGCGCGCCGGCTGCGAGCGCAGCCTTCCGCGAATCGCGGCCGGGCTTCCTGCGGCCTATTTCTTGGCGCGCATCCAGACGGTCGAGCCCGAGAACTGGTGCCCGTCGGGCAGGGTCCCCTTCCCCGTTCCGGTCATCGTCTTGCCGTCCTTGGAGACTTCAATCGTCGTGATGCCGACGACCTTGCCGCCGCGGCGTTCGGTGCGGATCAGCGTGTGCTTGTCGGGCTGGATCGCCGTCACGCTGTCAAAGTACGTGTTGCCCGTGACCGGCGCGTCGTTGCCATCGGCCTTGCCGGTGTACTCGTAGTGAATCGTGCCGCTCGCATACTGGTAGTCGACGACGGCCTTCATGGCGCCGCCCTTGACCGCCGTGACCGACACGTGGCCGCTCTTCGGGGCGGCACGCCCGCTGAACGTCGACTTGCCGACATCAAGGTCCCAGTTACCGACCAGCGAGTCCTTGCCTGCGGCGTGGGCAGCGCAGAGCGCCAGACCGAGTGCGGCGCCGAGAAGCGCGCGCCAGAACATTCCCCTTTTCATGTGTTGTTCTCGCTTGTGTTGCAGTGACGTAATGACCGCCACGTCGTCGTGGCGGCGAGGACGCGTCCGCACCCGTCGCAGTGCCCCTCGCGTCCAACCCGGGCGCCCTTCATAGCACGAATCGATCGCCGGCCGAGAGCGCCTGTCCGATTGGTGCGTCGCAGCTGGCCGCGAGCCTGCCGCGCGGGCCGCCGCGACCGGGCCGAGTGCGACCCCGGCGACCGGTCCTCGAGCGGAGCGTGCGCTCAGCGCGTGGCGCTCCACCGATAGGTGCCTTCGACCGCCACGGTGCGCCGCTCGCCAGGCACCTGCCAGGCGATCGTCGGCGTCGGCGCGAGCGGTGCGCCGAGCGTGCCGCCGGTGTACGCGTAGCGCCGGTCGCCGAGGTTGCGGCCGACGACCGCGAGCTCCCAGCTGTGCGCGGAACTCTCGAGCGCGACCCGGGCGTTTGCCGTCCCGTAAGCCGGCTGGTAATTGAAGTCGTTGATGACGTTGAACTGGATCTTGTCCTGCCAGGCGTAGTCCGCGTAGATCTTGAGCGCGCCGGCCGGCGTCGGCACGAGGTAGGTGCCCGCGAGCGAGGCCTGCCAGCGCGGCGTCTGGTAGAAGTCGTTGCCCGAGAGATCCTGCACCGGGCCGCCCTGGAACGGCGTGTACAGGAAGGTCTGGTAGCGCGCGTCGGTGAGGCCGAGCGTCGCATGCAGGGCCGCCCGCTCGACGATTCGCCACGCAGCCTCGAGCTCAGCGCCGCTGATCCGCGCACGGCCGGCATTCGTGATCAGTGTCACCGGCGTGCCGTCCGGGTTGAGCCGCGCCAGCAGCCGCTGCATGTCGTCGTACTGGCCGAGGAACACGTCGCCGTTCAGCAAGAGCGCGCCACCGAAGAGCTCGTTCTTGATGCCGAGCTCGAAGTCGGTCAGCTGCTCGGGCCGGAATGGCTCGTCCTGGATCGTCGCGAGCGGTGCGTTCCAGCCGCCGGAGCGCTGGCTGCGCCCGATGCGCGCGTAGGCGCTGACGCCGTCCGCGAGGCGGTAGTGCGTCGAGGCCTCCCACGACCAGTAGCCATACCCCACGCTCTTGTGGATCGCCGGGCACGGGCCCTGGATCTGGAACGTCGGCGGCGCGGTGAGGTCGAGGATCGTGCAGTTCTGGCCGAAGAACGGAATGTCGACGAAGCTGTTCTCGTCGAGCTCCCGCAGGTCGTCGGTGCGGCGCACGCCGGCGGCGACCGCCCAGTCGCGGGTCACGTGGTACTCGCCATGCACGAACACCGCCTCGGAGCGGTTCATCACTGCGTTCTGCTCGTAGACCGGGAGGGCCGTGAAGAGGCGTGTCAGGTCGAGCTGGCCTCCGGTCGCCTGCATGACTGCCGGGTTGATCAGGTTGATCGCGTTCAGGAAGTCGGGCGAGGCCGGCGCCTGGATCGACGGCGCGCCGCCGTTGTCGCGGAACCAGTACAGACCGCCGACCCAGTCGAGCCGCTGGCCGAGCGACTTGCCGGACAACTGCAGTTCGGCGCTCTTCTGGTTCGAGCTGTTGAACAGCGTCGTGTCCGCCAGCGGCAACGTCGAGGCATCGACGTCGAGGGCCGTGCTCGCATCGAGGTGCCGAAAGCCCAGGATCAGCTTGGCGGCGAGGTCGCCGGCGAGGCGCTGGTTGACGGTCAGCATGAACGCGTCGGTGCGCGCGCGATCGAATGCCGGAAGCCCGGCGTCGGTCTGGTACGGGTCGGAAGGGAATGCGACCGTCGGCAGGCCCGGGACCGGGAACTGCGAGAACAGCCCGCCGAGCTGCGCGACGAGGGTGCCGCCGGCCGGGCCCGCGAGCGGGTGCAGGACGGCACCGGCCTCGTCGGCCTGGAACAGCTCGTAGGTGAAGTAGACGTCGGTCGACGTCGAGGGCGTCCACAGCGCGCCGACGCGCAACTGGTGCCGGTGCTGGTTCTCGAGGTTCGACTGGCCGCTGCCGACGCTCGAGCCGAACCCCTCGTGCTCGTCGTCCTGGTAGGCGAGCCGCAGCGCAAAGCCGTCGGCGACCGGCAGGTTCACGATCGCCCGGCCGAGAAACGACTGGTAGTCGCCGCCGCCCACGGTGAACTCGGCCGAGTAGTGGTCGAGCTCCGGCCGATGCGAATAGAGCGTGATCGCGCCACCCGTGTTGTTGCGCCCGAACAGCGTGCCCTGCGAGCCGCGCACGACCTCGACGTTGCCGACGTCGAGCAGGGTGCCCATCGCGCCCTGGCCGTTCGCGACGTAGACGCCGTCGATGTAGAGGCCCACCGCCGGATCGAACACGATCGCCGAGCGGTTGACCGTCTGGCCGCGCATCGTGACGTCGAGCGCCGAGACCGACTGCGGCGAGCTGACCATCCGCACGTTCGGGACGTCGCGGCCGACGTCGTCGAAACGCACCGCGGCCTGGTCGTGCAGCTGTGCCGCGCTCACGACGCTGGCCGCGAGCGGCACGTCCTGCAGCCGCTCCTCGCGGCGGCGGGCATGCACGACGACTTCCTCGAGCTGCGTTGCGCCCGCGACCGATTCGTCCGGCGGCCCTGCGGCATGGGCCGCCGGCCCGAGCAGCAGCGCCGCGGCGACGCCGCCTGCGATCGTGGGCCCGGCCACGGCCGGGCGCCCGGGAAAGGCGTGGGATCCGGTTCGGTCACTCATGGTGCTTGGTATCGGTGAGGCGGGCGCGATCCGCAGAGCGCGCCCAAATTCTAACGCCTTCGGCCCGTCTGTGGACCCGTTGCGGCGCGCCAGGCCGCGGAGCATGCTGACGCGCCGGTCGCGCACCGGCGACACCCCGCGAGGCCGCGATGAACCGTTTGAAGGCCACCCTCTGCACTTCGCTCCTCTTGCTCGCGAGCGCGGCCGTGCCGGCCGCGGCACCCGAGGCGCAGGCCACTCTCATTCGCAATGTGCGGATCTTCGACGGGCACGACGTCGCGGCCGGCAGCGGCGAGGTGCTCATCGTCGGCAACAAGATCGAGGCGGTGTCGCGCGGCCCGCTTTCGCCGCCGGCGGGCACGCATCCGACGGTGATCGACGGCGGCGGCCGGCTGCTGACGCCCGGTTTCATCGACGCGCACGTGCACCTCGGGCTCGTGCTGACGCACTCGGCGCTCGAGGACAGCGACCCGACGTACGTCGCGGCGCTCGAGCTGCGCGGCGCGGAGGCGGCGCTGCTGCGCGGCTTCACGACCGAGCGCGACACCGGTGGCTCGGTGATGGGGCTCAAGCGCGCGATCGACGAGGGCTACGCGGCCGGGCCGCGCATCTACCCGTCGGGCGCCGCGATCTCGCAGACCTCCGGGCACGGCGACGACCGGCGCTACACGGATCGGCAGCGCCACTGGGGTGGAACGCTGAGCTTCGCCGAGCGGCGCGGCGACGAGGTGATCGCCGACGGCGTACCGGAGGTGCTCGCCGCTGCGCGCGAGCAGCTCCGGCTCGGCGCCGTGCAGATCAAGGTCATGGCGAGCGGCGGCGCGGCTTCCGAGTTCGACCCGCTGTACGTCACCGAATACACGCCGGAGGAGCTGCGCGCCGCGGTCGATGCGGCCGCGGGCTTCGGCACCTACGTGACCGTTCACAGCTACAACGCCCAGAGCACGCGCCGCGCGATCGAGGCCGGCGTCAAGTGCATCGAGCACGGCCACCTGATCGACGAGCCGACGATGCGCCTGCTGGCCGAGCGCGGCGTGTTCCTGTCGACCAACGTCGTCGTGTACGAGGAGCTGCCGCCCGGGATCACCGCGGCGCAGAAGGTCAAGTTCGAGCAGGTGCGCGAGGCGACCGACGCAATGATGAAGCTCGCGCGCAAGTACCACGTCAAGCTCGGCTTCGGGACCGACCTCATCAACAGCCTCGACGCGCAGGCGCGACAGAACCGCGAGTTCACGCTCCGCAGCCGCTGGTTCTCGCCGCTCGAGATCCTGCGCCAGGCGACTTCGGGCAACGCCGAGATCCTCGCGCTGTCGGGACTGCGCAACCCCTACCCCGGCAAGCTCGGCGTCGTCGAGCCGGGCGCCTACGCCGACCTGCTGCTGATCAACGGCGATCCGCTCACCGACATCTCGATCCTCGAGCATCCGGACAGCGCGCTCGCGCTGATCATGAAGGACGGCCGGATCTACCGGGACGCGCGCGGCGCGCCGTCCCGCTGACCGGCGGCAGCACTCGGAGGAACCGCGGATGCGACGGGTCCATCGGCTTGCGATCGCGCTGCTGCTCGTTGCCGCGCCGCTCGCGGCCGCGACGACGCCGGGCGAGGTCGGGGTCGGCGAGCAGCTGCGCGAGGCGACGATGCAGGGACTCAACGGCCCGCCACGGCGGCTGTCGGAGTTTCGCGGCAAGCCGCTGATCATCAACGTCTGGGCCAGCTGGTGCGGGCCGTGCCGCCAGGAGATGGCCTCGCTCGACCGGCTCGCGTGGCTCGAGCTCGCACACTCCTTCAACATCATCGGCATCTCGACCGACGACTATGCAGACCGCGCCAGGGCGTGGCTCGCGGACTCCAACGCCACGATCAGCCAGTTCATCGACCGCAAGCTGCAGATGGAGAACATGCTCGGCGCCTCGAAGCTCCCGCTGACGGTGCTGGTGGGGGCCGACGGCCGCGTGCTCGAGAAGATCTACGGCGCGCGCGCCTGGGACTCCCCGGAGTCGCTGCAGCTGATCGAGCGGACGTTTCGCCGCGCCGCGCCGCCGGCCCGGCCGGCGCGCTGACGGCCCGATCTGGCGGCCGGGCGGTACCGGTGGGTGATGCGAGCATGCAGGGCGCGGCGACGCCGACCGATGCGACGGTGCGCCGGATCCTGCTCGTCTACGGCGGCCATCCGGGTGGTCGAACGGAGAAGCTGCGCGCCGCGGCCGAAAGCGGCGTGCGCGAGGTCGGCGAGAACGTGTCGCTCGCCGCCGTGCCGGCGCTCGAATGCGGCCCCGTGCACGTGCTCGCGTCCGATGCGGTGTTGCTCGGCACGCCCGAGCACTTCGGCTACATGTCGGGCGCGCTCAAGGACTTCTTCGATCGCAGCTTCTATCCGCTCGAAGGCCGCACCGCCGGATTGCCCTATGCACTCTTCGTCAGCGCCGGCAACGACGGCACCGGCACCGTGCGCGCGGTCGAACGCATCATCACCGGGCTCGGGTGGTCCGCGGTCGCGGCGCCGCTGGTCGTCGTCGGCGAACCGGACGACGCGGCACTCGCGCGTGCGCGCGAGCTCGGCGCAACGCTCGCCGCCGGCGTCGCCGCGGGTATCTTCTGAGCGGGGCCGCCGATCGACACCCGGCCGGAGGCGCGATTAGACTCGCGCAAAGAGGACCGTCGCCATGATCTTCCGGCAGCTCTTCGATCCGGCCTCATCCACCTACACCTACCTGCTCGGCGATCCGGCGACCGGCGAGGCGCTGGTCGTCGATCCGGTGCTCGAGCACTGGCAGCGCGATGCGGCGCTGCTGCGCGAACTTGGCCTCGGGCCCACGACGACGCTCGAGACGCACGTGCACGCCGATCACGTGACCGGGGCGTGGTGGCTGAAGCGCGAGTTCGGCTGCGAGATCGCGCTGTCGGCACGCAGCGGCGCCGAGGGCGTGGACCGTGCGCTGCGCCACGACGACCGCGTGCGCTTCGGACGACGCCACGTGCAGGTGCGTGAGACGCCGGGCCACACGGCCGGTTGCCTGACCTTCGTGCTCGACGATGCGAGTCTCGCGCTGACGGGCGACTGCCTGCTGATTCGCGGCACCGGCCGCACGGACTTCCAGCAGGGCGATCCGCGCGCGATGTTCCGCTCGATCCGCGATCAGATCATGACGCTTCCGGCCACGTGCCTCCTGTATCCGGCGCACGACTATCGGGGACTCGCGTCCAGCAGCGTCGGCGAGGAACGTCGCTTCAACCCGCGCATCGCCGACAGCGTCGGCGAGGACGACTTCGTCGGGCACATGAAGAACCTGAACCTGCCGCACCCGAAGCTGCTCGACATCGCGGTGCCGGCAAATCTCAGGGTCGGCCGTCCGGACGCAGGCGTCGAGCAGCAGCGCCGCCCCGAGTGGGCGCCGCTGCGCTTCACGGTCGCGGGGATCTGGGAGATCGAGCCCGGCGCGCTCGCAGAGCTGCCCGGGCGCGTGCAGGTCGTCGACGTGCGGACCGCCGACGAGTACTCGGGCCCGCTCGGCCATATCGGTGGCGCGCGCCTGATCCCGCTCGAAGATCTGCCGGCCCACGCCAGTGAGCTTGCCGGCGATACGCCGGTCGTCGTCGTCTGCCGCAGCGGCTCGCGCTCAGCCCAGGGGGTGGTGCTGCTGCAGAAGGCAGGAATCAAGCGGGTCGCGAACCTCGCAGGCGGCATGCTGCGCTGGACCGCCGAGCACCACGCGGTCGAGAGCTGAGCGCGCCGCCGGCGGGATGCGTTACTTTTCCGGCTCGTACTTGAACGAGACCTTGACGCGCGCGCGGTAGGCCTTGACCTTGCCGTTCTCGATCACGACGTCGAGCTCGCCGACCTCGGCGACGCGCAGGTCGCGCAGCGTCTTCGACGCGCGCGCAATCGCCGCCGACGCGGCCTTCTCCCACGAGTCCGTGCTCGTGCCTACGAGTTCGATCACCTTGTAGACGCTCTCGGCCATGGCGGTTCTCCCGTCGCTGTTGTTGGTAGGGGCGCGGCGAGCCGCGCTCGCGACATCATGCGCCCGGTGGCAAGCGACCGGAAGGTGCGATTCGCGCGAAGCAGCTGGCCGCGAATTGGTGCGTTGCGGCGCCGCGCGCGCCATCACCAGTAGTGGACCGCCATCCGCGTCGCGAGCGCGTAGAGGAGCAGCGCGAAGATCCGCTTCAGCACCGGTACCGGCAGCCGATGGGCGAGGCGTGCACCGGCGAAGGCCGCCGGCGTGCTCGCGACGATCAGCGCGAGAAAAGCCGGCACGTAGACGAAGCCGACGGTGAGCGTCGGCAGGTCGGGTGCGTGCCAGCCCGAGACGATGTAGCCGAGCGTGCCGACGAGCACGACCGGGATGGCCATCGCGGCGCCGGTCCCGATCGCCGTCAGCATCGGCACCCCGCAGTGGAGCATCCACGGCACGGTCAGGAACGCGCCGCCCGCGGACACGAGTCCACAGACGATCCCGATCAGCAGGCCGGTCAGCAGCGTCGCTGCCGGGCCCGGCAGCGACGCGGTCGCCGACGCCCGGCGGCCGAGCAGCAGCTGGGTCGCGCCGCCATAGACGATCACCGCAAATGCGAGCGCGAGACCGCGCTGCGGAACGAGGCCGCTCGCGAGCGAGGACAGCAAGGATCCCGCGACCATGCCGGGCGCAAGGCGCGCCGCAACCGCCCAGTCGACGGCGCCGCGGACGTGGTGGGCGCGCACGCTCGCGCTCGCGGTAACGACGGCCGAGGCCATCGCGGTCCCAAGCGCGAGATGCACGTCGTGGCCGGCCGCGAGCCTTTGGGCATCGAACAAGGTCGCGAGCATCGGCACGAGCGTCATGCCGCCGCCGATGCCAAGCAGGCCCGACAGGAGCCCGACCAGCGCACCGGCCGCGAGGTAGGCGATGAGCCAGATCACGTGCCGGGCGCCCGAGCGTGCGGGCCTTGCGCCCGGCGACCCCTCATCCGCGCGCCGCCGGAACGTAGGTCGCAACGACCACGCCGCTGCCGAAGGTGCGGGTCGACGCGAGCTTGAGCGGATGGCGGCGCGTGATCCCGGCGAGCAGCGAGTGTCCGGCCCCGAGCAGTACCGGAGTGAAGACGACGCGCAGCTCGTCGAGCAGCGAGCGATCGAGAAACTCGGCGGCGAGCCCGCTCGCGCCGACCCACAAGAGGCCGTCGCCGGGCGCGCGCCGCAGCGCCGCGACCTCCTCCTCGATCGGTCGCGTCGCGAGGCGCGAGTTCTCCCAGCGCACCTCCTTCAGCCGGCGCGAGAACACGAGCTTCGGCGTGCCGTTCATGTAGCGCTTGACGAGGTCGTCGTCGGCGGTCGGCCAGTAGCTCGCCATCAGCTCGTAGTTGCGCCCGCCCATGATCAGCACTTCGGCGGCGGCGAGAGTCTCGATCACGAACGCCTTCAACTCGCCGTCAAAGAGGTGCCAGTCGAGCTCGCGATTTGGTCCCTCGAAGTAACCGTCGAGCGACACCGACAGCTGGCAGATGATCTTCTTCAAGCGGTCCCCCCTGGAACGACAGCCTAAGAGAAGTGCCGGCGGCAGTCACCGGCGGCGGATTTGATCATACGGCGCTGTTACGAGCGTGTGTCGGACGCCAGCAATTCCGGCAGGTATCGGCCGAGGTGCCTGCCACCGGCCGGCGTCAGCGCGATCGCGCGGCCATGGCTGCGGCGCAGCCAGCGGCGCGCCAGGAAATGCTGCAACGCCTGGTCGGCGAGCTGGCCGGCGAGGTGGTCGCGTCGCTCCGACCAGTCCATGCACGCGTAGGCGTAGCGCCGGCGCGCTGTCGGCGGCGCCGGCTGCATGCCGAGCCGCCCGAACCATTCGATCCCCGCGTCCGTCAGCAGGAAGCCGTCGGGCGAAGACTCGAGCGCGGCGCTGGCGACCAGCGCGTCGTAGAGCGCGACGCCGAGACGTCCCGCGAGGTGCCCGTAACAGCAGCGACCGTCGCGCAGCGAGCGCCGCTCCACGCGCATCCACGACTCGGCGCGACTGCCGCGCTCCGCGATCAGCGCGAGT
>DATKOR010000063.1:0-15025 GCA_035524495.1 Steroidobacteraceae bacterium
TCGCGCTCGTGCTGCTTCGCGTTCAGCACCTCGTGCGAGATGCTCTGCTGCTGCAGCATCCGCGACAAGAGCTCCGAGGTCTCGATCGAGGTCGTGCCGACCAGCACCGGCTGCTGGCGCGTGCGGCAGTCGCGGATGTCCTCGATGATCGCCTGGAACTTGTCGGCCTGCGTCAGGTAGACGAGGTCGGCGTTGTCCTTGCGGATCATCGGCCGGTGCGTCGGGATCACGACGACCTCGAGTCCGTAGATCTGCTGGAACTCGTAGGCCTCGGTGTCGGCGGTGCCGGTCATGCCCGCGAGCTTCTTGTACATCCGGAAGTAGTTCTGGAACGTGATCGAGGCGATCGTCTGGTTCTCTTCGCGGACCTCGACCTGCTCCTTGGCCTCTACGGCCTGGTGCAGGCCGTCCGACCAGCGCCGGCCCGGCATCGTGCGGCCGGTGAACTCGTCGACGATGATCACCTCGTCGTTGCGGACGATGTACTCGACGTCCTTGCGGTAGATGCCGTGCGCGCGCAGCGCCGCGTTCAAGTGGTGCATCAGCCGGATGTTCGAGGCATCGTAGAGGCTGCCGCCGTCGCGCATCAGCCCCGAGTCCGCGAACAGCGACTCCACGTGCTCGTGGCCGCGCTCGGTCAGGTGCACCTGCTTCTGCTTCTCGTCGACCCAGTAGTCGCCGTCGTCGGCTTCCTCGCTGGTGCCGTGCTTGAGGCGCGGCACGAGCTGGTTGATCTTGATGTAGAGCTCGGTGCTCTCCTCGGCAGGCCCCGAGATGATCAGCGGCGTGCGCGCCTCGTCGATCAGGATCGAGTCGACCTCGTCGACGATCGCGTACTCGAGCCCGCGTTGCACGCGGTCCTCGAGCCGGAACGTCAGGTTGTCGCGCAGGTAGTCGAATCCGTACTCGTTGTTGGTGCCGTAGGTGATGTCGCAGCCGTAGGCGGCGCGCTTCTCGTCCTGGGTCTGGCCCGACTTGATGACGCCGACCGAGAGGCCGAGGAAGCGGTACACCGGCCCCATCCAGTCGGCGTCGCGGCTCGCGAGGTACTCGTTGACCGTGACGACGTGCACGCCCTTGCCGGGCAGCGCGTTCAGGTACACCGGCAGCGTCGCGACCAGCGTCTTGCCCTCGCCGGTGCGCATCTCGGCGATCTTGCCCTGGTGAAGCGCGATGCCGCCGATCAGCTGGACGTCGAAGTGCCTCAGGCCGATCGTGCGCTTGGCGGCCTCGCGCACCGCCGCGAAGGCTTCGGGCAAGAGCTCATCGACCGTGGCGCCCTTGGCGATGCGCTCGCGAAACTCGGCGGTCAGGGCCGGGAAGCCCTCGTCGGGGAGTGCCCCCATCCGCTCGTTGACGGCATTGGCGGCGACGACGAGGCGGCCGTACTGGCGCAGGAGGCGCTGGTTGCGGCTGCCGAAGATCGAGGTCAGGAGCTTGAGCACGGGTCGGGGTCCTCGGGGGCCGCCCGGGGGGTCGGGCCGCGCCAGAAAAGTCGCGCATTGTACTAAGGAGCGGGCGGCAAAGCCCGCGGCGGGCCGATCGGGGTGGGGCGGCGCCTTTCGGCGGGGTCCGGCGCCGCCCGGCGCCGGTCGCGGGCCCTAGTGGTGGGTCGCCGCGAGCACCGGTACGGCGTTCTGGTTGATGAAGGCCATCGGGTCGACGGGGCTGCCGTTATGCAGCACCTCGAAGTGCACGTGCGGGCCGGTCGAGTGGCCGGTGCTGCCGACGAGCGCGAGCGCCTGACCCTTCTGGACGGTGTCGCCGACCTTCACGAGCACCTTGGAATTGTGGCCGTAGCGGGTCAGGTAGCCGTTGCCGTGGTTGATCTCGACGAGGTTGCCGTAGCCGAGATGCTCCCCGGCCCAGGTCACCACGCCGGTCGCGACCGACACGACCTCGGCGCCTTCCTCGCCGGCGAAGTCGACGCCGGGGTGGAACGCGGTGTAGCCGGTGAAGGGATCGATGCGGGTGCCGTAAAAAGAGGAGATGAACCCGCTCTGCAGCGGCCGGCCCTGCGGGTACACCTCGCGCCTGAGCTCGCGCGTCTGGATCAGGTTCTCGAGCGCCCCGAGCTGGCGCTCGCGGTCGGAGAGGTCATCCGAGAGCCGGTCGAGCATGTCGGTCAGCAGCGGCACGCTCGCCGGCTGCCCGGTCGTCGCCGAGACGTCGATGCCACCGACCGCCGGGCTCTTGTCGAAGTCGAACTCGCCCTTCTTGAGGCCGGCCATGTCGGTCAGGCGCTTGCCGAGCGCGTCGAGCCGGATCACGTGGGCGTTCATCTGGCCGACGCGCATCGCGAGCGCGTCGACCTTCTGCTGCAGCAGTTCGCGCGCCGCGGCGAGGTCCTGGCGCTGGTTCGCGAGCTCCGCCGACCAGCGCTCGAGCTCCCGGGCGGGCTCGGCCTCGGCCCAGTGCGCGCCGATGAAGGAACCGGCCGCGAACACGCCGCCGAGGACGAGGACCAGCAGGCTCAGCGAGACCGATAGAAAGAGTGGCGAGCGCAGGTCGAACTGGCGGGCCCGACCCTGCTGGCGGTTGAAGAGAATGATGTTCATCGCCGACGCTCCACGCACACCTCACGGCGTCCCGACAAAACAAGCCGACCGGCCGTCCGCCTCGACGACCCACCGCCCCTTCGATCCCGGCGTCCCGGCCGGGAGATGCTGGCCGACGGCGCGGCGCGACGCCCCGCCAGGGCCGCCGCTCGCTCGGCACGTCCGGGCGGCACCTCATGGTGCACCGCCCCAATCCTCGGTCGCCTGGCGCCTCTCGTGCGGTCACAGGACCACCCACGGACACCGGCTCCGACGAATCTGTTCGTCATTCCTGGCAACCCCGCTATCGTGGCTCGCGCCGTAGACCGGTGGCTTTGCGTCCCCGCCTTTCGACGGGTTTGCCCTTGTGCAGCGGGCGCGACTATGCAACAAAAACCCTCGGCGGAACAACCACTTTAGTCACATATTCGGAGCCGGGCCGGAGCGCCTTCAATGCGAAAAGCAAGGTCGGTCAGCGAGTTACTGGGGGAAGGTAAAGCGACACTCGAGCGCCTGAAAGCCGGCGCCGACGTCGCCGGCCGGACGCTTGCTGCGCTGCAGCGAAGCTTGCCCGCGGATCTCGCCGAGCACGTGTTTGGGGCGACGCTGGACGAGGACGGAACGCTGACGGTGCTGGCTGACAGCGCGGCCTTCGCGACCCGCCTGAGGTACCTGCTGCCGGCGGCGCTCCCGGCGGTCGCCGAGGCGCTCGCCGCCCCGATCGCCCGCTCGCAGGTCAGGGTCCGGGCACGCCGCTGAGCCCGGGTGTCCGGCCGAGGCGCGCGGGCGCCGGCCGCGTGCGACCCCGGCCTTGCCGGAGCGGGAAATTGCCGCGGGGCGGCGTCCGGGACGCGGGGCGTCCCGGCGCCTCAGTGGCCGACGGCGGCCGCCGTGACGTAGGAGATCGGCGCCTCGGCCCGGTCGCGGAAGGTCACTTCCTCCCACGCCGACTCATCGGCGATCAGCGCGCGCAGCAGCCGGTTGTTGAGCGCGTGGCCCGATTTGAAGCCGCTGAACTCGCCGATCAGGCTGTGGCCGAGCAGGTAGAGGTCGCCGATCGCGTCGAGGATCTTGTGCTTGACGAACTCGTCCTCGTACCGGAGGCCGTCCTCGTTCAGCACCTTGAAGTCGTCGAGCACGATCGCGTTGTCGAGCGTGCCGCCGAGCGCGAGGTTGCGCGCGCGCAGCGTCTCGAGGTCGCGCATGAAGCCGAAGGTCCGGGCGCGGCTGACCTCGCGCAGGAACGAGGTCGTCGAGAAGTCCATCGAGGCGCGCTGCGAGTGGCGGCGGAAGATCGGATGGTCGAACTCGATCTCGAAGTTGACCTTGAAGCCGTTGAACGGATCGAAGCGCGCCCACTTGTCGCCATCCCTGACCTCGACGGTCTTGCGGATGCGGACGAAGCGCTTCGGCAGCTGCTGCTCCTCGATGCCCGCCGACTGCAGCAGGAACACGAAGGGTCCGGCGCTGCCGTCCATGATCGGGATCTCGGCGGCGCTGACCTCGACGAACGCGTTGTCGATGCCGAGCCCGGCGAACGCCGACAGCAGGTGCTCGACCGTCGAGACCTTGACGTCGCCGTTGACGAGCGTCGTGCCGAGCATCGTGTCGCCGACGTTCTCGGCGCGCGCCATGACGTCGGGGGCGCTCGGCAGGTCGACGCGCCGGAACACGATGCCGGTATTGGGCGGCGCCGGGCGCAGGGTCATGAAGACCTTCTGCCCCGAATGCAGACCGACACCGGTCGCGCGGATCGAGTTTTTGAGCGTGCGCTGGTTCAGCATTCCGGAGTCGCCCACAGCAGGCCCGCCGTGGCCCGGGGCTCGGCAAGACGGCGGCACCCTACCACAGGCCCCAAAATCGCCACAAGTCTTTGACGCGCCAGAATTTCGGCGGATGAGACCTGCGACACAGCCACGCCCGCGGCGCGGCCGTCGCCACGGCCTTGCGGTTCCGCGTCGTAGCGCGGCGCGGCGCTGCGCTGGGCGCGAAGCCGCCCCCGCGCAAGCGCGTTCAGTCGGCGCTGGTCGCGCATCGCTCCTCCTGCGGCTCCCGGCCGCGGTCAGTCGGCCTGGCGGCGCAGGAACGCCGGGATGTCGAGCATGTCCTCGGCATCGGTGTCGATGCGCAGCCCATCGCCCACGGCCGCCTTGCGGGTGATCGCCGGCCGGTCGTAGTCGTTGGGGTTGAGCGGACTGCCGCCGGCCGAGCGCACCGGCCGGATGTGGCGCGCGTCGCCACGGTTCTCGGCGCCGCGCTGCGCGGGCGCCGCCTGCACGCTGCGCACGCTCGGCCGGCCGAGGCCGGTCGCGACCACCGTGACCCTGAGCTCGTCCTGCATCTCGGGCTCGATGACGGTGCCGACGACCACCGTCGCATCGTCGCTCGCGAACTGCTTGACGGTGTTGCCGACCTCCTCGAACTCGCCGATCGCGAGGTCCATGCCGGCGGTGACGTTGACGAGGATGCCCTGGGCGCCGGCGAGGTTGATGTCCTCGAGGAGCGGGCTCGAGACCGCCATCTCGGCGGCGAGGCGCGCGCGCTCCTCGCCGGTCGCGTGGCCCGTGCCCATCATCGCCATGCCGGTCTCGCTCATGACGGTGCGCACGTCGGCGAAGTCGACGTTGATGAGGCCGGGGCGCGTGATCAGCTCGGCGATGCCCTGCACCGCGCCCTGCAGCACGCCGTTCGCGGACGTGAAGGCGTCCAGCAGCCGCGTCTTCGGGCCGAGCACCGACAGCAGCTTCTGGTTCGGGATCGTGATCAGCGAGTCGACGAACTTGCTGAGCTCGCCGATGCCCATCTCGGCGATGCCCATGCGCTTCTGCCCTTCCATCGTGAAGGGCTTGGTGACGACTGCGACGGTGAGGATGCCGAGCTCCTTGGCGACCTGCGCGACCACGGGCGCGGCGCCGGTGCCCGTGCCGCCGCCCATGCCGGCGGTGATGAACAGCATGTCGCAGCCCTCGATCAGCTCGACGACCCGGTCGCGGTCCTCCATCGCCGCCTGCCGGCCGACCTCGGGATCGGCGCCGGCGCCGAGGCCCTTGGTGATGTTCTGGCCGATCTGCAGCGTCGTCTTGACCTTCGATTTCTTGAGCACCTGCGCGTCGGTGTTCAGGCACACGAAGTCCACGCCCTCGATGCCGGCCAGCAGCATGTGGTCGACCGCGTTGCAGCCGGCCCCACCGACGCCCAGCACCTTGATCACAGCGCTCTGGCTGTAGGCATCCATTAGTTCGAACATGTGCGTCTCCCTCTTATGAAGCGGTAAAGGCCGTGAATCAGAAGTAACCCTTGAACCAGTGTTTCATTCGCTCAAAGACGTTCTGCACGCTGACGGCGACCGGGCCGGCCTCGCCGGCCGGCAGCGTCTGCGCGCGCGCGTACAACAGAAGGCCCACGCCGGTCGCGTGGATGGGGTTGCGGACGACCTCCGCGAGGCCGGTCACGCCGTGCGGCACGCCGAGCCGCACCGGCACGTGGAACACTTCCTCGGCGAGCTCGACGGCGCCTTCCATCTTGGCGCTGCCGCCGGTGATCACGAGCCCGGCGGCGACGGCCTCCTCAAAGCCCGAACGCCGCAGCTCGTCGCGGATCAGGTTGTAGAGCTCCTCGTAGCGCGGCTCGACGATCTCGGCGAGCGTCTGGCGCGCGAGCCGGCGCGGCGGCCGGTCGCCGACGCTCGGCACCTCGATCGTCTCGTCCGGGTTCGCGAGCTGGCTGAGCGCGCAGGCGTAGCGGACCTTGATGTCCTCGGCGTACTGCGTCGGCGTGCGCATCGACACCGCGATGTCGTTGGTCACCTGGTCGCCCGCGATCGGGATCACCGCCGTGTGGCGCAGCGCCCCGCCGGCGAACACCGCGAGGTCGGTCGTGCCGCCGCCGATGTCGACGAGGCACACGCCCAGGTCCTTCTCGTCGTCGGTCAGCACCGCGTAGCTCGACGCCCACTGCTCGAGCACGATGTCCTCGACCTCGAGCCCGCAGCGCTGCACGCACTTGACGATGTTCTGCGCCGCGCTCTCGGCGCCGGTGACGATGTGCACGCGCGCCTCGAGCCGGATGCCCGACATGCCGATCGGGTCGCGGATGCCTTCCTGGCTGTCGATGATGAATTCCTGCGGGATCACGTGCAGGATCCGCTGGTCGGCGGGCAGCGCCACCGCCTGCGCCGCGTCCATCACGCGCGCGATGTCGCCCGTCGTGACCTCCTTGTCCTTGATCGCGACGATGCCGTGCGAGTTGAGGCTGCGCACGTGGCTGCCGGCGATGCCGGTGTAGACCGCGTTGATCTCGACGCCGGCCATGAGCTCGGCCTGCTCGACCGCGCGCTGGATCGACTGCACCGTCGAGTCGATGTTGACGACGACGCCGCGCTTGAGCCCGCGCGAGGGGTGCGAGCCGATGCCGATGACCTCGAGCTCGCCGTCCGGCTTGAGCTCGCCGACCATCGCCACGACCTTCGAGGTGCCGATGTCGAGTCCGACGATCAGATGGCGATCACTGCGCTTAGGCATCTTGGTCCCGTTTGTGGTTCGCGAGCGTCTCCTCGCCGGTGGCCGGCCGCGCCTGCGGCGCGCCGGGCGTGCGCCAGCCGACCGTGAAGCCGTTCGAGTAGCGCATGTCGAGGAAGGCGATGTCGCTCGGGCGGCCGGCGATCACCGGCGCGCCGACCTTCAGGAAGCGCTCGACACGCTCCTGCAGCTGGCGGCGCCCGAAGCGGACCGCGACGCCGTTGGCGAGCTCGAGCTCCCAGGCGCCGCGCGGGTCGAGCTTGAGCGCGCTGACGCGCAGCCCGCTCTCGAGGAGCTTCGGCTGCAGCTCGAACAGCAGCTCCGCCACCTGGCGCTCCGCGCCCTCCGGCCCGTCGAGCCGCGGCAGCTCCGGCGGCACGTGGCGCGCGTCCTTGAGGAACAGCTCGCCGCGCGCGTTCAGAAGTCCCGTCGTGCCCCAGCGCGCGATCGCCGCCTGCTCGGTGACCTGCACGGCAAGCGCGTCCGGCCAGCGGCGCTGCACGCGCGCATGGTCGACCCACGGCAGCGCCTCGATCGCGCGCTGCAGCGTGTCGAGGTTCGCGCTGACGAAGCCGCCTCTGAGCTGTGCGCGCACGACCTGCTCGACGTCGAGCGGCGAGACGCGCTGGAAGCTGCCGGCGACGTCGATGCGCCGCACCGGCCGGTCGAGCGCGAGCGCGATGGAGCCTGCGAGCGCGGCGACGGCGAGCGTGCCGAGCGCGAGCGGCGTGAGCCGCGCCCACGGGACCTTCGGCCACGCGAAGCGGCGCTTCTTCTCGACGCGCGCGCGGTTCTTGGCGCGCCGCGGCCACAGGCTGCCGAGCAGGCTCACGGCGCCCCCCCGGCGAAGCTGGTCTCGAGGATCCGCCACACGAGCTCGTCGAAGTCGACGCCGGCGACCTTGGCCGCCTTCGGCACCAGCGAGTGGCTGGTCATGCCCGGCGTCGTGTTGACCTCGAGCAGCCAGTTGCCGCCCTGGCGGTCGCGCATGATGTCGACGCGGCCCCAGCCTCCGGCGCCGGAGGCGTTGAACGCCGCGAGCGCGAGCGCGCGCATCTCGGCGTCGGCCGCGACCTCGAGCCCGGGACACAGGTACTGCGTGTCCTCGGCGATGTACTTCGCGTGGTAGTCGTAGTACGCGCCCGCCGGCACGATCCGGATCGAGGGCAGCGCCTCGCCGCGCAGGATCCCGACCGTGTACTCGCCGCCCTCGATCAGCGCCTCCATCAGCAGCTCGCCGCGGTAGCGCTCGGCGAGCGCGACCGCCGCCGGGAGCTCGGCGGCGGCGAACACGCGGCTGACGCCGACGCTCGAGCCCTCGAGCGAGGGCTTGACGATCAGCGGCAGCCCGATGCGCGCCGCGGCCGCCGCGACGTCGCCGCCGGGCGCGAGGCGCTCGTAGCGCGGCGTCGGCAGGCCGCTCGCGATCCACACCTGCTTGGTGCGGATCTTGTCGAGGGTCAGCGCGGCGCCGAGGACGCGGGAGCCCGTGTACGGGACGCCGAGCGCCTCCAGCAGCCCCTGCACGACGCCATTCTCGCCGTCGCCGCCGTGCATGATGTTGAACACGCGGTCGAAGCGGCCGGCATCGAGCGCGGCGCACAGCGCCGGCACGCCGTCGACGCCGAGCGCGTCGACGCCGCGGCGCTTGAGCGCCTCGAGCACGTTGCGGCCCGAGTCCAGCGACACCGCACGCTCGGAGCTGTCGCCGCCGTACAGCACCGCGACGCGGCCGAAGGCGCCGGGCTCGCGGATCCGGGTCGCGCTGCTCATGCGGGATCTCCGAGGATGCGTACTTCCGGGACCAGCCGCACGCCGTGGCGGCGCTCGACGACGCTCTGCACGTGGCCGATCAGGCGCTCGATGTCGGCGGCGCTCGCGCTGCCCTCGTTGATCAGGAAGTTGGCGTGCTTGTCCGACACCACCGCGCCGCCGACGCGGTAGCCCTTGAGCCCCGCGGACTCGATCAGGCGCGCGGCGAAGTCGCCGGGCGGGTTCGTGAACGTCGAGCCGCAGCTCCAGGCGCCGATCGGCTGCGAGTCGCGGCGCTTGACGAGCAGCGACTTGATCGTCTCGAGGGTCGCGTCCGGCTGCGCGCCGAACTCGAAGCGCGCCGCGACGAACCATTCGCCGGTGACCGGCGGGCGCACCTTCCTGTAGCCGTAGCCGTACTCGCCGGCGGTGCGCGTGCGCTGGGTGCCGCGGCGGTCGACGACGTCGACCTCGACGACGTACGGCCAGGTCTCGCCGCCCCAGGCGCCAGCGTTCATCGCGAGCGCGCCGCCGACGGTCCCGGGGATGCCGGCGAAGAACTCGGCCGGCCCGATCAGCCATTTGACGCACTGGCGCGCGACGCGCGCGCACGGCACGCCGGCATCGGCGTGCACGCGGGTCGCGGTCAGGCGCTCGAGCCGGTCGAGCCCGAGGTGCAGCGAGATGACGACGCCGCGTACCCCGCCGTCGCGCACCAGCGTGTTGCTGCCGAGCCCCAGCCAGTGCACCGGCACCGACAGTGGCAGCGCCGCCAGGAAGCGCGCGAGCTCGTCGGCACTCTTCGGCGTGTAGAAGGCGTCGGCCGGGCCGCCGACGTGCCAGGAGGTGTGGCGCGACAACGGCTCGTCGAACGCGACGTGCTCGACGAACTCGAACGGGATCAGCCGGCGCGCCTCGCTCATGCGCGGCCTCCGGCCCGGAGCTTGGCGGGCAGCTGCTGCGCGACCGCGCCGATATGGCCGGCGCCCATCGTGACCAGCACGTCGCCGTCGCGCAACAGGCCCGCGACTGCGGTGTGCAGCGACTCGGGCTTGGCGACGAACACGGGCTCGACGCGCCCGCGGCTGCGTACCGCGCGGCAGATCGCGCGGCCGTCGGCGCCGCGGATCGGCTTCTCGCCGGCCGCGTAGACCTCGGTCACGAGCAGCGCGTCGACCGTCGAGAGCACCTCGGCGAAGTCGTCGAGCAGGTCGCGGGTGCGCGTGTAGCGGTGCGGCTGGAACGCGAGCACGATGCGCCGCCCGGGCCAGCCCTGGCGGATCGCCTCCAGCGTCGCGGCGATCTCGGTCGGGTGGTGGCCGTAGTCGTCGACCAGCGTCACGCGCCCGACCGCGAGCGTCAGCTCCGCGAGCACCTGCAGTCGCCGATCGATGCCCTGAAACTGCGACAGCGCCTTCTGGATCGCGACGTCGGCGATGCCGAGCTCGGTCGCGACCGCGATCGCCGCCAGCGCGTTCAGCACGTTGTGGCGCCCGGGCACGTTCAGCGTCACCTCGAGCGGCTCGGCGCGATCGGGACGCGTGACGCGAAAGCGGGTCCTGAGCCCCTGGCGCTCGACCGCGCTCGCGCGCACGTCGGCCGGCGCGTCGATGCCGTAGGTGATGACCGGCCGGCCGACGCGCGGCAGGAGCGCCGCGACCTCGCGGTCCTCGAGGCACAGCACCGCGAGTCCGTAGAACGGCAGGTTGTGCAGGAAGTCGACGAAGCTGCGCTTCAGCGCCTCGAAGTCGCCGCCGTGCGTGACCAGGTGGTCGTTGTCGATGTTGGTGACGATCGCGATCATCGGCTGCAGGTGCAGGAACGAGGCGTCGCTCTCGTCCGCCTCGGCGACCAGGTAGCGACCGCTGCCGAGCCGCGCGTTGCTGTCGGCGCTCTTGAGCCGCCCGCCGATCACGAAGGTCGGGTCCTCGCCGCCCTCGGCGAGGATGCTGGCGACGAGGCTCGTGGTCGTCGTCTTGCCGTGGCTGCCGGCGATCGCGATGCCGACGCGAAAGCGCATCAGCTCCGCGAGCATCTCGGCGCGCTGCACGACCGGGATGCGCGCCGCGACCGCCGCGGTCACCTCCGGGTTGTCCGCCGGCACTGCGCTCGAGACGACGACGACGTTCGCGCCCTCGATCTGCGTCGCGGCGTGGCCGTAAGCGATCCTCGCGCCCAGGGCCGCGAGGCGCTCGGTGACGGCATTGGGCTTCAGGTCCGAGCCCTGCACCGTGTAGCCGAGGTTCAGCAGCACCTCGGCGATGCCGCCCATGCCGCTGCCGCCGATGCCGACGAAGTGGATCCGCTGGATGCGGCGCATGCGCGCGTTCATGCGGCCCCCGTGGCGGCCGCCAGGCACAGCTCCGCCACGCGCTCGGCGGCGCCGGGCGAGGCGGCGCGCCGCGCGGCCTCGGCCATCGCGGTGAGCGGCCGGGGATCGGGGCCGAGCAGCGTCTTGAGCTCGGCCGCGAGCCGCTCGGCGGTCAGCGTGTCCTCGGGCAGCAGCACCGCGGCGCCGCGGTTGGCGAGGTAGCGCGCGTTCAGCGTCTGGTGGTCGTCGACCGCCGCCGGGAACGGCACGAGCAGCGCCGGCAGGCCCGCGGCCGCGAGCTCGGCGACGGTGAGCGCGCCGCTGCGGGATATCGCGAAGTCCGCCCACGCGTAGGCATCGGCCATGTCGTCGATGAACTCGCGCACTTCGGCCTCGACGCCGAGCGCCGCGTAGGCGCCGGCCGCCAGCTCGCGCCGGTCGCGACCGGTCTGGTGCAGCACCGCCGGGCGCTCCTCGGGCGCGAGCAGCGCCAGCGCCGCGGGGACGATCCGGTTCAGCGTCGCGGCGCCCTGGCTGCCGCCGAACACCAGCAGCCGGCGCGGCGTGTGCGGCGCGCGCGCGAGGTCGGCGAGCGCCTCGATCCTGTGGCGCACGGGATTGCCGACGGCAATCGCGCCGATGCCCGGCGCGAAGCTGCCGGGGAATGCCTCTGCGACGCAGCCTGCGAAGCGCGCCAGGATCCGGTTCGTGAAGCCGGCGATCGCGTTCTGCTCGTGGATCACGAGCGGCCGTCCGAGCAGCCGCGCCGCGAGGCCGCCGGGCCCCGCGACGAAGCCGCCGAGCCCGAGCACGACGTCGGGGCGCGTGCGGCGGATCGCGCCGAGCGCGTCGGCGAGCGCCTGCAGCAGCCGGAACGGCGCCGCGACCCAGCTGCCGAGACCCTTGCCGCGCAGGCCCGCGACGCGCACCCACTCGACCGGGAAACCGGCGGCCGGCACGAGCCGCGCCTCGATGCCGCGCTCGGTGCCGAGCCAGACGACGCGGCAGGAACGTGCCTTCAGCACGTCGGCGACGGCGAGCGCCGGGAACACGTGCCCGCCGGTGCCGCCGGCCATGATCAGCACCGTCGTCACCGCGCACCGCCGCGCAGCGCGACCGAGCGCGTGCTCTGGGTCTCGTGGTGCACGCGCAGCAGGATGCCGATCCAGCCGAGCGTCACGACGAGGCTCGAGCGGCCGTAGGACAAGAGCGGCAGCGTCAGGCCCTTGGTCGGCAGGAGCCCCATGTTCACGCCCATGTTGATGAACGCCTGCAGCCCGAACCAGATGCCGAACGCCGCCGCGAGGTACGACTGGAACTTGAGGCCGGCCTCGGCGGCGTTGCGCGCGATCACGAGCGCGCGGTACACGAGCGCGATTACGAGCGCGACGACGACCGTGATGCCGACGAAGCCGAGCTCCTCCGCCAGCACCGCGAACACGAAGTCGGTGTGCGCCTCCGGCAGGTAGAAGAGCTTCTGGATCGAGGCGCCGAGCCCGACGCCGAACCACTCGCCGCGCCCGATCGCGATCAGCGACTGCGTCAGCTGAAAGCCGGTGTTCAGGGGATCGGCCCACGGGTCGAGAAACGCGGTCAGCCGCTTGACGCGGTACGAGCTCGACACCGCCAGCAGCGCGAACAGCACGAGCATCACGGCGCACAGCGCGAGGAAGTGCCGCAGCCGCACGCCGGCGAGGAACAGGACGCCGAGCCCGGTCGTCAGCAGCACGACGCCCGAGCCGAAGTCGGGCTCGACCAGCAGCAGCAGCGCCGCGAATCCGAGCACCCCGAGCGGCTTCAGGAAGCCGACGACGCTGTCGCGGACCTCCTCCTCGCGCCGCACCAGGTAGCTGCACAGGTAGATCAGGAGCAGCACCCGCGCGGCCTCGGAAGCCTGGAAGTTGAACGCCAGCAGGCGCAGCCAGCGGCGGCTGCCGTTCACCGAGTGGCCGACGCCCGGGATCAGTACCGCGACCAGCATCACGATCGCGAGCGCGAGCAGCACGTGGCTGAACCGTTCCCAGAGCTCCGTCGGAATGCGCAGCGCCAGCGCGCCGCAGCCGATGCCGACCAGCGAGAACAGCAGCTGCCGCTCGAGGAAGAAGAACGGATCGCCGTCGCGCGCCGCGAGCGTCACCGAGGCCGAGGTCACCATCACGAGGCCGAGCAGCAGCAGCGCCGCGGTGACGCCGATCACGACCGGGTCGAGGTACAGCCGGCCGCGGCTGACGCTGCGCACGGCGAGCGGTGCGGCGCTCACGGCGCGAGCCTCCGGACCGCGTCTGCGAACGCCGCGCCGCGCGCCGCATAGTCGCGGAACATGTCGAGGCTCGCGCAGGCCGGCGACAGCAGCACGAGGTCGTTTGGTGCGGCGGCGCGCGCGGCGGCGGCGACCGCTGCGTCCATGTCGGACGCGAACTCGGTCGTGCACACACCGCGCAGCGCCGTCGCGAGACGGTCCCGGTCGCGGCCGATCAGCACCGCGTGGCGAACCTTGCCGCGGAACGCCGCGGCGAGCGGGGTGAAGTCCTGGCCCTTGCCGTCGCCGCCGGCAATCAGCACCAGCGGGCCGTCGAGGCCCGCGACGGCGGCGAGCGTCGCACCGACGTTGGTGCCCTTCGAGTCGTCGACGTAGCGCACGCCGCGGCGCTCGGCGATGAGCTGGCTGCGGTGCGCGAGGCCCGCGAAGCGCCGCAGCGTCGCGAGCATCGGCGCGAGCGGCAGGCCGATCTGCTCGCCGAGCGCGAGCGCGGCGAGCGCGTTGGCGGCGTTGTGCCGCCCCGGAATGCGCAGCTCGCGAACCGGCAGCAGCGGCACACCGCGGCGCGCGAGCTGCGGCTCGCCATCCGCCTCGACGAGGCCGAAATCGGCGTCGGCGCGCGCGATGCTGAACCCGACGCGGCGCTGGCCGGGCCGCGGCATGCGGCTCACCTCGGGGTCGTCGAGGTTGATGACCGCAACCGCCGCGTGCGCGAAGATCCGCGCCTTGGCGGCCGCGTAGTCGGCGAGCGTCGCGTAGCGGTCCATGTGGTCCGGCGTCACGTTGAGCACCGCCGCGGCCAGCAGCTCGAGCGACTCGGTCGACTCGAGCTGGAAGCTCGAGAGCTCGAGCACGTAGAGCTCCGGCGTCGGCTGCGCGAGCAGGTCGAGGGCCGGCTCGCCGAGGTTGCCGCCGGCGAGCACGCGCCGCCCGGCGGCGCGCGCCATCTCGGCGACCAGCGTCGTCGCGGTGCTCTTGCCGTTGGTGCCGGTGATCGCGACGGCCGGGGCGCGCTTGGCGCCGGCGAAGAGCTCGACGTCGCCGACGACGACGAGACCGCGCGCCAGCGCCTCGCGCACGATGGGCTCGGCGCGCGACACGCCGGGCGACAGCACCAGCCGGTCGGCGTCGGCGAGCAGCTCGAGGTCGAAGGCTCCGAGGCGCGTCACCACCGAGGTGCCGAGCGCGCGCAGCGACTCGAGCCCGGGCGGGGCGGGGCGCGAGTCGGTGACCGCGACCGACTCGCCCTGCGCCGCGAGCCAGCGCACGGCCGAGAGTCCGGTCTTGCCGAGCCCGACGACGAGGTTGCGCCGCTCGCCCATCAGCGCACCTTCAGCGTCGCGAGGCCGGCCAGCACCAGGATCACCGTGATGATCCAGAAGCGCACGATCACCTTCGGCTCGGGCCAGCCCTTGAGTTCGTAGTGGTGGTGGATCGGCGCCATCTTGAAGATGCGCTTGCCGGTGAGCTTGAACGAGGCGACCTGCAGGATCACCGACACGGTCTCGAGCACGAACACGCCGCCCATCACGAACAGCACGATCTCCTGGCGCACGACAACGGCGATCGCGCCGAGCGCGGCGCCGAGTGCGAGCGCGCCGACGTCGCCCATGAACACCTGGGCCGGGTAGGTGTTGAACCACAGGAA
>DATKOR010000064.1:0-2086 GCA_035524495.1 Steroidobacteraceae bacterium
CTTGAGCGCCTTGTCGTAGTGCAGGAATGCCTGGTCGAGCTGCCCCGACTTGCGATACGAGTAGGCGATCCAGTTCTCGGCGTACGCGTCGGTGTTGTTCGCGCGCGAGAGGTACGACGTCAGCAGCTTGATCGCCGTCGCATACTGCTTGGCATCGATCGCGCTCACGGCCTGCTCGTACTCGGGGTCGACCGTACGGGTCGCGACGTCGCCACCGCCGCCGCCGCCACCACCACCGCCGCCACCGCCACCGCCACCGCCACCGCCACCGCCACCGCCACCACCGCCGCCACCGCCGCCACCGCCGCCACCGGCGGCGAGAGCGAGCGATGCGCTCAGCAGCGCGATCGAGAAGGCCGTGAGTAGGCGTCGTGCGTTCATCATGCAACTCCTGGTTCGCAATGCGGTGGACCGGTTTGGTGCCCGGTATATTCCGCGCGCCCGACGTCCGGTTCAACGCCGCGGGCGATCAATTGCGGGCGGCTCGCGAGTGGCGAGCGCGGTGCTATCGCGCGCGAGCGCGCGCGGTCGATCAGCGCCGAAGCCGGCGCCGCGCCTGGAAGGCGACCAGTCCGAGCCCGCCCAGGAGCAAGGCGGCGATGCCGGGCTCGGCGACCGGCGTCAGCGCGATCGTGGCGGTGACGTTGCCGGCCACCGTGCCGCTGCTGGCCGTGAGCGTCGGGATCCGATCGACCACCACCTGAAGGGTGCCCTCGCCGCCCAAGTCGAAGAGCAGGGGCGCGGCATCCGCGAAGGTGAGCGTGTCGTTGGGGCCGGATGAACTCCAGGCAAAGGGCATGTCGACCTGCTGGGTCGTGCCGCCCACCGTGAGATCGAACATCGCATCGAATGTCGGCGTGAGCGTGCAGGCCCAGCAGTTCGGGCCGACCTCGAAGCGATACGTGCCCAGCACGACGGCCTGAGGCACGGACGATGCGGCGACGTCGAACGAGACGCCGTCGACGGCGAACGTGTCGTACACGCTCGGGAAGTCCGCGCCCATTCCGGAAACCGAATACGAGCCGACGGTCACCGGAATCGCATGCGCGGGCAGCGCGGCGCCGAACAGCGCCGCGAAGAGCGCTGCAAGAGCGGCGCGTGGGATGCGGCGAATTGCGGGGTGCATGCGGGACGCATCGGCAAACCGGGCCGGCACTTGAGCACCGCGCAGGCGTGCGCGAGAGATCCGTCACGATCGGAGCGTCGGCAGCGCGGGCGACGGGTCGTGCCCGACGCTGACGGCGCCGACCTCGACCGCGGCGATCCGGGGCTGCCTGCGTCGCGACGCCGTTCCTCCCGCGCTTTTCGCACGACGGCCGCGTGCGACCGTGCCTCCGAATATGGGATGATCTTCCACGATAAGGAGGATGCGCCAAGTGGCACTTGGCAGCGCATGGTTCGTGCAAGCGCCGGCGCGCGCTCGCGAGTGCTTCGGACTCTGGATGGCGCGCTTGCGTGGCGCGGCCTCCAGCTCCGCCGCCGGATCGACTCCGCGCTGGGCTCGCACGACGAGCCGAACCGTGCCGCCTGTGCCGGTGCCCGCGGCCGAAACGCCCAGTCGTCGGCGGCGCCGACGCATCGGCACCCTGACACGGTGGCGCAACCGTGAGCGCCGGCAGGAGCGCCGCAAGTTCGCGCTCGCGCTGTTCGGGTCGGTGGTGGTGCACCTCATGCTGCTCGCCCTCCAGTTCGACGAGCAGGGACTCGGGCTACCGGGTCGGGGCGTGCCCACGCAGGCGGCGATTGCGTCGCCGGCGACCGTGCTGTCGGTCCGGCTGGCCAGTACGGAACTGCGCCTCGCCGAGCGCGCCATGGAGTCGGCGGCGATCGCGCCGACGCTGACGTCGTCCGTCGACGCGCGCCCGGCCGCCACATCGCCGACGGATCGGCCCCAGGCGCCGCGCACTGCGAACGTTCGACCGACCGTGGTCACCGTGAGCTCGAGCCGTGCAGGCCGCGACCCGCCGACGCGCGAACGAGCGCTCGCCGCCAGCCGAGTCGCGCTTGCACCGCGTTTGCCAGTGCAGGGCGTCGACGCGGGGGATGAGGCGCTCGCGGGTCGCGCGGTCATTGCGCTCGAGCGATC
>DATKOR010000065.1:0-2918 GCA_035524495.1 Steroidobacteraceae bacterium
CTAAGACCGCCATCGCCGCCGCGGGCGGTCGCGAACGGCTGAACCGTCGCCCGTGCTCGCCGGCTCAGTGATAGGCGGCGTGCACCGTGAGGCCAAACGCGTGGTAGTTGGCGCTTCCACCCAGGTACTGATCGAGCGACAGGTTGCCCGTCTCGAAACTGAGGTGCGCCTCGACGTGGAAGTTGCCCGGGAACCGCCAGTCGTATCCGACATAGGCCTTGCCGGCGTTGCCCTCGCCGCTGCGGTAGTTTCCGGTCAGGTCCGCGATGTACTTGTTGTGATAGAAGGCGCGGCCGGCCGAGAGGCCGAACGCCCAGCCTTGGTTCCACCCCGGCTCGAACTTCGCCGTCACGAACACGTCGCTGACGAGCTGGCCGTAGAAGTCCGAGTAACGGTCGCACGTGTAGTAGCCGTTGCAGTTGCCGATCTCGGCGCCGGCGCCGCCGAACTCGAGGCCGAGCAGGACGTGGTTGTTGATGCGCCCGCCGATCGTCGCGTTCATCAGCAGCGCGCCGTTGCTCCCGCCGTACGGCGCCGAGCTCGTGTCGAGGTTCCCATAGCCGATGCCGAAGTCGCCCCACATCGCCGGCGCCGGGCCCGACTCCTGGGCGGCGGCCGCCTGCGAGACGAAGAGCGCGATGATCAGCAGGATGACGGCCACGACCACGTGCCGCACTTCCAGCACCAGCGTGCCACGGGGTGCCCCGTGTGGCAGTCTCGGCGTCGACGTTCCGGCGGCAGTGAAGGCAAGTCGTTTCATGGTCAGTGCCTCCTGGCAAGAATTCTAGTCCCGGCACCGCGGCTGCGATCCGCGCGACGCGGGAAGCCACGTCGGGGCGCACCGCATCCGACCTGCGGATTTGCGCGCTTGGGCGATCCGCCGCGCGGTGCGGTTGATGGACGCATCCGTCAGCGGCGCCTCGCGGTGAGCACGATCCGGCAGCGCGCGGCGACAGGCTCGGCGCGTCGCCGGCGCGCGCGCCTCGCCGCCCGCGGCGGACTTGCGGCGGCCGCCGCGGCGAGGCCGGCGTCGCTCGTCAGCAGCGTCATGCCCTCGGCGCTCGCCTGGGCGACGAGCAGCCGGTCGAGGGGGTCGCGATAGGCGCCCGGCAGCTCAGCCGCGAGCGCCGCATGCTCGGCGCTGACGCCGAGCGCCTGGAAGCCCGACGGCTCGAGCGCCGCGAGGAGCTCGGCCGCGCGCGCGCCCGGCGCGCACTCGGTGCCGAGCTCAAGGATCGACGCCGCGCTCACGTAGGTGTCGGAGTGCTCGATCAGCTCGCGCGCCTCGCGGGTGAGGCGCGCGGGCGCCGCGAGCGCCCACAGCGCGACCTCGGAGTCGACGAGGAGCCGCGTTCTCACCCGCGCCTCGATCCGCCGCGCGCCGCGAGCCGCTCGGGCACGCGCAGCCGCCCCTTCAGGAGCCCGAGCCGCTTCGGCCGCACCGCGTCTGCGAGCGGCACCAGCCGCGCGACCGGGCGGCCGGCGCGCGCAATCAGGAATTGACGCCCGCCCTGCACCTGCTCGAGCAGCCGCGACAGGTGGGTCTTCGCCTGATGGACGTTGATCGTCGTCACGCCGGCTTCGAATCCAGATTGAACTAAACTAAGTTTAGTCTATTCCTGATCGACGGCTTCGGCAACGCGCCGTGTGACGCGGGTCCTTCCGGTGCCGATCGGGGCGCGACGCCGGGATCGGGCACGCGACGGGGCCCCCGCCCCGACCGGGGCCGCGGCCTGGGCGACGCGGGCGATGCCGGCGCGCGCGTGCGCGGGCCGAAAACAAGAACGCCCGCGCCGGGTACCGGCGCGGGCGTTCGGGGGGCCGGCGGCCGGGCCGCCGGCCGAGGGGCTTACTTCGCGGCGAGCGCCTTCGCTGCCGCCTGCTGCGCCTTCAGTTCCTTCGCGGGCGCCGGGATCAGGCCCTTGTCGACGAGATAGCCTTCCTTGCCGCCGGCCTTGTCGCTGACGAACTCCTGCACGTACTCGGCGAGCCCGGGAATCATCCCGACGTGGCCCTTCTTCACGTAGATGAAGAGCGGCCGCGAGATCGGGTACTGGCCGGACGAGATCGTCTCGAGCGAGGCCGCGACGCCGTCGATCTTCGAGGCCTGGATCTTGTCGCGGTTCTGGTCGACGTAGGAGAACGTGAACACGCCGATCGCGTTCTTGTCGTTCTTGAGCTTGCCCATGATGACCGCGTAGTCCTCCGAGACGTCGGTCCAGGCGCCGTCCTCGCGCACCGTCTGGCAGGTCTTCTTGGCCTCGTCCTTCGCGAGCGCCTTGACCTCGGCGACCTTGTCGCAGGCCGGGTCCATCACGAGCTCGACGAACGCATCGCGCGTGCCGTGGTTGGGCGCCGGCCCGTAGATCGTGATCGCGCGCTTCGGCAGCTTCGGATCGATGTCGCTCCAGTTCTTGTAGGGGTTCGGCACCAGCTTGCCGCCGACCGCGACCGTCTTCGCGACCGCCTTGTAGACCTGGTCGCGCGTGAGATCGAAGCCCGCGGCCGCCTTGCTCTGCGCGACCACGATGCCGTCGTAGCCGACCCGGAACTCGACCGCGGTGATGCCGGCCTGCGCGCAGGCGGCCTTCTCGGCGTCGGTGATCGGGCGCGAGGCGTCGTTGATGTCGGGCGAGTCGACGCCCTCGCTGGCACAGAAGAGCTTGAAGCCGCCGCCCGTCCCGGTCGACTCGACGACCGGCGTCTTGAACTTGCCGCCCTTGCCGAAGTGCTCGGCGACCGTGCTCGAGAAGGGGTAGACAGTCGAGGAGCCGACGATGTGGACGGTGTCGCGCGCCTCGCCGAGGGCCGGGGTCGCGGCCGCCGCGGCGGCGAGCGCCGTCGCGCCGATCAGCGTGCGAAGGAGGGAAGCGTGCATGGGAACCTCGTACGTTTCTGGGGGTGTGCGCCCGCGGCGC
>DATKOR010000066.1:0-17968 GCA_035524495.1 Steroidobacteraceae bacterium
ACCGGTAGCGGTCCTCGCACAGGTTCGCGATCGCGCCGGAACCGGGCAGCGTCGCCGCCAGTCCCTGCACCTGCGACAGGAACTCCTCGACGCTGACGATGACGCCGCCGCGGATCGCCAGCGGCTCGCCGGCTGCACGCGCAATGAGCCGGATGCCTTGCACCACGCGGTTCTACGCCTCGAGGCCTGTTGCGGATTGCGGCGTGATACTAGCAAACGGGCCGGTCGCAGCCGCCGCGGCGGGGACAGCGCAGCGCTGGGCTTCCGTGGCATGATGGCGGCGGATGCGCTGCAAAGCGCACGGGAGACGCGCGGATGGCGGCAAACCGGTTGGGCGCGCGAGCCGAGACCGCGCTCGCGGCGGGCGCGGTCGAGGCGCGCTGCCCGGCGCCCGATGCGTGGTCCGCGGCACGGTTCCTGGCGCTCGCCTTTGGCGGCTCCGGGTCCGCCGCTCCGGACCTCCTCCCGGTTCCGCTACGCCGGCTCGGCGGCGCGACGTCGTGGCGCATCTGGGAGGGCCCGGAGCCGACGCGCCGCGCCGCCGGCGACGCACTCGAGGCGCTGTTGACGCCCGAGCACCTCGTGCTGCACGCCTCGCTGCCGCTCGCGCCCGGCGCCGACATCGCCGAGGCCGCGAGGCGCGCCTATGGCGCGCTCCTCGGGCGCGTCGGTGCACTCGGCTACCCGCACCTCGTCCGGATCTGGAACTTCGTGCCGGCGATCAACAACGGCGTGGGCGAGCAGGAGACTTACGTGCGGTTCAACGCCGGCCGGCACGCGGCGTTCGAGGCGCTCGGCTTCGGGCCGGGGCTCTATCCCGCGGCCACCGGCGTCGGCAGCCCGCCGGGCTCGCCGCTGACCGTCGTCGTCGCCGCGAGCCGCACGACGCCGCTCGCCGTCGAGAACCCGCGCCAGACCAGCGCCTACCGCTACCCGCGCCGCTACGGCCCGCGCGCGCCCGCGTTCGCGCGCGCGACCGTCCTGCCCGATCGCGACGGCGCAACGCTGTTCGTGTCAGGCACCGCGAGCATCGTCGGCCACGAGTCGCGCGGCGCCGGCATCGACGCGCAGCTCGCCGAGACGCTCGCCAACCTCGCCGAGATCCGCGCGCGCGCGGCGCGCGCGCTTCCCGGACTGGTTCCCGGCCCGCGCGCGCGCTGGCAGGTGTACCTGCGCGATCCGGCGCACCTCGAACGCGTCGCCGCGGCGGTCGACGGAGCGCTCGGGCCGCCGGGCTCGGTCGCGTACCTCGCGGCCGAGATCTGCCGGCGCGAGCTGCTGGTCGAGATCGAGGGCACCTGCGAGCTCCTCGCGGCGCGCGCCGAGCGCTGATGCGCATCGCGTTCGTCTCCGCCAACCGCGAGCAGCTGCCGGATCCGGTCCTGCCGCTCGGCATCCTCTACATGATGAGCGTGACGCCCGCGACGCACGAGCGCACGCTGATCGACCTGTGCTTCGAGGACGAGCCGCTCGCGGCGCTCGGCGCGCGCATCGACGAGTTCCGCCCGGACCTCGTCGCGGTCAGCATGCGCAACGTGCAGAACGCTGACTACACCGACACCCGCGGGATCCTCGCCTACTACGACGACGTGATGCGCACGATCCGTGCCCGCACCGGGGCGCCGGTCGTGATGGGCGGCGGCGGCTTCAGCGTGGTCCCGGTCGAGCTGATGGCGCGCTTCGGCCTCGACTACGGCATCACCGGCGAGGGCGAGCAGTCCTTCGCCGAGCTCGTCGCACGCCGCGCCGCCGGCGTGACCGACATGGGCGGCATCAGGAACCTGCTGAGCCGCGAGGCCCGCGTCGTCACGGCCGGCCTCAACCGCAAGGACTTCCTCGACATCACGCGCAACGTGCAACCGGACCGGCGCTGGGTCGATCCGCGCTACTACGAGCACTCGGGCATCACCTCGATCCAGACCAAGCGCGGCTGCGCGATGCAGTGCGAGTACTGCACCTACCCGCTGATCGAGGGGCGCGCGATCCGCCAGCGGGTCGGCGACGTCGTCGCCGCCGAGTGGGAGGCCGCCGTCACCGCGCACCCGTCGATCGGCCACGTGTTCATCGTCGACTCGGTGTTCAACCTGCCGCCGCATCACGCGCGCGAGGTCTGCGAGGCACTGATCGCGCGCGGCCTCAGGACGCCCTGGACCTGCTACCTGAACCCGGTGCGCTTCGACGAGGCGCTCGCCGAGGTCATGGCGAAATCCGGTTGCCGCGGCGTCGAGATCGGCTCGGACTCGGGCACCGACGAGGGGCTGCTGCGCCTGCGCAAGGGCTTCACGACCGAGAAGATCCGCCAGACCGCGCGCATCTGCAAGAGCGCCGGCATCAAGGACTGCCACACGTTCATCCTCGGCACGCACGGCGAGACGCTCGAGGACGTCGAGCGCTCGCTGAACTTCATCGAGGACATCGACCCGTACGGCGCGATCCTGATGGCCTACAAGGACGATCGCGAGGCGGTCGACCCCGAGCTCGCGGCGCGGGCCGGGGAGTTCCGGGCGCGCGTGCTCGAGGCGATCGAGCGCCGCGCCGCGCCGCGCAAGCGCTGGGTGGTGCCGTCGCTCGGGCTGCGCTTCAACAGCCGGCTGTTCGATGCACTGCGAAACTCAGGGCTCAAGGGCCCGCTGTGGCAGCACGCGCCGGCGCAGTAGCGATCAGCGGGCCTCGCGCCGCTCGCGCAGCACCCAGTAGAGCCCGCGCACGTTCGCGCGCCAGGTCGGCAGCACGCCGATCAGCGCGAGCTCCTCGAGGCTCGCCAGCACGCTGACCGCGCCCGCGACGTAGAGCAGCGGCTCCCACAGACCCCAGACGAACAGCACGCCGATCGTGAGGCCGAGCAGCGGGCCGGCGGTCTTCGACGCGTAGGTGTGGAAGCTCGACAGCCTTCCGTAGCGCCACAGCGCCGCCGCTATCTCAAGCGTCCAGCCGCCGCAGACCAGCAGCGCGAGCCCGCCGTGCGCCTCGAGCACCTCCGGATGCAGCGCCCAGATGCCGTAGATCGCCGCGAAGAACAGCAGCGCATCGCCGCTCGAGTCGAGGAGCGCACCGAATTTCGAGGTGAGCGCGAAGCGTCGCGCGAGGTAGCCGTCGGCAATGTCGCTCAGGAGCGCAGCGACCAGCAGCCACGTGAAGGCGCGCCCGGACCCGGTCGCCGCCAGGTACCCGAGCGCGGGCACCGCCGCGATCCGGGCCGCGCTGATCGCGTTCGGCAGGTGACTCCAGGGGCCGGTCGGAGGGCGCATCGGGGTCGGTCGTCGGCTCGCGATGGCCCGATCGTAGTGCAAACCGCGCAGCCCGGCGCGCGGCGTCCGATCGTGCGTACACTAGCGCGCCACGCCAAGGAGCAGCGACATGATCACGCGACGCCGACTGATCCGCAATGGCGCGCTCGCCGCGGGCGCCGCGTTGACGCTCGGCCGCGCGGCCCGGGGCGCGGCGAGCGACCCGCCGTTGCCGCCGCCGCTCGCGCAGCTCAAGCCGCGCCGCGGCGAGGCCAGGCCGATCACGCGCGAGGAGCGCGGCGAGCGGCGCGAGCACGCGCGGCGTCTGATGGCCGAGCGCGGCCTCGACGCGATCGTGCTCGCCGAGGGCACCTCGCTCCAGTACTTCTGCGGCGTGCACTGGTGGGGCAGCGAGCGGCTGTTCGCCGCGGTGCTGCCGGCCCGCGGCGAGCCGTTCTACGTCTGCCCGGCCTTCGAGGAGGGCCGCGCCCGCGAGCAGCTCGCCAACGGCACCGATCCCGAGCGCGCTGACGTGCGCACCTGGCAGGAGGACGACAGCCCCTACGCGCGCCTCGCCCAGGGGCTCAGGGACCGCGGCATCGCCGCCGGCCGGATCGGCCTCGAGGAGAACGTGCGCTTCGTGTTCGCCGACGGCATCGCCGCGGCCGCGCCGCAGGCGCGGCTCGTCAGCGCGACGCCCGTGACCGCGGGTTGCCGGATGATCAAGAGCGCCCACGAGATCGCGCTGATGCGGCTCGCCTCGGAGGTCACGCTCGCGGCCTACCACGCGACCTACCTCTCGATACGGCCGGGCATGACGCAGCGCGAGGTCTCGGAACTGTCGCGCCTCGCCCACGAGCAGCTGGGCTTCAACGGCGCCGCCGACCTCGTGCTGGTCGGCGAGGGCTCGGCGTTCCCGCACGGCTCGGTCGCGCCGCTGCCGGTGCGCGACGGCACGATCGTGCTGTTCGACGGCGGCTGCGATGTCGAGGGCTACAAGTCCGACATCTCGCGCACCTTCGTGCTCGGCAAGGCGACCGCGCGCATGAACGAGGTGTTCGCAGTCGTGCAGCGCGCCCAGGCCGCGGCGCTCGCGGCGGCGCGACCGGGCGTCGAGTGCGGCGCCGTGGACGCCGCGGCGCGCGCGGTGGTCACGGCCGCGGGCTTTGGCCCCGACTACCGCTACTTCACCCACCGCGTCGGCCACGGCCTCGGCATGGACGGCCACGAGTGGCCGTACCTCGTGCGCGGCAACACGGTCCGGCTAGCCGCCGGCATGACGACCAGCAACGAGCCCGGGATCTACATCCGCGGCGAGTTCGGCGTGCGCCTCGAGGACGACATGCTGGTCACCGAGTCGGGAGCGGAGCTGCTGACGCCGCCCAGCCGCTCGCTCGAGGAGCCGTTCGCGCGCGCCTGAGGCGCGCGATCAGCGCCTGAGGAGGCGTCGCCGGGCGGCGGCGAGCTCGCGCTCCGCCGCCCTGCTCGGCACCGGGAACTTGAGCCCGAGCGAGGCGATCGTGCCGCTCAGGATCGCCGCAACCAGCGCCCGCGCCACGTACTTGTGGTCGGCCGGGATCACGTACCACGGCGCCCAGGCGGTACTCGTCGCCCGCAGCATGTCCTGGTAGGCCGCCATGTACTCGTCCCAGTAGCCGCGTTCCTCGAGATCGGCGGCCGAGAATTTCCAGTGCTTGTCGCGCGCCTCGATGCGCTCGAGCAGCCGGCGCTTCTGCTCGCCCTTCGACATGTGCAGGAAGAACTTCACGATGACCGTGCCGTTGCGCGCCAGGTGCCGCTCGAAGCGGTTGATGTCGTCGAAGCGCGCGCGCCAGAAACGCCGTCCGCCGACCGGGGGCGGCAGGCGCTGGGCGTCGAGGATCTCGCGGTGCACCTTTACGACCAGCACCTCCTCGTAGTACGAGCGGTTGAAGATGCCTATCCGCCCGCGCGCCGGCACCTTGTCCCAGTAGCGCCACAGGAAGTTGTGGTCGAGTTCGGCCGGCGACGGGCGCCTGAAGCCGTGCACCTCGCAGCCCTGCGGGTTGACGCCCGACATCACGTGCTTGATCGTCCCGTCCTTGCCGGCGGCATCCATCGCCTGCAGGACGACGAGCACGGAGTGCGAGTCGCTGGCCCACAAGAGCTCCTGGTAGCGCGAGAGTTCCGCGCGGTTCGCCGCCAGGAACGCGTCCGCACGATCCCTGGCGCTGCCCGGCCCGACCGAGGCGAAGCCGTGGCCGCCCGTGTCGGCGGGGTCAAGCGCGCCGAGGCGCAGGCGCTCGCCCGGGCGGACCTGGTAGCGCGCGATCAGCCGGCGGTGCCTTGCCATCCGTTCCCCTTGCCCTGAGCCGCTGCCGCATCAATAGCGCGATTCGCCGCCGCGCGAAAGCGCCGCGGCGCCGCGCGCTACACTGGCGCCCCGTCCCCGAGCCGCATGAGCGATGAACGAGCCGCCCGACCGCGCCGCGCCGCGCCGCGCGATCCGCTCCTACGTCAAGCGCGGCGGCCGCATCACGGAGGCGCAGCAGCGGGCGCTCGAGACGCTGTGGCCGCGCTACGGCCTCGAGTACCGCGCTGCGCCACTCGACCTCGACGCCGTGTTCGGCCGGCGCGCGCCGCGCACGCTCGAGATCGGGTTCGGCGACGGCGAGACGCTCGTGACCCTTGCCGCGCGCCACCCCGAGAGCGACTACCTGGGCCTCGAGGTCCATGCCCCGGGCATCGGCCATTGCCTGCTGCGCGCGGCGGCCGAGGAGCTCGGCAACCTCAAGCTCATGCAGCACGACGCGGTCGAGGTCCTCGAGCACGCGCTCGCGCCGGCGGCGCTCGACGAGGTGCTGATCTACTTTCCGGACCCGTGGCCGAAGAAGCGCCACCACAAGCGCCGCCTGGTCCAGCCTGCGTTCGCGGCGCTGCTCGCCTCGCGGCTCGCGAGTGGCGGGCGGCTGCGGCTGGCAACCGACTGGCCGCCGTACGCGGAGTGGATGCGGGAGGTGCTCGATGCGAATCCCGACTTCGCGAACGTCGCGGGCGCCCTCGGCTACGTGCCGCGCCCTCCCGAGCGCCCGGTGACGAAGTTCGAGCGCCGCGGGACGCGGCTCGGCCAGGCGGCGCGCGACCTCGAGTACCGCCGCAGATGACCGGCCCCGTCAGCCGAGGTGGAACGCGCCCTTCAGGCCGTCGATGACGAACTGGATCGCGAGCGCCGCCAGCACGACGCCGGCGACGCGCGAGACGACGTTGGCGCCGGTGACGCCGAGCAGTCGCATCACGAGCGGCGCGGCGAGCATCACGACGAGCGAGAGGCTGACGACGACCGCCATCACGGCGATGTAGCCGGTGTACAGCAGCGGGTCGGGGCGCGCCGAGCCGAAGGTCAGGAGCACCGTCGCGATCGATCCCGGCCCCGATATCAGCGGGAACGCGAGCGGAAAGACCGAGATGTCCGCGCGCCGGCGGGTCTCGGCGTTCTCCGCCGGGGTGGTCTTCTCCTCGCGCACGAAGACCATGTCGAGCGCGATCAGGAACAGCATCACGCCGCCGCCGATCCGGAACGCGTCGATGCTGATGCCCATGACGCCGATGAACCAGCCGCCGCCGAGCGCGAAGGCGACGAAGATCGAGAACGCGATCGCGCTCGACTTGAGCGCCATGCGCCGCCGGTAGCCGCTGCTCGCACCCTCGGTCATCGTCGCGAACAACGGCGCCATCGACGGCGGGTCGACGACCACGAACAGCACGACGAAGAATTTCAGCAGTGCGTCCAGCATCGCGCCGGAGCATAGCAGCCGCGTGCGCTCAGTCGGCGAACGCCTCGGGCCGGACGCCGGGCGCGAGCAGCACGTAACCGTCCTCGACCTCGACCGGCACGCGCCGCAGCGCCGCACCGGCGCAGGGCCCCGCGATGCACAGGCCCGTCGTCAGCTCGAACAGCGCGCCGTGCGAGCGGCATTGCACCAGCGACTTGTCGAGCGTCAGGAAGTCGTGGGGCCGCAGGTTGAGCGGATGCCCGGCATGCGGGCAGCGGTTCACGTAAGCGTGCACCTGCGCGCCGCGGCGCACGACGAACCCCGAGAGCGGCCAGTCGCCGCGCCCGACCTTGAACGCGCGCGCGCCGGGGTCCTCGAGCTCGCCGAGGGTGCAGAGCACGCGCTCGACGTCGACCTCGCGCCCGGGATCAGCGGCCGTCATCGAGTGCCCGGATGCGCTCTCGCTGCCACCAGACCATCGCGAGGCCGGGCAGGCCGAGCGCGAAGGCGACCACGTAGTACATGGGCCAGCCGCCGTGGTCGGCGACCCAGCCCGCGGGGTAGCCGAGGCCGTAGCGCGGCAGCTGCGACAGCGCCGTCAGCAGCGCGTACTGGAACGCGCTGAAGCGCACGTCGCACAGCGCCATCATCAGCGCGACGACCGCGACGTTGCCCATCGCGTGCGTCAGGTGCTCGATGATCGCCGCCGCCACCATCACCGGGTAGTTCTTGCCGACCAGCGCGAGCGCGTAGTACGCGAGGTTCGACAGCGCCTGCATGACGCCGAACAGCAGCATCGCGCGCAGCAGCCCGAGCCGCACCATCCAGATGCCCGCCAGCACCGAGCCGCCGACCGAGGCCGCGAGCCAGATGATCTTGACGACCGCGGCGATCTCGGTGTTCGAGAAGCCGAGGTCCTTCGCGAACGGCGTGAACAGCTTCAGCGAGAACGCATCGCCGAGCTTGAAGATCATCACGAGCGCGAGCATCGCGCGTCCCGTCGGGTTCTCGAGCAGCAGCCGCAGCGGCACGAGGACCGCCTCGCGCAGCGTCGCCGGCGGCGGTGCGCGCCGCCCGGGTTCCGGCGCCCGAACGGTCGCGATCACGAACAGCGCCATCAGCGCGGCGACGATCAGCCACGAGACGCGCCAGCCGACGAAGTCGGCGAGCAGCATCGCGGCGGCGAGCGCGAGGTAGGTCGCGGCGCGGTAGCCGACCGTCGTCGCGGTCACCGCGAAGCCGCGTTCGGGCGGCGACACGACGTCGGCCCGGTAGGCGTCGATGACGATGTCCTGGGTCGCCGACAGGAACACGATCGCGAGCGCGCACGCGGACACGTTGAAGAGCGAGTTCGCCGGGTCCTGGAACGCGAGCAGCGAAATCGCCGCCGCCAGCATGAGCTGCGCGAGCACGATCCAGCCACGGCGGCGGCCGAGCCAGGGCAGCGAGTAGCGGTCGAGGAGCGGCGCCCACAGCGGCTTCAGCAGGTAGGGGATCGCGACGTAGGTCACGATGCCGATGTGGGTGTTCGAGATGTGCGAGTCCTTGAGCCAGGCCTGCAGCGCACTCTCGGTCAGCTGGTTCGGGTAGCCCGAGGCGGCGCCGAGGAACATCAGCACCAGCATCTTCGGGCTCGCCAGCACCGCGCGCAGCGGCGGCTGCGCGGCGCGGGCCGCCTCAGAGCTCATGGTCGTAGTCGAGCACGAGCGGCGCGTGGTCGGAGAAGCGCGTCCGCTTCCAGATGCTGGCAGCGCGGATGCGGCCGGCGAAGTCGGGACTCACGACGTGGTAGTCGATGCGCCAGCCGACGTTCTTGGCCCAGGCCTGGCCGCGGTTCGACCACCAGGTGTACTGCTCGGGCCTGGGATCGACGGCCCGGAACGCGTCGACCCAGCGCCCCGGGACGAACAGCTCGTCGAGCCACGCGCGCTCCTCGGGCGTGAAGCCGGGGCTCTGGCGGTTCGCGCGCCAGTTCTTGATGTCGATCTCGCGGTGCGCCATGTTCCAGTCGCCGCACACGACGACCTGGCGGCGGCTCCTCCGCAGCCGGTCGAGGTGCGGGCGGAACTCCGCGAGGAAGCGCAGCTTCGCGAGCTGGCGCTCCGGGCTCGAGGAGCCGGACGGCATGTAGAGCGAGATCACCGAGAGCTTGCCGAAGCGCGCCTCGAGGTAGCGGCCCTCGCGGTCGAACTCGGCCGAGCCGAAGCCGCGGATCACGCGGTCCGGCGGCCGGCGCGAGTAGATCGCGACGCCGCTGTAGCCGCGCTTCTCGGCGTGCAGCCACGCGCCGTGGTAGCCGCGTGGCCGGAACATCGCGGGCTCGAGGTCCTCGTCGGCGCAGCGCGTCTCCTGCAGGCACACGACGTCGAGGTCCTGGCGCGGCAGCCAGCGGTAGAAGCCCTTGCGCGCCGCGGAGCGGATGCCGTTGCAGTTGAGCGTCGCGATGCGCATCGCAACGATCATAGCAAGCGTCCCGGCCGGCTTGTCCGTCGCAGGGTTTCGGCGGACACTACCGGCCCCGATGCACGGCTACCAACGCGATTTCCTCGAGCTCGCGCTCAAGCACGGCGTGCTGCGCTTCGGGCGCTTCACGCTGAAGTCCGGGCGCGAGAGCCCGTACTTCTTCAACGCCGGGCTCTTTGATACCGGTGCCGCGATCGCCGGGCTCGGCCGCGCTTACGCCGCAGCGCTGGCGGGCTCCGGGATCGGCTTCGACATCCTGTTCGGGCCCGCCTACAAGGGCATCCCGCTCGTGACCGCGACCGCCGCCGCGCTCGCCGAGCACGAGCGGCGCGACGTCCCGTACTGCTTCAATCGCAAGGAGGCCAAGGACCATGGCGAGGGAGGGCGGATCGTCGGCCGTGCGCTCGCCGGCCGGGTGCTGATCGTCGACGACGTCATCACCGCCGGAACCGCGATCCGCGAGTCGATCGAGCTGATCCGCGCGGCCGGTGCGATGCCGGCCGGGGTGCTGCTCGCGCTCGACCGCGAGGAGCGCGGCCGCGAGTCTGCGCGCTCGGCGGTGCAGGAGGTGCGGGCCGACTTCAATCTGCCGGTGGTGTCGATCCTGACGCTGACGGACCTGATCGCCGGGCTCGAGGCCGGCGTCTCCGGGGTCCCGGCCGGGGCGCTTGCGGACCTGCGCGCCTACCGCACCCGCTACGGCGCTGCCTAGCGTGACGCAGATCTCGAAGAGCGCCCGCCGAGGGTGCAAAATCGCCCCTTCCCACGGCACACTCGGCCACTGCATGAGCCGCACATCCGTCCTCGCCCTCGCCTGCCTCGCGCTGTCCGCGGCGTGCGTCGCCGTGGCCGGCACCCAGCGCGACCCCAACTCGAAGCAGCAGGTTTATAAGTGGGTCGACGAGCATGGCGTCGTCCATTACGGCGATGCGGTGCCGCCGCAGTACGCCGACCAGGACAAGACGATCCTGAACTCGCAGGGCGTGCCGGTCGGTGCGATCCCCGGCAAGCGCACGCCCGAGCAGGCCGCCGCCGAGGCCGAGAAGCGCAAGGCCGAGGAGCACGCCCACGAGCTCGAGGTCCGCAACCGCCAGCGCGACCAGAACCTGCTGGCGACGTATCTGTCGGTCGATGAGATCGAGGCGCTCAGGGACCGCCGCGCCGAGATCCTCGATGCGCAGGCGCGGGTGACCAGCCAGTATCTCGAGCAGCTGCGCACGCACCAGAAGCAGCTCGAGTCGCAGATGCAGCACTTCAAGCCGTACAACACGGCCCCGAACGCGCAGCAGATCCCCGAGCGGCTGTCGGAGGATCTCGTGCGCACGACCGGCGACATTGCGACGCAGCAACGCAATCTCGAGGTCAAGCGCCAGGAGCTCGAGAAGCTCAAGGCGCAGTTCGCGAGCGACATCGCCCGCTTCAAGGAGCTGAAGCGGATCGAGAGCGACTACAACGGCACGCCGCCCGCCGCGCGCAACTAGCCGCGGCCGGAGCTGCCGAATCCGCCTCCGCCGCGCCGGCTCTCGCTGAACGCCTCGACGACCTCGAGCGCGACCTGCACGACCGGGACGACCACGAGCTGCGCGATGCGCTCGCCGGGCTCGATCGTGAACGGCGCGCTGCCGCGGTTCCACACCGACGCCATGACCTGCCCCTGGTAATCGGAGTCGATGAGGCCCACGAGGTTGCCGAGCACGATCCCGTGCTTGTGGCCGAGGCCGGAGCGCGGCAGCAGCACCGCCGCGAGGCCGGGATCGTCGAGGTGGATCGCAAGCCCGGTCGGCACGAGCTCGGTGCGCCCCGGCTCGAGCGTCAGCGCGGCCGCAAGGCAGGCCCGCAGGTCGAGGCCGGCGGAGCCCTCGGTCGCGTAGGCCGGCAGCGGCCAGTCACGGCCGAGGCGCGGGTCGAGGACGCGGACCTGCAGCGTGCGCACGCTCAGCCGGACACCGGGCTGAGCTTCGCGATCGGGCGGCGCGCCTCGCGGTAGCGCTCGGCGATCAGCATCACGAGTTCGCGGGCGAGCTCGGACTTCGACTTGAGCGCGAGCTCCCGGCGCCCTCCCGGCCACAGCACGAGCAGCGCGTTGTCCTCGCGGTCGAAGGCGCGCTCGGCACCCACTTCGTTGGCGGCGATGAGGTCGAGGCGCTTGCGCGCCAGCTTCTCGCGCGCGTGCTTCTCGACGTCGACGGTCTCGGCAGCGAAGCCCACGGTGAACGGCCGGCGCTCGAGCGCCGCGACGGAGGCGAGGATGTCGGGCGCCTTCTGCAGCGAGAGCTCGAAGCAGTCGCTCGTCTTCTTGATCTTGTCCTTCGCACAGCGGGCCGGCGTGTAGTCGGCGACCGCCGCGGCGCCGATGTAGATGTCGGCGCCGGCGATGGCCGTGTGCACCGCGCTGTACATCTGCTCGGCCGTCTCGACGTCGATGCGGCAAATGCCGGGCGGCGACTCGAGGCTGACGGGCCCGCTGACCAGCGTGACCTCGGCGCCCGCGTCGCGCGCCGCCGCCGCGACCGCGAAACCCATCTTGCCGGAGCTGCGGTTGCTGATGAAGCGCACCGGGTCGAGCGGCTCGCGCGTGGGTCCTGCGCTGATGACGACGCGCAGGCCGCCGAGCACGCCGTGGGTGTCGGCTTCGAACACGAGCGCGGCAAGCGCCTCGGCCTCGAGCATCCGCCCCGGCCCGACCTCGCCGCAGGCCTGATCGCCGCTCGCGGGGCCGAGCAGCCTGACGCCGCGCGCGGCGAGCGTCGCGACGTTGGCCTGGGTGGCGGGACTGGCCCACATCTGCCGGTTCATCGCCGGCGCCGCCCACACCGGCGCCGCGGTCGCGAGGCACAGCGTCGAGAGCAGGTCGTCGGCGCGCCCGTGGGCGAGCCGCGCGAGGAAGTCGGCGCTCGCCGGCGCCACCAGCACGAGGTCCGCCCAGCGCGCGAGCTCGATGTGCCCCATCGCCGCCTCGGCGGCCTCGTCCCAGAGCTCGGTCCGCACCGCCCGTCCGGACAGCGCCTGGAACGTCAGCGGCGTCACGAACCGCTGCGCCGCGCCGGTCATGACGACCTGCACCTCGGCGCCGTGCTCGCGCAGCCGGCGCACGAGCTCGGCGGCCTTGTAGGCGGCGATCCCGCCGGTCACCCCGAGCAGGATCCGTCGTGGCGCGCGTCTGGGCGCAACGTCGCTCATTGGATGATTATCGGCCGGGAACCGCGTCGGATCCAAGGCCGTCCGCGGGGTTTCCGAGAACCGCCGGTTATGGGCGCCGACCCTGAACTGTGCAATTGCGCACAGACTGGCCAGAAACGCCGCTCGCGGGCGGGCGGCTGGAGCCCGAGACTTGCGCGATGCGCCTGCAGCAGTGGCCGGCCGGGGAGCGCCCGCGCGAGAAGCTCATCGCCGCGGGTGCGCGCGCGCTCACCGAATCGGAGCTGCTGGCGATCTGGCTGCGCTGCGGCCGCCGCGGTGCCAACGCGGTCGAGCTCGCCCGCGAGCTCCTCGAGGCGTTCGGCTCGCTGCGCGGCGTGCTGACCGCCGACGCCGAGCGCCTGTGCCGGCATTCGGGGATCGGGTTGGCCCGCTATGCGGAGTTGCAGGCGGCCCTCGAGCTCGCGCGCCGCCATCACCTCGCGTCGCTGAAGGCGGGCCCCGCGCTCACCAGCCCGCGGCTCGCCGGGGACTACCTGGTCGCGGAGCTCCGGGACCGCGACTACGAGGTCTTCGGCTGCCTGTACCTCGACAGCCGGCACCGGCTGACTGGCTTCGAGGAGCTCTTCACCGGCACGATCGACGGCGCGAGCGTGCATCCGCGCGAGGTCGTCAAGCGGGCGCTCGCCCGGCGGGCGGCGGCGGTGATCCTCGTGCACAACCACCCCTTATGTTGCACCGCGGTTGTCACCCCCGCCCACCCTGTCACCCGACCGCGGCCCGGACGGGGCTGGCGGCGCGGCCATGGCCACCCGGCCGGGGTCCCACCGCGCGTGGTGCGAAGCGCCGGGGAAGCGGCTGGTGTTTGAAGGGGCGTCCACGACCCTGTTTGTCAGGGACGCGAACGGCGGAATCCGGGACGCCACGGCGGCGGAAATCATCGCCGCTGCCCGGCACGCCCTGTCGAGGCGAGTCCGGCGCGGGACGACGCTCACCTCGCCCCGGCTGGTACACGACTTTCTGAGCCTGAAGCTCGGCGTGCTCGAGCACGAGTCGTTCGCAGTAATTCTGCTCGACAGCCGCCACCGCGTGATCGACTACGTGGAGCTCTTCCGCGGGACCATCGACGGGGCCAGTGTTCACCCGCGGGAGGTGGTTAAGCTGGCACTGGCACGGAATGCGTCGGCTTTGGTGCTGGCGCACCCCCACCCCTCCGGCCTGCCCGAACCGAGTCGCGCTGACGAGGTCATCACGAAGCGCCTGCAGGACGCGCTCGCGCTGGTCGACATTCGGGTCATTGACCACGTGATCATTGCCGGTGGAGAAGCCGTGTCGTTGGCCGAACGGGGATTGCTCTAGGGAGCCGCGGGTAGATGAAGATCGGTCTCAGCGCTGAACGCAATGGGACGACCGCGCGAAGGGGCGTAGCTGAGTGTTCGGATATGCTGACCGGGCATCGCCCCCCAGCGGAATTCTGATTTACGGTGGAACTCGAGTTTTATAGCAACGCTGTCGAGCAAGACCAGCTGCTCCAATGGGTGCTGGAACAGGGTGCGTCTTTGGTGCCCGATCAACACTACATTGAGCCGCATTGCGTGACGATCACCAGCGATGCCGAGCTTGCCCAGTGGCGCACGACGGCCAAGTTCTTCGTCGTACGTCCGGACTGGCAGATGGAGCCGCTGCACCTCCGCCCGTACATTCATCAGACGAAGGGAGGCGGATTTTATGTGAGCGGCAGAGACGGTGGACCGAGCATCGAGCTGGCACTCTATCGGGCACATCGCGAGAACACTGAATCCGAGACCCTTGCGGGAGGAATGATCGGGACCTACCCGTTCTACTGCTCCATGCGATCGTCAACTCGAATGACCCCGAACCCGGCTTTTCGCAAGTTCTCCAGATGCATGGCAGATCAAGTTCGGCGTGGCGGGCGCGCGCTGAAGATCGGGAAACGCGTCTGGTGGCTTACGGCCGGCGCCTGGGCGGCGGCGCAGCGCGATCCGCAACAGCTTCCCGCCGTTCTACGAGACGCGGCGCGCGCTGCACTGGACTGACGCCCGGTGCGTCAGCGGCCGACTCGGGACGGCTTTGCATCGAGACGCCGCCGGAGCTCCGCGAGCTCTCGCTCGCGGCGATCGAGCAAAGTGCGAGCCTCTTGATACGCCGCGTAGTAATGATCGATGAGCGCGACCAGCTTCGGAATCTGCTCGCGGGTATTGCTGAGCTCGGACTGAAGGCGTCGGACCGCAGTGCCCGACTCGCAGGTCGAGTGAATCAGCCGACGGCGGCGATAAGCGTGCAACGCCTCGAGCACGTCCGGATGATACCGGTACAGCGAGTTTCGGGAGACATCCGCGCGACGGCAGAGTGCCGTGACCGTCGGGGCACGATCGTCCGCGCTCGGCCCGGTCAGGGCTGCGAGCGCATCTTTCAGCCGCTCAGCGGGCGTCGGCATCACGGGAGCCTTCTGGCCCGTCAATCGACCGGACCATGGCGAGCGCCTCTGTGAGCCGCTCGCGCGCGATTTTGAGGGTCTGCGTCGGAAGGGCGGGCTCGTTGAGTAGCGCTTCGTTCCGCCGCGCCTGTTCGAGCCAATAGCCCCTGTGCTTGGCGGCGACAGAGAAATTGCGACAGTGCGCGCAGGTCGACGGCTCGCGTCGCACCGGGTTCGGCCCCGTGGTGCTGCCAAGACAGGCGCTCTGCTGCTGGCGGTAGACGCAGAAGCCCCAGTCGCAGACCCCGAGCGTCAGCCCCGCATCGACAAGCATTCGTGCATAGCGCTTCAGGTCCTCCTTCATCCGACTGCCGCGGAAGCGCGGTCGTCGCGCAAGGATCTCAGCCCCGGCACGACCACCAAGCCGCTCGGCGCTGAGCATCTCCTCCCAGGCCGAGACCGACTGCTCGAGAATGGCTGCGTCTACCTCCTGGTTGAGGCGGTAGTCAGAACCCACGTAGCCGTGATCGGTCACGGCGCGCTCGCGATGACCAAGATGCTGCGCCAAGGCAAAGAGTGAAGTGCGATCCCGCAACGCCGCGAATCGCACGAACGTCTTGCGGCCCTGGTGAGTCGAGAGCCGCCACGGCTTCCCCTCGTGCATCGGTAGCTCGAACCACGTTGCGCACCGCCTGAGGAGCAGCCGCATCTCGCAGGTCGTCAGGATACGAATGGGTTCCAGACAATCGCGGTCCCACTCAGTGGCGCCAGCGTGATGCCCTCCTCGGACGCGCAACCACAGCTCCGTCCGTCCGCTGCGGGCGCGGTGCGGTGCCGAAAGCGCCTCGAGGACCGAGATCGCGTGCACCGCGGGTGGCGGCGCGACCCATTGATGAGGGCGACCATGAAAAGCCGCTTCGCGCTTGAAGATCGCGCCTTCGATCGCGGCGAGACCCGTGGACTCGGCGGATACGGCGTCCCGCACCGGGCGCACGCATCCCACCTGCAAACGCAAGAGCTCACTCGCCCGAGGACCGACGAGATAGGCGATGACAATGAAGCATGCCACATACAGCACGTCGATCAGTGCGGCCAACTCGGCGGCGGACTGCAACGTGTGCGGCCCCTTGGGAGTCGCGAGCGTGACCCGTTGAAGGGCGGATGCGGCCGCGTGGCGCCAGACCTCCGACGTTCGCGCCCGCCGCTTGGCCTCGGCAACGGAGGATGAATAGATCTCGCGGGCGCGCAGCAGATCCAAGGCGCAGCCCGACAGGTAGTCAGAAGCGCCGCGAATCAGGGCGATAGCAACCGGGTCAGGCGTATACGGCCAAGAGCGCGGCTGGCCCTTGCGCGCGCCTGCCACGTCCGCGGTGCTCAGGCCGGGGCACGGATCGACCGTCAGGCCATCCCCGATCTCGTCGCCGTAGCGATGGAGGTAGACGAGCAAGTCGAGGTATTTCTGCACTGTCGTCGCTGCAACGCTGCGACCCAGCGACGTCGTCCGACGTTCAAGAGTCCGCTGGAACTCCCGGAGAGCACTTGCGTCCAGATCGGCGAACCGGACAAAGCCGCCCTCGTTCATGAACCGGATGAGTTGGCGCAGATAATCGAAATAGCCGCCGACTGTAGTTGCGCGCTGCGGGAGCCCTGTCGACATGCCTCGACGCCGGATGGCAGCGATGAGGCGACGCGACGTCTCGAGCAACGGGGCAAACCGAGGGTCCGTGAAACGCCCGCCGCTCGGCAGCGTGAAGTCCCAGCGAATGCGGACGGGACGGCCTTCCTCGAGGGCGTTCGTCGGCGTGAACGTCCACTCGACGTCGCCCCACGCAGAGCCATGCAGAAACTCCGCGAGTTTGGGCTCGGTCGGCAGAACCGCGCGAACGCGCGCTCGGGCGGTCGACGCGCCGGTCATCGCAACTCCGGAAGCGGCGGAAGCGAATCCCGCAGGCGCTCAGCGGCCGTAAGCTCCTGCGTCGCGAAGCGTGGCAGCAGGTCGTGTTCGAGGATGCGCAGCGGCGGCGCGTATACCGCCTCCCATCGTGCGGGGTGGACCGTTTCAGCGGCCCGTCGCAGGTGATCCCGCGCTTGAAGGAGGCGCGCGAGCGTGCGCGGATCGGGAGGGATGACTGCGTTCGGACAGGTGAAGCACCCGAGGAAATGGGTGCATAACTCACCGCGACGCGTCCCCGACGCAAGGCCGGCGTACGGATCCTTGCAGTCAAAGCCGAACATCGACACGGCGGGAGCACCCGGCGGCGCCGTGGGTGGGGGGAGCGGACGGCCTTGCGCCTCGCTGGCCGGTGCGAGCAGACGCCTCTCAAGTTGGCCGATGAAGGCGCTCTGAATGGAAGCAACCCGTGTCCGGTGTTCGGCCTCGACAACCGGCCCCTGGACGTAGCGCACGGTCGTCGCGATCTCTGCGTGGTTGGCGAGTCGTTTAACCTGGCCGAGGTCGCCAGAGGCACGGTAAAAGCTCGCCAGCACGCTCGGGCGGATCGACGCGAGCGAGAAACGTGGCAGACCGTGTCTGACGCAAAAGTCTTGGCGAATGACGGACTTCGCCGTACCGCTCGACCAAGCACTAACGCCGCGCACGCCCTTGAATAGGAGCAATCGGCCTCGCGCCACGGCCGAGGCGTGAGGCCGTAGTCGCTTCGTCCACTCGATAAGTTCACGCACGAGCGCCGGTGGCTCGAACGGATCCGACGCACGGAATGCCCGCCGCTGAATGCTGCCTGCCCGGTACTTTGTCCAGACCAGCATCTCCCGATCCTCCAGCAGGGGGATCGGCTGCAGGCAATCGACTGACAGCTCCGCGATCGCGTCGGGGTTGCCAGCACTCTGTATCAGGATCGCGAGGTAATACGGAAGCACAGTGTTGGCGGTCGGATAGAGATGCGGTTCCACGTGCTTGGCACCGCCGTGGTGCGCGAGGCTACGCTTGAACG
>DATKOR010000067.1:0-55218 GCA_035524495.1 Steroidobacteraceae bacterium
CGCCCGGGCGCGGTGCCTGCGGCACGTGCCTGGTGGGCATCCGTGGTGCGAAAGCGCGCCACGAGCCGCGCGAGGGACTCGGCATCCTCGGCGAGTGCGTGGATCGCCGAGGTCGACTGCTCGACCATCGCCGCATTCTGCTGCGTTGCCTTGTCGAGTTCCCCGACCGCGGTGTTGATCTCGAGCAGCGTCGCAGCCTGGTCATTCGCCGACTGCGCGATGCCGCCGACCAGGTCGGCAATCTGCGCCACCTTGCCGCAGATGCCTTCGAGCGCGGTGCCGGTATTGCCAACGAGTGCAACGCCTCTAGCAACCTGGCCGCTGGAGGCGGTGATCAGGCCCTTGATCTGCTTGGCGGCCTCCGCCGAGCGGCCGGCGAGCGCACGGACCTCGCTCGCGACGACCGCGAATCCGCGGCCGGCGTCCCCGGAGCGCGCGGCCTCGACGGCCGCATTGAGCGCCAGCAGGTTGGTCTGGAAGGCGATCTCGTCGATGACGCCGACGATCTGGGTGATCTCATGCGCGGACTTCTGGATGTCGCCCATGGCTCGCACGGCATCCTGCATCACGGCGCCGGAGCGCTCGGCATCCGAGCGCGCGGCCAGCACTGCCGAGCGCGCGTGCGCGGCGGTGTCGGCGGCCTTGCCGACCCGCGCGGTGACCTGCTCGACGGACGCGGTGGTCTCCTCGATGGTCGCCGCCTGCTGCTCGGTGCGCGAGGACAGGTCGCTCGAGGCGGTGCGCATTTCGCCGGTGCCGAGTTGGATCGACCCGGCACTCGCGACGACAGCCGCGATCGCCTGCTGCAGCTGCTCGAGCGCATGGTTGAAATCGCGCCGCAGCGCCTCGTACTCGGGCGCGAACGGCTCATCCAGCCGCACCGTCAAGTCACCCTGCGCCAGTGCGCCGAGCCCGGCGGCCAGCGATGTCACGACTGCCGCCTGCTGCCGCGACAGTTCCCGCTGCGCCAGCTCGCCGCGCTCGCGCTCCTCGCGCGCCGCGCGCCGCGCCTGCTCGCTCTCGGCCTGCAGGCGTTCCTTCTCGAGCGCCGCGTCGCGGAAGATCCCGAGCGAGCGCACGATGGCACCGAGCTCGTCCTTGCGAGCGAGGCGCTCGAGGTCGATCGAATTGTCGCCGCGCGCGAGCGTCTCGGTCGCACCGGCGATCGCCGCGATGCCGCCGCGGACCGTCTGGATGCCGACGACGGCGATCGCGGCGACAACCAGCAGCGTCAACAGCGTGGCAATCAGTGCCGCGACGGTCGCGCTCTGCGCGCTCGCGTGGCTGGCCGCCGCGCTCTGCTCGGTCGCCTTGCGGACCCCGTCGACGAGCTGATCGAGGGTCGCGGCCATTCGCGCGAAGTTCGCCTCGAAGGGCTGCACGAAACTCGCCGCAGTGGCGAAGTCGACGCCCAGCATCGAGCCGACGACCTCGACGCCGTCGCGGTAGTCCTTGAGGTCCTTCTGCAGCGGCCCGTAAGCGGTGCGCGCGGCCTCGGGGGCCCCAGCCGCGAGTTCGGCGAGGTCCTTGCGGACCTGGTCGAGCTCGGCGAGCAGCGCCTTGAGGCGCCCGTCGCCCGCCGCGACGTCGATCTTGGCCGCCTGGTGCGTCATCAGCGTGAACAGCTCGCCGTGCGCGGTGCTGATGCGACGCGCGATGCGCTCGAGCGCGAGGCTCGAAGCCATGTCCTGCCTGACGACGCGCTCGAGGGCCGCGGTCTGGTGACGCTGGCTCACCATCATGCCGGTCGCGAGCAGCGCGAGCGTCACGAGCGCAACGACCGGCGCAAAGGCCATCTTGACGACCAGCGGGAGGTCAGCGAGACGTTGCGCGTTCATCGGTGTCGTCCGTGAAATCGGCAGTGCGCGGGGTTGCTGCGGCCTACCAGTGGGCCGTCAGGCTCAGCAGCGCGCGACGCTCGACCAGCAGACCGGAAGTCTGCTGCTGGCGGCCGTGCGTCAGGTTCTCGGCCGCGACCGCAACCGAGACCTTCGGTCCGATCGCGTACCCCAGCCGCGCGGCGAGCGTCGTGTACGCCGGCACCGGCTCGAGCGCGCCCGCGGGGCTGAACAGCGAGAACCCCGACACGTAGCGCAGGTACCCGTCCGCGGTGAACGGGCCGCCGCTCCAGCCGAAGTTGAGGTTGGCGCGGCTCGACGGCGTCGACCGATCGAAGGCGACGTCGACGGCCATCAGGTCCTGGCCCGCGTACGGCGTCTCGGTGACGTGCGTGTACGTGTAGTTGAAGCCCCAGCGGTACCCGCCGGCCAGCTTCCCGTCGATCTGGAGCTCGGCACCGCTCAGCTTGCTCGAGCCCACGTTCGCCCAGCCGACGCCCGGCAGCGAAGTCGGCACCGGTCCGACGCCCGGAATCACGGTGAACGAGGGCGGCACGAGAATGTTGGTCGCGCTCGGATTGCCGACCAGGCCGTCCGTCGTCTGATAGAACACCTTGAGGCCGGCGCGCCCGCCGATCGCCGGCAGGCTGCGGTCATACCCGGCCTCGTAGTTGACGATGATCGCGGGCTCGATGGCGGGGTTACCCATGAAGGCAACCGGAATCTGCGGCTCCGGCACGAGCGCCTGGATGCCGCCAAACTCGATCAGCGTCGGCGCCTGCACGCCGCGCGCGTAGCTGACGCGCAGCGTGTCGACTGCGCTCGGTCGCACGACGAGGCCGACGTTCGCGCTCACCGGCGCCATCGAGCGCGTGAACGTCGCGTTGTCCTGAAGCGGCCACTCGAGGCCCGGCAGCCCGGGGATGAACGGCGTCGCCGCCGGGAAGCCGCCGCTGCGCTCCACGTGCAGGCTGTCGACGCGCAGTGCCGTCGTCAGCGCGACCTTGTCGCTGACGGCCCAGTTCCACATCGCCGATGGGGCGTAGACCCGGTAGCTGACCTCGGCCGCGCCGATAGGGGCGGTCGGCAGCTGGTTGTGCCTATACTCGAACGCGAGCCGGACCGTGCTCGCGGTGCCGACCTTGAAGAGGTCCTGCGCGGACAGCACGTCAATCGTGTTGCTCCACGAGACCGGCCCGATCGAGAACAGATAATCGAGGTCGACGCGGTTCCTGTAGGCCGTCAGTTCGGCCAGCCCGAGCCCGGTCTCGCTCGACAGCGTCGCCTTCGCGGATTTCGTCGTGTAGACGGGCGGCGTGTACTCGTACAGCGGGTCGACGTCCGACTGCTGGACCCGCGAGTACGAGGCCTCGACGCGCAGCTGCGTGCGCGCGGCGAGCTGCGCGAGCGTGTCGACGTTGACGGCGCGGCGCTCGGGGTTGACGAGGTACGCGGCGTTCACCGGCGCGGTTGCAGTCACGTTCTCGTACTGATCGGTGCGCGAGTAGCCGGCCGAGACGCGCGCGGCGAAGTCGGAGCCGAGTTTGAAGCTGTCGACGACGTTGCCATTGAACGTGCCGCCGCTGCCGCCCTGCACGGTCGCCGACGTGGTCTGATCGTACTTCGGGTTGTAGGTGATGATGTTGACGACGCCACCGACGGCATTGAAGCCGAAGAGCGCGCTGTTCGGGCCCTTGACGACCTCGATCTGGCGGATCTCGCTGAGCTCGACCGGCAGCGTCGCCCAGGCCGTGTAGCCGTAGTGGTCGAGATAGACTTGGCGGCCGTTGATCAGCACCAGCAGGCGCGGCGAGTAGCCCTGGTCGTAACCGCGAATGCTGACGTCAGCAGCGCCACCGGCGCCCCAGGTGAGCACGTCGACGCCTGCGACCCGACTCAGGATCGTCGGGATGTCGGTCGCGCCCGAGCGGCGGATGTCCTCCGCGGAAATGATCTCCATCGCGACCGGCGCCTCGGTGGAGCGCTGCGGCGAGCCGGTGGCGCTGGTCGTCACCGGCTCGTTGAACAGCAGCTCGAGCGAGCCATAGTCGATGGTCTGGGCCTGCGCGCTGAGCGCCGGGGCGAGCGCGAGGAGCGCGATGTGCGCGACACTGCGGAGAAATCGCTGGTGCGTCATGACTGGATTCCTGGTACCTAATTCGTTCAAATCTCGTGAATCATCATGCGGAACGCGGCCTTGAAGCTCGCGCCGACCGCCGTGGCGGCATTGTGGTTGACCGTGATCTCGACGGCCGGCGAGGTGACGACCGACATCACGCAGTGGCCGGCCTGCGCGCAGGCCTTGTCGCCGCTGATCGTCAGCAGCTTCTTGGCGCTCGCCGCGGCGCCGACCTCGGCGTAGTTGACGCCGCTCGTCACGTACAGCGCGGTGACGCCGCTCGCGGCCCCGACCTTGCCCGCCTCGATGCCCTGGCCGGTGATCTTCATGTCACCAGCGCCGAGGCCCGGGCCGAGCGCCGCGAGCAGCGCATCGCGCTCGGCGACCGTGGCCGGCTTGGCGGGATCAAACACGATGCCGAGCACGACGCTGCCGGTGGGCGCGGCTTCGAGGAAGCCGAGCGCGCGCGCGGCGACCTGCAGGTCCTTGGCGGGGTCGGCGAGCGCCGCGGCCGGCGCGATCAGGAGGGCCGCGACGGCGACGCAGGCCGCGGCTCGAGCAGTGCGAAATTCCATCGAGGTCCCCAGTCGAGTGTCAGAGAGGCCTGGCTGCGATGCGCGCGTGCCGACTCGAGCGTGGTTCGTGTTGGACGATCGAGTCGGTCGGTCGCGGCGCCCCGCGGGCAACGTATCGTCCGGGCGCGACCGTTCTGAATGGCCCGCGCGGTGGGTGAAACCCGCAAATTTGCGTGGGGCGCCGGCGCAGCGGCGTGATGCGACACGCAGCCGCGCGCCAGCACGTTGATCGGGAACGGCAGCCGCGAACGCGAAATGACGGCGCTCAGCGCAGGATCGCTGCGAGCGCGCCGCGCGGCCTACCGACGCGTCGGCCGCGATCGACGCAGGATGACTCTCACCGCAGCGCTTGCGGCCCGGACCATCGACATCGAGCAGGCCGCGCGATCAGCGGCGCGCGAGCGTCACGCCGTGCGACCTGGGTTTTTTCGACGACGAGGGCAGGCGCATCGAGCGCGCTGCAGACCCACTTCAAGCCACCGCGTCACCCGCGAGCTCGGAGTGAACTGCTACCGATGTGTCCGGAACAGACCTGATTGAATTGGTCGGGGCGGCGAGATTTGAACTCGCGACCCCTTGCACCCCATGCAAGTGCGCTACCAGGCTGCGCCACGCCCCGACCGGAGGGTGGGCCGCGGGAGCCGCGGCCGTATCGACGATGGAATTCTAATCGAAGGCCGACTGCGCGGCCATCGCGCTCAGCGGCGCAACGCCTTCAGGAGCTCCTCGAGCTCGGCGCGCACCTGGCGCACGATCTGCTGGCTCTGCGACAGGTCCTCGCGCGCCTCGTCGCCGGCGAGCCGCTGCCGCGCGCCGCCGATCGTGAAGCCCTGATCATAGAGCAGGCTTCGGATCTGGCGGATCACGAGCACGTCCTGGCGCTGGTAGTAGCGGCGGTTGCCGCGGCGCTTGACGGGCTTGAGCTGCGGGAACTCCTGCTCCCAGTACCTGAGCACGTGCGGCTTCACGCCGCAGAGCTCGCTGACCTCGCCGATCGTGAAGTAACGCTTGCCGGGGATTGCCGGCAGCTCGGCGTTATTGCTTGGTTCCAGCATACGCCTCGACTCGCGCCTTCAGCTTCTGCCCCGGACGGAACGTCACGACGCGCCGCGCGCTGATCGGGATCTCCTCGCCGGTCTTGGGATTGCGGCCGGGCCGCTGGTTCTTGTCGCGCAGGTCGAAGTTTCCGAAGCCGGAAAGCTTCACCTGCTCGCCCTGCGAGAGCGCCGTGCGCACCTCCTCGAAGAAGAGGTCGACGAGCTCGCGCGCCTCGCGCTTGTTGAGTCCAAGCTGGTCGAAGAGCGCTTCGGCCATTTCAGCCTTGGTCAGTGCCATCGGTCGTCCGGCTCGTGTTCAGTCGCGGAAGGTTGCCTTCAGGTCCCGGCTCAATTGCTCGCGAACCGCCGTCATGACGGCATCCACGTCAGCGTCCGTCAGAGTGGTCGATTTGTCTTGCAAAATCAAGCCTAAAGCAACGCTTTTTCTACCGGTTTCTATCCCCTGCCCCCGGTACACGTCGAAAACTTTGAGTTCGCGCAATAGGCTCGACGCGGCGACAGTAACAGATTCGCGTAACTGGCTGAAAGTAGCGGTTTCGTGTACGACCACCGCGAGATCGCGACGCACCGCGGGGAAGCGGGACAGTTCCTCGGCGTGCGGCAGCGCTGCCGGGCGCGTTATGTCCAATTCGAGCTCGAACAGGAACGGCGCCGGCGAAATCTCCAGCGCGCGCGCGATTTCCGGGTGCAACTCGCCGAGCCAGCCGCAGGCGCGTGCGCCGCGATAAATGCGCGCCGAGCGGCCGGGATGCAGGCAGGAGAGCGTCTCGGCGCTGAAGCGAAACGTCCCCGCCTCGCCCGAGAGCGCGACGAGCGCCTCGACGTCGGCCTTCACGTCGTAGAAGTCGCCGGCGCCCTTCGCGACGCCCCACTGCTCCGGCAGTGCCGCTCCCCAGGCGACGGCTGCGAGCGTATCTACCTCTTTAAGATCAGTGCCTTCCAGAACAAACTTCGCTCCGTGCTCGAACAACCGCACGCGCGACTGCTGCCGATTCGCATTGTCGATCAGCGCCTTGATGAGCCCCGGCCACAGCGACACGCGCATCTCGGCAAGCTCCGCCGAGATCGGGTTCTTGAGCTTCAGCGTCGGCGCGTCGGGGAACAGGCGCCGCTGGAGTGCGGGGTCGACGAACGTGTAATTGATCGCCTCGTAGTAGCCGCGCTCGACGAGGGAGAGCGCGAAGCGCCGCGGGCGCACGTCGCGCTCGGGGACCGCGCCCGGTCGCTGCGGCATCGGCGCATCGATCTCCGGGATCTCGTTGTAGCCGTAGATGCGCGCGACCTCCTCGACGAGGTCCGCTTCCTGCGCGAGGTCGAATCGATAACTCGGCGGCGTCACCGACCACCCCTCGCCCGCGGCTGCGACGACGAGTCCGAGCGACGAGAGGATGGCCTCGACGCGCTTGGCCGGCACGTCGATGCCGATCAGGCGCTTCAGCGCCGCGGGCCGAAGCGCGATCGGCGCGCGTTTCGGCAGGTGCCTTGCGTCGGTGACGACCTCGGTCGGGCCCGGCGTTCCACCCGCGATGCCGATCAGCAGGCTCGATGCGCGCTCGATCGCGCGCTCCTGGCCCGCGGGGTCGACGCCGCGCTCAAAGCGCTGCGAGGCGTCGGTGATGACCCCGAAGCGCCGGCCGCGGCCGGCGATCGCATCGGGCGCGAACCACGCGGCCTCGAGGAAGACGTCGGTCGTGTCGGGCGCGATGCCGCTTTTCTTGCCGCCCATGATGCCGGCGAGCCCGACGGGCGCCGCGGCATCCGCGATCACCAGCATGTCGGGCGTGAGCGGGATCTCGCTGCCGTCGAGGAGCTCGAGGCGCTCGCCCGTCGTCGCGAGGCGCGCGTCGAGCCGAAGATTGAGCTCGCGAAGGTCGTAGGCGTGCATCGGCTGGCCGAGCTCGAGCATCACGTAGTTCGTGACGTCGACGAGCGGACCGAGGCTCCTCAGTCCCGCGCGGCGCAGGCGCTCGCGCATCCACAGCGGCGTCGCCGCCCTGGGATTCACGCCGCGAATCACGCGGCCGGCGAAGCGCGCGCAGCCCTCGGGCGCGAGCAGCCGCACCGGCAGGCGCTCGGCGCTCTTCGCGGGCACCGGCGCGAGCGCCGGGCCCCGGAGCGCGACGCCCCGCAGCACCGCGATCTCGCGCGCGAGCCCGAGCACCGAGAGCGCATCGCCGCGGTTCGGCGTGAAGTTGATCTCGAACACCGTGTCGTCGAGCCCGAGCACGGCGCGCAGGTCGGCGCCCGTCGGGAACTCCCGCGGGAGCTCGAGGATCCCCTCGGCGCCCTCGCCTAGCTCAAGCTCGCGGGCCGAGCACAGCATGCCCTCGGACTCGACGCCGCGGAGCTTCGCGCGCTTGATCGCGACGTCGCCGGGGAGCTTCGCACCGACGCGTGCGAGCGGCACCTTCATCCCGGCGCGGACGTTCGAGGCGCCGCAGACGATGGTGAGCGGCGCGGCCTCGCCCGCGTTCACCGTGCAAACGCTCAGCTTGTCGGCCTGGGGGTGGCGCGCGACGCCCGTGACCTCGCCGACGACGACGCCCGAGAAGGGCCCTGCGGCGAGGCTGCGGCCCTCGACCTCGAAGCCCGCCATCGTCAGCTGCGCGGCGAGCGCGGCAACGTCGTCGCCGATCTCGACCCACTCGCGCAGCCATTCGAGGGAGACCTTCATCGCGCTCAACCGCGCTCGAACTGCGCGAGGAAGCGCAGGTCGTTCTCGAAGTAGAGCCTGAGGTCGTTGACGTCGTAGCGCAGCATCGAGAAGCGCTCGATGCCCATGCCGAAGGCGTAGCCGCTCCAGCGCTCGGGGTCGAGGCCGCAGTTCCTGAGCACGTTCGGGTGCACGACGCCGCAGCCGAGCACCTCGAGCCAGCCGGTGTGCTTGCAGACGCGGCAGCCCCGGCCGCCGCAGAACGCGCACTCGCAGTCGACCTCGGCCGAGGGCTCGGTGAAGGGGAAGTACGAGGGCCTGAGGCGTATCGCCAGCGGCTTCTCGAAGTACTCGGACACGAAGCGCCTGAGGACCGCCTTCAGGTTCGCGAAGCCGATGTTCTCGTCGATGACCAGTCCCTCGACCTGGTGGAACATCGGCGTATGGGTCTGGTCGGAGTCGCAGCGGTAGACGCGCCCCGGCATGATCATGCGCAGCGGCGGCGTGCGCGACATCATCGCGCGCACCTGCACCGGGGAGGTGTGCGTGCGCAGCAGCCGCCCGTCGCCGAAGTAGAACGTGTCGTGCATCGCCCGCGCCGGGTGGTTCGCGGGGATGTTGAGCGCCTCGAAGTTGTGGAAGTCGTCCTCGACCTCGGGCCCGAGCACGACCTCGAAGCCCGCGCGCGTGAAGATCTCCTCGATGCGCTCGCGCGCCCGCGTCACCGGGTGCAGCGCGCCCGGCCGCTGGCCGCGGCCGGGCAGCGTCACGTCGACGCGCCCCGCCTCGAGCGCGCGCGCGACCGCGGCCTCCCCGAGCACGCGCGCGCGCGCGTCGATCGCGGCGGTGAGCTCGGCCTTGGCCTCGTTGATGCGCGCGCCCGCGGCCGGGCGCTCGGCGGGCGCCAGCCGGCCGAGCTCCTTCAGCTGCTCGGTGACCGCGCCCTTCTTGCCGAGCAGCCGGACCCGGACCTGGTCGAGCGCGGCGGCGTCGGCCGCGCGCGCGATCTCGGCCAGGCCCGAGGCGACGAGGCTCGCGAGGTCCACACCGCTACTTCGCGGCGGGGGACGGCGCTGCGGCCTTGATCTGCTCGACGATCGCGCCGAACGCGGCCGGCTCGTGGACCGCGAGGTCCGCGAGTGCCTTGCGGTCGATCGCGAGCCCGAGCAGCTTCAGCCCCTGGATCAGGCGGCTGTAGCTCAGGCCATGGACGCGCGCGGCGGCGTTCAGCCGCTGGATCCACAGCGCCCGGTAGTCGCGCTTCTTGATCTTGCGGCCCTTGTAGGCGTACTGGCCGGCCTTGATGACCGCCTGCTTCGCAGTGCGGAACACCTTGCGCCTTGCGTTGTAGTAGCCCTTGGCCTTGCCGAGGATCTTCTTGTGGCGGCGTCCGGCGATGACGCCACGTTTCACTCTTGCCATGTCACTCTCCTGAAGGTCGCGTCGATCAGTGGTTCGGAAGCAGCTGCACGACCCGGTTGACGTCGGTCTCGTGCACCATCTTCCCGGAGCGCAGCTGCCGCTTACGCTTCGACGGCTTCTTGGTCAGGATGTGACGCTTGTGGGACTGGCCACGCTTGAAGCCTTTCGCCGTTTTGCGAAAACGCTTCGCCGCGGCCCGGTTGGTCTTCAACTTGGGCATCGACGTTCTCCTGCCGATCGCTCTCGCGCCGGCGCATTTTTAACCCTGTCGCACCGTCGGGATCGCTCCACGGCGGGCTCGGGGCGGGCACGGCTGCCGTCGGGGAGGTCCCCTAGGGCGGCCGGTCACTTGTGTCGCGGCCGATCGCTCGGCCGCGTCAGCAATCCATCGCGCGAAGCTACTTCTTCTTCGGCGCGAACATCATCACGAGCTGCTTGCCTTCCATCAGCGGGTTCTGCTCGATGACCGCGTCGGCCGACAGGTCCTTGACCAGCCGGTCGAGCATGCGGCGCCCCACTTCCTGGTGCGCAAGCTCGCGTCCGCGGTAGCGCAGCGTCACCTTGGCCTTGTCGCCCTCGGTCAGGAACCGGATGATGTTACGCAGCTTGATCTGGTAATCGTTCTCGTCGGTTCCGGGCCGGAACTTCACTTCCTTGACCTGGATCTGCTTTTGCTTGCGCTTTGCCGCATGGGCTTTCTTGTTCTGCTCGAACAGGAACTTGCCGAAGTCCATGACCCGGCACACCGGCGGCTCCGCGGTCGGCGACACCTCGACGAGATCCAATTCCTGCGACTGGGCGAGCGCCAGGGCCTCGGCCCGCGTCATCACGCCCGCCTGGCTGCCGTCGTCTGCGATCACGCGCAGCGTCGGTGCGAGGATCTCTTCGTTGCGCCGTACGCGCTTCGTAGTTGAGATAAGTCAGTCCTCCAAAGAATGACGGCCGCGGCCCGCGATGTCGGACAGAATGCGCGTCGAGACCTCTGCTAGAGGCAGGACGCCCAGATCCTTGCCCGAACGCGTGCGCACGGCCAACGAGTGGGAATCGACTTCCCGGTCCCCCGCCACGAGCAGGTACGGGACCCGCCGCAGCGTGTGTTCGCGAATCTTAAAGCCCACCTTCTCGTTGCGCAAGTCGCTCTCGACCCGAACCCCCTGATTTTTCAGGAAATCAGCGGCATTACGCACGAATTCGACCTGCCGGTCCGTGATCGACATGACCACCGCCTGCACCGGCGCGAGCCACGGCGGGAAGCGCCCCGCGTAGTTCTCGATCAGGATCGCGATGAAGCGCTCGAAGGAGCCGAGGATTGCCCGGTGCAGCATCACGGGCGCCCGGCGCCCGCCGTCCTCGGCGACGTACTCGGCGCCGAGGCGCTCCGGGAGCACGAAGTCGACCTGGAACGTCCCGCACTGCCAGTCGCGGCCGATGGCGTCCCTGAGCACGAACTCGAGCTTGGGTCCGTAGAAGGCGCCCTCGCCCGGGTTCAGCGTGTACTCGAGGCCCGCCGCCTCGACGGCCGCCCTCAGCGCCCCCTCGGCACGGTCCCAGATGTCGTCGGAGCCCGCGCGCTTCGCGGGGCGGTCCGAGAACTTGACGCGCACCTCGTGAAAGCCGAAGTCGGCGTAGATCCCCTGCAGCAGGTGGCAGAACGCGATGCCCTCGGCGTTGATCTGCTCGGGCGTGCAGAAGATGTGCGCATCGTCCTGCGTGAAGGCGCGCACGCGCATGAGGCCATGCAGCGCGCCCGAGGGTTCGTTGCGATGGCAGGCGCCGAACTCCGCGAGCCTGAGCGGCAGGTCGCGGTAGCTCTTCATGCCCTGCTTGAAGATCTGGACGTGGCCCGGGCAGTTCATCGGCTTCACCGCGAGCACGCGGTTCTCGCTCTCGGCGATGAACATGAGCTCGCGGTAGTTCTCCCAGTGCCCGGACTTCTCCCAGAGCGTCCGGTCGAGGAGCTGCGGGCTCTTGACCTCGAGGTAGCCCGCGGTCTCGAGCTTGCCGCGCAGGTAGCGCTCGACCTCGCGCCACAGCGTCCAGCCATTCGGGTGCCAGAAGACGCTGCCGACCGCCTCCTCCTGCTGGTGGAACAGATCGAGCTCGCGGCCGATCCGGCGGTGATCGCGCTTCTCGGCTTCCTCGAGCCGGTGCAGGTAGTCCTTGAGCTCCTGCTCGTTGCGCCAGGCCGTCCCGTAGACCCGCTGCAGCATCTCGTTCTTCGAGTCGCCGCGCCAGTAGGCGCCGGCGAGCTTCATCAGCTTGAAGGCCTTGAGCTTGCCGGTCGAGGGCACGTGCGGCCCGCGGCAGAGGTCGATCCACTCGCCCTGGCCGTACAGGCTGATGACCTCGCCCGCCGGGATCGAGGCGATGATCTCGGCCTTGTAGTGCTCGCCCATGCGCTTGAAGAGCGCGACCGCCTCGTCGCGAGGCATCACGCGCCGCGTGACCGGCAGGTCCGCCTTCGCGAGCTCCTTCATCCTGGCCTCGAACTTCGCGAGGTCCTCGGGCGTAAAGGGCCGCTCGAACGCGAAATCGTAGTAGAAGCCGTCCTCGATGACCGGGCCGATCGTCACCTGCGCCTTCGGGTAGATCGACTGCACCGCCTGCGCCAGCAGGTGCGCCGTCGAGTGGCGGATAATCTCGAGCGCCGCCGGATCCTTGTCGGTGACGATCGCGACCGCCGCGTCGTGCTCGACCCGGAACGAGGTGTCGACGAGCGCGCCGTCGACCCGCCCGGCGAGCGCCGCCTTCGCGAGCCCCGGCCCGATCGACGCGGCGACCTCGGCCACCGTGACCGGCTGGTCGAAGCGGCGCTGGCTGCCGTCGGGAAGGGTGATCACGGGCATGGGAGGGCCTGTCGCGAAAAGCTCGGTACTTTACCAAAGGCTCGGTCACCCATCCGCGTGAGTCCCCGCGAGCCCGGGCTATACAGCCGCCCGTCCCGCCGGTGGCCACGCCCCCGCCGTCTCGAAGGCCTGCGCCCCGCACCCGCCGCAAACCGGGTCGAGCGTCTGGAGCTGACCCGCTGGCACCCGGCGGCCACGTCGGCTTGCGGGTAACGCCATCGGCCATCGGCATCTGGCAACGTCCCGCACAGGCCCTGGGCGCCACCGATCGGCCTCGAGACGAAGGGCCGGGAGGCTGTGAGTGCAGCCTGTTGCGCCACTCCCGACCCGACCATCGCCGGCACGTCGAGGGGCGGGATTCGGCTTTCGCTCATGCGTCTGGTGCAATGGCGCGGATCACTTCCGCTCGACGATGACCCGGCCCTCAGCGTTGACGAACACGTGATAGCGGTTGCCGTCCTTGCAGGAGACGAGGTAATCGCTGTCGCCGTTTCGCTTGACGTCGGTGACCTGGTCGCACGGCATGCCGTGCAGCGCGATCGTCGCCTTGAGATCGATGGTTGCGGACGGATCCTCGGCCCGCGCCGGGAAGCCCGCGAGAAGGCCGGTCAGTGCCAGCGCGAGAACAGTTCGAAGAATCATGACTACTCCTGAATTCACCCCAAGATCTTCTCGACCTTCGCCGGATCGGCGAGGACTCCCCAGATCGCCTCGCGCGAGGACCAGATCTGTGCGGCAAGCGGCGGGTCGCCATCCTGAAGCACGCTGAGCACCTTCAGCAGCAACCCGTCATACCGTGGCCGCAACGGCAACGGGGGACTCGTGCCGTGGCCGCGGTAGTACGCGCGAACCTGGCCCAGCAGGTCGTCGACCTGATTCTTGAGCGACAGTTTCGTGAACAGGCCGATTGCGTGCGTGTCGCGCAGACGCTGCTCGAGCGCGGTCAGGTCGAGCGATGGCGAGGCCGGCGCCGCGTTCGGAGCGGTTGACGCCGCGGCTGCCTTGGGAGCCGGGGGCGCGGCTGGTTTCGCAGTGGCGGCGGGGGTCGTTGCGTGTGCCCTGCCCGACGTCGCTTCGGCAGACCCCGACGGCGGTGCGATCCGGTCAGCTGCCGCGTGCGAAGCGGCTGCCGAATCCGACTTCTTCGGAACGTCCGTCGCAGCGGGTGCAATGACGGCCGTCGCTGCGGTGGTGCCCGAAGTCGCTTCGGGCGGCGCTGGCGGCGAGGTCGGCGTGGCGCTCGGCGGGCTCCGACGGGCCGCAGGCGGCGCTTCGCTGGCCGCCACCGTCGAGCTCGGCCGCACGGACGAGCAGCCCGCGAGACTCGCAAGGATGATCAGGCCAACGGCGAATTCTCGGCGCATCTTGGTTCCTCGAGTCATCGGCCAAAGGCATGGTAATCGCGTTCCGGCGTCGCCGCCTGCGACATCGGCCGGGCGTAGAGTCCGAACTGTCACGTCCACGATGACCTTGGGGCTGGGAAGAGCGATCCGTCGATCCGCTCCCTCGCCGATGATGGTCCGACGCGCGCGCTCGTCCGGCGGTGCCTCGTGGCCTCCGGCACCTCCCGCCCGGAACGGGACGATTCCCCGCCGCCGTGCCGCCAGCAAGATTCGACGACAGCGCCGAATCCCGACGCGCGCGCTCATCATCGCAAACGCAGCCGCTCCCCATACCCCGTAAGCTCAAGATAACCGCGCCCGATCCTCCGTCCCTCGATGCGGGCTTCGACCGCGCCTTCCCAGTAGACCGCGCCGGTCGTCGGCCGCGAGTCGCTTTCCTGGTCGTCCATCAGCGGCGCGAGCGACAACGAAAGGTCGCCGACGGCGAGCCGCCACTCAACCGGGTACTCGACGCCGGTGCGCGGCGAGCGCCAGCGCCGTCCGGGGCTGAAGCGCACGGCGTCCGGCGTGAGCACGCGCAGATCCCCGGCAGCCGAGCGCAGCGTGCCGCCCGCCCAGCGCGCGCGACCGCCGGCGTCGCGGATCCGAAACGCCATCAGCGCCCCGCCGTCGTCGAGATTGATCCCCACCCAGTCCCACCCGGTCGCTGCGTCGTCGAGGTACGCGCTCGACCACTCGTGGTCGAGCCACGCGCTGCCGGTCACCGCGTCGCGCGCTGCGCCGCGCACAATGGACCCTGTGACCTTCAGTTGCGGCAGGCTGTAATAAAGACTGGCCGAAGTCGGCGCCGGCCCCTTCTGGCTGTAGCCGGAACCCCCGTTCAGGAGCGCGGCCTGCGTCGGCTCGAGGCTGAGCGCGAGCGAGAACTCATCCGCGGCCACCTTCGCCGCGAAGCCCGTTCCGCGCTCGGTCAGCGACCAGTCCCGAAGATGAACTTCCGTGCGCTCCGTCGCCGCCGATGCAAGTCCCATCACCGCGCGCGCGATGCGCTGGTCGTGCCACAGGCGCCCACGCTTCGGATCGCTGATCGCCGCGTGCGCGATCAGCACTTGCGTCGCCGCGAAGGCGCTCGGATTCCCGGTCTCCTGCGACGGCCGCGTGCGAAAGAACGTCACCTGGAAGCCGAGCGGCTCCCCCGCCGCCGTCGCGAGCCAGCCGGTCACGTACCACCACTCGGTGCGGAAGTCCGGGTGCGCGCCCGCATCGGCCGGAAGCACCACGCGATCCCCGGGCCTCACGTCCGGATACGGGAGAACGTCGGCGCGCGCCACCGCGAGCATCAGGAAGAGCGCGAGCGCGCGCCTCACCAGTCCTCCCTGACGGCGCGCACGACGCCCTCCCCGGTCGCGACCCGGCCGGTGAGGCGCGCGGTCAGCGCGGCGGCGACGATCAGGAGCGCGGCGACGAGCGCGAGCTGGCCTGCCGGAATGACGTACTGGAGGCTCCAGTGGAAGGATTGACGGTTGACGACGAACACGAGCACGACGCTCAGGCCCACGCCGACCAGGAGCCCATAGAGCGCCCCGAGCGCGCCCAGCAGCGCGCCCTCGCGCGACAGCATCGCGAGCACGTCGCCGCGCGTGAGCCCGAGGTGGCGCAGCATCCCGAACTCGGCACGCCGCGCGAGCGCCTGCAGCGCAAACGCGAGCCCGACACCGAGCAGCCCGATCGCGACCGCGATCGCCTCGAGCGCGTAGGTGATCGCGAACGCGCGGTCGAAGGCCGCGAGCGAGCGGCGCTTCAGCGCGGTCGCCTCGAGGAGCCGCACCGCATCGTCGCTTCCGAGGACATTGCGCACGCGCGCCATCACGGACGCAAGGTCTGCACCGGGCGCGAGCCACAGCGACCCCTCGCTGTAGCGCACCTCGTGCATCAGGCCCTCGAAGGTCGAACGCTCGATCGCGACGGCGCCGGAGCTGCGCGCGTAATCGCGCCAGATACCCGCGACGACGAAGCGCCGCGGGTAACCGGCGATCGGCAGCGTGACCACTCCGCCGAGCGCATAACCGTAGAGGTCGCGCATCGCCTCGGACGCATAGAGCGGCGGCAGCGCAGGATCGGGGTGCGCGAGTCGTGCGATCAGCGGCAGTACCGACTCCGGGTGCTCGAGCGGCCGCGCGATGATTGTCACGGACGGCTGGTCGGCCGCGAGGCTGACCTGGGTCGTGCGCCGAAGCTCGACGCGCGCGACCCCCGCGACGTCGGTGAGCGCGCCGCCCTGGGCCCGCGTCACGAAGGCCGTGTCGCTCGGCGGTTCGATGCGAAAGTAAAGGTCGGCCGGCAACACCTCGCCGAGCCAGCGCTCGAACGAGTCGCGAAACGAATGCACCATGATCGCCATCGCGACCATCAGGCTGAAGCTGACGACGATCGCAGCCAGGCTCACGGCTGACTGCGCGACGGTTCCCCGGAGCTGCGCGAGCGCGAGCGCCGCGACCGGCCGGCGGGCCCGGAGCCTTTGCAGCACCGCCGCGGCGAAGCGCGGCACGCCGAGCACCGCGGCGAGCAGCAGCAGCGCGATCGACGCATAGCCAAAGAGTGGCAGCCCCGCAACCGGCGGACCGAAGGCGAGCGCGGCACCGGGCACCGCGCACGCGAGGGCGAGGACGCCGCCGGCCGCGGCCGGCCGCTCGTCGCCGACGTCGAGCGCCTTCAGCGCGCGCGCCGGCGCGACCGCGGCCGCCGCGCGCGCGGGAAGCCAAGCGCCGCCGATCGAGACGGCAGTGCCGAGCAGGATGAAGGCCCCGAGCACGCGCGGGTCGGTCGACACCGCGACGCGGCTGCCTTCGAAGAAGCCGGCGCCGAGGTCGCCGCCGAGCGCAGTCAGGGTCAGCCGCGCGATCAGCACGCCGAGGAGCGTGCCGGCGATGCCGCCGGCCGCGCCGACCGCGGCGCCCTCGGCGAGCACCGCGAGCGTGAGCTCGCCGCGCGTGACGCCGAGCGCGCGCAGCAGCGCCAGCTGCGGGCGGCGGCGCATCACCGCGAGCGCCTGCGTCGCGAACACGAGGAACGCGCCGGTCAAGAGCGCCACCAGCGCCAGCATGTCGAGGTTGACGCGGTACGCGCGCGTCAGGTTCGCCGCGCGGCGTTCGCCGACGTCCGGGGTCGCGACGGTAACGCCCGCCGGGAGCGCCAGGGTTGACGCGAAGCGCGCGGCGTCGACGCCGGCGCGCAGCCGCAGGTCGATGCGCCCCAGCCGGCCGAGCGCACCGAGCGTCCATTGCGCCGACGCGATGTCCATGAGTCCGAGCCGGCGCGGGTACGCCGATTCCGGCAGCACGGCGACGACGTGCAGCGTCGTCTCGACGTCGCCGACCCGCACGCGCAACGCATCACCGGACTTCAGCCCGAGCGCCGTCGCGGCCGATGCGCTCAGCGCGATCGCGTGCGGGTCGAGCAGCGTCACGAAGCGCCCGACGAGCTCGCCGTACAGCGCCGGCTGCAGCGCCCCGGCCGCGAGCGGATCAACGCCGAGGACCGAGAGCGTGCCGCCGCCCGCGAGCGAGGCCTCGAGCTCGACGACGGGGCTGGCGAGCGCGACCTCGGGTCGGGTCGCGAGATCGGCGTACAGCGACTCGGAGAAGCCGGCGCGCGCGCCGCGCACGACGAGGTCGGCGGTGCCCGCGAGCTGGCGCGTCGCGTGCGTGAACTCATCGAGCGCACTCTCGTTGACGAGGTAGACGCCGGCGGCCAGCGCGACGCCGAGCGCGATCGCGACGATCGCCGTCAGGAGCCTGAGCGGCCGGTCGGCGAGCTGCGCGGCGAACACCGCGAGCGCCACCCGGATGCTGGCGCCCATCAGGACAGCGGCCGCAGCGCGCGGCCGTCGAATTCGTAGGCGCGGTCCGCGGTCGCGGCCGCCGCGCGCGAGTGGGTGATCAGAAGCCCGCCGCCGCCCTCGCTCTTGACCTGCTCGCGCAGGAGCGCGAGCACCTGGCCCGCGGTGCGCGGATCGAGGTTTCCGGTCGGTTCGTCGGCGAGCAGCAGCCTCGGCCGGTGGACGAGCGCGCGGGCGATCGCGACACGCTGCAATTCTCCGCCGGAGAGCTCGCGCGGCATCCGGTCGGCGGTGTCCGGAAGGCCGACCGCCTCGAGCATCGCGCCGACGCGCGTCGCGATGGCCGCGGGCGAAGTGCCCAGGAGCTCGAGCGGGAGCCCGACGTTGCGCGCGACCGTGAGGTACGGCAGCACGTGAAAGGCCTGGAACACGAACCCCATCGCGCGGCGGCGCAGCAGCGTCCGCGCATCGTCGTCGAGGGTCGTCAGCTCCCCGCCGTCGAGGCGGATCGAGCCCTCATCCGGCGCATCGAGACCGGCGATGACGTTGAGCAGCGTCGACTTGCCCACGCCCGACTCGCCCATGATCGCGAGGTATTCGCCGGGCATCAGCGTGAACGAGAGACCGTCGAGCACCGGCGGGCGGTCCGGCCGGAAGCGGCGCACGACGCCCGTGAGCTCGAGGAGCTCGCTGCTCACGGCGTCTCCTCTGCCGGTATGAAATAAAGATCGATCGTCTTGCCGACCCGCTCGCGGCGCGGGAAGTCGGCGAGCCAGTCGAAGTGCTGCGGCGCCTCGGCGCGCGCGAGTGCGCTGACGGCGACCCACCCGGTCGCGTGCTCGTCGGGCTTCAGGAGCACATAGGGCGGCAAGCCTTCGCGCTTGAGGTCCGCCGAGCCCGAGTACGCGAGCGCGACGGAGCCGACCTTGAGCTCGTGCAGGCGCGCGATCAGGCGCTTCAAGTCCTGGCCCCAGTCGAGGTCCGAGTCGACGAGCACCGACTCCGGGTCGCGGACGAGCACGTTGAAGTAGGCGAGGTTGTCGGGCCAGGCGCGCACGAGGATCGCGGCCTGCGCGACGACGACGAGCGCAAGCCCGGCCGCCGGCAGCACGCGGCCCCATCGTCCGGGGAGCGCCGCGAGCCACCTGCCGATGCGCAGGAACGCGAACGCCGCCCCGACCGCGAGCATCGGGTAGACGACGAGGACGTGCCGCACACCGATGTTGATGTGGCTGAAGACGCTGGAGAACGCCATCAGCGCGACGAAGAGCGCCGGCAGCGCCAGCAGCCGCGCGAGGCGCTGATCGAGCGCCGCGCGCGTGAGGCCCGCGAAGCCCGCGAGCCCGAACACGAGTAGCGGCAGCGGTGTCTTCGCGAGGAGCGCGACGATGTAGAAGTACCACCAGCCGGTCAGGCGCGCCTCGCCGAGCAGATAGGATAGGTGCCCTGTTTCGTTGTGCACGACCAGCGCCTCGATGCCGCCGAGGTAGAGCTGCAGCGCCTCGGGCACGCGAAACTGCGCGAAGAGCGCGTACGCGGCGTCATGGAGCGCGCCCTTCGAACCGAACAGGAACCAGAGCGGCTGGCTGAAGCGATGCCCGTCGGTGAGGTAGATGAATCGCCCGCCGTAGCCGAGCGTCAGGATCGTCGCGATCAGCGCCGTGACGAGCACGCCACCGCCGATCCACACCGCGCGCGGAAGCGGCTCGCTGCAATCGGCCCTGCCCCGCCGCTCCCAGAGGCGAAGCGCCAGCAGCACGAGCCCGCCGACGCCGCAGAACGGGAGCGCCGACAGCTTCGTCCCGAGCGCGAGCCCGAGCGTGAGCCCGAGCACAAGCGCGTCGCGCCAGCGCCCGTTCTCGAGCCAGCGCAGCGTCGCGTAAAGCGCAAGCAGGCACGTCGAGGCGGCCGCGACGTCGAGCGTTGCGAGCGCGCCGTGGCCGAGCACGACCGGGGTCGTCGCGGTCAGGAGCGCCGCGAGCAGCGAACCGCCACGCCCCAGCACCGTCCGCCCCCACACGTAGGTCATGACGACGAGGAGCGCGAGGAACGGCAGGGTGCCGGCGCGCGCGAGCGTGAGGTAGAGCGTGTAGTGGCCGCTCCCGTAGAGGATCGCGAGGCCTTCCGGCTTGCCGTCGGGCGGCGGCTTGCCCTGCGAGCGCGCGCCGGCGAGATAGGGCCCGACCGCGAGTGCGAGCCGCGCGAGCGGTGGATGCTGGATGTCGTAGACGTAGTGTCCGCGGTCGAGGAGCACAAGCCCGGCCGCGAGGTGCTCGGGCTCGTCCCAGGTCTGGTCGAACACGTGCCAGGTCGAGGCCGCGAGCCCGACGGCCAGCAACGTCACGAGCGCGAGCGCGATCAGCGTCGTCGGGCGGGCGGGCGTCGGCATGCGCGGTGACCGGGTGCGAGGCGCCCATCATAGCGAGCGTCGCGTGAAGCCCGCCTTAAGAATCCTTATGCTTGCGACCGATGGAGGCCTTTCTCGTCTCGGCGGGTGTCGTGGCGCTCGCCGAGATCGGCGACAAGACGCAGTTGCTCGCCTTCGTGCTGGCCGCGCGCTTTCGCCGCCCGCTGCCGATCATCCTCGGCATAATGACCGCGACGCTCGTCAACCACACGCTCGCGGGCGCCGCGGGCCGCTGGCTGATCGTCGCGCTCGGGCCCGCTGTGTTGCGCTGGGTGCTCGGGCTGTCGTTCTTCGTGATGGCGATCTGGATCCTGATCCCGGACCGGCTCGACGAGAAGGACGCCGCGGCACCGCAGCGCTTCGGCGCCTACGGCACGACCGTGATCGCGTTCTTCCTCGCCGAGATGGGCGACAAGACGCAGATCGCGACGGTCGCGCTCGCGGCGAAGTACGCCTCGTTCTATGCCGTCGTCGCCGGCACCACCTGCGGGATGCTGATCGCCGACGTCCCGGCCGTGCTCATCAGCGAGCGGCTGGCCGGGCGGCTGCCCACCCGGCTCGTGCACGCCGTCGCCGCGGCGATTTTCGCGGTGCTCGGCGTCCTCGTGCTCACCGGCACGGACGTCGGGCTTCCCGGGTAGCGCGGCGCGCGCGCCGCTCAGCGCCCGTCCGAGGCCAGCAGCGCCAGCTTCTCCGCGGCAGGCTTCGACTTCCACTCCGGGAGGTACTTGGACTGCTTCTCGGCGACGCTCGCGGCGTTGTCGACGGCCCACTTGTCGTCGTTCGCTGACTTCAGCGTGAGTTTCGCGGCGTTGAGCCACTTCGTGAACTGCGGACCGCCGACATCAGCCGCGTGGATCGGTTTCAGCGAGAAGCGCGCCTTCCACATGCCCATGTGCGGGTCGACGAGCGCGTAATACGTCTTCCCCGCCGTGACCTCGGCCGTCATGAACTCGGCGGTCTCGCCGATCACCATGAAGAGGTGAGTGCCCGGGGTCGGCGCGAAGTTGACGCGCTCCTTCATGCGCAGGATGCCGATCAGCACGGGCTTATCGTCGACGATCTCAAAGAGCGTCGAGGCGACCGCGCCCCCAAGGAAGGCCGGGCGCATGAAGCTGATCAGTGCGCGACCCTCGGGCGGCGTCTCGGCCATCGCGGTGACGTCCGGCGCGGGCGGCGTCGCCGGGGTCGTGGCCGGCGCTGCCGCGGGCGCTGCGGCCGGTGCCGGTGCTGCTGCGACCGCCGCCGGCGCCTGCGGCGCTGTCGGCGTGCTGGCGCATCCGGCGAGCGCCACCATCAACGCGAGTCCCCATCCTAAGCTGCGCTTGACGCTCATCATGCCCCCCCCAATTGTTGGTATTCGGCCGTCCGATAGTGCCCCGACGTCGGGCCGGGTCCAAGGGGGGTTACCGTCGCGCCCTTTTCGCATGCACCGACTTGCGCGAATTCGTCAAACCTTCCCATCCGCTGGCCCGCCCGACCCGCGCGACGAGGCTCGGCTGCTCGTCATCACGAGCACCCGCACCCTGAGCGGGCCGCGGGTCCCGGGAATCGAGTCGCTGCCTTGCTGGGGCAGGCGCGGTCCAGTATTCTCCCGCGCCTCCGCAGCGACGGGCGCGTAGCTCAGCGGTAGAGCACTTCCTTGACATGGAAGGGGTCACAGGTTCGATCCCTGTCGCGCCCACCAATAATACCTTGATTCTTAAGGTGTTACTTCCAGACCATTGACCTGCCTTCGGCGCGTCCACGCGCCGGCCAGGTGACGTGGACCACACATCAAGCCGACTGAAGCGCCAACGGCCCGACCCGGCGTGAGGGTGCGCAAGCGACCTGCATTCCGAGCCGATGACGCCTGCAGCGCGTTCGCGATGGGGCGCGGTTGTTATCGGGTTTCGATAACATAGGAACATGATCGAGAGCTTCGGAAACCGCCTGGCCGAAGACCTGTTCGACGACCGGCGGACGAAGCAAACGCGCGCCTTCCCGCCGGACCTCTTACGGGTCGCGCGACGCAAGGTTCTCTTCCTTCATGACGCCTCGGACTTCAATGACCTTCGCGTGCCGCCCGGCCATCGGCTCGATGCGCCGAAGGGTCGCGGCAAAGTGATTTATTCGATCCGCATCAACGACCAGTGGCGAGTCGTCTTTCGATTCGAGCGCGGGAATGCATTCGACGTCGCGGTCTTGGATTACCACTAGGAGCGAACCATGGCCAAGCAGTCGCCCGCGCAGCCCAGCAACCCGTTTCACCCCGGCGAGATGCTGCTGAAGGAGTTCCTGATCCCTGCCGGCGTCACCCAGACCGCGTTCGCGCAGCAACTTGGCTGGACGCGCGCGCGGCTCAACGAACTCATCAAAGGCAAGCGAGGCATTACTGCGGACGCAGCGCTCGACCTCGCCGAGGTTCTCGGCACCTCGCCGCGGCTGTGGATGAACCTGCAGGCGACGTACGACCTTGCCGCCGCGGAAAAACGCCGCGCGGCCTGACGGCCGGCGCCCCTGGCAGCACGATCCCGAGGATCGATGCCTGCGTGACGTCCCAACATCAACGACCTGCTGCGTCCGGCGGACGCAGGGTGGTGCTGCGCGCCGCCTCATGTGCAGACGGTGTCTACCAGCCGGTTGACGCGAACACGGCGCTGCACCTCTCTGCAGACGCGTTGCGGCGTCGAGTCGCGACCTGACGCGTTCCGAGGGCCGACGTAACCGATCGCGTCGCGGCACGCGTCGGGCGCCTGCCGCGAACAGCTGGCGCCACGACGCGAGTCGTGATTGAGGCGAGAGCGCCTACGGGCACCTCCCGGCCGTATCGCCGTGCTTCAAGTGTTCATCGAACTCTTCCGGGAACGCGACGCGCTCGGTCTGTCCCGGATCCGACCCGTGTCGCGGCGCGGCATCCGCGTGATGGCACACGAACGCCTTGTCGATCTTCAGGACCCAGCCTGCGGCGCCTAGAAGCCCGACGCCCCAACCGGCGATCGTGCGGCCGTCGGAGGACATCGCTTCCGGCTCCCACAGGCTCAGCCACTGTTCCATCGCGGTGCCCTGGTGGCGCACGAAATCATCGAGGTTCGCGGTGCCGAGCTCCGCCGTCCAGATGAAGGGACCGGGATTGAAGCTGAGGAACGGATTACCGCTGAAGCCCGCCATGACATTCCCGGTCTCCGACATCACCTGAGGACGCGCAGGCGAGGCATCGCCCGGCAACGGAAGAACCCACTCCATCGCTCCACCGCGCGCGCGACGGCGGTACCCGACCCCGGCCGGGAGCTCACCGTCGAGCAGCGCGCCGCCGATCAGCGTGCCGTCGCCGCTGACGGCGGTCACTTCGTCGACCGGATCGCCGCTCGCGAGGCGCACGATGCTCGGTGCGTCCCGATTCCACACCGTGCCCTCCCAGATACCCGTCTGCGGATCCTCCTGCCAGCCGACCAGCGTGTGTCCGTCGTCGGACACCGCGTCGATGCGCGTGTTGGCCGGCGTACCGTCATCCTTGAGGCCCGGGGATCTCAGAGTCCGCGTGCCAGTCGCCGGGTTCCAACGCATTGCCCGGTATTGGGTGCAGCTCTGGTACGCGAGCCCGTACACCGAGCCTAGATTGTCGATCGCAGTCGCGAATATCGTGTTGCCGTCGCACGATCCGAGCGGCGTCACCTGCAGCCAGCCATTCTTCGCGTCCCAGCGAAACGCGCCGAGGGATGAGTCGGTGTTGACGTCGAGCAGGTTCGACGAGATGTAGCGGCCGTTCGGCGAGATCGCCTCGCGCTCGCCGGTGCTGAACACGGGCAGCGCTACGAGGCCGTCCGCAACCGTCCAGGTGAAGACCGGCCCCCCGCGCCCGAAGTCGCCGACCGCGGTCTTGCCGTCGCCGCTCAGGCCGGTGACGCCCGCGCCATAACCGAGCTGGTAAAGCAGCGGCGCGCCCGGAGTGTGGCGAAAGCGGATCGACGCATGCGTCGTGACGCCGGCCTTGGCGGTGATCACGCTGTAGGCGCACGGATCGAAGGTGCGCTGCGAGGCGGGATCGTCCGGCTGGTCCTCCTGCGCCGCGGCGTAGAAGCGCTCGGCGCCGGGCAGAAACCACTGCGGCGGCGTGGGGAATCCGCCTGCGAGGATCGCGTCGACATACACCACGTAGCGCTGGCCGGGTTTCAGCCCGTGGATCACGAAGCGGCCGTCCGCCCCAAGCAGTCCCTGCGTCAGCTGGCCGCTCACCGCAGAGTTCGCGCCGGCGACGGGATCGGAGAGACTGCGCGCGATGACGTTGACGCCCGTGAGTTCGGTCTTGCCGTCAAGGTCGTAGACCTTGCCCTCGATCGATCCGTAGGCGCCCGGCCAGCCCGGTCCGGGGTACAGGTCCGAAATGCCGGCCATCGAGTCGAGCGTGTGCACGTGCCCCTGGCCCGCGCCCGTGCCGGAGCCGGCGGTCGGATCGATGTAGGGGTACATGGTCTCAATGTCGCCGCTCGAAAGCGTCGCCGCGTACGGCAGTGCCGCGCAGCTGTCGGGCCCCGGCGCATCGCCATAGAAATATGCCGCTCCGTTCACCTGCGAGTGCGCAAGGCCGAGCGAGTGCCCGAACTCGTGCGTCGCGACGCCCTGAAATGCCACGGCTCCGGCGTCCTGCGGATCGATCGCCGAGCCGTTGAGGATCACCCAGCTCTCGGTGATGATCGATGTTCCGGGAATTGCGAACTGGGGCTCCGAGACGCCGAGCACGCCATCGGGAGCGCCGATGTAGTTCTGAAGGATGCTGCCGTCGGCATCGAAGATCACGTAGATGCCGCGGCCGTTCGAGGCACCGACGATCAGCTGCACGTTGGTTGCGTCGATGTCTGGCAGCCCCTTCAGCGAGAAGTCGCCGACCACGCGCGTGCGCAGCGAGGTGGTGCGCACGCCCGACCATTCGGCGTAACCCTGCTTCACGAGGCGCGCGCCGGTTGCGTTGTCGAAGACCACCGGCGTCGGCGTCGCCTGCGAGTAGTCCCAAGTCATGCCGAAGCTGCCCTGGTCGTAGTAGACGGGCACCGTGTCGGAAGAGAAGTGATACCCCGTCTGCGCGCCCGCATCCACGATCAAGGGACCGTCGGCCAGCGCGGGCGCCGCGGCGAGCGCGGTGAACGCGAGCGCGGCCGCGCAATACGCCGACTTAGTGCTGCTCATTGCGCATGCTCCCCTGCTCTATCCAGCGGCCGTCGACGATCTTGCGGACCAGGCGCAGGAAGGCCTCGGCGTTCACGGCACCCTTCTGCGTGTTCATGACGCGACGATCGGACTCAGCGAGCAGGCCGGAGTCGACTGCGACGTGTTCGAAGAGACCGGCGTTGTTGGCGTGATTCGCGGCGCCGGCGAGCGCGACATTGAACTTGCCGTGGCCGAGGCCGACGGTCGTCTGCAGCCCGGTCCATTTCGCGTGCCGGTTGAGAAACAGGATCGTGCTCTCCCCCTTCTGGTAAGTCGGCCAGTCGGCGGGCGTCACCATGACGTTGAGCCGACCGTCCCCCATGTCGCGGGGCCTGATCAGGCCGAACTGCCGGAACGTGTAGGTCGCGCCGACCTCGCCGCGAATCGCCTCGGCGACGCGCAGCGTCACCTCGGTGTAGGGCAGGCCGCGCGCATCGATGCCGTCCGACACGCTGGTCACGGTGCCGCGAATGATCAGCTCCGACTTTGAAACCAACTCGACGATGTTGCTCTGGCGTGGCTGCACGGTTGCAGCGGCGGTGCCGCAGGCAAGCGCGCCGCACAGCGCGACGGCCGCCCAGCGCCGTGGGTGATTAGCGATGCTCACGAGTCCCCCTAATGCGTTCAGGCTGTTCTTGTCGGTTCGCACGACGCGCAGTCTTCGCTTCTAGCGGCGTTCGATCGCGGCGTCGGATTGCCGGCAGCATAGCCGACGCGCGACACGCGTGGCAGCCACCTCACGGGGTGACATAATCAGCCGCGCGGTACCCGAGCGCCTGCGCGTCGCGAATCACCGTTTGCCGCGTCACTCGACGGCCGCGCGCCCCGGCCACAGGCGCTCGGCGAGCGCGCGAGCGCCCAGCTGCAGCAATCCGCCGAGCCGGAAGTTCACGAGGTGCCGCGGCCAGAAGAGTTCGCTCTTGTCGCAAACGGTCGAGACGCTGAAGCGCGTGATCTCCCCGCGCAGCGGCTCGGACGCCTCGGTCCGTTCGCCCGTGGCGAACTCCGCATCGAGCCGCGCGCGCAGTGCGCGCGCCGATGCAATCCGCCCTGCGACCGCACGTGCCTGGCGCTCTGGAATCCGCCGGTACCGCCGCTTGAGCTCGTTGAGGCGTTCGCCGGCCTCGTAGGTCGCATCGACGAGCTCGCGCCGCGTCATCCAGCGCGTCTCGTAGTTGAGGATCCGCTCCCAGCTCGGTTGCACGAGCAGCTGCCGGTGCTCCTCGAGGCTGCGGGCGAACAGCCGGTAGCCGTGGCGCTCCGGCGCCTCGAAGCCGCGGCTGCCGGGATCGATGAACGGCCCCATCGGCGAGATGAAGCACGCGAGGCGCTGATCGCTCCGACGAAAGAGGTGCTCGCAGTAGTCGATCGTCTCGCGTACCGAGTCCCGCGTCTGGCCCGGCAGTCCGATCATGAAGAAGACGTCGATCCGCCTGCAGCCGAGCCCGAGCGCCTCGGCGAAGAACGCCTCGAGCTCGGCGTTCGGGTACGGCGGCTCGCCATCCTGCAGCGCGCGGATCGCAGCATCGTGGCTGTCGGGGCTGATTTCGATGCTCCAGTTCCGCACCCGCGAATCAATCTCGCCGAGGAACGCGATCGGCGGAAGCTCCAGGAACTCGAACACGAGCTCGTTGCCGATCCGCGCGTCTCCCAGCCGCTCGAGCACCTCGCGCGCGTAGTCATCGCCGGGCTGGCGAACGTCGCCGACGAGCGCGATCGGCGCGCGCGTGAGGCGCGCGAGCGCGACGACGTTCGCGACCAGGCTCGCGGGCGAGCGCACGCCGGGACGGTGCCGCGCCGTGAGCCCGACGCCCGTCGTGCGCGAGGCGCCGCAGGTCACGCAGTCGTGGCGGCAGCCCTTGACCGTGAGGACCGCGCTGATTGGGTTGCGCCAGAAGCCGCGGTACGGGAGCGTGCCGCCGAGATCGCCGTGGCGCAGCACCATCGCGGCGAGCACGTCCGGTCGCAGGTCGACGTAGTCGAGCGCCGGCGGGACGAAGCCGAGAGGGTTCACGCGGACATCGCCGCCCGACTTCCAGGTCAGGTTGGGGATCGAGGCGAGCGGCCCGCCGCTCGCGAACGCCTGCAGAAGCTCGTGGAGCGGCGGCTCCGTGCTGTCGCCGCGCAGCACGAAGTCGACCCAGGGGTAGCGGATCAGTTCCTCGTGGTAGTAGCTCGCGGAGAGCCCGCCGAAGATCACCGGCACGTCGGGATGGGCTTCCTTCGCGAGGCGCGCGACCTCGAGTGCGCCGTGCGCGTGCGGCAGCCAGTGTAGGTCGATCCCGATCGCCCGTGGCCGCTGGCGAGCGAGGAAGCGCGGCACGTCGAAGCGCCGGTCGTTCATCATCTTGAGCGCGAGGTTCGCGATCTGCACGTCGAGGCCGCGGTCCTTGAGGTAGGCGGCGATCGTCAGGAACCCGAGCGGGTACATCTCGAACACGGTCGAGGACGGCACCATGTCGCTGACCGGGCCGTAGAGGATCGCGCGCCCGCGAAAGTCGTAGACGCTCGGCGCGTGCAGCAGCAGAAGATCCGTGGTTCGCGATGTCCGTGGCGCGTGCAACCGGGTTCGCCCCGTGTGAGGCCAGCGGCGCGCGGCGCGGCCTGGTGGCCGCCGTTCGACCCCGCGCCCGTCCGATGGCGATCGTCGCATTGTGCGGCCGCCAGCCACGCGGGCAATACGTAGCGACGGCGCGCTCTCGCGTTGGCACCATGTCGGCTGCGGTGCGTTCCAGCACCGGCAGGGACGCGCACGATGGCTGCCACGAGCGCTCTGGATCCGCATCCGCCGACGCGAGCGACCGCCGTCCAGGTGTTCCTTGGCAAGGGCGGCGTCGGCAAGACGACCTGTGCCGCGGCGACCGCCCTCGCACTGGCCGAGGCCGGCGCCCCGAGCCTCGTGATCTCGACCGATCCTACCCCATCGCTGTCGCACATCTTCGAGCTCTCGGGCGCGCACCGCGAGCGCGAGGTCCGTCCGGCGCTCTTCCTCACCGAGCTCGGGATCGACGACCTGAGGCGGATGTGGGACGAGCGCTTCGGGCGCGAGGTGTACGAAGTGTTCTCGAGCTTCGTCGACGTCGACTACGCCTCGTTCGTCGAGTTCGTGACCTCGGTGCTCCCGGGCCTCAACGAGGAGTTCATGGTCGACTACATCCGCCGGCTCGCGCGCGCCGCCCGCTACGACCACCTCATCTGGGACACGGCGCCGCTCGGCCAGACGCTCGCGCTCCTCGGCATGCCGACGATGCTCGCCGAGCACCTGAAGCTCGCGCCCCGGATCTACTCGCACCTGAAGGCACCAGGCGAGCGGCGCGAGTCGCTGATGGCCGTGATCCGCGGCTGGCAGGCGCTCGCCGCCGAATGCATGGAGTTCCTGCGCCGCGAGGTGCGTTTCTCGATGGTGACGATCCCCGAGGCGCTTGCGGTCCAACAGCTCGACGGTGTCGTCGCCGAGCTCGCCCGCTACGGCCTCGCGCTCGGGCGCCTGATCGTCAACAACGTCGTCGAGGACGCCGACTCCCCGTTCCTGCGGGCGAAGCGCGACCAGCAGCAGCCGCACATCGAGACGCTGCGCCGCCGCTACGCCGCGCTGACGATCGTCGAGATCCCGCTCTTCCCCGGCGAGGTGCGCGGGCTGGAGCGGCTCGCGACCGTCGGCCGGCGGCTCATCGATGCAAGCGCAGGGAAGCGCTGACCCGGTTGCGACGGCTGCGCGCCTCGCGCCGCACCAGTCGCCGCCCTGTTGATCCCGATGCCATCGCAAGGCGGCGGGCGCCTCGCAGCCGCACCGGCCGCTCGCGCGCTCCGTGCGCTTGCAGCCCCGCTCCCGCCGGCGAGGGTCGCGCGGACCGTCCGTCAGAACCGTGCTGCCGCCCGCTCTCGGTAGTTACCGATGACACCCGCGGCGGGCGGCGGGAACCTCATTCGCGTGCCACTCTTCAGCCGACACGACGGCGATGTGATACGCGGCGCGCCGGCGATCCGCCGCATCATGCCGTACCTGATGCGGCGGCGGAACGAAAGCGTCGTGCTGCACGAGACCGTGTACCACGTCGCGGCGGCGCGGGCCTGGCTCAAGACCTACAACCGCACCCACACCGCGCACGCGACGCTGTTTGACCTCTACTGCTACGCGTGCGGGCAGGCGCTGCATGCACGCCCGGAGCTCAACCGCTTCGTCTCGGGCGGGCGAATCTACCAGCGGCGCGGCGTCCAGGCCTCCTTCGTCGTCAAGCGCGAGATGAGCGACGCGGGCATCGACACGACCGTCAAGGCGGAGCTCCTGGCGCGCGAGCCGTTCGCGGCCTTCGTCGCGCGACTCGCCGCGGCGATCGATGCGGCCCGGAGCCGCGATCTGCACACCGACAAGGAAGCGGCGCTGATCATCCGCCTGCCGGGCGTGCTGGTGACGGCCTTCGTCGCCCTCGCCCGCGGACTCGACCGCGTCAATCTCTACCCGCGATTCATGACGGCGCACGACCCGATGTACGCGAGCGTCTTCCTCGCGAACCTCGGCTCGGCGGGCATCAGCGATGCGTTCCACCACCTCTACGAGTACGGGACGGTGTCGATCTTCGGCGTGATGTCGGCGGTCAGGCGCACGCCATTCGTCGACGGGGACCACCTCTTCGTCGAGGACGGTCTCTCGGTCCGCTGGACGTTCGACGAGCGGATCCACGATGCGTTCTACGCCGCGCGCTCGCTCGCGATCGTGCAGCACATCATCGAGGATCCCGTTCACTGCCTCGGTGCGCCGGACGGCGAGCCCGTGTTCGCGCCGCAGGCCCCGAAGTCGGCTCACGCAGCGCCGTGCGGCCCTCCGAACGCCTGACGCTCGGCGCGCTCCTCGCCCTCCTCGCCCTCACGGTCGCGCTGGAGCCACCGGGCGCCGGGCCGAGGATCGGCGCATTCGTCGCGATGCTGGCGGCGACGCTCTGGGCCTCCGGTCGTCCGGCGAGCGGCGCACCGGGATTCGTGCGCGACTGGCTGCCGGTCGCCGAGGTCCTCACGATCTTCCTGCTGCTGCAGCCGATCATCGAGGCGACGGTCCCGTGGCGGCTCGACGCCGCGCTCGCCGCCGCCGACCAGCGCTATCTCGCCGGCCTCGTCGCCGCCTGGCAGGGCGCCTTCGGACGCGCGCGCCCCTTCACCGACGCAAGCTACGTCGCGTACTTCTCCTACTACGGGCTGCCGCTCGTCGCCGCGGGGATCGCCCGCACGCGGGGGCCGGTCGAGTTCGAGCGCGTCGTGTTCGCGCTCCTCCTCGCCTTCTACCTGACGTTCATCGGGTACCTGCTGCTGCCGGCCTCGGGGCCACGCGTGCCGGCCACGCTCGAGGCGACGCTGCTCGGCGGTGGTGTCGCGAGCGAGGCGGTGCGCAGTTTCCTGCACGCCGCCGAGGCGACGACGCTCGATGCGTTCCCGAGCGGACACACGACGGTCGCGGTCGTCTCGGCCGCGATGGGCTCGCGCGGCGCGTCCCGCGCCGGCGCGGGCGCGCTGTGGCTGTGGGCGGCGGGCGTCGTGTTCTCGACCGTCTACATCCACGTGCACTACGCGACCGACGTCGTGGCGGGCCTCGCGCTCGCGGTGCTCGTGCTGTGGATCGCGCCGCGCGGCGGATCCGCGAAGCCGCCCGTGCTGAGGCCCTCCCCCTGAGCGGCGCGCGGCGTCCGGCGACAGGCACGCTCGTTCAGTCACTGCCGAGGGCACGCGCCAGCGCCGCCTGGCTGTCGCGCCGCGCCGTCTCGGCGACCCGGGCCGTCGGGTGCATGTCGAAGGCGTGGTAGCTGCCCGCGTACAGCCGAAGCTCAACCGGAACCGCGGCGCGCATCAGCCGGCGAGCGTATTCGAGGTTCTCCTCGACGAAGAGGTCGAGCGCCCCGGTCGCGAGGAACGTCGGCGGCAGCTTCGACAGGTCGCTCGCGCGCGCGGCCGCGGCGTACGGCGAGACGCCCGTCGACCCCGGCGCGGCTCCGAGGAGCGCGGACCAGCCGAAGCGGTTGTTGTGGGCCGTCCACAGGAACTCGCCGGCATACGGGTGCGGATCGCGCGCGACGCAGGTCCGGTCGTCGAGCATCGGGTAGATGAGGTGCTGGAACGCGAGCCGGAACTCGCCGCGATCGCGGGCGAGAAGCGCGAGCGCCGCCGCGAGCCCGCCACCCGCGCTCTCCCCCATGACGCCGATCCGCGCACGGTCGATGGAAAGCTCCGCGGCATTCCCGAACACCCAGGAGAGCGCCGCGTAGCAGTCCTCGATGCTGCCGGGGAAGCGCGTCTCGGGCGCGAGGCGGTAATTCACGCTGATGATCGCGCAGCCGAGGTCGGCCGCGAGCCGGCGGTGCGCGGGCTGCCGTGCCGTTGCATCGCCTGCGACGTAGCCGCCGCCATGGATGTGGAAGATGCACCCCGTCGGGCCTGCGACTGCTTCCGGGCGATAGGTCAGGATCTCGACGTCCGGCGCACCGCGCGGACCCGGGACGTGGCGCGTCGACTCGACGAGCGGCACCGCGGGCGCGGCGACGTCGCCCGGCATCGGCACGCGGATCGCTTCCCGGATCGCGCCCAAGTTCTCGTCGCTGAGCGGCTCGGTCGGAAACTGATCGAGCAGGTCGATGAGCTCCGGATCGATCAGGTGACGGCTGACGCTCGGCATGGCCCCCCCTCGCTCCGCTTCGGAAATGCTAACCGCTCACCCACGACCCCGTCGCCGGCGTCCGCGTTGCTGCAGTGCGGCGTCCCGGCGTGATGGTAGGTTAGCGGTAGGCGCCGACCCAGAAGCGGCGCGTCGTGAAAAATCATCGGGGGAACCCATGGCGAGCGTCACCTTTCCTTCCGGGATCGCCGGCGTCGATCGGGCGCACCGGCACGTGATCTTTGCCGCGAGCCTCGGAACGATCTTCGAGTGGTACGACTTCTACCTCTACGGCTCGCTCGCGGCGATCATCTCTAAGCAGTTCTTCGCCGGCGTCAACGAGACGACGGCGTTCATGTTCGCGCTCCTGACGTTCGCGGCCGGCTTCGCGGTCCGCCCGTTCGGCGCGCTCGTCTTCGGGCGGCTCGGCGACCTCGTCGGGCGCAAACGGACCTTCCTGATCACGATCGTCATCATGGGCGCGGCGACCGCACTCGTCGGCGTGCTCCCGACCTACGCGACGGTGGGCGTCGCGTCCCCGATCGCGCTCTTCGTGCTGCGGGCGCTGCAGGGACTCGCGATCGGCGGCGAGTACGGCGGCGCCGCGATCTACGTCGCCGAGCACGCTCCGTCCGGCAAGCGCGGCCTCTACACGGGGTGGATCCAGACCGCGGCGACGCTCGGGCTGCTGCTCAGCCTCGTGGTCATCATGAGCTGCCGGTCGGCGCTCGGCGCCGACTTCGACGCCTGGGGGTGGCGCGTGCCGTTCCTGCTGTCGGTGCTGCTGCTCGCGATCTCGGTGTACATCCGGCTGCAGCTCGCCGAGTCGCCGGTGTTCCGCGAGATGATGGCCGCCGGCCACCGCTCGCAGGCGCCGATCCGCGAGTCGTTCGGCAACTGGGCCAACCTCAAGACCGTGCTGCTCGCGCTCTTCGGCTGCACGGCCGGCATGACCGTCGTGTGGTACGGCGGGCACTTCTACTCGCTCTTTTTCCTGACGCAGGTGCTCAAGGTCGACGCGCAGACGGCGAACCTCCTCGTGGCGGGCGCGCTCGTGATCATCACGCCGGTGTTCGTGTTCATGGGCAGCCTCTCGGACCGCGTCGGCCGCAAGCCGCTCATCATGCTCGGCTGCGTGCTCGCGGCGGCGACTTACTTCCCGATCTTCAAGGGCCTCACGCACTACGCGAACCCGGGCATCGAGGAGGCGGTCGCGCGCGCACCGGTCACGGTGATCGCCGACGCCAACGGCTGCAGCTTCCAGTTCGATCCGGTCGGCAAGGCGAAATTCGTGCGCTCCTGCGACATCGCGAAGGCGGCGCTGATGAAGGCGGGTGTGCCGTACACGACCGAGTCGGGCGGCGCGGGGAGCCTCGCGAGCGTGCGGATCGGCCGCGGCAACGAGGCGCCGGTCGTCGTGACCTCGTTCGAGGGCGAGCGGATGTCGGCCGGGCAGTTCAAGGCGGCGAGCGAGCGCTTCGCGGCGCTGCTCGGCAGCTCGCTGAAGGACGCCGGCTACCCCGCGAAGGCGGATCCTTCCCGGATCAACCGGCCGATGGTGCTCGTGCTGCTGCTCGTGCTGCTCTTCTACGTGACGCTCGTCTACGGCCCGATCGCGGCCTGGCTCGTCGAGCTCTTTCCGCCGCGGATCCGCTACACCTCGCTGTCGCTGCCGTTTCACATCGGCGTCGGCTGGCTCGGCGGCTTCCTGCCGACGGTCGCGTTCTCGCTCGTCGCGCTGACCGGCGACATCTACTCTGGCCTCTGGTACCCGGTCGTGATCGCCGCGGGCTCGGCGGTCCTCGGAACGCTGTTCCTCGCCGACACGCGCGCCGGGCGCGCCCGCCCCTAGCGACGCGATGTTCTACGAGCCGTCCAAGCGGAACCACGGCCTGCCGCACGATCCCTTCAAGGCCATCGTCGCGCCGCGCCCCATCGGCTGGATCACCTCGATGAACGCGCGCGGGGACGTCAACCTGGCGCCCTACTCGTTCTTCAATGCCGTCTACGGCGAGCCGCCGATCGTGATGTTCGCCTCCGACGGACCCAAAGACACGATCAGTTTTATCGAGGAGACGCGCGAGTTCGTGTGCAACCTCGCGACCTGGGAGCTGCGCGTGCAGGTCAACGAGACCTCGGCGGCCCTGCCGCGCGGCGTCAGCGAGATGCGCGCGGCCGGGCTCGAGCCCGCGGCGTCGGTGCTCGTCAGGCCGCCGCGCGTCGCCGCCTCGCCCTGCGCGCTCGAGTGCCGGTATCTTCAGACCCTGCGCCTCAGGAACCTCGAGGGCCGGCCGCTCGAGTGCTACGTCGGCTTCGGGCAGGTGGTCGGCGTGCACATCGACGATCGCTTCATCCGGGACGGCCTCCTCGACACCGCGGCGATGCGGCCGATCGCCCGGGCCGGGTACCACGAGTACTTCGTCGCGACGCCGGAGACCCGCTTTGCGATGCGCCGGCCGCGCGGCGGCGGCGCGGACGAGCTCGAGGTGCTCCCGCCGACGCGGCGCTGAGCGACCGGGTCGAAGCGCTTGGCCGGACCGGGCGCTCGGGACCCCGCCCCGCCCGGCGCTTGGGTGTAGGATGCGCACGAGTTTGGGTCGTACCGAAGCGCAGGGATGGCGCGACGATGAACGATCAGCCTTACGCCGTCGTCATCAAGGACGAGGGCCTGTTCCTTCGGATCGAGGTTGAGGGCGTGCGCGAGTTCAGGCGCTGCGCGGCGTTGATGACGTTCGTGCGCGACGCCGCGAGGACTCATGGCAAGTCCCGCGTGCTGCTGGATGAGCACGCGTTCACGGAGCCGAACTCGGACCTCGAGCGCTTCCAGCTCGGCGAGCTCGCCGGGCGCGAGTGGCAGGGGCTCAAGGTCGCGATCATCGACCCGGTCGAGGCGGTCGACGAGTTCGCGCAGACGACCGCGACCAACCGCGGCGCCACCGTCAACATCGTCCGCGACGAGGCGAGCGCGATCGCCTGGCTCCTTGCCCCGCCCGGCTGAGCGAGCGGCGTGTAGAGGACGGCGCCTTCGGCAATAATCGCTCCCAGACCCGCCACGCCCCGGCGAGTCGCCGGGAGCGCGCATGATGAAGATCGCGGTCGAACTGATTGGCTGGGCCGCGGCGGCGGTCCTGCTCTCGGCCTACATGCTGCTGACCGCGGGCCGAGTCACGGCCTCCTCGCGCCTCTACCAGTGGCTCAACGTGCTCGCCGGCGCCGGTCTCATCCTAAACAGTGGCTGGAACGGCGCCTACCCCTCGGTTGCGATCAACGTCGTGTGGATGGTCATCGGCGTCTACGGCCTCATGAAGGCCGCGGGCGCCCGGCGCGCCTAGCCGCTCAGCGCGTCCGCGCGAGCTCCTGGCGGTAGACGACGCCGCCCTTCATCACGAAGGCGACGTGCTCGGTCTGCGTGATGTCCTTCAGGGGGTCGCCGGGCACCGCGACGAGGTCCGCGAGCTTGCCGGCCTCGACGGTTCCGATCCGCGCCGACTCGTGAAGGATCTCGGCGTTGATGCGCGTCGCCGAGACGAGCGCCGCCATCGGCGACTCGCCGAGGCGCACGCGGGTGCGGAATTCGCGCGCATTTTCCCCGTGGGGGATCACCGGCGCGTCGGTGCCGAAGCCGATCGGGATGCCGGCGGCGAGCGCGCGCTTGAACCCGTTCTCGGCCATGTCGCGGATCGTGCGCATCCGGTCGAGCTCGGCCGGCGGGATCACACCCGACTGGCCTTCGTCGATGTTCTTGGTCAGAAGGTACAGCGTCGGCACGTAGTAGGTTGTCGGCTGCGCCTTGATCAGCGCGATCGCCTCGTCGTCGAGCCCCGAGCCGTGGTCGACGGTATGCACGCCGGCGCGGATCGCGGCCTTGATCCCCTCGGTCCCGTGCGCGTGGGCGGCGACGTCGCGGCCCCAGCGACGCGCCTCGACGACCGCAGCCCGGATCTCCTCATCCGAGTACTGCTGCGCGCCCGGCAGGATCCCCTTCGAGAGCACCGCGCCGGTCGCGAGGATCTTGATGAAGTCGGCGCCGTTCTTGAAGTTCGTGCGCACGGCCTTGGTGATCTCGGCCGGTCCGTCCGCGAGGTTGCGCACGATCGGCACGTTGACGTAGGGCGAGAACTGGGCGGCATCACCGGCGCCGCCGGTCGAGGACACGTAGGCGCCCGCGACCTTCATGCGCGGTCCCGGGACCGCACCCGCATCGATGGCGTTTCTGAGCGCGACGTCGGTGTACGGCCAGTCCGGCCCCATGTCCCGCACCGACGTGAAGCCCGCCAGCAGCGTCACCTCGGCCCAGTGCGCACCCCAGAGCGCGTCCTCGGCCGGCGTCGTCTTCACGAGCGCATCCTCCCAGTGGACGTCGCTGCGCCCCGTCAGGTGCGTGTGCAGGTCGATGAAGCCCGGCAAGAGCGTCGCATCGCCGAGGTCGATCGTGCGTGCGCCGGCGGGAACCGGGAGCTGCGCGCCGACCGCGGCGATCTTGTCTCCCTCGACCCGCACCATGGCCGGGGACAAGGGCGCGCCTCCCCTCCCGTCGATCAGTCGCGCGGCGCGGATCACCGTCACCGCGGGCGCTGCCGCGAGCGCGGCACCCGCGAGTCCCGTCAGGACGATTGCGAACGCGACGGGCAGGAGGCGACGGACGTGCGGCATCGGAGACTCCGGAGACGGCAAAGCCCGGAGTCTATCCTGCGGCGCAGCCGCCGCAACCGACGGCGCTGCTAGCGAGGCGCGTCGTGGACCTCGCAGTGGGTCTCGTCGGCGATCAGCGGCCCGACGCAGCGCAACTGCCGCACGTCGTGCCCGCGGGCGCGGAAGGTCGCCACCGTCTCGATCCGGAACGAGCGCGCGAGGTTCGCGACGGCGCGCATCCGCGCCGGGTCCATCGGCTCCGCGTAGCCGCTCTTGGTCTGCGCGAAGAACCGGTCCTCGATCAGGCGGTAGGTGCACTTGCCCTGCGAGGAGCCGTTCGCCGTGATCTCCCACGGCTCGCAGCCGTTGCTGCCGCTGAGACCGGTGCGCACGTAGCCAACCGCCTGCGCGGCGCGGTTCTTGACCGCCTCGGTCGCCTTCGAGGAGTCCGCCTCCTCGAAGCTGCCGAACTCGACGCGCACGACGATGAACGGGCGGCCCGCGGCGAGAGCCTGGCGCCAGTCGTCGTCGAGGCGCACGCGAACCTCGCCCGTCGACTGGTAGCTGTAGGCGCCGAGCGCCTGCGGGTGCGGCGTCAGCAACTTGTGCTCGATCAGCAGGTCCTTGAGGCGCGGCGCATCGAGCATCTCGAGCCGAAAGAGCGCGAGGTCGAAGGCGGTCGTCTTCTGGACGAGGAGCTGGTTGACGGTGTCGGCGACCGACGCGCCGACCGCGAGGTTCGCAGCCGGTTCCGAGCCGAGCGCAATACCGCTGGCGACCACGGCTGCTGCGAGCGCGCACCCGAGCGCGACGACAAAATTCGACCGATTCACCGTCCCTCCCGTGCCGCCGTTATTGGCGGCGCAGTCCACGACCCCGAAGTCTACGGCGCGCCCCGACCGACCGGCCTAGCCGATATCCGAACGCCAACTGCGCGCCCTGCCCGGTCGCGTGATGGCGCGCACAAGTTCCGCGTGCGCGCCGTCACGAACCGGCGATCCCGGGCGCCCTGCAGCCTTCGGTCGAACGCATTAAGCTCCGGTACGGGCCACGCCTCGGAGCCGATCGTGATGGATACACGCCCCTCGCCGCGCGTTCTTCTGCTCATCGCCTGCCTCGTGACGGTGATGCCGGCCGGCGCCGACAACCGTTCCGAGCCGATCGGCACGGTCCGGCAGATGTACGACGGCGCACTGACGCCCGACCTCGCCGTCAGCACGTTCCGGCACATCGACCGGCTGTTCGCGACGCGGCGGATCGCGCATGGGGAGAAGGTCCACCCGCTGCCCGCGGCCGCGCGGCCTCTCAAGACCGTCAACTTCGCCTCGCACGGGCGCAGCTGGGACCTCTACGACTACCTCTCCGTCAATCGCGTCGCGGGCCTGCTGGTCCTCAAGGACGGCGCGGTCGCGCTCGAGCTCTACCAGTACGGCAACGACGCGCACACGCACTGGATGTCGATGTCGATCGCAAAGTCCGTGACCTCGACGCTGATTGCGGCCGCGATCGAGCAGCACAGGATCGGCGGGCTCGATGATCCGGTCACGAAGTACCTGCCGCAGTTCAAGGGCAGCGCCTACGACGGCGTCTCGATCAGGGACCTCTTGTTGATGAGCTCGGGCGTGCGCTGGAACGAGACCTACACCGACGCCGCCTCCGACCGCCGCCAGCTGCTGGAAGCGCAAATCGCGCAGAAACCGGGCGCGGCCCTTGCGCTGATGCAAAGACTCCCGCGCGCCGCAGCGCCCGGAACGGTCAACAACTACAACACGGGCGAGACGCTGGTTGCGGGCGAGATCGTGCACGCCGCGACGGGCCTGCCGCTCTCGGACTACCTCTCGGAGCGGATCTGGCGGCGCTTCGGCATGGAGTCGGACGCCAGCTGGTGGCTCGATGCCCCGAACGGCATCGAGATCGCCGGCAGCGGCATCAGCGCGACGCTGCGCGACTACGGCCGATTTGGCCTCTTCTTCCTGGGCGGTGGCGTCGTCGACGGCGAGCGCATCCTGCCGCCCGGCTGGACCGAGGAGGCCGGCAGCGCGAAGACGCTGAAGGACGGGCGGCCGCTCGAGTATGGCTATTACTGGTGGCCGGCGGTCGCGACGCCCGAGACGCCGGACCCGGGCGGTGCGTTCTGCGCCGAGGGCATCTTCGGGCAGTTCGTCTACCTCAACCCGCGCGAGCACGTCGTGATCGTCGCCTTGAGCGCGCGCTCCAAGCCCGAGGGCATGGAGATCATCGACGATCTCGACTTCTTCGCGGCCGTCACGGCCGCGCTTCGTTAGTCCCCCGGTGCTCAGCGCGACGGGCAGATCGCATGTCCGCCCGATGCTAGCCACCGCTGGCGTTCACCGTATGCCCAATATCTGCCGCGTTTGCGCAGATATTCGGAGGTCCGAGCTCGGGAACGAGCGCGACCTGAGCGTATCGTGACCTGCCGCCGCTCCTCTCCCGCGCAACCGTCGCAGCGGGGTCAGCGCGTCTCTGCGCTTCCGTAGACGACCCCGCCCTTCATCACGAAACGCACGTCCTCGAGGCGCGCGACGTCGGTGAGCGGGTTGCCGGGCACGGCGACGACGTCGGCGAGCTTGCCGGACTCGAGCGTGCCGAGGTCGTCGCTCCTGCCGAGGAGTGCCGCGGCGACGACGGTCGCCGCGCGCAGCGCCTGCTCAGGCGTCATGCCGTACTTGACCATCCAGCGGAACTCGACCGCGGGATTGGTGTGCCAGTCGAAGCCGCCGATGTCGGTGCCGAAGGCGATCTTGACGCCGGCCTTGAGCGCGCGCCGAAACGTCTGCTCGTGGATGTCGCGCATCGCGAGCCACACCGGCGCCCCGGCCTTGGCGCGGCCCTCGGCGACGTACTCGCCGACGTAGATCGTCGGCACGTAGTAAATGCCCTTCTGCGCCATCGTGCGCAGGTCCTCGTCGGCGATGTAGTTGCCGTGCTCGATCGTGTCGACGCCGGCCTCGACCGAGTTGTGCACGCCGTAGAGCGCCATCGCGTGCGAGGCGACCTTGTGGCGCTGGCGGTGGGCCTCGTCGACGATCGCGCGCAGCTCCTCGAGCGTGAACGTCGGGATGTCGTCGATGACGCCGTTCGGCTGCACGCGGTAGCTGCGGTCGGAGTACACCTTGATCCAGTCCGCGCCGTGCGAGAGCTGCTCGCGCACCGCGCGCCGCACGCCGTCCGGACCGTCGGCCTCCTGAACGCCCTTCGGCATCGCAAGCCCCGGCGCATAGCCGAGGAGCGGGTAGGCGCCGGTGACGTCGAGCGCGCGCGTCGCGACCTGCATGCGGGGGCCCGGGATCACGCCGCGCTCGATCGCCTTCTTGACGTCGGCGTCGGCGTAGCCTGCGCCTTCGGTCTCGACGTCGCGGATCGACGTGAAGCCCCACGCGAGCACGCGCCGTGCGTTGACGGTCGCGAGGATCGTCCGGTACTCCGGTGACTGCTTGAGGAGCTGCTCGTCGTAGTCGGCGTTCGTGATGTCGCCCTGCAGGAGCACGTGCGTGTGCGTGTCGATGAGGCCGGGGAGGCATGTGAGCGAGGAGAGGTCGATCGCCCGTGCGCCGGCCGGGGCCGTCGCGCCAGCCTTCAGCGACGCGATGCGCTCACCCTGGACCTCGATCAGCGTCGGGCCGGAAGTGGCGTGCCCGTCCCAGACGGCCCCGCACTGAAGGAACGTGCTCGGGTCCGCCGCCCTCGCCGGCAGCGTGCTCGCGAGCAGGAGCGCAAGAATCGCCGTGCGCGTTGCGCGCACACAGGTCATCGGCGTCGGCATGGAACGTCCCCCTCGCGCGCCGCGGCGTGCGGCGCAGATGCGCCGCCGAGCATACGCCTCAATCACGCTCGTGCGGGGGCCTCGACGCTGCGGCAGTGGGCGATGATCGCCTCGGCGATCGTCGGCATCAGGGCCTCGGGAAGGTCGTGGCCCATGCCGTCGATGACCTTGAGCGTCGCGCCCGGCACGACGCGCGCCGTGTCGCGGCCGGCCTCGACCGGGATCAGCGGGTCGTCGGCGCCGTGGATCACGAGCGTCGGGACCTTGAGCCCGCGCAGCTCGCGGCGGCGATCGCCCGCCGCCATGACCGCGACCAGCTGCCGGCCGGTCGCCGCCGGATCATAGGCCCGGTTCACCCAGGCGCTGACGCGGGCCTCGAGCACCGCGGGCGGTGTCGGATAGCCCGGGCTGCCGATGACCGTGAACACCCTGACGACCTGGCGGATCGCATCGGCGCGCGGCGCCGACGCCGGCACGCGCTTCATGAGCACCCGCAGCGCCTCCGGGCGCGGCCGCGAGGCGCGGCGATTGCCGGTCGTCGACATGATCGAGGTCAGCGACAGCACCCGTTCCGGCGCACGCGTCGCGAGCACCTGCGCGATCATCCCGCCCATCGAGACGCCGGCGACGTGCGCGCGCGAGATTCCGAGCGCGTCCATGAGCGCGAGCGTGTCCCTCGCCATGTCCTCGAGCCGGTACGCGGGACGCAACGGCAGGTGCAGTCGCGCCGCGAGGATCGCGAGCACCGGGCCCATCGCGAAGCGGCTGCGCACACGGCTCGAGAGGCCGGCGTCGCGGTTGTCGAAGCGCACGACCCGGTAGCCCCCGGCGACCAGTGCGTCGACCAGCGAGTCGGGCCACCCGGTGAGCTGCATGCCGAGGCCCATGATCAGCACGATCGCGGGATGCTTCGGGTCGCCTGCTGACTCGTACTCGATCCGCACGCCATTGACGGTCAGGTTGGCCATGCTAGCGGTAGGGGTCCGGATAGAGCCGCCGGCGCAGGCCTTCGCGCGTGAACGGCCGCCACTCCCCTTCCGGCTGCGCCAGGCGATCGGCGATCGCGTAGTGCACGAGCGGGTTGAAGCCGAGGCCGAGGTGACTCGCGTGCACCTCGATGCTCTCGGTCCGGGGCCCGAGCGGCTCGAGGCTGCAGCGCCACGACACGACGCCGTCGCTGCGACTGAACACCGACGTCGTCGGCACGGGCGGCGGCTCGCGCAGCGGCTCGTGCAGCTCGGGTGAGCCTATCGGATGGCCGACGAGGCGCTCGTAGAGGCGCCAGGCGTGGGTCGCCTTCGGGTGGCCGGTGAAGGGCGTGCCGAGCGTGATCACGAGGCGCACGTCGTCCGGCCGCGCCTTCGCGAGCTCGCGCGCGTAGACGCCGCCCAGGCTCCAGCCGATCAGGCTCACCTTGCGGCCCGTGCGGCGCCTAAGCGAGCCGAGGTCGGCGAGGCAGCGCTCGATCACGCCGACGCGCGGCCCGAGGTTGACCCCCTGCATCCAGCCGTGCGGCAGGTAACCGAGGCGCGACAGGTAGCGCCGCAGCGGCACCGTCGTCGCGTCGCCCGCAATGAGCCCGGGAAGCACCAGCACCGCGTGCCCGTCGCCGCGCGGCGCGAGCCGCAGCAGCGGCTGGGCCGCGAGCGTTGCGCCGAGCTCGAGCCCGAAGCGGCCCTCGAGCGCGAGCCGCAGCAGGCCGGGCGGCGGGATCGCCGCATCCGGCGCGCGCTCCTCGCTGTCGATGTCGTTGTTCAGCGGCGCCTGCTCCGTGCGGCGGCGCGGCGCGGACGCGCGCTCGCGGCGCGCTTCAGCGCAACGTGCGCCGCGGCGAGCCCGTCGGCGATCTCGCGGGCCTCGGGCACGAGCGCGCGCGCCGCGGTGACCCCGAACTCGAGCGTATCGACGTAGGAGATCACCGTGATGTTGACCCCGACTCCGTGCTCGACGATCGAGAGCGGCCAGTACTCCTGCATCTTGAGGCCCACCGTGTAGAGCGGCGCGCGCGGACCCGGCACGTTCGAGATGATGACGTTGGCGATCGGCGGAACGACGTCGGCCACGTGGCCGCGCGCGTAGAGCGCGGCGAGGCTGGCGGCCAGCCACGGCACGCCGACCGACGGGAAGTCCGTCGGCAGGTGCGGGCGCGCGCGATGCGCCGCCTTGACGGCGGCGGTCGTCGCAGTGATCTTCTTCAGCTGCCGCAGCGGATCCGCGAGCTGGGTGGGGAGCGGCAGGAAGCTCATCGTCGCCTCGGTCCCGTAGCGCGCATCGCCCGGGTCGCGGACCGAGATCGGCATCGCCGCGATCAGCGGCTCCTTCGGGACGCCGCCGTGGCGCGCGAGGTAGCCGCGCAGCGCCGCGCTGCAGAGCGCGAGTACCACGTCGTTGACGGTCGCCTGGTGGCGCGCCCCGACCGCCTTGACCTCGGCGAGCGGGACCGGCACGAACGCGACGCTGCGCTCGCCGGTGATCGTCGCGTTGAGCGGCGTGCGCGGGCCGAACGTGAAGCGCCGCGGCGGCGGCGCGGTCACGAGCTCGGCGAGCGTGCGCGCGGCGTCGGGAAGGTAGCGCAGCACGCGCACGAGCTGACTCACGTCGTGGCGCAACACCGTCCCTGCGACCTCGATGAGGCCCGGCGAGGTGCGCGGTCGTGGCCGCGAGCTGCGCGGCCGGCGTGCGGGCGTCGGGCCCGTGTCGTAGAGCGCCGCCGCGAGGGCCATGCTCGAGACGCCGTCGAGCACCGCGTGGTGGACCTTGAAGTAGTACGCGCAGCGCCCGTCGGCGAGGCCCTCGAGCACTGTCATCTGCCACAGCGGGTGCGCGCGGTCCATGAGCTCCGCGTGCAGGTCCGCGACGCAGCGCTCGACCTCGGCGCGCCCGCCCGGCGGCGGCACGGTCATGCGCCGCACGTGGTAGTTGAGGTCGATGCGCGCGTTGTCGAGCCACACCGGGTGCGCGATGTTGAGCGGCGCCGACGCGAGGCGCCGGCCGAAGATCGGCGCGACGTTGAGCCGCGCGGCGAGCATGCGGCGGATGAGCGCGTAGAACTCGCGCGGCCCGCGCGCCGGCGGCTCGAAGAAGTGCAGCGAGCCGACGTGCATCGGCGTCGCCGGCGTCTCGAGGTCGAGGAAGACGCCGTCAAGTCCCGTCAGCGGCACGAGGGCGGGTTGCGCGCTCACGCCGGGATTCTCGCACCTCGCCGGCAGCACCCGCGTTGCGACCTTCCGCAGTCCGCCGGCGCTATTCCTCGTTCGCCGAGTCGAGGTCGACCGGGGGCGGCTGCTCGGGGTTGAGCGCCGCGAGCCCGGCGGCGCGCAGCTGGGCGTTGAACGCCGGGAGCTCCGAAAGGATGCCGCGCCAGCGCTCGGTGAGCCCGGCGAGCGCGGTCGCGGTCGCCGCGCTCGCCGCTCCCTGGGCCGCCGTCGGCGCGGCGTCGGCGCGGTTGATCTCGGCGTAGAGCCCCGCGATCTTCCCCTGCACCGCCGGCAGCAGCACGGGCGGCGCCGCGCCTTCCGCGGCCCCCGCCGGCGCCTCGAGGAGCGCCGCGATCCGTTCGTCGTAGGCGCGGGCCGCCGCCGCGACCGGGCTCGCCGCTGGAACCGCCTTCAGCTGCTCGTGCAGCGAGCGCGCGGTCGCGAGCGCGCGCGAGGCCTCATCGAGCCGCGCCGCGAGCTTGGCGGAGAGCTGGAACTGCGCCTGGTAGGCCTCGGCCGAGACCGTGACCCGCGGATCGGCGACGAGCGTCAGCGGCGCCTCGGCCCGCCGCCCGTTGACCGTGAGCCTGATCGTGTAGCGCCCGGGCGGCGCGAGCGGGCCCTGCGGATCGCGCGGCGTTGCGTGCGCGACCGCCGCGATCGGGTACTCGTGGCTCACCGAGAACGGCGCCGGGTAATGCATATCCCACACCCAGCGATGCATGCCCGCCTCGTGCGGGAGCGGGCCGCTCTGCAGCACCCAGACGGGCGGGATCAGCTGCCGGGCGAGTTCCTCGTTCGACGGGTCGACGGGATCGTCGCTCGCGTAGCGGCGCACGAGCACGCCGCTCGCATCCAGCACCTCGAGCACGACGACGGTCTTGGGGTCGCGCGGCAGGTAGTAGTCGATGACGGCCCCGGCGGGCGGGTTTGCCGCGGTCGGCTCGTCGGTCGGGATCGGCGTGTCGCTCCAGGTGCTGCGGCGCGCGCGCACCGTCGGCGCCGGCGGCACGACGAAGGGATCGTTGAACTTCGCGGCGCCGATGAGTCGCAGGCGCGAGGCGTCGTCGAGGACCCAGAAGCCCCGTCCGTGCGTCGCGACGATGAGGTCCGTGCCGCGGACCGCGAGGTCGCGCATCGAGGTGTGCGGGAGGTTGAGCTGCAGCGACTCCCAGTTGCGGCCGTCGTCGAACGACACCCACACGGCGCGCTCGGTCGCAGCGTAGAGGAGCCCGTGCTTCACCGGGTCCTCGCGCACCGCGTTGACGGGCGCAATGTCCGTGAGGTGCGCCGCGAGCGGCTGCCAGGTCCGCCCGCCGTCCCGCGTCCGGTAGATGAACGGGCGCAGGTCGTCGATGCGCAGCCGGCTCACCGAGACGTAGGCCGTGTCGGCGTCGAAGTGCGAGGCCTCGATCTGCGTCACCTTGCTCCACGGCACCATCTCGGGCGGCGTGACGTCCGTCCAGTGCTTGCCGCCGTCGCGCGTGACCCAGACGAGTCCGTCGTCGGTCCCGGCCCAGAGCGTGTCCTGGCTGAGCGGCGAGGCCGCGAGCGAGTAGATCACGCCGCGCTGGCGCTCGGCGTCGGGCTCGTGGAGCTTGCCGACGCTCGGCGGGATCCCGGGGGCGGCGCGTCCGAGGTCCGGGCTGATCGCCTGCCAGTTCGCGCCGCCGTCGCTCGTCCGGTAGAGGACGTTCGATGCGTAGTAGAGCGTGTGCGGGTCGAGCGGCGAGAACAAGAGCGGCTCGGTGCGATCGACGCGCACCTCGCCGCCGCGCAGCGGGATCGGCGTCACGTTCTGCACCTGGCCGGTCGAGACGTGAAAGCGCGTGACCTCGTTGCGGCCGGCACCGTAGATCAGATCCGCATCCAGCGGGTCGGGCGCGACGTAGCCGTACTCGATGACCCCGACCGGATGCCAGTCGCGCGCGGTGATCATGCCGTCATTGCCGCGGGTCGCGATGCACGCCGAGCCGCTCTCCTGCTGGCCCGAGCACACGCGGTACGGGAAGGTCGGCGTGATGCCGATGTGATAGAGCTGCGACGTCGGCTGGTTGAACCACGAGCTCCAGCTCTCGCCGCCGTTGACGGTGATGACCGCGCCCTGGTCGCCGACCAGCGCGATGATCCGCGGGTCGTTCGGATTGATCCACAGGTTCTGGTAGTCATCTCCGCCCGGCGCACCGCGCAGGCCCGCCCAGGTCTTGCCGCCGTCGAGCGACTTCACGGTCACGATGCTGGCGCTGTAGACGATGTCGGGGTTCTGCGGGTCGACGCGCACGATCGGCAGGTCGCCGCCGCCGATGCGCAGCGCCGGGCGCGGGTCGCGCGTGATCCGCTCCCAGTGCTCGCCGCCATCGTCCGAGCGATAGACCCCGAGGCCGGCGGCCGAGGCGTACTCGCCGGGCTCGCTGGTCGCGATCACCGCAAAGAGGCGGCTCGGGCGGCTCGGTGCGACGGCGAGGTTCAGCTGCGAGAGGTTCTCCGGGAGCCCGACCTTCAGGGCCTTCCAGGTCGCGCCGCCGTCGGTCGACTTGTAGAGGCCGCCGCCCGTGCCGTTGTACTCGTTCTTGTCCTCGGAGGGACCCAGGCGCCCTTCCCAGAGCCCGGCGTAGACGGTGTCCGGGTGCTGCGGATCGAGGGCGACTGCGCTTGCGCCGGTGTTGTCGTCCTTGTAGAGCACGCGCTGCCAGCTCTTGCCGCCGTCGCTGGAGCGAAAGACGCCGCGCTCGTTGCTCGGGCCGTAGGGATGGCCGAGCACGGCGGCGTAGAGGCGGTTCGGGTCGCGCGGGTCGATCGCGAGCTCCGGGATCTGCTGGCCGCCGGCGAGGCCGAGGTGCACCCAGGTCTTGCCGCCGTCGCCCGAGCGATAGATGCCGTCGCCAACCGATAAGTCGGGACGATGCAGGCCCTCGCCGCTCCCGACGTAGATGACGTTCGGGTCGGAAGGTGCCACCGCGAGCGCGCCGATCGACTGCGTCGGCTGGTCGTCGAAGATCGGCCGCCAGGTGCGACCGGCGTCGTTGGTCTTCCATACGCCGCCGTTGACGGCACCGACGTAGAACACGTTCGGCTGCGTCGGAATTCCGGCGACCGCGCGCGTGCGCCCGCCGCGCGGCGGGCCTATCGAGCGCCACTTGAGGTCCTGGTAGAAGCCGGCGGGGACTTTCTGGGCGACGGCGCCGCCGGCGGCGAGCACGGCGGCGGCAACGAGGGCGAGGCGGATCGAAGGGCTCACTCGGTGACACTCCAGCCGGTCAGAAAGGCGCCGAGCATAGCCGACTCGCGGGCCGGCGCGGTCGCGGGAACCCGTCAGGGCACCGCCGGCAGCCCCGCGTGCGGCCGCTCGGCCTTGACGCGGGCGATGTAGGCATCGATCTGGCGCTCGAGGATCGGCAGCGGCACGCCGCCGTTGTCGAGCACCGCGTCGTGAAACGCGCGCAGGTCGAAGCGCTCGCCGAGCTCGCGCGTCGCGCGCGCCCGAAGCTCGAGGATCTTGAGCTCGCCCATCTTGTAGGCGAGCGCCTGCCCGGGCCAGGCGATGTACCGGTCGACCTCCGTTCGCACCTCGTGCAGCGAGAGCGCGGTGTGGTCGGCGAGGTAGTCGAGCGCCTGCTGGCGCGACCAGCCCTTGGCGTGCATGCCGGTGTCGACGACCAGCCGGCAGGCGCGCCACATCTCGTAGGTCAGGCGCCCGAAGTGCTCGTAGGGCGTCTTGTACATGCCCATCTCGACGCCGAGCTTCTCGGAGTAGAGCCCCCAGCCTTCGCCGAAGGCGTGCGGATAGAGCTCGCGCCGAAACGGCGGCACGTTCTCGAGCTCCTGCGCGAGCGCCCCTTGCAGGTGGTGGCCTGGGACGGCCTCGTGCAGCGTCAGCGACGGCAGCACGTAGAGCGGGCGCTTCTCGAGCGCGTAGGTGTTGACCCAGTACTGCCCGCCGCGCGTTCCGCCGACGGGCGGCGGCACGTAGCGTCCGCCGGTGAAATTGGGCGCGATGTCCGCCGGCACGGGCTCGACGCTGTACGGGAGCCGCGGCAGGCGGCCGAAGTAGCCCGGGAGCTTGCCGTCGATCTGCTTGGCGATGTAGGCGGCGTCCTTCAGGAGCTCCTCGGGCGTCTTGGCGTAGAACTGCGGGTCGGTGCGCAGGAAGTTCAGGAACGCCGCGAAGTCGCCCTGAAAGCCGCTCGAGCGGATCACCTCGTCCATCTCCGCGCGGATGCGCGCGACCTCCTTGAGGCCGATCTCGTGGACCTCATCCGGCGTCACGTCGAGGTTCGTGAAGTACCTGACGCGCGCCGCGTAGTAGCGCGCGCCGTCCGGCAGGTCCCTGGCGCCGACCGTGTGCCGCGCGCCCGGGACGTACTCCTCGGCCATGAAGCGCTTCAGTTCCGCATAGGCGGGCAGCACCGCGTTCGTGATCGTGGTGCGCGCTGCCGCGCTCAGGCGCTCGCGGTCGGCGGCGCTCAGGGTCTCCGGCATGCGGCGAAACGGCGCGTAGAAGGGCGAGGCCTCCGCGCTCGGCCACTGCTGCGCGTCGATGACCGCCTTGACGCCCGGCAGGATCTCCGCCGGCAGCGTGAAGCCGTCCTTGAGGCCCGCGCGCATGTTCGCGAGGTTGTCGCGGAAGTACGCCGGGATCCCCTCGAGGCGCTTCAGGTAGTCCTGGTAGTCGCGGACGCTGCGCATCGGGACGCCGTCGGCCATCTGCGTCATCTCGACGTGGAAACCCTCGTCGCTGACGATCGGGATCCGGTATTCGCGATATGGCGCGAGCGCAACGCGGTGCTGGAGCACGAACTCGAGGAGGTCGCGATTGAGCGCGTCGCCGGGCGTGAGCGCCGCGCGGTCGATGCGCCGCAGGCGCGCGAGGAACTCCCCGTCGGCGCGCGCCTCGCGCTCCTGCGCCGCGGCGCTCGCATCCGGCAGCCGGTCGTTGTAGCCGGGCTCGCCGGAGGCGGTGGCGAGCAGCGGGTCGGCCTTGAGGTCGGCCGCCCACTGCTCCTCGATGATCTGCTTGAGCGCCTGCGCGGCGCCCGGCGCGGGCGATGCGAATGCGCTTGCGGACAGTGCGACCGACGCGAGCAGGGATGCGAGAGCGAATCGCGGGCGGGCAGCAGTCATGCAAGCACTCCAGGTCCGAAGGCTGGGCGCCGAGCATAGGCACGAACCGCGCGGCTCGCGACCGGGGCGCGACGCCGCGGCGGCTGGAATGCAGGGAGGACGCGCATATAAATAGTGCATTTTCAATATGTTAAATGCAGTTCCTCGCGTCCGTTCGACCGGGAGACCGCCGCTGCCCCTTCCCGGCGCCGCGCTTTCAGCTTGCGCTGACACGCCGCCCGGGCGCCTTCCCGGCGGACGGGGTTGCCGAGGCTGCGTATGGAAGCGCAAAGTCGCGGGCGCTGCGGCACAAGAACCATCAACGCCTCGCAGCCAGTGCCGCTCGTGCTGCGGGGCTCTACGGGGGGAGCCATGAACAGGAAGGTCTTGCTCGCTTCGCTGGCATTCTTCGCGGTCGCGAGCGCGCCGGTTTTGGGCGCGGACGCGAACCCGATGATCGGGACGTGGGTCATGAACGCGGCGAAGTCCAAGTTCGAGCCCGGCCCGCCGCTCAAGAGCTACATCGTCTCGATCACCGACGAGGGCGGCGGCAAGATGAAGGACCACGCCGAGTGGGTCAACGCCGACGGCTCGAAGGAAGAGACCAACTACACGTTCACGGCCGATGCGAAGGAAGCGCCGGTGACGGGCTACGCGAACGCCGACACCGTGCGCATGGAGCGCGTGAAGCCGAACGAGAACAAGATGACGATGCTCAAGGCCGGGAAGCCCCGCGAGTTCGGCCACTACACGGTCTCCGCCGACGGCAAGACCATGCACGCGACCGAGTGGGGCACCGACGCGACGGGCGCGAAGTACAAGGCGACGATGGTCTTCGATCGCCGCTGAGCGTGCGCGGGCGGGCCGGCCCGGGGCCTCGCCGCCGCGGGCGGTGCGTGCCCGCCCTCCTTCGCCGCCTCGGGCCATGCGGACCCGCGATCGGCGCCGGCCTCATCTGACTTATGCTGGCGAACGATCCGTTCGGGCAGCAACCGGTCGGCGCGGCGCCGATGCGCTCGGTGCGCGGCGTGGGGTTTTCGGTACACTCCGTCGGTGATAAGAACAATTATTAGGCGCGCAGAGCGCCGGGACCGCACCGTCGTCCCGCCGCCGCCCGCCCACGGAGGTCCTTGAGCATGTCGAGCGCCGTACCGCTTCGGTTACCGATGACGACGCTCGATGACGATGCCTGGGACGACCTGCTGAGCTTCATCGAGGAACGGCGGGTCATCCCGATCGTCGGCCCGGAGCTGCTGCAGATCACGACCAATGGCGGCCCGCGCCTGCTGTACGACTGGCTCGCCGAGAAGCTCGCGGCGCGCCTCAACGTCGACATCAGCGCGCTGCCGCAGCCCTACTCGCTCAACGACGTCGTGTGCTGGTTCCTCGCCGCGCGCGGCCGGCGCGAGGAGGCCTACGTCCGCCTGCGCGGCATCCTGAAGGACACGCCGCTCGAGCCGCCGCAGGCGCTCCGGCGCCTCGCCGCGATCACCGACTTCGACCTCTTCGTGTCGACGACCTTCGACTCGCTGCTCGAGAACGCGATCAACCTCGAGCGCTTCGCGGGCACGGCCTCGACCGACGTCCTCTCCTACGCGCCGAACCGGATCGCGGACCTGCCGGGCGAGCGCGATCGCCTCAGCCGGCCGCTCGTCTATCACCTGTTCGGGCGCCTCTCGGCCTCGCCCACCTACGTGATCTCGGACGAGGACCTCCTCGAGTTCATCTGCGCGCTGCAGAGCGAGCACCTGGCGCCCGAGAAGCTCTTCCACGAGCTCGAGCACAACCACCTGCTCTTCATCGGCAGCAACTTCACGAACTGGCTGGCGCGGCTCTTCCTGCGGATGGCGAAGCGCCAGCGGCTCTCGGACCCGCGCGACGTCGGCGAGGTGCTGGCCGACGACCACTCGGGCGAGGACACGCGGCTCGTGGCGTTCCTGCAGCAGGTGAGCGTCAGAACGCGCATCTACGTCGGCGCCGAGCGCTTCGTCGAGGAACTGCACGAGCGCTGGCAGGCGCGGCGCGCGCGCCGGCCCGTCGCGACTGCGGTCAGCGCGCCGGCGCGCTTCGTGCCGCCGGCGCGCGACATGCCGGACAACGCGGTGTTCATCAGCTACGCGCGCGAGGACCTGCCGGCCGTGCAGCAGATCAAGGCCGGCCTCGAGGCCGCCGGCATCACGACCTGGTTCGACATGGACCGCCTCGAGGCCGGCGACGACTACGACCGCAAGATCCAGCGCAACATCGCGCGCTGCTCGTACTTCATTCCGGTCGTGTCGGCGACCACGCAGCGACGGCTCGAGGGTTACTTCCGGCGCGAGTGGAGCTATGCGATCGACCGGGTGCGCAACATGGCCGACGGGGCGCTCTTCATCCTGCCGGTGATCATCGACGCGACCGACCCGGCCGCGGCGCTCGTGCCGGACCGCTTCAAGGCGCTGCACTTCACGCACTTGCCGCGCGGCGAGGTGCCAGCCGAGTTCGCGGCGCGCGTCGCCGACTTCGTGCGCGCGAGGCAGTCATGAACGCCCTGCCCGCCAACGGCGACCCCACGGCGCCGACGATCGACTCCAGGAACCCCTGGCTCGGGCTCGCCTCGTTCACCGAGGAGACGCGCGAGTACTTCTACGGCCGCGACGACGAGGTCGCCGAGCTCGCGCGGCGTGTGCAGCGCAAGCTCCTGACGGTGCTCTTCGGCCAGTCGGGCCTCGGCAAGACCTCGATCCTGCGCGCCGGCCTCGTGCCGCGGCTGCGCAGCCAGGGCTACTGCCCGATCTACGTGCGCATCGACTACTCGCGCGACGCCCCGGAGCCCGCCGAGCAGATCAAGCAGGCGATCCAGCGCACCGCGAAGCGCTCCGGACAATGGACGCAGGTCGGCGTCGCGGTCGCGGGCGAGACGCTGTGGGAGTACCTGCACCACCGCGACGACGTGCTGCGCGACGAGTCGGGCGCGACGCTGATTCCGCTGCTGATCTTCGACCAGTTCGAGGAGATCTTCACGCTCGCGCAGAGCGACGAGTTCGGCCGCGCGCGCGCCGCGCGCTTCATTTCGGACCTCGCCGACCTCGTCGAGAACCGCCCGCCCCGCGAGGTCGAGGCGCGCCTCGAGTCGGATGACGCCGCCGCCGAGCACTTCGACTTCGCGCGCAGCGACTATCGCGTGCTGATCTCGCTGCGCGAGGACTACCTCGCTCCGCTCGAGGGCCTGAAGGGCTCGATGCCGAGCGTCACGCAGAACCGCCTGCGGCTCGCGCCGATGAACGGCCAGCAGGCGCTCGCCGCGGTGCTGAAGCCGGGCCGGGGCCTCGTGTCGCAGGAAGTCGCCGAGGCGATCGTGCGCTTCGTTGCCGGCGGCGCCGAGCTCGCCAACGCCGAGGTGGAGCCCTCGCTGCTGAGCCTCATCTGCCGCGAGCTCAACGACACGCGCCTCGCGCAGGGCCGCAGCGAGATCTCGCTCGACCTGCTCGCGGGCTCGCACGAGACGATCCTCGCGAACTTCTACGAGCGCTCGCTCGCCGACCAGCCGCCGGCGGTGCGCCGGATCATCGAGGACGAGCTGCTGACCGCCTCGGGCTATCGCGAGAACATCGCCGAGGAGCGCCTGCAGAGCAGCTTCGCGGCGGTCGGTGCCGCACCCGAGGTGCTGCCGCTGCTCGTCAACCGGCGCCTGCTGCGCATCGAGGAACGCCTCGACGTCCGGCGCGTCGAGCTCACCCACGACGTGCTCTGCGGCGTCGTCAAGCGCAGCCGCGATCTTCGGCACGAGCGCGAGGCGCGCGACGAGGCCGAGCGGCTCCTCAACGAGCAGCGCGAGCGGGCGCGCGCGGCGCGTCAGGCGCTCGTTCGCGCCCGGCAGGTCGCGGCGGTGTGCATCGTGCTGATGGTCGGCGCGGTTGCCGCCGCCGGCTATGCCTATCTCAGCAGCCGGCGCGCGCGGGCCGCCGAGCACCAGGCCGAGCAGGCGCGGGCCGCGGCCGACGAGGCCCGCGTGATGACCGAGCAGGCGCGCGGCCAGGCCGAGCAGCTGCTCGGCTACCTGACTGCGGACTTCTCGCGCGAGCTCGAGGGCTTCGGGCGACTGGACATCGTCGCCGAGCTCACGCGCCGCGAGATGGACTACTTCAAGGCGCTGCCGCCCGCGCTGCAGGGAGGCGACACGACCCGCAACGGCGCGCTCGCCATGGTCTACTACGCGCGCGCCATGCGCGGCCTCGGCAAAATCGACAAAGGCGCCGCGGCCGCGACGCAGGCGGCCGAGCTGCTGACGCGACTGCAGAGCGAAGGCGACCGCTCGGAGCCGACGACGATCGCGCTCGGACTCGCCCTGCTCGCGAACGCGATGGTGCTCGACAACAGCCGGAGCCCCGAGGCGCTGCCGACTGCGGCGAAGGCGGCCGAGAACGTGCGGCCGATCGCGACCGCGCCCAACGCCTCGCTCGATGCGCGTCGCGCCTATGTCGAGATCCTCGACCGCCTGGGGTTTCTGCAGCTGCGGGCCTACAAGCTCGAGGACGCCGAGGCCACGCTGCGCCTCGCGATGACGACGGCCGATGCGGCCGGAGCGCACGACCCGACGAATGCGGACTTCGCCGCCGAGTACGCCAACTGCGCCGCGTGGCAGATCGAGGCGCTGACTGCGCTCGGGCGCAACGACGAAGCGCGCCGGGTCGCCGCCGACGGGGGCGCACTCGCGGACCGGCTGCTGGAGCGTCGCCCGGGCTATCTGCTCGCACTGCGCGCGCGCCAGCTGATCGCCTCCGGCGCCGGCGAGGTCGACATGGACGACATGCGCAACCGCGACGCCCTCGTCAACCTGTCGCGCGGCGTCGCCGTGTCGCGGATGCTCGCCAAGCTCGACCCGGACAACACGATCATCGCCAACAACCTCGCGGTCGATATCCGCGAGCTCTCCGACGCCCAGTGGTCGCAAGGTCTGCTGCATGAGTCGATCGCGACGATGGCGCCGTCATTTGCGACCTACCGGATCGCCGAGCGCGGCGGACCTGGCTTCGTGCTCGACGGCATGTTCCCGCGCAACGTGCTGATCTCGCGGCTCGCCGACGTCGGCGACGCCGCCGCCACGAGGCCGTTGCTCGCCGACAACGAAAAGGCCCTGGAGGCGCTGCGCAAGGTGGTGCCCGCCGGCAGCCCCACGCTGAGTCTTGGCGAGTGCTCGCTCGGCATCGGCCACGTCTACCTGTCGCTGTTCGCAGGCGACCCCACGCGTGCACGGACGGTGGCCGAGGACTGCGCGGGGAAACTGCGTGCGCTGAGTCCGAAGGGCGCGGACGAGGGCTTCCGCCGCAACATCGCCCTCTTCTACACGGGCTACCTCATCGCGATGGCCGAGCTCGCACAGCGCGACTACGCCGCCGTCGAGGCGACGACTTCCGAGGCGCTCGAGGTGCGAGCCCGCTGGCCGATGAAGGCAACGTCCGATCGCCGCGACCAGAGCTTCGTGTTAGCGATGCGCGGCATCGCGCTCGGCCTCCGCGGCGACCGCGAGGGCGCCGCGCGCGTGATCGGCCCGGTCCTTAAGTTTGAACGCGAGCTCGCCGCCCGCAACCGCGACGATGCGTGGCAGCACGTCGAGCTGGCGCTCGCGCTGGTCGGCGCTGCCGTCGCGGATCCCGCGCAACACGACGCGCTGCTCAGCGAAGCAAATGCCCTGCTTGCGGCGCTGCCGTCGCAGATGCAGACCATCCGAACGGTAGCCTTCGTCCGCGGCCAGATCGACGCAGCGCGTCGCGCCACGGCCTGAGCGCGACCGCGCCCCGCGACGTGACCGTCGCGGGGCACACCGTCCCTAGAAGCGCCAGTTGACGCCGACCGCAACCTGGTCTGCGGTGTAGTAGAAGCCCTGGTTGCTGCCGTCCGTCACCCGCAGCCATTCGAGCGTGAGGCCCGTGCCGCGGGCAACCTTGAACTCGGCGCCGAGGCCGTAGGAGAAGCCGGCGTCGTTGTGGTTGAAGTCCGGGTAGTTGTGGTGGAGCTGCACCCCGCCGACGCCGGCGAGCCCGTAGGCCGAGACGAACGGTGACAGCGGCAGGATGCCCTTCGCGTAGGCGCCGTACATCAGGTCGACGTTGGTGCTGAAACCGTTGACGTCGTCGCGCCCCAGGCCTCCGCCGACGCGACCCTCGATCGCGAGGTACGGATTGATCTCCTGGCCGATGCGAAACTCCGCGAAGCCCGGCCGCATCGTGTCGAGTCCATCCTCCTTATAGATGAGCTCGCCGGCGCTCATGCCGAAGTAGAGACCGCCCGGGTACGTCGGTGCGTAGTAGCGCGGGTCCGCGTGCGCGGCCGCGCCGGCGAGCAGCGACACCGCAAGACCGATCGACAGCAATGTCTTGTTCATCGATACCTCCGTAGCTCGTGCGAGAACGTGACTTGTGCGCCGGCGTTGACCGCGCAAGATGACGCGCGCTTCATCGGCGGCGCCGTCACGCCCGCGTGTCACCACGCGTTCCAAATTTTGACCGTCAGTGCGGGACGAGGTTCGCCGCAGCACGCCGCTGTCGCCGCGCCGCGACAGGCGGCGCGTGCCGTTCAGCGGGCGTTCAGTTCTGATCAGCGCGC
>DATKOR010000068.1:0-27972 GCA_035524495.1 Steroidobacteraceae bacterium
AGATCGGCTCCTTGGCGATCTTGAGGACCTTGCGCACCTTGTCCTCCGGCATCTCCATCTTCACCGCCAGCTCTTCCGGGGTGGGCTCGCGGCCCATCTCCTGCAGCATCTGCCGCGAGATGCGGTTCAGCTTGTTGATGGTCTCGATCATGTGGACCGGGATGCGGATGGTGCGCGCCTGGTCGGCGATCGAGCGGGTGATGGCCTGGCGGATCCACCACGTGGCGTAGGTCGAGAACTTGTAGCCGCGGCGGTACTCGAACTTGTCGACCGCCTTCATCAGGCCGATGTTGCCCTCCTGGATCAGGTCCAGGAACTGCAGGCCGCGGTTGGTGTACTTCTTGGCGATCGAGATCACGAGGCGCAGGTTCGCCTCGACCATCTCCTTCTTCGCGCGCCGGGCCTGCGCCTCGCCGACCGCGACTTCGCGGTTGATCTCCTTGATGTCGTGGATCGACAGGTGCAGCGACTTCTCCAGGTCCTTGATCGACTGCTGGCGCGCGAGGATCTCGGGCTTCAGGCGGCCGAGCGAGGCGGAGTGCTTGCGCTTCAGCTTGATCTGCTTGTCGATCCAGCCGGGCTTGGTCTCGTTCTTCGGGAAGATCGCGATGAAGTCCTTGCGCGGCATGCCGGCCTGCTTGATGCAGATCTGCATGATCTCCTTCTCGAGACCGCGGATCGTCGCGACGTGGTCGCGCAGGTTCACGATCAGCGCGTCGAACATCTTCGGCGCGAGCTTGAGCTCCATCATCTGGCCGGCGAGCCGCTTGCGCAGCTTCTGCGTCTTCGGGTCCTTGGTGCCCGGGCCGTCGAGCGCCTTGACGACCTGCGCGTGGAGCTTGCCGATCGCGGTGAAGCGGCGCGCCGCCTCCTCGGGGTCGGGGCCGGTCTCGAGCGCCTCCTCCTCCTCCGAGTTGTCGTCGTCGTCGCTCTCGTTCTCGGTCTTCTCGAGCGCCATCAGCTTCGGGTTCTGCGGCTGCGCGATCTCGTCGGGCGCGTTCGGGTCGACGAAGCCGACGATGATGTCGACGAGCCGGCCCTGGCCGCCCTTGACGGGCTCGTAGGCCTTCAGCAGGTACTCGTAGGTCGCCGGGAAGTTCGCGAGCGCCGAGCGCACGGCGTCGAGGCCCTCCTCGATGCGCTTGGCGATGCGGATCTCGCCCTCGCGGGTGAGGAGCTCGACGGTGCCCATCTCGCGCATGTACATGCGCACCGGGTCGGTCGTGCGGCCGAACTCGGCGTCGACCGTCGCGAGCGCCGCGGCCGCTTCCTCGACCGCCTCGTCGTCGGTCGCGACCGGGCCGTCGGCGAGGATCAGCGACTCGGCATCCGGGGCCTTCTCGTAGACCGGGATGCCCATGTCGTTGATCATGTTGACGATGTCTTCGATCTGCTCCGGATCGACGATCTCGCTCGGGAGGTGATCGTTGACTTCGCCGTAGGTCAGGAAGCCCTGTTCCTTGCCCTTGGCAATCAGGCGCTTCAGCTGCGACTGCTGCTCGTCGCGCACGCCGATCGTCAGTGCCGCCGCTTTCTTCTCACTCAAGATGGATACCCTCGCGCGGGGCATAAAAAAGAGCCGCGCATTTTACACGGACCGCCGGGTCAACCCAAGGTTCAAGGCGCAAATCCCGGCCAAAGTCAAGAATCGTGCCGACCGGGGCCTTGCGGCCCCCGCAGGGGCTCAGGTGGCCGGTCGAGGTCGGGCCTGAAGCGCCCGAAGCTCCTGTTTCTCGTCCTCGGAGAGGCCCTCGGTGGCGGCCTTCTCGATGAGCTCGTCGAGACGCCGCTCGGGGCCCGCCTCGGCCACGAGCTTGGAAACGGCCGCGGCGAGCTCGCGGGCGACCGCCGCCGCCTCGAGCTCGGGCAAGGGCAGCGCCGCAAGCTCGGCCAGCCGCTCGTACTCGGGGCGTTCGCGCCAGCGCTCGACGAGCTGCGCCGGGGAGAGATGAGGCTCGGACTGGCTCATTTCAATGAGCTCGGCGAGCACGTCGAGGCCGCGGTCGCCCGAGAGCCTGAGCGCCTCGGGGTTCTCGATCCCGAGCGCCGCCCGCGGCTGCTGCACGAGGCGGGCGATCGCCTGGCTGACGAGCGAGCCGCGCCCGGTCGAGCGCAGCGGCCGCGCTCGACGCTCGGGTGGCGCGGGCTCGACCCGGTGCGCATCGTGAAGGCCCAGGAGCTCCGCGAGCCGCGGCGCGGGCATGCGCACCTCGCGGGCGAGCCGCTCGATCAGGAGCTCGCGATAGACGCCCTCGGGCGTGCGCCCGATCAGGGGCTTCGCGAGCTCGGCGAGCCGCGCCCTGCCATCGACGCTCGCCAGGTCGATCTCGGCGGCGAGGTGGCGCACGAGGTACTCGGACAGCGGCAGCGCGCCCTCGAGGCGCGCCTCGAAGGCCTCGCGGCCCTCCTCGGCGACGAGCGTGTCGGGGTCGTGGCCCTCGGGCAGGAACAGGAACTTGAGCTGCCGCCCTTCCTTCGCCGACGGCAGGCACGTCTCGAGCGCCCGCCACGCCGCCTGGCGGCCGGCCTTGTCGCCGTCGAAGCAGAACACGACGTCGCTCGTGACCCGAAACAGCCGGTTCAGGTGCTCCGGCGTCGTCGCGGTTCCGAGCGTCGCGACCGCGTAGTGGATCCCGGCCTGCGCGAGCCGCACGACGTCCATGTAGCCCTCGACGACCATCAGGCGCGGGATCTGCCGCAGCTCCTGGCGCGTCTCGTACAGGCCGTAGAGCTCGCGGCCCTTGTGGAAGAGCACCGTCTCCGGCGAGTTCAGGTACTTCGGCTCGCCCTGGTCGATGACCCGGCCGCCGAAGCCGACGACGCGGCCGCGCGAGTCCCGGATCGGGAACATGACCCGGTCGCGAAAACGGTCGTAGAAGCCCGGGCCGCTCGACTTCTGCTGGTCCGGGCTCCGCTCGATGATGAGTCCGGCGGCGAGCAGCGCCTGGCGCCCGGCGTCGGTCGCGCCGAACTTCCTGAGCAGCACGTCCCAGCCGGCGGGCGCGTAGCCGAGGTGATAGCGGGCCGCGGTCTCGCCGACGAGCCCGCGGCGCTTGAGGTAGTCCTTGGCGCGCTCGGAGTCCTTAAGCGCCTCGCGAAAGTGCGCATCGACCTGCGCGTTGAGCGCGTAGAGGTCATCGAGCACCCGGTCGCGCGGGTCGGGGCCCGCGCCGCCCTCGCGCGGCACCTCGAGCCCGGCGCGCCCGGCGAGGTCCTCGACGGCGTCGGGGAACGACAGCCGGTCGTGCTCCATCAGGAACGTGAGCGCGGTGCCGTGCGCGCCGCAGCCGAAGCAGTGGTAGAACTGCTTGGCCTGCGAGACCGTGAACGACGGGGTCTTCTCGCCGTGGAACGGGCAGTTCGCCTTCCACTCGCGGCCGGCCTTCTTGAGCGGCACGCGGCTGCCGATCACCTCGACGATGTCGGTACGGGCGAGCAGCTCGTCGATGAACGCGCGGGGAATCCTGCCGGCCACGCGCGCGCGGGCCTCGTCAGCCGCCGAGCAGCGCCTTGACGCGCGCGCCGACGGCGCTCATGTCGGCGCGGCCGGCGGCCTTGCCCTTGACGATCCCCATGACCTTGCCCATGTCCTTGACGGAGGCGGCGCCGGTGGCGGCGATCGCCTCGCGGATGAGGCCGTCGAGCTCGGCGGGGCTCAACTGCGCCGGGAGGTAGGCGGTCAGCGCCTGGATTTCGGCGGTCTCCTTGGCGACGAGGTCGGCGCGGCCGCCGGCCTCGAACTGCACGACCGACTCCTTGCGCTGCTTGATCATCTTCTCGATGACCGACAGGGTCTGGACGTCGTCGAGCGTGATGCGCTCGTCGACTTCGCGCTGCTTGATGCCGGCCTGCAGCATGCGGATGAGCCCGAGGCGATCCTTGTCGCCCGAGCGCATCGCAGTCTTCATGTCTTCGGTGATGCGTTCGCGAAGGGTCATCGCGGTCGCGGGAGCGCTCAGCGCGGAGCGCGCATGCCTTCGCGCGACAGCCGCTTCAGGTGCCGCTTCACGGCAGCGGCCTTCTTGCGCTTACGCTCCTGGGTCGGCTTCTCGTAGAATTCCCGGCGCCTCAGCTCCGTGAGCACCCCGGCCTTCTCGCAGGCGCGCTTGAAGCGCCGCAGGGCGGCGTCGAAGTACTCGTTCTCGCGGACACGTACGCTCGGCATTGAGATCGACCTTCCTCGGATGGCGGCTCCGGCCAAACGCCGGGCGCAGAGCCGGGTAGTCTACGGATGTCCCCCCCAAAAATCAAAAACCTGAGTGCGTTCATGGCCCGGCCGGCCCCCGCGGGGCGGCCGTGAAGGTGCTCGGCCTCGAGACCTCGTGCGACGAGACGGCGGTTGCCGTCTACGACGGGGCCCGCGGCCTTGCCGCGCACCGGGTCTACACGCAGACGGACCTGCACGAGATCTGGGGGGGCGTCGTCCCCGAGCTCGCCTCGCGGGACCACGTCAGGCGCCTGCTGCCCATGGTCCGCGCGACGCTCGCCGACGCGCACGCGGCGCCGTCCGACGTCGGCGGCATCGCCTATACGGCCGGGCCGGGCCTCATCGGGGCGCTGCTCGTCGGGGCCGCCGTCGGGCGCAGCCTCGCCTACGCCTGGGGGGTCCCCGCCCTCGGCGTCCACCACCTCGAGGGCCACCTGCTGGCGCCGAGGCTCGAGCCCGACCCGCCCGATTTCCCGTACCTCGCGCTCCTGGTCTCCGGGGGCCACACAATGCTGGTCGAGGTCGGAGGCGTCGGCCGCTACCGGGTGCTCGGCGAGTCGCTCGATGATGCGGCCGGGGAGGCCTTCGACAAGACGGCGAAGCTCCTCGGGCTCGCGTATCCGGGCGGCGCCAAGCTCGCCCGGCTCGCCGAGTCCGGCCACCCCGGCGCCTACTCGTTCCCGCGCCCGATGCTGGACCGGCCCGGATTTGACTTCAGTTTCAGCGGCTTGAAGACGGCGGCGCTCCTCGCCCTCAAGGCGGCCGGGGACGCGCCCGGGGCCCGCGCCGACCTCGCGCGCGGCTTCGAGGAGGCGATCGTCGAGACGCTCGCCGTCAAGAGTGCCCGGGCGCTCGCGGCGACCGGCGCGAAGACGCTGGTCGTCGCCGGCGGCGTCGGCGCGAACACGCGGCTGCGCGTGCGCCTCGCCGAGGTCGCGGCGGCCGCCGGTGCGCGCACCGCGTATCCGCGCCCCGAGTTCTGCACCGACAATGCGGCGATGATCGCGCTCGCCGGCCACGCGCGGCTCGTCGCGGGGGAGCACGCCGGGCTCGCGGTCGTCGCGCGCGCCCGCTGGCCGCTCGAGGAGCTCGGCGCGCCCGGCACCTGAGGGTGCAGCGCGGCGGCGCCGCTGGTAGGGTGCGCGCCTGCGCGCGGGCAATGCGCGGCCGGGACCTGATCGATGGCTGACCGAATCTACCTGCGCGACCTCAGAACCGAGACCATCATCGGGATCTACGACTGGGAGCGGAAGATCCGCCAGACGGTCAGCTTCGACTTCGAGTTCCCGATCGACATCCGCCGCGCCGCCAGGTCCGACCGGATCGAGGACACGCTCAACTACAAGTCGGTCGCCAAGCGCGTGCTCGCCTTCGTCGAGCAGAGCGAGTACCACCTCGTCGAGACGCTGGCCGAGGAGGTCGCGCGGCTGATCCTGCGCGAGTTCTCGGTCGAGTGGGTCAAGGTCACGCTCAACAAGCCCGGCGCCGTGCGCGGCAGCCGCGACGTCGGCGTCGTGCTCGAGCGCTCGCGCGCCGACCTCGACCTGCCGTGAATGCGCCTCTCAACGAGCGCGCACCGGACCGTCCGGTGCGGGTCTACGTCGCCGTCGGCTCGAACGTCGAGCCCGTCGCGAGCCTCGTGAAGGCGCTCGCCGTGCTCCGGGAGCGCTTCCCCGACCTCGTCGTCTCGCCCGCCTACCGCAACGTCGCGGTCGGCTTCGAGGGCGAGGACTTCATCAACCTCGTCGTCGGCTTCACGACGCCGCTGCCGCTCGCCGCGCTCCTCGCCGAGCTGCACGCGGTCGAGGCGCTGTGCGGCCGCGGCCGCGACGAGCCGAAGTGGGCCAAGCGGCGCATGGACCTCGACGTGCTCCTGTACGGCGACCTGGTCGGGGAGTTCCCGGGCGCGAAGCTGCCGCGGCCGGACCTGCTGAAGCGCGCCTTCATGCTGGGCCCGCTCGCCGACGTCGCGCCCGGGCTGCGCCACCCGACCCTCGATCTCACGATCGCGGAACTGTGGGCGCGCTTCGACCAGGCGGCGCACCCGCTGCACGAGGTCGAGCTCGGGCGATGAGCGCGGGGCTAGAACCCGCCGACCGTCCGGCCGCCGTCGACCGGCAGCACCTGGCCCGTCACGTAGGGCGCGTCGCGCACGAAGAACAGCGCGACCTTCGCGACCTCCTCCGGCGTCCCCATGCGCTTCAGCGCCGTGCGGTCGAGGATCCGGGTCTTGAGGTCGCCGTCCATCTCGCCGTCGGGCCAGAGGACCGGGCCCGGCGCGATGCCGTTCACGCGCACGTGCGGTCCGAGCTCGCGCGCGAGCGATTGCGTCAGCATCGCAAGTCCCGCTTTCGCCGCGCAGTACACCGGGTGGCGCTTCAGCGGCCGGAACGCGTGGATGTCGACCATGTTGAGCACCAGTCCGCGCCGGAGCCTCAGCTCCGGCGCCGCGGCCTGCGCGAGGAACAAGGGCGCGCGCAGGTTCGTGCCGATCAGGTCGTCGAAGGCCTGCGGCGTGATCTCGCCGAGCGGCGTTGCATAGAAGGTCGAGGCGTTGTTGACGAGCACGTCGAGCCGGCCGAAGGCCGCGAGCGCGGCGGCGACGAGTCCCGGCAGTGCGCCGAGGTCCATCAGGTCCGCGGCGTGCGTGATCGCCGAGTCGGCGCGCACGTCGTTCAGTTCGCGCGCGAGCGCCTCGGCCTCGCCCTGCGAGCTGCGGTGGTGGATCACGAGGCGCGCGCCCTCGGCGTGCAGCGCGCGCGCGATCGCTGCGCCGAGGCGCCTCCCGGCGCCCGTGACGAGCGCGACGTGGCCCGCGAGGGGGAGCGTGGGGCTCATGACGCGAGGATATACGCGGTGCTCCCGAGGCGCACGCGAAGGTGAGCGCGCTCGCGCCGCTCTCGCCCGACGAGGCCGGGCACGAGGCGCGGGTCGTCGCGCACATCGGCGCCGCGATCGACGCGGCGGGCGGCTGGATACCGTTCTCGCGCTACATGCAGCTCGCGCTCTATGCGCCGGGACTCGGCTACTACGCGGCCGGCGCGCACAAGCTCGGTGCGGGCGGGGACTTCGTGACCGCGCCCGAGCTCTCGCCGGTGTTCGGCCGCTGCCTCGCGAGCGAAGTCGGCGGCATCCTCGCGGTGCTCGGCGGCGGTGACGTGCTCGAGGTGGGTGCCGGGAGCGGGGCGCTCGCCGCGGAGCTCCTCGCCGCACTCGAGCGCGCGGGCCGCCTGCCGCGCCGCTACCTGATCCTCGAGACGAGCCCCGACCTGCGGCACCGCCAGCAGGCGGCGCTCGCGGCGCTGCCGGCGGCGCTCGGCGCGCGCCTCGCGTGGCTCGAGCGGCCACCCGAGACGCCGTTCGCCGGCGTCGTGATCGCGAACGAGGTCGCCGACGCGCTTCCGGTCGAGCGCTTCCGGGTGGGCGAGGGCGGCGTGCTGCAGCTCGGCGTCGCGCGCGCGCAGGATCGCTTCGCGTGGCAGGCGCGCCCGGCCGATGCCGCGCTCGCGGCGGCGGTCGCGGCGCTGGGCGTCGCTCTCCCCGTGGGCTACGAGAGCGAGCTTTGCCCGCTGCTCGCGCCGTGGCTCGCCACGGTGACCGGCCCGCTCGCGGCGGGCGTCGCGCTCTTCCTGGACTACGGCGCGACGCGCGCCGAGTACTACGGGCCCGGGCGCCGCGGCGGCACGCTCGGGTGCTTCTTCCGCCAGCGGCGCCACGAAGATCCCTTCGTGCGCGTGGGCCTGCAGGACCTGACCGCATGGGTCGACTTCACGGCGCTCGCCGAGGCCGGGCTCGCGGCCGGTCTCGCGGTCGCCGGCTACACGACGCAGGCGCACTTCCTGATCGGCAACGGCTTCGAGCGCCACCTCGCCGAGGTGCGCGCCGGCCTTCGGCCCGAGCGCGAGCCGCTCGCGGCGCGCGCGGCGCTGCGGCTCGTGCTGCCGACCGACATGGGCGAGCGCTTCAAGTGCCTCGCGCTCGCGCGCGCCTACGAGGCGCCGCTCGCGGGCTTCGTGCTCAGGGATCTTGCGGCGACGCTGTAGCGGCGCGCGGCGCGATCGCGCGCTTGACCGCCTCGAGCCGCCGCTGCCGCAGCCGCTCGCCGATCGCGGCGCCGTCGAGGCCGGCGCGCTCGGCGGCCTCGAGCGTCGCGCCGAGCGCCGCCGCGTGCGCGGCGCGCAGCAGCGCGCCCTGCGGGTAGGGATCGGACTCGAAGCCCGTGCGCCCGCGGAGGTCCGCCTCGCAGGCGAGCAGGAACTCCGCGAAGCGCTCGGGGCGGCGCAGCGCGTCGCAGCGCTCGAGCAGGTCGAGGACCGTCGTCGCGCGCAGCTCGCGCGCCCGGTGCGCGACGCCATGGTGGCGCGCGACGAGCTCGGCGAGCTCGCGGAACTCGTTCGGCACCTTCAGGCGCGCGGCGAGCGCCTGGATCAGCGTCACGCCGCGCTCCTCGTGGCCGACGTGCTTCGGCCACTCGGCCGGCGGCGTCGTGCCCTTGCCGAGGTCGTGCACGAGCGCGGCGAAGCGCACGCGCGCAAGCGGCGAGAGCGCCGCGGCGGCCTTCAGCACGAGACCGACGTGGACGCCGGTGTCGATCTCCGGATGCCAGCGCGCCGGCTGTGGCACGCCGTAGAGGCGGTCGAGCTCGGGGTAGACGACGGCGAGCGCGCCGCAGTCGCGCAGCGTCGCGAGGAAGTGCTCGGGCGCAGGCTCGGCGAGCGCCTTCGCGGTCTCGGCCCAGACGCGCTCGGCGACGAGCGCTGCCGCCTCGCCGCTCGCGACCATGCGTTTCATCAGCGCGAGCGTCTCGGGCGCGACCTCGAATCCGAGCGGCGCGTAGCGCGCGGCGAAGCGCGCGACCCTGAGGATCCGGACCGGGTCCTCGGCGAAGGCCTCCGACACGTGGCGCAGCCGGCGCGCCGCGAGGTCGCGCGCGCCGCCGTAGGGATCGACGAGCGCGCCACCCGCGTCGCGGGCCATCGCGTTGATCGTCAGGTCGCGGCGCCGGAGGTCCTCCTCGAGCGTCACGTCGGGCGAGAAGCGCGTGTCGAAGCCGCGATAGCCGGGCCCGGTCTTGCGCTCGGTGCGCGCGAGCGCGTACTCCTCCTGCGTCGTCGGGTGCAGGAAGACCGGGAACTCGCGCCCGACGCGCCGGTAGCCGGCGCGCTCGAGCTCCTCGGGACGTGCGCCGACCACGACCCAGTCGCGTTCCTTGACCGGAAGGCCGAGGAGCTCATCGCGGACGGCGCCGCCGACGAGGTAGGTCTGCATGGGGGGATTCTAGCGAACGCGTGCGCGGCCGTGCCGGGTTAGACTCGCGCGCACCGCCACCGAACGCGCCGATGCCGCTGCGTCTCTTCGTTCTGCTCGCCGTGCTCGCTCCGCTCGGCGGCTGCTACATCCTCGAGACCGCCCGCGGCCAGCTCGACCTGAACTCGCGGCGCGTGCCGATCGCGCGGGTCCTCGCCGCGCCCGACACGCCACCGTCCCTGCGCCGCCAGCTCGACCTCGCGACGCGCCTCAGGGACTTCGCGAGCGCCTCGCTCGCGCTCCCCGACAACGCCAGCTACCGCTCCTACGCCGACGTCGGCCGCCCGTACGTCGTCTGGAACGTGTTCGCGGCGCCCGAGTTCGACGTGGCGCCGCGCACCTGGTGCTTCCCGGTGGCCGGCTGCGTCGCCTATCGCGGCTACTTCAGCGAGGCGCGCGCCCGCGAGTTCGCGCTCGAGCTCGAGGCCGAGGGCGACGACGTCGCGCTGACCGGGGTGCCGGCGTACTCGACGCTCGGACACTTCGCGGATCCCGTGCTCAGCACGATGCTCAACTGGGACGAGACCGAGCTCGCGGCGCTCGTGTTCCACGAGCTCGCGCACCAGCTGCTGTACGTCAAGGGCGACACCGCCTTCAATGAGGCGTTCGCGACCGTCGTCGAGCGCGAGGGCGTGCGCCGCTGGCTCGAGGCCGAAGGACGGCCCGCGGCGCTCGATGAGTACCGGCGCCGCGAGCAGCGCTACCGGGTGATCGCGACGCTGGTCAGCGCGAGCCGCGCGCGGCTGAAGGCCCTGTACGCCGAGGCGCTCGCGCCGCAGCAGCTGCGCGACGCGAAGCGCGCGGAGCTCGCTCGCCTGCGCGCCGAGTACGCGGCGCAGCGCAGCGCGCTCGGCGCGGGCTACGACTGGCTGTTCGATGCGGGACTCAACAACGCGCGCCTGCTCGCGGTCGCGACCTACCAGGACTGCGTGCCGGGCCTCGAGGCGCGCCTCGGCGCCGCGGGCGGCGATCTCGTGCGCTTCTACGCCGCGGCCCGGGCGCTCGCGCACGAGCGGCGCGCCGCGCGCCACGCGGCGGTCTGCGGCGCGGGCTAGGGGCTGGTCAGCGCCGAGACGGCGACGATCTTCGCCGCACCATCGCGCCGCTCGACGCGCGCCGTTTCCTCGCTGTGGGTCACCTGGCGCTGGCCGCCGAGCACGACGGTCTCGGTGACGCGGCTGACGACGGTCGCGGCGCTGCCGTCGCGCTCGAGTGTGATGTTCTGGGAGTCCACCACGTAGTCGTATTCCTGCAGGTCCTTGAGCGCCGCGAACCCGTTCGTCAGCATCTCGAGGTACTCATCGCGGGTCATCAGCGTCACGCGCTCCCGGCCGCCGATCCGCGTCGTGAGCTCGATCCGGCAGTCGCCGGCGAGCGTCGCGCCGAGCCGCGGGACGTCGCGGCCGCGGCTCGCGAACTCGACCGTCGTCATCAGCTGCGACACCTCGGCCTGCGTCAGCGGCGGCGCGGCGCCGGCGGGCGGCGTTGCGAGGCAGAGGAGCGCGGTCAGGGCGAGCAGGGCGCGCATCGAGTTAAGTGTCCACCCGCGCGCCCGCCGGGACTGAGACGGCCGTCACGTCCCGGGGTCGCGTCCGGCGCTCGCGCGGCGAAAGCCGTCGAGCACGGCGGCCCGGCTGGCCGGGCCGAGGTAGCCGGGCACGACGGCCCCGAGCGAGGTCGGCTGGATGCCGAGCCGCGCGAGGCCTGCATCGCCGCAGACGCTGTCGCGCGCGAGCGAACGGAAGTTGTCGAGCGTCAGCGGCCGCCCGGGCACGAGGCCGAGCACGAGCGCCTGCAGGTAGCCGAGCGGGTCGGGGAGCCCGACGACGAGTCGCCTGCGTCCGAGGACCCCGGCGACATAGCGCACGAGCGCGGCGAGGGTCAGCACCTCGGGACCGCACAGCTCGAAGGTGGCGCGCTCGGCGGCCCGCTCATCGAGCGACCTCGCCATGGCCTCGACCACATCGCCGACGTACACCGGCGCGAAGCGCGTGTGGGCCCTCGCGATCGGCAGGAACGGCGACAGGCGGATCAGCCGGGCAAAGCGGTTCGTGACCCCGTCGCCCGGCCCGAAGATCAGCGACGGGCGGAAGATCGTCCAGGCGACGGGACCGGAGTCCTCGCGGACGTAGCGCTCGGCGCGACCCTTGCTGCGCAGGTACTCGCTCGGGCCCTGCTCGTCGGCGCCGAGCGCGCTCATCTGCAGGAGCCGGGGCACGCCCGCCGAGCGGCAGGCCGCGACCACGGTGCGCGCGAGCTCGGCGTGCACGTGCGCGAAGCTCGCGCCGCGGCCCGAGTTCAGGATGCCGACCAGGTTCACGACCGCGTCCTGGCCGCGCAGCGCATCCGGGAGCATCGCCGCGTCGTGGACGTCGCAGTTCAGAAGCTCGATCCCGGGCAGCACCAGGAGCTCCCGGTGCCGGTCGCGATTGCGGGTCAGGACCGTGAGCCGGTGGCCGTCGCGCGCCAGCCGGCTCAGGAGCCGGGTGCCGACGAAGCCGGTGCCGCCGAGGACCGAGATCGAGAGAGGCCGCATCGAATTCCGGCGCGCGAGTGGAGCCGAATTATAGCGGCCTCGGCGCCGGCTCAGCGCACCAGGATCTTGAGCGTCGTCGCGCCGCGCTTCACGGTCAGCAGCAGCGACGTCTGGTCCTTGGCCGCGGCCTTCAGGTCCTTCACCGACGCGACGGTGTGCCGGTCGACGGCGGTGATGACGTCGTTGGGCTTCAACGGCTGCTGGCTCGCGGGGCTACCCGGCTCGATCGAGCGTACGACGACGCCGGCGCCGCCCGGCGCATCGCCGAGCTCGGCACCCTCGAGCGAGTGCGGCAGGTCCCCGGCGGGGGCGCCCGACTCCTCGCCGGCGCCGTTGCGCGACTGCACGATCGCGCTGACGTGCTTGACCTTGCCGTCACGCATGAGCCCGAGGTCGACGTTCTCGCCGATGCGCATCAGGCCGATCCGGTTGCGCAGCTCCGCGGCCGAGTGGACCGGCGAGCCGTTGATGGTCGTGATGACGTCCCCGGCCTTGACGCCCGCCTTGTCGGCGGCCGAGCCCTCGACGACCTGCTGCACGAAGGCGCCTTGCAGGTCGGTGGTGCCGAGCTTCTCGGCGAGCTCCGGCGTCACGGTCTGGATGTTGACGCCGAGGATGCCGCGCTTGACCTCGCCGTACTTGACGAGCTGGTCCATGACCGAGCGGACCATGTTCGAGGGAATCGCGAAGCCGATGCCGATGTTGCCGCCGGAGCGCGACAGGATCGCCGAGTTGATCCCGATCAGCTCGCCGCGCAGGTTCACGAGCGCGCCGCCCGAGTTGCCGGGATTGATCGAGGCGTCGGTCTGGATGAAGTCCTCGTAGCCGTCCGGGTTGATGCCGGAGCGCCCGAGCGCGCTGACGATGCCGTAGGTGACGGTGTGCTGCAGGCCGAACGGATTGCCGATCGCGAGCACGAAGTCGCCGACCTCGGACTTGCTCGAGTCGCCGATCGTGATCTCGCTGAGCTTCGCGTCCTTGACCTTGACGACCGCGACGTCGGAGGCGCTGTCGGCGCCGACGACGGTGGCCTTGTAGTCGCGGCCGTCGATCGTCGTGACGGTGATCTCGCTCGCGTTCTCAACGACGTGGGCGTTGGTGATGATCAGGCCCTGCTTGGCGTCGACGACGACGCCCGAGCCTGCGCTCTGGAACTGGTGCTGGCGCGGGCCCTGTTCGGGCACGTCGAAGAAGCGGCGGAAGAACGGGTCCTCGAGCAGCGGGTTGCGCTGGGCGCGCTCGGTGACCGTGCCGCGCGTGGCGATGTTGACGACCGCGGGCGATGCGCGCTTGACGATCGGCGCGAGCGAGGGGAGCGGCGCACCGTTGACGTCGGCCGGCAGGCGGGCGGCCTGCGCGTGCGCGACCGGCCCCGCGAGCACGGCGACGATGAGCGCCGCGGCCGCGAGGCCGAAGCGAGGACGGCGAAGGGATGGATCAGTGTGCATGGCAGGCCTTTGAGTTCCGGGACACCGCGGGGTGCGGGACGGTCGCCGCCGGGGCGGCGCGACCGTCAATGCTAACCCGTCGTGACGACGGCTGATGACCCGCGCGAGGTGGCAAAAGTTCCGCGCCGGCGGGCGGCGGGTTGACCCTACCGCGCGCCGCCGGCGCGGCGCTTCACTTCGCCTCGACCTGGATGCGGCGCGGCAGGACCTGGGCCTGCTTCGGAATCGCCACCTCAAGGACGCCATTGTTGAACCGGGCCTTCACGGACTGCGAGTCGGCAGTGTCGGGGAGGCTGAAGCGCCGGTAGAACTGGCCGCTCGTGCGCTCGACGCGGCGGAAGCCGTTCTTCTCCTCGCGGTTCTCGAGCAAGCGACTACCGCGAATCGTCAGTTCGCCCTTCTCGAGCGTGACGTCGATGTTCTTCGGGTCGACTCCCGGGAGGTCCGCGTGAATGACGAACTGCTTCTCCTCTTCGCGAATGTCGACCGGCGGCGCCCAATCGACAACGGCGGCGTTCTGTTCATCGCCGAGACCGTTGGTTGCGAACAGGCGATCGAGATCGCGGTGCAGACGATTGACGAAGAACCAAGGCTCGTAACGGGTCAGGGCCATGAGTGTGTCTCCTGTGCGTGAAGAAGGGGGTTCGAGAGCCGCTGAGCCCTGAGGTAAGGATCACGCCGGACTTTTCAAGCGCGGGCGGTCGCGCCGGCGCGCCTCGCGAGGCGTCCGGTGGACAACATGTGCACGTCCGGTGGATCCGGTGTGCGGTGGCGGTGGACACAAGATGTTGTGGAATGGGGTCTTTGCGGGCTTGACAGGGGGTGCTGGGTGAGCGCCCGGAATCCTGGTTAAGTGATTTTCCTAAGTTTCTGTATAAACAGGGGAAAAATCCGACCCTACGATCCCAAAAGAAAGTCTTGACTCAGGGTCACGCTGAAAATAAGTTAGCTCCCCGGACACAAGATCTTGTGTCCGATCGGGGCGCAGAAGAGACACGTGTGGGAGGGAGGGCGACGGAGCGCTGCCAACAGCCGTCGGAGCCCTTTTCTCCCATCAAAAACGACGACAACAACCCAGATCGATCACCGGAGCACCACGACACGATGAGCACGGCTTACAAGATTGAGCCTCGAGAAGGCGCCGTTCCGTTTCAGGAAGCTTCGCTCGACATCTGGGACAAGAAGTACCGGCTGACGGCCAAGGATGGCACGCCGATCGACCAGACGATGGACGACACCTACAAGCGTGTCGCGACGGCGCTCGCCGACGTCGAGTCGCCGGCGGTCCGCACCGAGTGGCACGACCGCTTCCTGTGGGCGCTCCGCAAGGGCTGCATCCCGGCGGGCCGCATCACCTCCAATGCCGGCGCGCTCGAGCACAAGCCCGCGACCTCGACGATCAACTGCACGGTGTCGGGGACGATCATCGACTCGATGGACGACATCCTGAACAAGGTCCACGAGGCGGGGCTCACGCTGAAGGCGGGCTGCGGCATCGGCTACGAGTTCTCGACGCTGCGGCCGCGCGGTGCTTACGTCTCGGGCGCCGGCGCCTACACCTCGGGCCCGCTGTCGTTCATGGATATCTACGACAAGATGTGCTTCACGGTGTCCTCGGCGGGCGGCCGCCGCGGCGCGCAGATGGGCACCTTCGACGTCGGCCACCCGGATGCGATGGAGTTCGTGCGCGCCAAGCGCGAGGCCGGGAGGCTCCGGCAGTTCAACCTGTCGCTGCTGATCACCGATGCCTTCATCGAGGCCGTCAAGGCCGACGCGCCGTGGAAGCTCGCCTTCCCGCTGTCGCAGCGCGAGTACGACGCCGAGCCGCAGGACCTCTCCGACGAGAGCAAGTACATCTGGCGCGAGTGGCCGACGACCGACCGCTACGTGACGCGCGACGACGGCCTCGTGTGCTGCAAGGTCTACAAGACCGTGCCGGCGCGGCGCATGTGGGACGTCATCATGTCGTCCACCTACGATTTCGCCGAGCCCGGCTTCGTGCTGATCGACCGGGTCAACGAGATGAACAACAACTGGTGGTGCGAGAACATCCGCGCCACCAATCCCTGCGTCACGGCCGACACCCGTCTCGCGACCAGCTACGGCATGGTGCGCATCGGCGATCTGCATCGCTCCGGTCTCGACGTCCAGGCGACCGTCGACACGCGTGCGCTCGGTGAGGGATTCGGCACTGCGGTGCGCGAAGCCGTGCCTGCGTTCATGACCTCGCCGTCCGCCGATGTCTATCGCGTCGTCACCGAGGACGGTTACGAGATCAAGGCCACCGAGTGGCACGACTTCTACACGACCCGCGGCAAGATCAAGCTGAAAGACCTGAAGCTCGGGGACGAGCTGCTGGTGCAGTCCGGCAAGGGGCAGTTCGGCTGCCGCGGCAACGAGCAGTTCGGCGTGCTGCTCGGGCTCCTGACCGGCGACGGGCACTTCACCAACCGCGGCGCCGGCAAGAACGCGGCAGTCGTTAACCTGTGGGGCGAGGACCGCGACTACGCCGACGAGGTCGTCGGCTACGTGAACTCGCTGATCGCCGGCTTCGCGAATCGCCCGCGCGAGTACCGCGTCAGCGCGGTCGCGGTCCCGGAGCGCAACCTCGTCATGATCCGCTCGGTGATCCTGGCGCGCGTGCTCGAGCGCTACGGCTTCACGGCGAAGGCCAAGACGCAGGTGCCGGAAGTCATCTGGACCGGCAGCGAGCAGTGCGTGCGCGGCTACCTGCGCGGCCTCTTCCAGAGCGACGGCACGGTGCAGCGCGACGACGAGAACGCATGCTGCACGATCCGGCTCGCGTCCAGCCGCGAGTCACTGCTCAAGGACGTGCAGCAGCTGCTCGCGAACTTTGGCATCTTCTGCCGCATCTTCAAGCGTCGTGCGGCCGGCCAGCGGATGCTGCCGGACGGCAAGGGCGCCAAGCGCCTGTACGACTGCCAGGCGGACTACGAGCTGATCATCGGCTCGGCGTCCCGCGATCGCTTCATGGACGAGATCGGATTCATCTCGGCCGCCAAGAACGACAAGTACCGCGGTTGGCGCGATCAGCATTCGCGCGTGACCAGTGAGAAGTTCGTCAGTGCGATTGCGAGCATCGAGCACGTCGGCAAGGAGGCGGTGTTCGATACGACGCAACCCGACCAGAACAACCTGATCTTTAACGGCCTCGTCACAGGTAACTGTGGCGAACAGCCGCTTCCGCCGTACGGCTCGTGCCTGTTGGGATCGGTGAATCTGACGCGTTTCGTGCTGCATCCGTTCACCGCCGAGGCCGCGTTCGACTGGGACGAGTACCGTGAGGCCGTGCGCGTCTTCACGCGCATGCTCGACAACGTCGTCGAGATCAACGGCCTGCCGCTCGAGCGCCAGCGCGACGAGATCATGCGCAAGCGCCGCCACGGCATGGGCTTCCTCGGCCTCGGCTCGACGATCACGATGCTCGGCATGAAGTACGGCTCGAAGGAGTCGGTACAGTTCACCGAGGCGGTGTCGCGCGAGATGGCGATCGCGGGCTGGGAGGCCGCGCTCGACCTCGCGCGCGAGAAGGGCCCGGCGCCGATCATGAACGAGGAATTCGTGGTCACGGCGCGGATGCTGAGGCAGCGCCCGGAAATGGTCCGCGACGGCTGGAGGATCGGCCAGAAGGTGCCGGGACGGATCCTGCACGCGCGCTACAGCCGCTACATGCAGCGCATCGCCTCGGTCGCGCCGCAGCTCGTCGAGCAGCTGGCGACGACCGGCGCGCGCTTCACGCACCACAGCTCGATCGCGCCGACGGGCACCATCTCGCTGTCGCTCGCCAACAATGCCTCGAACGGCATCGAGCCCTCGTTCGCGCACCATTACTTCCGCAACGTGATCCGCGAGGGACGCAAGACCAAGGAGCGCATCGACGTCTACTCGTATGAGCTGCTGGCCTATCGCCACCTCGTGAACCCGCGCGCGATACCGGGCGCCACGAAGCCCGAGGAGCAGCTGCCCGACTACTTCATCACGACCGACCACGTGACGCCGGCCGAGCACGTCGACATCCAGGCGGCGGCGCAGAAGTGGGTCGACTCGAGCATCTCGAAGACCGCCAACGTGCCGACCGACTTCAAGTACGACGCGTTCAAGGACATCTACCTCTACGCCTACGAGCAGGGCCTGAAGGGCTGCACGACCTTCCGCTTCAACCCCGAGGCGTTCCAGGGCGTGATCGTCAAGGGCGAGGACCTCAAGAACACGACCTACGTGTTCACGCTCGACGACGGCAGCGAGGTCAAGGTGCGCGGCGACGAGGAGATCGAGTACGACGGCGAGACGCACACCGCGGCGAACCTGTTTGATGCGCTCAAGGAAGGCTACTACGGGAAGTTCTGACATGATCAAGATCGAAAAGCGCATCACCAAGTTCCGCGTCGACAAGCCCGCCGAGGCCGCCAAGGCGGCCCCCGAGCGCAAGGCCGAGGTCGCCGAGCTGCGCAAGGACGGCGGCAAGGTCATCTGGATGCACGAGAAGCTCGAGCGTCCGGAGGTGCTGATCGGCTCGACCTACAAGATCAAGACGCCGGTGTCGGATCACGCGATGTACGTGACGATCAACGACATCGTGCTCAACGAGGGCACCGAGCACGAGCAGCGCCGCCCGTTCGAGGTGTTCATCAACTCGAAGAACCTCGACCACTTCCAGTGGATCGTCGCGCTGACGCGGATCATCTCCGCGGTGTTCCGCAAGGGCGGCGACGTGACGTTCCTGGTCGAGGAGCTGAAGGCCGTGTTCGACCCGCGCGGCGGCTACTGGCAGCCGGGCGGCAAGTTCATGCCCTCGATCATCGCCGAGCTCGGCTACGTGATCGAGAAGCACCTGCAGACGATCGGGCTGATGCCGCGGCCGGAGATGGACCCGCACCGCAGGAAGCTCATCGAGGAGAAGCGCGAGGAGTACGAGGCGCGCAACAAGCAGCAGGACGCCTTCTCGCGCGGCCACTACCCGGAGGGCGCGCAGCTGTGCCCGAAGTGCAGCACCGCGGCGGTGGTGATGATGGATGGCTGCATGACCTGCCTCAACTGCGGCGACTCCAAGTGCGGTTGACCGGCAGCTCGACGAACCCGTCGACACGCGCTGTCCGGACCTGAGTCCGGCGCCGCGCAAGCGGCAAGGCGCGTGCCTTCCGGGCCGCCCCGCAAGGGGCGGCCCTTTTTTTTCGCCCGCGTCGAGGCCGGCGGCGCGAGATTGCGTCATCCAGCGAATTGGATATCCTGTCCACCATCATGGACAAGGCCGGCACCCGTATACATGCCCGGATCGCCGCGCAGGTGCGCCGGCTGCGGGCGGCGCGGCGCCTGTCGCTCGCGGCGCTCGCCACCGCGAGCGGCGTCAGCCGCTCGATGATCTCGCTGGTCGAGCGCGGCGAGGCGAGCCCGACTGCGGTGGTGCTCGAGCGCCTCGCGACCGGGCTCGGCGTGCCGCTCGCCGCGCTCTTTGACGCCCCGCGGGAACGCGGCCGCTTGGCGACGCCGCTCGCGCGGCGCGCCGGGCAGCTCAGCTGGCGCGACCCGGGCTCGGGGTACCTGCGCCGTAACGTCTCACCGCCGAACTGGCCGTCGCCGATCCGGATCGTCGAGGTGCGCTTCCCGCCCGGCGCGCGCGTCGCCTACGAGAACGCAGCCCGCCCCCCGGCCGTGCACCAGCAGGTGTGGGTGCTCGCCGGGCACATCGAGATCACCTGCGGCGCCGAGCGCCACCGGCTGCGGCCCGGCGACTGCCTCGCAATGCAGCTCGACCGGCCGATCGTGTTCGCGAACCGCACGCGCGCGCCGGCGCGCTACGTCGTCGTGGTGGCGGGCGCCAGCGCGGGGGAGGTGGCATGAGCCGGCACCGGATCCGGGTCGCGGGCGCGGAGCCGGCGCTGGCAGCCGCGCTCGCGGACATTCTGATCGACTGCGTCGAGGGCGGCGCCTCGGTCGGTTTCCTCGCGCCGCTCTCGCGTGCCCGGGCGGTCGCGTTCTGGGAGGGCGTGCTCGCCTCGGTCGCGCGCGGCGAGCGGTTGCTGCTCGTCGCCGAAACGGACGAGGGGCGCGTCGACGGCACCGTGTCGGTGAGCTTCGCGGCCATGGAAAACCAGCCGCAGCGCGGGGAGCTCAACAAGATGCTCGTGCACCGGCGCGCGCGCCGCGCGGGGCTCGCGCAAGCGCTGGTCACCGCCGCCGAGAGTGCGGCCCGCGCCGCCGGCCGGCGCCTGCTGATCCTCGACGCCGTCACGGGCGGCGACGCCGAGCGGCTCTACGCGCGGCTCGGCTGGCAGCGCGTCGGAGCGATCCCGGACTACGCGCTCTTTCCGGACGGGCGGCCGTGCTCGACGACGTACTTCTACAAGCAGATCGGACCCTAGCCGTCCCGCGGCCCGATCCGCAGCGTCGCCGTCGCGATCCGGATCTCGATGAGGAACGCCACGAGCGCGCCGACGAGCGCCAGCATCGCGGCGATGAACAGCGCCGCGACGGGCGCCGCGAGGTTGAAGTGCACGAACGCGCTGCCGAAGAGCAGCGCAACGACGACCGCGACGAGGAGCGCCGACACCGTCGACAGCGTGATCGCGGTGTTCATCAGCCGTGCGCGCTGCGCGAGCCAGCGCAGCTGGCTGTAAAGCTCCGTGGCGGCCGCGGGGTCGGCGCTCCCGTGCTGCTCCTCGAGCGGGCGCGCGCGGTCGACGACGCGTGCGAGGCGGTTCGTCAGCACGCCGAGCAGCACGCCGATGCCGGACAGCAGGAACACCGGCGCGACCGACAGCTGGATCGAGTGGACGATCCGCGCGACGTCTTCGGGGGTCGTGTCGCTCATGGGCCCGCTCCTGGCTGCTCGGCGCCCGGCCGGGCGCGCTTCTTGAGGCGAATATATAGACGCTTGCGGACGCGCGCGACGACCTCGCCGCCGGCGTCCCTGATTTCGATCGCGAACTCGGGCAGGACCTTCTCGCCGCCCGCGGCCTCGCGCCGGATGCGCCCGACCTCGGCGGGGTCGAGGCGGATCTCGGCGCTGACGACGCCGCGGCCGGGCTTGACGAACTCGATCTCGGCGGCCTGGTCCCAGACGAGGTAGTCAGCGCCGAGTACGTGCACCAGCATCAGCACGTAGAAGGGATCGACCATCGCGTAGAGGCTCCCGCCGAAGTGGGTGCCGAAGTAGTTGCGGTTGCGAAGGCCGGGCCGAAGCTCGATCCGGACGTGGTGCCAGTCGGCCGCGAGCGCCGTCACCCGGATCCCGGCGCCGCGGTACGGCGGCCACCAGTTCAGAAAGCGGCGGAACAGCCAGGCGGGCAACGGGCGGGCCATGGCGGGATTCTAGCGGGCTCAAGTCCTGTCGCTTGCGGCCGATGCTACGGAAGTCCCCGACTGCCGGACCAGCGATGCTCAACCCCGACACACTCGTAGCCGACGTCGCGACACTCGTGTCGCTGCCGGAGGTCGTCGTCAAGATCAACACCCTCGTCGACGACCCGAAGAGCTCGGCCGAGGACATCGGCCGCGTCGTCGCGCAGGACGCGGCGCTGACGGCACGCCTGCTGACGCTCGCCAACAGCGCGATGTTCGGCATGCAGCGCAAGATCGACACGGTCGGCCGGGCGATCGCGGTGCTCGGCACGCGCCAGGTCCGGGACCTGACGCTCGGGCTCTCGGCGGTGCGCGCCTTCACCGGCATCCCGAATGACCTCGTGTCGATGGGCTCGTTCTGGCACCACAGCGTGTTGTGCGCGGTCGCGGCGCGCGGCCTCGCGGCCGAGTGCGCGCGCGGCCGCCCGGACTCGAGCTTCGTCGCGGGGCTGCTGCACGACATTGGCCAGCTCGTGCTCTTCAACAAGCTGCCGGACCAGAGCCGCAAGGCGCTCTTGATGACGATCGACGCGCCGAACGAGCCGGACCTGCACCTGTGCGAGCGCGAGATCCTGGGCTTCGACCACGCGGCAATCGGCGGCGCGCTCGCGCGCCGCTGGAAGCTGCCGCCGAGCCTCGTCGAGTGCATCGAGTTTCACCACGATCCCGCGCGCGCGCAGGCGCACCCGCTCGACGTCGCGGTGGTCCACATCGCCAACAGCGCCGCGGCGCTCGCCGAAATCGAGAGCGACGAGTTCGAGGACGCGCCCGCGATCGAGCCGGTCGCCTACGAGGTCACGGGACTGACGCCCGCGCAGGTGCTCGCCGTCGCGGCGGCCTCGCGCGAGGCGGTCGAAGAGGTCAAGGCGATCTTCCAGATGCCGGGGCTGCACTGAGCCCGCGACGCGGCGCTCAGCGCTTGCGGGCCGGCGTGCGCTCGTAGGGATTGAACGTGACGTTCTCGGGCTTGCGCGCCGGGCCGCGGCTGTAGGGATCGGAGCCGGCCGGCTCGGCCTTGGAGGGACGCGGCGTCGCCGCGCGCTCGTACGGATTGCCGGTCGTCGGCTTCGCCGCCTCCGGCTTGGCCGGCGGCGCCTCATCGATCTCCAGGTTCCCCGGGCCCTCGGTCAGCGCGCGGATGCGCTGGGTGCTCGCATTGCGGTCGAACATCCCCGTCTGCACCGCCCACTCCCAGACCGCCTGGCCGCGTTCGTCAAAGCGCACGCGGCCGGACTTGCGCTCATCGCCGGGCTTGCCCGGCGGCGCGGTCGGCTTCGAGTCTTTGCGTGGCGGCTGCGACATGCCCGGATCCTACCTTGCCTCATTGCATGGATCGGCGGAGACGACCCCGAAAATAAGGCTTGTCTCGGAACTGCAAAGGGTTCAATCGCGATTTTGTGACGTACGCCCGGGCGCGGCAACCCTGGAAAAGAGCAGCCCCGCGATCGCGGGGCTGAACTGACACTCATCTGACCGGCCGGGATGCCTTTGGTTCTTAGGCTCTGCGCGCCGCCACACAACCGGCGCGCCGGCAATCCCGGTCCACCATCCCCCAGCAGCCCCTGCCCGCGGCCCCCAGGCCGCGATCGACCCTCGCGCTACATGAAGCAAACGTCATGCCAGCCAATGGAATCAACAGCTTGTATAATCGAACCCGACCCGAGTGTAAGACTTTGCGACACGCGGGATGCGAGGGATGGAGACACGATGCGGCACGGCCCCGGTGGCTATCGCAGCGGAATCCGGGCGCTGGTGGCCGCGGCCGTGGCCGGCTGCGCGCTCGCATCGCCCGCGCTCGCCGACAGCCGCCAGTTCCCGAGGCCCCCGCAGCTCGAGCCCGACATCCAGTTCTGGCAGCGCGTCTATTCGCAGGTCACGACCCAGGGGGGACTGCTGCACGATGACCGCTACCTCGATGTCGTCTACGAGGACCTGAGCTTCCCGGCGTCGCTGTCACCGAAGGAGCGCGCCGATCTCGTCGACGCCGAGCGCGGCAAGTACGAGCGGATCCTCAGGCGCCTCGGCGGCGGGCCGCACGAGGGGCTGTCGCCCGAGGAGCAGCGCGTGCTCGCGCTCTTTCCGCCGAACGTGACCAACGCGGCGCTGCGCGAGGCCGCGGACCGGGTGCGCTTCCAGCTCGGCCAGGCCGACCGCTTCCGCGAGGGGCTGGTGCGATCCGGTGCCTGGGAACGTCACGTCGAGGAGACGCTGCGCAAGGAAGGATTGCCCGCCGAGCTCTCGGCGCTGCCGCACGTCGAGTCGTCGTTCAACCCGCGGGCCTACTCGAAGGTCGGGGCGGCCGGCCTCTGGCAGTTCATGCGCTCGACGGGTCGACGCTGGCTGCGCGTCGACAATGTCGTCGACGAGCGCCTCGACCCCTACAAGTCGACGATCGCCGCGGCGCAGTTCCTGAACGCGAACTACTCGATCCTCGGCTCCTGGCCGCTGGCGTTGACGGCCTACAACCACGGCGCCGGCGGCATGCGCCGCGCCAAGGAGCTGATGGGAACGGACGACATCGTGACGATCGTGCGCAACTACCAGAGCCGCACGTTCGGGTTCGCCTCGCGCAACTTCTACGTCTCGTTCCTCGCGGCGCTCGAGATCGACCGCAACAGCGAGCGCTTCTTCGGCCGCATCGAGCGCGCGCCGGCCGACTCGAGCCACGTCGTCAAGCTTCCGTACTACGTGCCGGCGCAGACGCTCGAGCAGCTGCTCGGCACCGACCGCGAGCTGCTGCATTCGCTGAACCTCTCGCTGCTGGATCCGGTCTGGAACGGGCAGCGCTACGTGCCGCGCGGTTTCGAGCTGCGCGTGCCGGGCGGCGCCGACCCCAATCAGCTGCTGGTGCGCCTCGGCGGCGCGGAGCGCTACACGCTGCAGAAGCGCGACGCCAGCCACAAGCTCCGGCACGGCGAGACGCTCGAGAAGGTCGCGACGGCCTACGGGCTCAAGCCCGAGGAGCTCGCCGCGTACAATCACCTCGCCGCCGGCGACGTGCGCGCCGGAACGGTGCTGAAGCTCCCGCCGCTGCAGCCGCTCGGCAACGCGACGGTCGTCGCCGCGGCGCCCGAGCCGGCGACGCCGGCCCCGGCCGCCGCCGCCGAGACCGCGCCCGAGGAGGTCTACGTCGTGCGCAGCGGGGACGCGTTGTCGGAGATCGCCAAGCGCTTCGGGCTCACCGAGCGCGCGCTGATGGCCGAGAACGCCCTCAAGAACCCCGACTTCCTGTTCGAGGGCCAGAAGCTCAAGGTCGGCAAGGGCACCGCGGTGCCGCGCGGTGCGGCTGCGCCGCCCGCCGTCGGGATCGCCGCCGCCGCCGAGGCGATCGCGGCGTCCGGCGAGTCGCACGAGGCGCCGGCCGCCGACGAGAGCCGGCCGCTCGTCGAGTCCGCGCGCGCCAAGCCGCAGCCGGTGTCGCGCGAGGAGGCCGTCGCGCAGGGACCGGGGCTCGTTCCCGGGATAGAGAGCGCGGCCTCGGCGGACCCAAGCGACTACTCGGTGTCCGACGACAGCGTGATCGTGCAGGGTGCCGAGACCCTCGGCCACTACGCCGACTGGTGCAACGTGAGTGCCAACCGCCTGCGCGCGCTCAACCACATGCGCCCGGGCGCGACGATCACGCTCGGCAAGCGCGTGCGGCTCGACCTGTCGCACGTCAGCGCCGCGACCTTCGAGGAGCGCCGGACGCGCTACCACCACCAGCTGCAGGACGAGTTCTTCCAGCGCTACCAGATCTCCGGCCAGGAGCGCTACCGGCTGCGCTCCGGCGAATCGCTGTGGACGCTGACGCAGAAGACCAGCGTCCCGGTGTGGCTGTTGCGCCAGTACAATCCCGAGACGGACTTCACCAACGTGCGCATCGGCACGGAGATCGTGCTGCCGAAGATCGAGCCGCGGGGCGCGGCGGCGCCGGAGGCGCCGCCGAAGCCGCCCCGGGCGCCGGACGCGAGTCCCGGCGTGGGCCGATGATGCGCGCCGTGGCGCTCGCGCTCCTCGCCGGCCTTGCCGCGTGCGCGACCGAGCGCGGCTACGAGGGTCCCACGCAGCCGGCCGGGGAACTCGCCGTCATCGAGGGCGCGCCGCGCGTCAACGCGGGGCTGCCGCTCGCGCCGGTGCTGCGCAAGGTCGACGACCGCGTCGTCGGCATCGGCTACTCGCGGGTCAGCGTCGCACCCGGCACGCACCGGCTGCTGGTCGACTGCGTGATGTCGCAGACCCACACGACGACGCGCTTCGAGCTCAGCGTCGCGACCTATCCCGGGCACCGTTACGTGCTGCTGGCCGACAGCGCGCCGGGCAACACTCGCTGCGGCGCGGTGCGTGTCGAGGAGCGCTGATGCACGTCGCGTTCGTCGCGCCGTTCCTGATGGAGGCGACGCTGCGCTTCGTGGCCGGCGCGGCCGCGCTCCCCGGCATCCGGCTGTCGCTCGTCAGCCAGGACCCGCTCGAGCGCGTGCCGCCGGGACTGCGCGCGCGGCTCGCCGGGCACTGGCGCGTCGCCGACGCGTTCGAGCCGGCGGCGCTCGTGCAGGCCGCCGACGGCCTCGGCCGGCGACTCGGGCCCATCGAGCGGCTGATCGGCTCGCTCGAGCAGCTGCAGGAGCCACTCGCGGTCGCGCGCGAGCGCCTCGGGCTCCCCGGCTTGCCGTCTTCGGTCGCGCACAACTTCCGCGACAAGGCGCGGATGAAGGACGTGCTGCGCGCCGCGGGCGTGCCGTGCGCGCGCCACGCGCTCGCAACGAGCGCTGCCGAGATCGCGGCGTTCGCGGCCGCGGCGGGTTTCCCGATCGTCGTGAAGCCCCCGGCCGGCGCGGGCGGAGCCGGGACCCATCGCATCGACGATGCGACGGCGCTCGCGCGCCACCTCGCGGCGCATCCGCCGACGGCGGCGCAGCCAGCGCTGTGCGAGGAGTTCCTGAGTGGCGCCGAGCATTCGTTCGACTCGGTCTTCATCGATGGCCGGCTGGTGTTCTGGTCGGTGTCGCGCTACGTGCCGTCGCCGCTGACTGTGATGGAGAACCCGTGGATCCAGTGGTGCGTGCTGCTGCCGCGCGAGCTCGAGGGCTTCGAGGACATCCGGCGCATCGGCGCGAGCGCGCTCGGCGCGCTAGGGCTTCAGTCCGGCATGACGCACATGGAGTGGTTCCGCCGGCCGGACGGCAGCGTCGCGGTGTCCGAGGTCGCGGCGCGGCCTCCGGGCGCGCAGTTCACGACGCTGCTGTCGTTCGCGCACGACCGCGATTTCTACCGCGCCTGGCCCGAGATCGTGATCCACAACCGCTTCGATCCGCCGCCGCGGCGCTGGGCCGTGGGCGCCGCGTACCTGCGCGGACAGGGGAGCGGGCGCGTGCGTCGCGTGCTCGGGCTCGAGGCTGCGCAGCGCGAGGTCGGATCGCTCGTCGTCGAGGCGCGGCTGCCCGAGCCGGGCGCCTCGCAGGCGTCGGGCTACGAGGGCGCGGGCCACGTGATCCTGCGCGATGCCGACACCGCACGCGTCGAGAGCGCGCTCCGGCGCCTCGTGACGCTCGTGCAGGTCGAGCTCGGGTGAGCGGGCCGTGAACCGCATCGCGGCCCGGGCGCGCGCGCCTTCCGTATAATCGTCATATGTTGAATGGGTCCGCACCGGCCTGCCGCAGCGCCGCCGTCCGTTTCGCGGCGGCGCTGCTCGCGGTGCTGCCGGTGGCCGGGTACGCGACCGGCGAGGTGCTGCGCGCGGCCGACCAGGTCCTCGTCGTCAAGAGCGAGCGGCGCCTCTATCTGATCAGGGACGGCCAGCCCTATCGCAGCTACAAGGTCTCGCTCGGCCTGAACCCGATCGGGCACAAGGAGCGCGAGGGGGACTTCAGGACGCCCGAGGGCCGCTACGTGCTCGACGGGCGCAACGCCTCGAGCGACTTCTTCCTGTCGATCCACCTGTCGTACCCGAACACCGAGGACATGGCCCTCGCCAAGCGCCACCACTGGCGTGCGGGCGGCTCGATCATGATCCACGGCCAGCCCAACCTGCCGAGGCGCCCGTCCGACTACTACCGCAGTGCCGACTGGACCGACGGCTGCATCGCGCTCTCCAACGAAGACATGCTCGAGGTGTGGCTGCTGACGCGCGCCAACACGCCGATCGAGATCCGCCCGTGAGTGCGACCGACGCCGAGATCGACGCCAGCGACTTCGTCGATGCGCGCGTCACGCCGCGGGGCAGCCTCGAGAACCTGTCGCAGCGCGAGATGGAGCAGCTGCAGGACCGCGGCCAGGGCGGCCTGTACCCGCTGTTTCGCCGCTGCGCCCTCGCGGTGCTGAACTCCGGCAGCCACGGCGACGACGCCACCGAGCTCTTCGAGAAGTACCGCGACTTCGAGATCCGCATCGTCCGCCAGTCGTGGGGCGTCAAGCTCGAGATGAAGAACGCCCCGGCGGTCGCGTTCGTCGACGGCCAGATGATCCGCGGCGTCAAGGAGCACCTGTTCGCGGTGCTGCGCGACATCGTCTACATCGCCAACGAGATCGTCGAGAGCGGCCAGTTCGACCTGAGCGTCCCGGGCGACATCACGAATGCGGTGTTCTGCATCCTGCGCAACGCCCGCGTGCTCGAGGCCCATGCGCGCCCCGACATCGTCGTGTGCTGGGGCGGGCACTCGATCCCGCGCGAGGAGTACGACTACACGAAGAAGGTCGGCTACGAGCTCGGCCTGCGCGGCCTCAACGTCTGCACCGGCTGCGGGCCGGGCGCGATGAAGGGGCCGATGAAGGGTGCGACGATCGGCCACTCGAAGCAGCGCATCGGCAGCGGGCGCTACATCGGCCTCACCGAGCCAGGGATCGTCGCCGCCGAGCCGCCGAACCCGATCGTCAATCACCTCGTGATCATGCCGGACATCGAGAAGCGCCTCGAGGCGTTCGCGCGGCTGGCGCACGGCATCATCATCTTCCCGGGCGGCGTCGGCACCGCGGAGGAGATCCTGTACCTGCTCGGCATCCTGCTCGACCCGGCGAACGCCGAGCAGGCGGTGCCGCTCGTGTTCACGGGGCCGGCCTCCGCCGCGCCGTGGTTCGAGCGCATCCACGAGTTCATCGGCTTCACGCTCGGCCCGGTCGCCCAGCGCCGCTATCGGATC
>DATKOR010000069.1:0-3549 GCA_035524495.1 Steroidobacteraceae bacterium
CGCGACCGTGGGTCCGCTCGTGATCGGCGAGCTCAAGCTCACGCACGCGCAGTTCGGCGCGCTCGGCTCCGCGTTCTTCATCACCTATACGCTCGCGATGATCCCGGCCGGCGCGCTCGCCGATCGCATCGGCGCCAAGCGCGTGCTGGCGCTCGGCGCGACGATCTGGGCGGTCGCGACCTTCTCGACCGGCTTCATCGGCAGCTTCGCGACGCTGTTTGCGCTTCGGCTCATGCTCGGCCTCGGCGAGTCGGCGGCCTTCCCCTGCACCTCGAAGCTGATCGCGACCGGGGTCGCCAGGGAGCACCTCGGGATGGCCAACGGCGTGACCGGCTTCGGGTACCTGTTCGGCCCGGCGATCGGCACGCTCGCCGGCGGCCTGATCGCCCACCGGTTCGGCTGGCGGCCGGTCTTCATCCTGTTCGGGGGCCTGTCGCTCTTGTGGCTCGTGCCGTGGAGTCGCGTCGTGATCGCCGAGCCCACGCTCAAGGTGCATGCGGCGACGGTCGACCCGCCCGGCATCAGCGAGATCCTGCGCCAGCGTGGGCTCTGGGGCGCGGCGATCGGGCACTTCGCGGGCAACTACACGTTCTATTTCATCCTCGGCTGGCTGCCGACGTACCTGGTCGAGGCCCGCGGCTTCTCGATCTCGGAATCCGCGTGGACCTCGATGGTGGCGTACACGATCAATGCGTTTGCGGCGCTCGCCGCCGGCTGGGGCATCGACCGCTACGTGCGTGCCGGCGGCTCGCGCACGATCGCCTACAAGACGCCGATGGGCGTCTCGCACCTGATCTCGATCGCCTGCATGGTCGGCATGGCGGTGCTGCCGATCCAGGGCTGCATCGCGTGCCTGTTCGTGTTCGAGCTCTTCATGGGCTTCTCGTCGCCCGGCTACTTCGGCATCCCGCAGATCATTGCAGGCCCGACCGCGGCGGCGCGCTGGGTCGGGATCCAGAACGGCTTCGGCAACCTGCCGGGCATCATTGCGCTGTTCGCCGCGGGGCTGTTGACCGACGCGACCGGGGACTACGTGACCGCGTTCGTGGTCGCCGGCATCGTCAACCTCGTCGGCTTCGTCGGCTGGGTCATCATCCTGCCGAAGATCGAGCCGATCCGCTGGCACGGCCACCACGTCGATCCCGCGCCGTCGGCCTAGAGCACCTTTCCCGGGTTCATGATGCCGCGCGGGTCGAGCGCGGACTTGACCGTGCGCATCAGCGCGAGCCGTGCGGGGCTCGCCAGGCGTGCGAGCAGCGCCTTCTTCTCGAGGCCGATGCCATGCTCGGCCGAGAACGAGCCGCCGAGCGCGGCGAGCCCGTCGGTCAAGAGCGGCGCGATCTCGGCGTAGCGCTCGGTGATCGGGACCGTCGCATTCACCGTCAGGTGGAGGTTGCCGTCGGCGAGGTGGCCGATCACGAAGAGCGTCAGCGAGGCATCGTGCGCGGCGAGCGCCGCGGCGCAATCCGCGAGGTACCCGGGCAGCGCCGCGAGCGGCACTGACACGTCGTACCACAGTCCGCCCGGCCGCTCGCGGTCGACCGCCCAGTCCTCGCGCAGGCGCCAGATCGCGCGGCGCTGCGCCTCGCTCTGGGCGACGAGCGCATCGGCGATCGCGCCGCGCTCGGCGAGGCTGCCGAGGCAGTCGGTGAGCCCTGCCTCGGCCGCGCCCGTCGCGGCCGAGGCCTCGAGCAGCACGAGGTAGGGCGCCGTCGCCAGCGTCGCGAACTCGGGCGCGCCGTGCGCCCGGCAGGTCGTCGCGACGTGGTTGCCGGACATCAGCTCGATCGCGAGCGGCGTGAGGGCCGCCTCGCGCTGCACGGCGTCGCAGAGCACGACCGCCGCCGCGAGGTCCGGAACCGCGATCAGCGCCGTCGCGGCCGGGCCATCGGCGGGAACGAGCGCGAGCGCGGCGCGGGTAACGACGCCGAGCGTGCCTTCGGCGCCGATCAGCAGCTGCTCGAGCGCCAGGCCCTCGTTGCGCTTGCGCACCCGGCCGAGCGCCTGCAGCACCGTGCCGTCGGCGAGCACCGCCTCGAGCCCGAGGACTCGGTCGCGCATCGTGCCGTGGCGAAACGCCGCGTTGCCGCCGGCGTTGGTCGAGATCATGCCGCCGAGCGTCGCGCTGTCGCGCGCGCCGAGGTCGACGCCAGGCGCGAGGCCGTGCGTCCCCGCCTGTTCGGCGAGCGCCCCGAGCGTGACCCCGGCACCGACGACCGCGGTGCGGCTCACGGGATCCAGGGACTCGATCGCGTTCAGCCGCTCGAGCGAGAGGATGACCTCGCCCGGATGCGATTCGGCGCCGCCCGAGAGCCCGGTTCGTCCGCCCTGCGGGACGACGCCGATGCCTTCGCGGTTGCAGTACGCGAGCACGCGCGCGACGGCCGCGGTGTCGCGCGGCCGGAGCATGAGGCCGGCGCCGAAGTTGCGCGCATCGACGCCGGGATCGAGCGCGGCGAGCGCGCTCGAGTCGCGGACCGCATCCGCTCCGACGAGCGCGGTGAGGGCCGAGACGTGCGGGGCGGGCAGCGGCATCGTGCGCCTCAGGCGCGCATGCGCCGTCCCTCGGGGTCGAACGCCGCTGCCGCGAGGCGGGTCGCCGGCCGGCGCTCGCCGATCAGCTCGACCTCGAAGCCGCCGGTCGCAGCCGCGACCGCCTTGTCGACGTAGCCGAGCGCGAGCGACTTGCCGACGCTGTGGCCGTAGCCGCCGGAGGTCACCCAGCCGACGACCTTGCCGGCGTGGTAGATCGGCTCGTCGCCGATCGCATCGGCGTCGCGCGCCTCGACGTCGAGCGTGATCAGCCGGCGCTCTCCGCCGCTCTCCTTCTCGGCGAGTGCCGCGGCGCGTCCGGTGAACTCGCCCTTCGTCAGGTCGATGAAGCGGCCGAGGCCCGCCTCGTACGGCCCGTAGATCGGCCGGAACTCCCGGGCCCAGGTCCCGAAGCCCTTCTCGAGCCTGAGCGCGTTGAGCGCACGCCCGCCGATGTGCCTGAGGCCCACGCGCTTACCGGCGCCGGTCAGGAGGTCGTAGAGCGCACGCTGGTAGTCGGCCGTGACCCAGATCTCGTAGCCGAGGTCGCCGGTGAACGAGACGCGTCCGACGAACGCCGGCACCATGCCGACGTCGACGCGCCGGAACGTCATGAACGGGAACGCGGCGGTCGCGAGGTCGGCGCCGACGAGCGGCTGCAGCAGGTCGCGCGCGCGCGGCCCGGCGACCGACAAGCCGACGTACTCCATCGCGCACGGGCGCACCGTCACCCCGGAAGGCGGCAACGTGCGCGCGAACCAGCGCATGTAGTAGACCTCGGCGGCGTAGGTGCCGACGATGAAGAAGTGATCGGCGGCGAGGCGCGCGATCGTGAAGTCGCCGATCAGGCGGCCGCGCTCATTCAGCATCGGCGCAAGCACCATGCGGCCGATCGCTGGCAGCTTGTTGGCCATCACGCGCCCGAGCCAGTCGGCGGCAGCCGGTCCCGTGACCTCGAACTTGCCGTAGTTCGAGATCTCGAGGAGCCCCGCCGCCTCGCGCACCGCGCGGCATTCC
>DATKOR010000070.1:0-21069 GCA_035524495.1 Steroidobacteraceae bacterium
CAGCGTCTTCAGGACGAGTTCGCGGGCGGTCGTCATCACTTCGACGTTGCCCTGGAAGGAGCGCGACGCCGAGATCATGTTGGTCAGTTCCTCGACCGGGTTGACGTTCGAGCCGTACACGTAGCCGGTCGCGTCGGCGAGCGGGTGGTCGGGCTGGTAGCGCTTGGCGGGTGCGGCCTGCGACTGGATGACGTCGAGCACGCGCACCCCGACGCCCGGCTCGTCGGAGCCCGGGTTTGCCGAGAACTCGCGCAGCTGCGTCGCGAACACCGGGTGGCGCGAGCGATACGCCGCCTGCGCGGACGGCGCGACCGAGTCGGCGTTCGCGAGGTTCGAGGCCGTGACGTTCAAGCGCATCGACTCGGCGTTCATCGCCGAGCCTGAAATGTCGAAGATTCCGAGTAGCGACATGGTGCTCTGCCTGGGTTCGTTTACTGGCCGGTCATCGCGGTCTGGAGCGCCGCGATGCTGCGGTTGATGAAGTCGAGGCTCGTCTGGAAGCGCACCGCGTTCTCGGCGAACTTCGCCTGCTCGACCGGCGCCTCGACGGTGTTGCCGTCGAGGGACGGCTGGAACGGGATCCGGTACTTGAGCTCCCCCGGCGTGCCGCCCTGGCCGCCGATCGCGAGGTGCCCGACGTGCGTGCGGGTGAGCGTCAGGTCCCCGCCCTGCGTCGCGTCCGAGAGCGCGGCCGCGAAGTCGTAGTCGCGGGCCTTGTAGTTCGGCGTGTCGGCGTTCGCGATGTTGGTCGCGAGCACGCTGACGCGGTCGGCCGCGGCGTAGAGCGCGCGCTCGTGGATTCCAAAGACGTTGTCGAACATGGGCGTCGTCTCGCGTGAGGTCTCGCGGTTCATAGAGCAAGACCCGTGCCAACCGCCCGCGGGGCGCTTTTGCCGCCCGCCGCGGGTTCCGGACGCCCGAAAGCGGCAATCGCGGGCCACCTGAGCGCTCGCAGGCGGCAAGCCTTGGCCGCCGGCGGCCGCATCAGCGGGGCCGGCCGGCCATCGGCGGACGACGGACTTTTGACGCGCCGCCGTCGGCGGTTCAGCGAAAGCCCGGGATTTGCGCGCAAGGACGCCCGGTCGGGGCCCAAAAACCCGCCGCGCTGCAGGGACTTAGCGGTCGGGCCGGTACTGGCACACATCGTGCAGAGATAGAGGGAATGCGCGCGCCCCACTCCTCGCTCAGCGCCCTCGTGCTCGTCGCGGTGCTTCTTTGCGCCGCGGCCCCGGCGCGCGCGGAGGAAGGACTCGAGCGGCCCGAGCGCATCGCCGCGGTCGCGCGCGCGACCGCCGCGCGCGAGAGCGGTCGCGCGCCGGCCGAGCTCGAGGTCGGCGTCATCGACCCGCGCCTCAGGCTGCGGGCCTGCGACACGGAACCGGCCGGCCGGCTCGCACCCGGCACGCGCTCCTCGACCCAGCTCACCGTCGAAGTCCGCTGCCCGGGCCCCCCGTGGCGGCAGTTCGTGCCGGTGCGGGTGCACGCCGAGGAGCCCGTCGTGATCGCCGCGCACCCGCTCGGCCGGCTCGAGGTCGTGACCGCCGCCGACGTCGCGCTCGTCAGCCGCGACGTCGCGAGCATCCCGACCGGCTACTTTCGGAGCCTCGACGACGTCGTCGGGCGGATCGCGCAGCGCACGATCGGCCCCGGCGAGGTGCTCTCGCCGACGACCGTGCGGCCGCCGCCGCTCGTGCGCCGCGGCCAGACCGTGACGCTGATCGCCCGTGCCGGCGGCCTCGCGGTCCGCAGCACCGGCGTCGTCCAGGGCGACGGCGGCCTCGCCGAGCGCGTCCGCGTCAGGAACGCGGCCTCCGGCCGCACCGTCGAGGGCTTCGTGCGCTCGAGCGACACCGTCGAGGTGCTCGTCGAATGAATTCGCTCAAGGTTCGGCGCGCCGCGCCGACAGTGGCGGACGGCGAAAGGACTTACGCCGCTGCACCGAACCGGACCCTGCGCAAGTTCACATATTTCTCTAAAGTTCGGCGCTGACCGACCGATACGATGGAAGAGGAGCTGCGTGCTCCGGGAGTGATCAACATGAGCACCAAAATTACGGGGTACGGCACCCCCACGACCGTGGTGTCGGGCTCGTCCCGCACCGGCGGCGTCGAGCGTGTCGCCGGGGATGCCCCCGCGAGCGGTCCCGCGGCGCCGGCCGGCGACTCGGTGACGCTGACCGATTCGGCCAAGACGCTGCAGAAGCTCGGGGAGGCGATCGCCGCCTCGCCGGTCGTCGATGGCAACCGCGTCGAGGCGGTCAAGAGCCAGATCGCGCAGAACACCTACAAGGTGGACTCGCTCAAGGTCGCGGCCAAGCTGCTCGCGGCCGACCAGGAACTGCCGCACTGAGGCGTGCACCCATGGACCTGACCGCACTCGCCGCGCTGAACACGTTGCTCGACCGCCAGATCGTGGTCGGCAACGCGCTTCTGGCTGCGCTCGAGGCCGAGCGCGGCGCGCTGACGGGCTTCGACCTCGCAGCGCTCGAGGCGAGCACGACCGAGAAGGACCGCATGGTCGGCGAGTTCGACCGGCTCGACGGCGACCGCCGCCGGCTGATCGCGCGCTTCGGCTACGGACCGGGCCGCGCCGACATGGTCGAGCTCATCCGCGCGGTCGAGGACCGCGGCTATCGCGAGGACGCGCGCCACGCGGGTCCTCTGGCCGCGCGCTGGCGCCGTTATGTCAACATCGCCGAGCGCTGCCGCGACGCGAACGAGCGCAATGGGCTCATCGTCAGCATGCAGAGCCGCCGCGTCACGAAGACGCTGAACGTGCTGCGCACGGGTCGCGCGGACGAACTCACCTACGGTCCCGCAGGCGCTGCCGCTCTCGGCTACGGCGCCCGGGCCCTCGGTCGGGTCTGAGACCGGACGGTCGCGGCCATGCTGGTCCTCAGCCGCAGAGCAGACGAGTCGATCGTGATCCAGCCGGCCGACGGCGCGGACGCGAACATGACGCTCGCCGAGCTCTTCGCCAATGGCCCGATCCAGATCACGCTCCTAGGCGGAACCGGAAAGCGTGTCAAGATGGGCATCAATGCACCGGTTCAGCTCGCGATCCGTCGCAAAGACGACTGACGCTTTTAAGTTTCTGAATTAATTACAGAATTCCGCACCCTTCCGGACGCGGGACGCGTGCTGCAGCGCGATTTGCACGCTTGCAAACCCCGCTTTCATGCTCGGCCGGGCGACGCTCAGGCATACTGAGTCCCGCGCTAGGGGCGATATAAGAATTTCGGAGACGGGGTTCCTATGGAACGGCGGCTGCATACGCGCCATCGGGCGCGCACTACCGTATACGTTCAGGTTCCGGGCCGCCGCGGCAAGCTGTGCCGTGCGCGCAATCTGAGCGCGAACGGCGTGTTCGTCGAGACCGAGAACCTGGGCCTGCAGAAGGGCTCGGTCGTCGAGCTCGCCTTCGCGATCAACCTCGGCAGCGTGACCAAGATTCATCGCCGTACCGCGATCGTCGCGCACGTCTCGCGCGGCGGTACGGGCCTCAGGATGGAGAGCTACGCCGGGCGCTGAAGCCCGACGAGCCACAACCGGGTTCCATGTCGGTGGCGCCGCAGTCGCAAGGCTCGGCGCCTCTTTTATTTGGGGCCCCGTGCTCCTGAGGATGCCGGATGCCGAACGTGCCCGCCAACCGCTCGTTCAAGTACTACGACTTCATCATGGCGGCGTACGTCTGCATCCTGCTGTGCGCGAACCTGATCGGCCCGTCGAAGGTCGCGACGATCAACCTGCCGCTCTTCGGCGTCACCGACTACGTCGCCGGCGTGCTCTTCTTCCCGATCTCGTACTTCTTCGGCGACATCCTGACCGAGGTCTACGGCTACGGGCGCGACCGGCGCGTCGTGTGGGCGGGCTTCGCGGCGCTCGTGTTCGCCGCCGTGATGGCCGCGACGATCGTGGCGCTGCCGGCGGCGTCCTGGTGGCACAACCAGCCGGCCGTCGAGACGATCTTCGGCGCCACGCCGCGCATCGTCGCGGGCTCGATCACCGCGTTCTGGTGCGGCTCCTTCGCCAACAGCTACGTGCTCGCGAAGATGAAGCTCTTCACGCGCGGACGGTGGCTGTGGACGCGGACGATCGGCTCGACGGCGGTCGGCGAGCTCGTGGACTCGGCGCTCTTCTACACGATCGCCTTCTACGGCACCTGGGAGACGCGCCACGTCGTCGCCGTCACGCTGACGCAGTACGTCTTCAAGGTGACCTGGGAGGTGCTCGCCACGCCCCTGACCTACGTCGTCGTCGGGTTCCTGAAGCGCGCCGAGCAGGAGGACTACTACGACCGCGACACGAACTTCACGCCGTTTTCGCTGCGGACCTGAACGGCCATCAGCTGGGGCGACGCGACTCGGCGTACTGCGGGAGTCCGTCCGCGGGCCGGTCCCATGAGGCCGCATCGACCATCCAGATGTGGTCGATCGGCGCCACCCGCGAGGGCTCCTCGAGCGTGCCGATCGTGAGGTCGACCTCGCCGGGCCGGCGATCGTTCCGATAGCCGATCGGCGCACCGCACCGGCCGCAGAACGACCGCCAGACGCCAGGCGAGGACTGGAACGCCTGCGGCGACCCCGCGGTGATCCGCAGGTCCGCGGTCTTCACGGTGACCCAGCCGAGAGCGTGCGCGCCCGAGGCGCGACGGCACGAGGTGCAGTGGCACAGCGTCGGCGGGTAGAGCAAGGGCCCGCACTCGTAGCGCACCGCACCGCAGAGGCACCTTCCGGAGAGCTGCTCGCTCATGACTCGTTACTCCTGGCGGATGCGCCGGCGGTGAGCCGCTCGTCGACCCACTCGATCCAGTGGCGCACGGGGATCTTGCTCGCCGAGCCGAGGTGCGCGAGGCAGCCGACGTTCGCCGACAGGATCTCGGCCGGCGACTCGAGGCAGAGCGCCTCGAGCTTGCGGCGGCGCAGTTCCGTCGAGAGCTCGCGCTCGAGAAGCGAATAGGCGCCCGCCGACCCGCAGCAGAGGTGCGGGTCGCGAACCGTCACGAGCTCGGCACCGAGCGCCGCGAGGATCGGCTCGACCTTGCCGCGCACGCGCTGCCCGTACTGCAGCGTGCACGGCGCATGGAACGCGACGCGGCGCGCGGCGGGCGTGGCGCGTGCCTTGAGCGAGCCGACCTCGGGCGCAAGGAACTCGGCGAGGTCGACCGTGCGCTCGCTGATCCTTCGCGCACGGGCCGCGTAGCCGGGATCGCCCGCGAGGAGCTCGCCGTAGTCCCTCACGCGCACGCCGCAGCCGGAGGCCGTCATCACGAGCGACTCGACGCCCTCGTCGAGGTGGCGGGACCAGGCATCGACGTTGCGCCGCGCCGCCGCCAGCGCGCCCGCGGGGTCCGACAGGTGCGCGCGGACGGCCCCGCAGCAGCCGGAGCGCGGCTCGGCGAACGCCTCGACCCCGAGCGCCGCGAGCACCCGCGCCGTCGCGGCATCGATCGACGGGATCAGCGCTCCTTGCGTGCAGCTCGTGAGCAGCAGCACCCGCCGCGCGTGCCCGCGCGTCGCGGCGGGGCCGGGGTCGCGGCGCTCGATGACCTTGGCGCGTAGTGCCCGGGGCAGGAAGGGCCTGACGCGCCGGCCGAGGCCGAGCGCCGCCGCGAACAAGCGTCGCCGCGAGAGCGCCGCGCGCAGCACGGCGCGCGTTACGCGCTCGCCGAGCGGTCGGGGCACGCGCTCGTCGACGATCTCCCGGCCGATCTCGAGCAGCCGCCCGTAGCGCACGCCCGAAGGGCAGGTCGTCTCGCAGGCGAGGCACGTGAGGCAGCGATCGAGATGCTGCTGCGTCGAGCGCGTAGCGGCGCGGCCCTCGAGTACCTGCTTGATCTGGTAGATGCGTCCGCGCGGGCCGTCGAGCTCGTCCCCGAGCAGCTGGTAGGTCGGGCAGGTCGCCGCGCAGAACCCGCAGTGCACGCAGGTGCGCAGGATCGCCTCGGCCTCGCGGCCCTGCGTCGTGTCCTTGATGAAGTCGGCGAGATGGGTTTCCACCGCTCGCTCAGAGGCCAGGCACGAGGCGGCCGTAGTTGAAGATGCTGCGCGGGTCGAACGCGGCCTTGAGCCGGCGGTGGATCGTGAGGAGCGGCGGCGGCAGCGGCTCGAACGCGGGCGTGAGCCCATCCCCGTGCCAGAGCGCCGCCGAGCCGCCGATGCGGCGCACGGCCCCGCGCACGACCGTCGCCGAGGCGCTGGTGCGCAACCAGCGCAGCGCCCCTCCCCACTCGACGAGCAGCGTCCCGGGGAGGTCGAGCGCCGTGGCGCCGGATGGCACCGACAGCCGCCACAAGGGATCGCGCGGGGCGAGGAACGGATGGCTGTGATCGCGGATGCTCGTCCACGCGCGCTCGGCGGCGGCGGCCTCGACGAGCGCGCCGCCCAACTCCGCACGGGCCGCCGCGACGACCGAGGGCGCCCCCGACAGCCGCACGCGCGCGACCCCGTCGTGCCAGAAGGTCGCCGACACCGGCAGCGGCCGGCGCGCCCAGCGGTTGAACGCGCCGACCGCGTCCTCTGCGTTCATCGCGAACTCGAGCGTCGCCTCGGACGCGGGCCGCGGTACGACCTTGAGCGACACCTCGGCGAGGACACCCAGGATGCCGAGCGACCCGCAGCTGAGGCGCGCGACGTCGAACCCGGCGACGTTCTTCATGACGCGGCCGCCGAAATTCAGCAGCTCGCCCGCCGCCGACAGCAGCTTGACGCCGAGCACGAAGTCGCGCACCGCGCCCGCGCTCGCGCGCCGGGGCCCGGAGAGTCCGGCCGCCACGATGCCGCCGAGCGTCGGGTCGCCGCCGAATGCCGGCGGCTCGCAGGCGAGGAACTGCCCGTGCGCGGCGAGGAGCGCCTCGACCTCGCTGAGGCGCGTGCCGGCGCGCGCGCTGACGACCAGCTCGCTCGGCTCGTAGTCGACGATGCCGGCGTAGCCGCGGGTGTCGAGCAGCTCCCCTTCCGAGGCCTCGCCGAGGAAATCCTTGGTGCCGGCGCCGCGAATGCGGAGCCGCCCTCCATCGCGGGCGGCGGTGAGGATCCGCTCGCGCAGCGCCGAGAGGTTGGGATCGATCGGCACGTCAGAGTCGCTCGAGCTCGGGGAACGGCAACGCGCCCTTGTGCACGCGCATGCGGCCATACTCGGCGCAGCGGTGCAGCGTCGGGATCAGCTTCCCGGGGTTCAGCAGCCCGTCGGGGTCGAACGCGCGCTTGATCGCGAAGAACGCCGCGCGCTCCTCCGGCGTGAACTGCACGCACATCGAGTTGATCTTCTCGACGCCGACGCCGTGCTCGCCGGTGATCGTCCCGCCGAGCGCCACGCAGAGCTCGACGATGTCGGCGCCGAAGCGCTCGGCGCGGTCCCATTCGCCCGGCACGTTGGCATCGAACAGGATCAGCGGGTGCAGGTTGCCGTCGCCGGCGTGGAACACGTTCATGCACTTGAGGCCGTGGCGGACCTCGAGCGCCGCGATCGCCTCGAGGACGCGCCCGAGGTGCTTGCGCGGGATCGTGCCGTCCATGCAGTAGTAGTCGGGCGAGATGCGCCCCGCGGCCGGGAAGGCGTTCTTGCGCCCCGACCAGAACCGGAGGCGCTCGGCCTCGGACTGCGACACCGCGACCGCGGTCGCGCCGGCCCCGCGCACGATCGCCTCGAGCCGCCCGATCTCCTCCCGGACCTCGTCGGGCGTGCCATCGGACTCGGCGAGCAGGATCGCCGCCGCGCCGAGGTCGTAGCCCGCCTTGACGAACGGCTCGACCGCCGCCGTCGCGCGCCGGTCCATCATCTCGAGCCCGGCGGGCACGATGCCGGCCGCGATGATCGCGGCGACCGCCTGGCCGGCGTGGCCGACGTCGCCGAAGGACGCCATCACGACGCGCGCGGTCGACGGGCGCGGCAGGAGCCTCACGCTCACCTCGGTCAGGACCGCGAGCAGGCCCTCCGAGCCGATCAGCAGCGCGAGCAGATCGAGGCCCGGTGAATCGAGCGCATGCGCGCCGAACTCGACGATCTCGCCCTCGATCGTCACGGCGCGCACCCTGAGCACGTTGTGGAGCGTGAGGCCGTACTTCAGGCAATGCACGCCGCCGGCGTTCTCGGCGACGTTGCCGCCGATCGTGCAGGCGATCTGCGAGGAGGGATCGGGCGCGTAGTAGAGCCCGTGCGGCGCCGCGGCCTCGGAGATCGCGAGGTTGCGCACGCCCGGCTCGACGCGCGCGATCCCCGCCGCCGCGTCGACCGCGAGGATGCGGTTCAGGCGCGCGAGCGAGACGAGGACGCCGGCCGCATGCGGCATCGCGCCGCCCGAGAGGCCGGTCCCCGCGCCGCGTGCGACGAGCGGCGCGCCGAGGCGCCGGCACACGCCGACGGCCGCCACGACCTCGCGTTCCGAGGACGGCATGACGACCGCGACCGGGAGCCCGCGGAACGTCGCGAGCCCGTCGCACTCGTAGGGCCGCAGGTCGCCGTCGGAGGAGAGCACCGTGCCCGCGGGCAGCACCGCCTCGAGCGCCGCGACGATTTCTCGGCGCCGGCCCGCGTCGGGCCGCTCGGCGGAGTCGCAGAAGCGGGGCTCGCCGGCCGCGTCGGCCGCGGGCGCGCTCAAAGCGCCCGCCAGCTCATGCGCGCGTCGGCTCGCGATCGGCCTGCCATCCGCTCCTCCGGCCCGGTCACCCCGGGACCCATTTTGCACCCGCGCCGCGCCCGCTGCGCGCCGATCGTCGCACCGCAGCATGCAATCGCGGCCGTGGATACACTAATCTCGTCGCGCACCGGCGCGGGCTTGGCGATGGGAACCGGGCGATGCTCCCGGGGCGGCGGGTCGCGGCGCGACCGGACGAGCGGCCACAGAACAACTAAGGAACGCCATGTACCAGCAGATGTACGACCCGATGGGGAACACCGTCCTCTCGACGCTCGTCGCGGCGATCCCGATCCTGACGCTGCTCTACTTCATCGCGCTGCACCCGCACCGCGACGCGAACGGCGTGCGCCACCTCGGGATCGCGGCCCCGTACGCCGCGTTCTACGGCGTGATCGCCGCCTTTCTCGTCTCCTGCATCGCCTTCCAGATGCCGCTCGGCGCGGCGGTGTCGGCCTTCGGGCTCGGCACGCTGTCGGGCTTCCTCGGCATCATCTGGATCGTGCTCGCGGCGATGTTCCTCTACACGATGACGCTGGTGTCGGGGAAGTTCGAGATCGTCAAGGAATCGATCGTCCACATCTCCTTCGACCGCCGCCTGCAGTGCGTGCTGATCGCCTTCTCCTTCGGCGCGATCATCGAGGGCACGTCGGGCTTCGGCACGCCGGTCGCGATCGCCGGCGCGGTGATGGTGGGTCTCGGGTTCAAGCCGTTCCAGTCGGCGGTGCTGAACCTGCTGGCGAACACCGCCCCGGTTGCGTGGGGCGCGATCGGCACGCCGATCGTGACGCTGGCCGCGGTCAGCGGGCTCGACGAGGTGACGCTGTCGGCGATGGCCGGCAAGCAGCTGCCGTTCGTGTCGGTCCTCGTTCCGTTCTGGCTGGTTGCGACGTTCGTCAAGATGGAAGGCGGCACGTGGAAGGAGGCCTTCGAGGTCTGGCCGGCGGCGCTGTGCGCCGGCCTGTCGTTCGCCGTGGTCCAGTACCTCGCGTCCGGGGCCGCGTCCACGCACCTCGTCACCGACGTCGTCGCCGGGCTCGCCTCGGTGATCAGCACCGCGCTCTTCCTGCGCTTCGTGTGGCACCCGAAGACGCGCTTCCTGCTGCGCGACGAGCGCGAGGCGCTCGCGCGTGCCGGCAAGAGCGCCGCGACCGCGACCTCGGACCTGAGCGACTGGAAGTACCGCTACACCGCGAAGGAGACCATCCACGCGTGGCTGCCGTGGCTGATCCTCGTCGCCTGCTGCTGGCTGTGGGGCCAGCCCGCCAACAAGAAGTTCCTGAACGAGCTGTTCTCCGGCGTCCAGTTCGCGACGACGCTGCTCGGCTCGAAGTTCGCGGGCACGCTGTCGCTGCCCGTCTGGGACATGCCGTCGCTGCACAACCTCGTGCAGCGGATGCCGCCGGTCGCGGCGCTGAACGCCAAGCCCGAGGCCGCGCGCTTCACGATCAACTGGCTCTCCGCCGCCGGCACCGGCGTCTTCGTCGCGGCCCTCCTCTCCGGCCTCGTGCTCGGACTCTCCGGCGCGCAGTGGCGCGGCGCCTTCATGCAGACGGTGCACCGGATGAAGATTCCGGTACTGGTCATCGGGCAGGTCCTCGGCCTCGGGTTCCTGACCCGCTACTCGGGCACCGACGCGGTCCTCGGGCTCGCATTCACGGGCGCGGGGCCCCTCTACCCCTTCTTCGCCGCGTACCTCGGCTGGCTGGGCGTGTTCCTGACCGGGTCCGACACCGCATCCAATGCGCTCTTCGGGAGCCTGCAGCGCATCACCGCGCAGCAGCTGAACCTCAACCAGGTACTGATCGTCGCGACGAACTCGACGGGCGGCGTCATGGGCAAGATGATCGACGCGCAATCAATCATGGTCGCGTGCGCGGCCTGCTACGACAAACCCGAGGAACGGACGCGCGCGCTCGGCCCGATCTTCCGAACGGTGTTCTGGCACTCGATCGCGGGCGCCGCAGTGATCGGCCTGATTGCGCTCCTGCAGGCCTACGTGTTCGCGGACCTGATCCCGGTGCTTCCGGCCGGGAAATAGGCCGCGCGCGCCGACCACGCCTGCGCCGCGCGGCGGCGCCGGGCAGAACGTTTTGCGCTGCAGGAACGCACCTGCGGGGCGGCGGCGGCTCACAGGCCGCCGCAGCCCCAAGGTATGCTCTCCCGGAACCTGAGAACAACCGGGCGGAACGGCGGCGGCCGCCGCGCCGACGGGTATGCCTGAAGCGTTCATCCTCGAGACCGAGCGGCTCACCAAGGAATTCAAGGGCTTCGTCGCCGTCAGCGACGTCGACCTCAAGGTCCGGCGTGGCGAGATCCATGCGCTGATCGGGCCGAACGGCGCCGGCAAGACGACGGTCTTCAACCTGCTGACCAAGTTCATGGCGCCGACCCGCGGCCGGATCCTCTACGACGGCGCCGACATCACGGTCGCGCAGCCGGCCGAGGTCGCGCGCCGCGGCATCGTGCGCTCGTTCCAGATGTCGGCCGTGTTCCCCCACCTGACCGTGCTCGAGAACGTGCGCATCGGACTGCAGCGCAGTCTCGGCACCAGCTTTCACTTCTGGCGCAGCGAATCGAGCCTCGGCGTCCTCGACGCGCGCGCGCACGAGCTCCTCGAGCGCGTCGGCCTCGGCGAGTTCGCGCGCATGGTCGCGGTCGAGCTTCCCTACGGCCGCAAGCGCGCGCTCGAGATCGCGACGACGCTCGCGATGGATCCGCAGCTGATGCTGCTCGATGAGCCGACCCAGGGCATGGGCCACGAAGACGTCGCGCGCGTGACCGCCCTGATCAAGGCGGCGGCCGCGAACCGCACGGTGCTGATGGTCGAGCACAACATGAACGTCGTCGCGACGATCGCCGACACGATCACGGTCCTGCAGCGCGGCCAGATCATCGCCGCGGGCCCGTACGCCGAGGTGTCGCACAACCCGCAGGTCATCGAGGCCTACATGGGCGCGCAGGATACCGAGCTGCGGAGCGCGCACGGATGACGACCGAGTTCCTGCGCATCACGGCGCTGCATGCGTTCTACGGCGAGTCGCACATCCTGCACGGCGTCGACTTCACGGTGAACCGCGGCGAGGTCGTGACGCTGCTCGGCCGCAACGGCGCCGGGCGGACGACGACGCTGCGCGCCGTGCTCGGCCTCGTCGGCAGCCGCTCGGGGTCGGTGATGATCAACGGACGCGAGGCGATCTCCCTGCCCCCGCACCGGATCGCGCACCTCGGCGTCGGCTACTGCCCCGAGGAGCGCGGGATCTACGCGTGCCTGTCGTCCGAGGAGAACCTGCTGCTCGCCCCGCAGGTCGGCTCGGCCGGGATGACCGTCGAGGAGATCTACGCGATGTTCCCGAACCTGCGCGAGCGCCGCGCGACGCAGGGCACGCGACTCTCGGGCGGCGAGCAGCAGATGCTCGCGGTCGCGCGCATCCTGCGCACCGGCGCGCGGCTGTTGCTGCTCGACGAGATCTCCGAAGGGCTCGCGCCGGTCATCGTCCAGGCGCTGTCGCGGACGATCCATGCGCTCAAGGGCCGCGGCTACACGATCGTCATGGCGGAGCAGAACTTCCGCTTCGCCGCGCCGCTTGCCGACCGCTTCTACGTGATGGAGCACGGCCGCATCGTCGAGGGCTTCGCCGCCGGCGAGCTCAAGGCGAAGATGCCGATGCTGCACGAATACCTCGGCGTCTGACGTACCGGCAATCACCGAAGGGGACCCCCCATGAAGATGAAGACCTTGGCGTTGGAACTCGTAGCCGGGCTCGCGACGCTCGCGGTGACCGCCCCGGCCTGCGCCGCGGGCGACGAGGTCGTGATCGGCGCCATCGACGACCTGTCGGGCGTCTATGCCGATAACTCGGGAGTCGAGGCCAGCAAGATGGCGATCGCGGACTTCGGCGGCACCGTGCTCGGCAAGAAGATCGGCCTGCTCGTCACCGACCACCAGAACAAGCCCGACATCGGCGCCTCGAAGTTCCGCGAATGGGCCGACCAGAACGGCCTCAGCCTGGTGATCGGCGGCTCGAACACCGGCGTCAACATCGCGATGTCCAAGGTCGCGGCGGCCAAGCACGTGCCGCTGATCGTCATCGGGGCCGGCGGCGCCTCGCTGACCAACGAGGACTGCACGGCCTACACGGTCCACTACGCCTACGACACAACCGCGCTCGCCAACGGCACCGCGACGACCATCGTCAAGCAGGGCGGCAAGACCTGGTTCTACCTGACCGCCGACTACGCCTTCGGCACGCAGCTGCAGACCGCCGCCTCCAAGGTCGTCGAGGCGAACGGCGGCAAGAACGTCGGCGCGGTGCGCGTGCCGCTGTCGGCCTCGGACTTCTCGTCGTTCCTGCTGCAGGCCCAGGGCTCCGGCGCGCAGGTGCTCGGGCTCTCCAACGCCGGCGACGACTTCACGAACTCGCTGAAGGCCGCCAACGAGTTCGGCATCACGCGGACCATGAAGCCGGCGGGCCTGCTGGTGTTCATCAACAACATCCACAGCCTGGGACTTCAGACGGCGCAGGGGCTGATCCTCACGACCGGCTGGTACTGGGACCTCAACGAGCAGACCCGCGCGTTCGCGAAGCGGTACTACGACAAGATGAAGAAGTACCCGAACATGGTGCAGGCCGGTGCCTACTCGGCGACGATGCACTACCTGCAGGCCGTCAAGACCGTCGGCAGCACCGCCTCCGACAAGGTGATGGCGCAGATGAAGGCAGGCAAGATCAACGACATGTTCGCCACCGGCGGCTACATCCGCGCCGACGGCGTCATGGTCCACGACATGTACGTCGTGCAGGTCAAGACGCCGGCGGAATCGAAATACCCATGGGACTACTACAAGGTGATCAAGGTCATGAAGGGCGAGGAGGCGTTCGGCCCGATCACGGGCCTGTGCCCGCTCGCGCCGAAGTAATCCGCCACCCCGGGCACGACGCGATCCTGCCGTGACGACGATCTTCGGCTTCCCGGTTGTCGTGATCCTCGGCCAGCTGATGCTGGGCCTCGTCAACGGCTCGTTCTACGCGATGCTGAGCCTCGGCCTCGCGGTGATCTTCGGGCTGATGCGCGTCGTCAACTTCGCGCACGGGGCCTTCTACGCGCTCGGCGCGTTCGCGGCGGTCGTGGGCCTGAACTCGCTCGGCATCAACTACTGGGCCGCGCTCGTGCTCGCGCCGCTCGCGGTCGGATTCGTCGGCGTCGTCGTCGAGCGGCTGGTGCTGCGCCACCTGTACCGGCTCGACCCGCTGTACGGGCTCCTGCTGACCTTCGGACTCGCGATGGTCATCGAGGGCTCGCTGCACCAGGTCTTCGGCTCGTCGGGCGAGTCCTACCCGGTCCCGGAGGCGCTCGCCGGCGCGGTGAACCTCGGCTTCATGTTCCTGCCGCGCTACCGCGCCTGGGTCATCGCCGCCTCGGTGCTCGTCTGCTTCACGACGTGGTTCACGATCGAGCGCACGCGCCTCGGCGCGACGCTGCGCGCCGCGACCGAGAACACGCCGCTGCTGCAGGCCTTCGGCGTCAACGTCCCGCTGCTGGTCGCCGCAACCTACGGCGGCGGCGTCGCGCTCGCGGCGCTCGCGGGCGTGCTGTCGGCGCCGGTGATCCTGGCGACGCCGGCGATGGGCAGCTCACTCGTGATCGTCGTGTTCGCGGTCGTCGTGATCGGCGGCATGGGCTCGATCCTGGGGTCGATCGTCAGCGGCCTCGCGCTCGGCCTCATCGAGGGGTTCACGAAGGTCATCTACCCCGAGGCCTCGAACATCATCGTGTTCGTGATCATGGCGATCGTGCTGATCGTGCGGCCCGCGGGCCTGTTCGGGCGGGACTGAGCGTGCGCGCCACCCGCGTCTTCTACGCGCTCATCGGGCTCTTCGCCCTCGCCGTGCCGGTGCTCGGCATCTACCCCGTCTTCATGATGAAGCTCCTGTGCCTCGCGCTCTTCGCCTGCGCATTCAACCTGCTGCTCGGCTTCAGCGGCATGCTGTCGTTCGGCCACGCGGCGTTCTTCGGCTCCGCGGCCTATGCGACGGGCTGGCTCGTGACGGCCCACGGCTGGGGCACGGTGCCGGCGGTGATCGCCGGCACGATCGCCTCGGCGCTCCTCGGGCTCGCCATCGGCGCGATCGCGATCCGCCGGCGCGGCATCTACTTCGCGATGATCACGATGGCGCTCGCGCAGCTCGTCTACTTCGTGTGCCTGGAGGCGCCGTTCACCGGCGGCGAGAACGGGCTTCAGGGCGTGCCGCGCGGGACGCTGCTCGGCGTCGTGCCGCTGAAGTCCGACGTCCTGATGTACTACCTCGTGCTCGCGTCCTTCCTCGGCGTGTTCGTGTTCATCCGCCGCGTGGTCCACTCGCCGTTCGGCCAGGTGCTGAAGGCGATCCGCGAGAACGAGTCGCGCGCGGTGTCGCTCGGCTACGAGATCAGCCGCTACAAGCTGGTCGCGTTCGTGCTGTCGGCGACGCTGGCGGGCCTCGGCGGGTCCCTGAAGGCGCTGGTGCTCGGTTTCGTGACGCTCTCGGACGTCCTGCAGGCCAACTCGGGCGAGGTGATCCTGATGACGCTGCTCGGGGGGACGGGCACGTTCTTCGGGCCGGTCGTCGGTGCGGCGGTCGTCGTGACGCTCGAGGAGTATCTTTCCGACATCGTCGGCGGCTGGGTGACCGTCATCATCGGCGCTATCTTCGTCGCCTGCGTACTGCTGTTTCGCCGCGGCATCGTCGGCGAGCTCGCCGCCCTGCGGCGCCGTCTCTGACGCGAAAGTCGCGAGGCGTCCGGTGCTTCGCGCCAGGCTGTCTTGGGGAGCTGCGATGCAAGTGCGCCATACGGACGCTGCCCGGCCCTGCGCGAGGCACCGCGCGACGCGACCGAGGACCAGCCGCCTCGCTTCGGTCTTCGAACGCCTCCGGGCACCGCTCGGGACGGTCGGGGCCGGTCTCCTGCTGGCGGCGATCGCCTCCTGCGCAGCGCGCCCGGACGTTGCGTATTCCGACATCGCAACACGTACCGCCGCCGTCTCGGTCGAAGAGGCCCTGCAGGGAAACCCGAACGCGACCACCGCACTCGCGAAGGACCATGACTTTCGCATCACGCGCGACAGCGCGGTGCTCGCCGACGGGGAGGTGCGAGCGGGTTATGAGCTGGTCGGGATCGAGCTCGCCCATGCGCAGGCGCTCAGTATCACGACGCGGTCGTTCTGCGAGTGCCTCGGCGCGCGCGCCTACGTGATGGTGCCGAAGGTCCGGGCGATCGATGGCTCGGGCACCGAAGTGCCGTTGGAGCCCGGTGACATCCGGTGGCGCTCCCCCGACTGGACGCATCCCGCGAGCGTGATGCGCGGGTGGCGATCCGCCGTCCTGCCGGCCGGCCGCTATAGAATCCTGCTGTACGCGGACAACACGCGGCCCGGGAAGCTGCTCGCGCAGCAGTCGCAGGTCAACGTGCTGATTGCCGCGCCCGTGGTCGTGCCGATGAAGACGACGGCCGGGGCCATTTCGTACCCTTACGGCAAGGCCTCGGTCCGCATCGAATAGACGCGGCGGGTCGCTTCGGGGTGGTGCCGGCGGAGAGAATCGAACTCCCGACCTTCTGATTACAAATCAGTTGCTCTACCAACTGAGCTACGCCGGCGCGCCCGGCAGTTTAGCCGGCGGCGAAGGCGATGGGGACTGACCTGGGGCAGGCGGGGTCGCGGGCGAACCCGCCCCCGGGCATGGCACCGCCGACGTCGACGCGGCCCCGGATACCGCCCTGCCGAGTGCCGAGACATCGAGCGGCGGATCGCCCGGCCGCAGGATGACGTCCAGCCACACCTGGCTGACCTTGTGCGGCTGCTCGATGATCGCGGGGTCCACTCCGAGCCGGCGCAGGTCGCTGACGCGCCGCTCGGCGCGCTCGCGTTCGGAGTAGAGCCCGAGCGAGACCGTGGCCTCGGTCTGGTTCGTGCCGGGCGGCGTGATGTCGATGTCGCTGACGCCGGCCGCCTTGAGCCGCATCGAGATCCGCGCTGCCTGCTGCAGCGTCTTGGTCGTGATCGCGACCCAGTAGGTGGGGGCGCCATCGACCTCGGCGGTGCGCGCGCGTGCGAGGTGGTGAGCGTTCTTGAGCCACGCGCTCGCCTGTTCCGCCGCCGGGCGATCGTTGAAGGGGCCGATGCTGAGGCAGCTGGGTCCGGGCGGGACCTTCAGTTCGGAGAGCAGCGACAGCCGCGGGATCGCGGGTCCGGTATCCGCCGTGCCCGTGGCGGGCCCCGATTCATCGATCAGGTGCGTGTAGCCGAAGAACGCCGCGTTGGCGAGCAGCAGCGCGAGTAACAGGCGCTTCAAGCGGCCTCCGCGGTGGCGAGCAGCGCGAGCCCTTCGAGGGCGAGGTGCGGAACGACGGACGTCCCGCGCTTCGCGAGCGGCACGATGTCCTCTGCCGCCGCCCCGGTCACGAACACCCGCGGCGCCGGACGCCCACCCGCCTCGAGCAGCGTCGCGGCGCGATCGACCAGCGCGCCGAGCGCGAGGCGAGCGCCCTGCTGCACGCCACCCGCCGTGTTGGTGCCGAACGGACCCTCGACGACGGCCTCGTCGAGGAGCGCGGCTGCGGCCACGCCGCTGGTCTGCGCGTGCAGCGCCTCGCGCATCAGCCGTTCCCCGGGCAACGTCCAGCCACCGCGGTGCAGGCCGTCGCCGTCGACGAGATCGACGCTGAACGCAGCGGCGGCACTGGCGACCAGCAGCGCGCCACGCGCCGTCTGCCACGCCGCGACCATCGCGGCCCAGCGGTCAATCGCGAGTGCCGCGGGGTCAGCGGAGCCGTTGCGAAGGCCCTGGTGCTCGGCGGTGGCCTGAAGGAACTCCGGCACCAGGCGCCAGCTGTCCTGCGCAAGGATCCGAAGGTTCGCCTCGAACGCGGCACCCGCGAGGTTCGCGACGACCACACGTCGCGGCCGCGGCGTCAGCGCCGCGAGCCGTGCCTGCCACGTCCCGGGCTCGACGCCGTGGAGCGCAACGCACTCGATGCGGGTCAATCGGCCGCCCTCCAGGAACGCCCACTTGAGCCCGCCGTGTCCGGCCTCGACCAGCAGCGTCATGCGACCGCCCGGAGCGTGACCTCGCCCGAGGCCAGCGACTCGATCCGCGCGCCGATCTCGACGCGCAACGCACCGTCCGGACCGACCCCGCGCGCGATCCCCTGGCGCACACCCTCCGCGGCCTCGATGCGCACGCTGCGATCCTTGAGCGCATCCGCACGGCTCCACTCCGCGTGGAACGGCCCGAAGCCAAGCGACTCGAATTCGACGAGGGCGGCGACGAGCGCATCGACGAGCGCGGCCGCAAGCGCGGTGCGCGAGGGGATGGCGACGCCGGCAAGATCGGCCGGCGCGACGCCACCACTCGCGGCGATCTCGGACTTGAGCGCGGCGGGCAAGCGGACGTTGAGGCCGACACCGATGACGACGTAGGCCGGCCCCGACGCGTCGAGCCGCAGCTCCGAGAGGATCCCGCCGAGCTTCTTTCCGTCGCGCAGCACGTCGTTCGGCCACTTGAGCGAGAGGCCCGTCGCGCCGAATGCGGCGAGCGCGCGCAGCGTCGCGACGCCCGCCGCGAGACTGAGCGCGCCGAGCGCCGCGGGCGGCGCGGGGAAGAGCCACGCGAGCGAGAGGCAAATGCCGCTTCCGAAGGGCTGCAGCCAGCTCCGTCCGCGCCGGCCACGACCGGCGCTCTGGTGCTCCGCAATGGCGGTGCGCACGTGTCCCGGAGCGAGGCGGCTGTCGGCGAGGAGCTCGGCGTTCGTCGAGGGGATGTCATCGTGGACGGCAACGCTCGCGAGCCGCCCGCGGGTTGCGCTGCCGAGCGCAGCGGTGAGTCGGTGCGCGTCGATGAGGTCGAGCGGGGCCGACAGCCGATGCGCGCCGTCGCCGGCCGCTTCGACGACGAGCCCCCAGTCGGCGAGCGCCGCGAACTCGGCCGCGAGCGCGGCCACCTCGAGATTCAGCGTGTGTGCGAGCGCCGCGTCGCAGTGCGGCGCGCCATCGGCGAGCAGCCGGACCAGGGCGCTGCGCGTCGTCATCCGCGGTCGGCCGCGCGGGGGCGCAGCAGCCAGAGCCGCCGCGCCCGGTTCTCGGTACCGGCGCGCATGCGCGCGATGTTCTCGCGATGCGTGTAGACGACGAACACCGCCATCGCGATCGCGAAGGCGAGCAGCGCCGCCTGCCCGGGCGCCAGGACGTGCACCGCCGCCGGCAAGGTCGCGACCGCGATCATCGTGCCGAGCCCGACGAAGCCCGTGACCATCACGACGAGGAGCCACGTGCCGAGGACCGGCGCGAGCAGTCGCGGCTCGAGGCCGAGCAGGACGCCCAGTATCGTCGCCGCGCCCTTGCCGCCCCGGAACTCCCACCACACGGGGTACACGTGACCCAGCGTCGCGCCGGCCGCACAGGCGACCGCGAGCCAGGCGCGGCCGATCGCCGGATCAATGCCGACGCCGGGCAGGTCGAGCCCGGGGAGCACGCGCGCGGCGAGCCAGCCCTTGGCGACGTCGATGACGACCACGCCGAGCGCGAACAGCTTTCCCTGGGTTCGCAACGCGTTTGTGCCGCCGGCATTGCCGCTGCCGAGCGTACGAATGTCGACGCCCCGGAGCGCACCGATCATCAGCGCGCCCATCAGCGAGCCGAGCAGATACGCAATCAGCGATTTTACGGCGAGCTCTAGCATCAGGGTCCCCGCGGCGTTTTCAGTCTAGCATCGGCGCCGGCGGCGCCCGAATGCGGCCGTCTCAGACCGGGCGGGCTGTGACACCGGCCGCCTCGAGCACCGCGGCGAGCGCCGCGACGTGCTCCGGGGCGTCGTTGAGCGCCGGGACGAGGGTGAAGCGCTCGCCGCCCGCCGCGAGATAGCGCTCTTTCGAGGTGACGCCGATCTCCTCGAGCGTCTCGAGGCAGTCGACGGCGAACGAGGGCGTCACGACGGTCACGGCGCGAACGCCCGACCCCGCGAGCTTGCGCAGCGTGTCATCGGTGGACGGCGCCAGCCACTCGGTCGGGCCGAAACGCGACTGGAAGGACTCCGAGCGCTCGGCCTTGCCGACGCCGAGCGCGGCGGCGAGCAGTTCGCCCGTGCGCGCCACCTGGGCGGCATACGGGTCACCGGCGTTGACGTACTCGACCGGGATGCCGTGGTTCGAGAGCACGAGGTGCGAGCGCCCATGCTCGGCCCAGCTCGCGCGCACGCGCGCTGCGAGCGCAGCAATGTAGGCCGGGTGATCGTGATAGTCGGCGATGAAGCGAAGCTCAGGCACCACGCGCAGCTTCGCGAGCTCGCGCGCGACGACATCGAACGTGGCTCCGGTCGTCGTGCCGGAGTACTGGGGGAAGAGCGGGAGCACCACGAGCCGGCGCATCCGCGCCGCGCGCAGGCGATCGAGCGCGGCGCGCACCGAGGGCTCCCCGTAGGTCATCGCGAGCTCGACGCGGATGTTCGAGCGATTGCCCAGGTGAGCCTGCAGCGCGGTTGCGAGCGCCCGCGAATGGACGAGAAGCGGCGAGCCGTCCTTCGTCCAGATCGCACTATAAAGACGCGCCGTGCGAAACGGCCGGAACGTCAGGATCGGCCCGTAAAGGATCGGGTACCAGTAGGCGGGGCAGGCCTCGACGACGCGGCGGTCGCCGAGGAAGGCGGCGAGATAGCGGCGGATCGCGCCATAGGTCGGCGCCGTGGGCGTGCCGAGATTGACGAGCAGCACCCCGGTGTCGGATTGGGCTTCGGTCGAGACGATCGGGCCGCGGAACCAAGCCATTGGGCTCCTTCGCGGCCGCAATCGGCCGCAGCGACATCATAGCGGCAGCCGCGCCGTTCCCCTTACTCGACGTACGTCCGGCTCGGCCCGGAGACGTGACGGCCGCCACCGACCGGCCGCGGAAAGGTCTGCTAGCCTTGGCCGTCAGAGAGGTGGTACCCATGCGCGCTCGGATCCTCACGCTCGGGCTTTGCACTATGGTGCTGGCAGGGGTCGTCCGCGCCGACGACATCGCGGCGGGATTGTGGGAGCTGTCGCTGGAGGCGAGGGTCGATGCGGAGCCGGCTTTCCAGCCCGGGCCGATCACCTCCAATCAATGCCTGACGAAGGCCGACGCGAGCGACCCCAGCAAGCTCCTCGCACCCATCGCCTCGGCCGGCGCGACGGGCTGCACGTACCTCGAGAAGAGCTACGAGGGACAGACGTTCCGGTTCAAGATGCAGTGCTCCGGCACGTTCGAGCTGAAGACATCCGGCGAGGTGACCTTCTCGTCGACGATGCTGCACGGCCTGATCACGACGTCGAGCTTGGTCGACGGCAAGAAAGTGGAATTCAAGAGCACGCTTGTAGGCCGCAGGCTCGGCGACTGCTGATTCGCAGCGGAGCGCGCTCCGCGCGCGGCTTCGATCCACGTGG
>DATKOR010000071.1:0-38897 GCA_035524495.1 Steroidobacteraceae bacterium
GCAGAATGCGGCGATGGTCGAGCAGTCGACCTCGGCGATCCACGCACTCGCCGAGGATGCCGAGTCCCTCGCGCGGCTCGTGGCGCGCTTTCGCACCACGGATGCCCACCAGGCACGTGCCGCAGGCACCGCGCCCGGGCGAAACGTACGGCACGCGCCGTCGCGCACCATCGCATAATGCCGCCTCCGGCGGCGACGCCGGCTCGGGCGAGCATTCTCTGGCGCTTTCACGCGGCGCTCGCGCCGCGCCAGGCGTTGGCACTCATCCGGTCGAGGTCCATCTGGTCGGTGCTGCCTGCGGGCGGCCGGGACAGCCGTTTCAGGACATCAAGCACGCCGGCTCGCCTCGGTGCAGGCGGTGTGCGGGATCTACGATGGAGCAACGCAGTCGACGCCGCTAACGTGGCGGCATGCGTCGAGCTTGCAGGAATCGATGCGCGCCTGCCGCGGCGCTGACGATCGCGGCCAGCCTTTCGGGTTGCGTGCCGGTCGAGATGCCACTGCGCGCTGATGGCGCCTATCCGAGCGAATGGCCGGAGATCCAGCCCCTCGACGCCAAGTGCGAATCGCTCGGCGGCGCGTACCGCAACGAGGGAAGCTTGGTGCAGCAGGACGGCAGCCGCGCAGTGATCCGGCTGAGCGAGCTTCTGACCGACACGCACGGCGGCGCGACCACGACCGTCACGGTGCAGACGCGGCCGTACTTTCGAGCTACGACGACCAGCGTCGACGTCGCCTCGGACGACGGGCGGCCTCCGCAACAGCCGACGCCTTGCGTCTGCAACAAGCAGACGCTCCTGTGCGTCGCCAAGATGACCACCTGGACCGTGCCTATGTTTGCGCTCGGCGGGTCGCAGCTCAACGTGTACATGGCGAGCGCCCGGGATGGATCGCTGATCGCCAAGCTGCAACGCTACTCGGCCGGTCTGGTTGTCGTCGCGCCGTATTTCTACCGCAACTCGGAACCCTGGGCTCGCTTCGAGCGGATGGAGGCTGCGCCAGCGGTGTCGACAACCGCCGAGCCCGAAGGCCCTCCCTGAGCTACGCGTTCGCGGCGTAGATTCGTGTGGCCCGCGGCGTGCATCGCAAGCGCGCACGTCGGGGCCGAATGTCCATAACCTGGTCGTCTCACACTCGGCCAGCGGTCCGAGCTGCGCGAAATACCGGCAAGGTCCCGACAAATCCGGCAGGAACCCGCAACCATCCCGGGCAGACCGCTCCCACACTCCTGCCGACGCTGCAGCAGTGCGCGCCCGGTTGCGCCCTGCGTTCCCACGAATCGCATGAGGTCAACATGAGCGCCTTACAGAGCTTCGGACGACTGAGCGCCCACCATCGCATCGGCGGGGAGCTTCGCCGCGCCGCCGGTCGCGAGGCGCTCGCGGTCATCGACCCTGCGACCGAAGCGAAGGTCGGCGAGATCGTCGACGCGACGCCCGCCGAGATCGCAAGCGCGGTCACCGCCGCCAATGACGCGCAGCGAAGCTGGAGGAAGGTGAACTATCACCGTCGCGCCGAGCTGCTGCACGAAGTGTCGCGCCGGCTGATGGCGGCGCGGCCGCTCATTGCCGAGATGCTGACGCGCGAGATGGGCAAGCCTTACAAGGAATCGGCTGACGAGGTCGCGTGGTCGGCGAGTGCCGTCGACTACTACGCCGAGGTCGCGCGCCACGAGGCCGGGCGCGTGCTCGGGCCGACCGTCGACGGGCAGTTCCATTTCACGACCAAGGACCCGCTCGGCGTCGTCGTCATCATCCTGCCGTTCAACTATCCGCTGTGCCTCTTGTGCTGGCAGGCGGCGGCGGCGCTTGCGAGCGGCAACGCCGTCATCATCAAGCCGTCCGAGCAGACGACGCTGACGACGCTCGAGTTCATCGCCGCCTTCGATGCCTTGCCGGCCGGGCTCGTGCAGGTGCTCGCCGGCGGCGGGGTCGTCGGGCGCGGGCTCGTCGAGCACGCCGACACGCACATGGTCGCCTTCACCGGCGGCATCGAGACCGGGCGGCTCGTCGCCGAGGCCTGCGGGCGGCTCTACAAGCGCGCGCTCATCGAGACCTCGGGCAACGATCCCTACATCGTGATGCCGTCGGCGCCGATCGATACCGCGGCGCGCGGCGCCGCGTTCGGCGCCTTCCTCAACTGCGGCCAGGTGTGCGCCGCGGCCGAGCGCTTCTACGTCCACGAGCGCGTCTACGACGAGTTCGTCGCGCGCCTCGTGCACTACGCGCGCCAGGTCAGGATCGGCAACGGCCTCGAGCGCGTCGACATGGGACCGCTCGCCTCGAAGCGCGAGCTCGACCGCTACCTGCGGGTGGTCGCGCAGGCCAAGGCCGACGGCGCCGAGGTGCTCGCCGGCGGTGGGCGGCCGGCGGCGCTCAAGAAGGGCTGGTTCGTCGACGCGACGGTGCTCGGCCGGGTGTCGCCGACCGCGGCGATCATGAATAATGAGTCCTTCGGGCCGGTCGCCCCGGTGTGCGCGGTGAAGGACCTCGATGAAGCGCTCGCGCTCGCGAACCGCTCGCGCTATGGCCTCGGCGCGACGATCTACACGCGCGACCTCGATGAGTCGATGCGCGCGGTCAACGAGCTCGAGGCCGGCATGGTGTGGGTCAACGCGCCGCTCCTCGACAATGACGCGGGCCCCTTCGGCGGCCGCAAGCAGTCCGGCATGGGCCGCCAGCTCGGCGCCGAGGGCCTCGACACCTTCCGGCACACCAAGCTCGCGATGATCGACTCGGCCGCGAAGCCCCACGACTTCTGGTGGTTCCCGTACGCCGACGCCGAGGCATTCCCGGGCGGGCCGCGTGGCTGAATCCGGGGGCCGCGAGGCGCTCCCCGAGGCGCTCGCGGCGCGGCTCGCGGCGGTCGAAACCCACGCGGTTGACGCGGACTTCGACCGCACGAGCTGGATCTGGATGGTGCTGCTTGGCGTGCTGCTGCCGATCGGCCTCCTCGTACTTGGGTGGTGGCTGTGAGCGAGGCGGGGCGCGCGCCCGCCGACGAGAGTGCCTGGCCGCTGCTCCCTTCCGAGCGCACGTGGGGCCCGTGGCGCCTCGCCGTGACGCTCGTGACCGCCTCGGCCGCGACCTGGTGCTATCTGATCGGCGAGTCGGTCGGCCAGTACCTGGGGTTTTTCGAGGGCGCCCTGTCGCTGACCGCCGGCTGCATGATCGGCATGCTGCTGGTGCTGCTCGCCGCGGGCCCGGCCTCGGCGCGCTTCGGCGTCGACTCGATCGCGAGCTCGAAGCCGCAGTTCGGCTCGCGCGGCTGGGCGGTGCCGGCGGCGCTGCAGTCGGTGTCGATCATCGGCTGGAACTCGCTGCTGATCATCTTCTTCGCGAAGTCGGCGACGCAGCTCCTCGGCGTGCTCGGCCTGGTCGCGCCGGGCGGCGCGCCCGCGATGCTGGTGCCGCTGCTGACGCTCATGGCCTGCGCGATCATCTTCCTCGCGCTGCGCCGCGGCGCGACCGGGGTGTCGGCGGCCTCGAACATCCTGGTCGCGCACGTCTTCGTCGGCCTGTGGATGCTGTACCTGCTCGTGTCGCGGCGCTGGCCCGAGCTCGTCGCGGCCCAGCCGCCGGCCGCGAGCCCGGACCGGCTCTGGAACTACACGACGGGCGTCGAGCTCGGCATCGCGACGACGCTGTCGTGGTGGCCGTACCTCGGCGCGATGATCCGGATGGCGCCGAATGCGCGCGCGGTCGTGCTGCCCGTCATGCTCGGCATGGGCGCGCCGGTGCCGCTCTTGAGCCTGATCGGGCTCGCCGGCGTGCTCGTCCTCAAGTCCTCGGACCCCTCCGAGTGGCTGAGGACCGTCGGCGGCCCCGGTTACGCGGTCGTGTCGCTCGCGTTCGTGACGGCCGCGAACTTCGGAACCGCAATCACCGGCATCTACGCCGCGACGATCGGCCTTCGCAACTTCCGCGCCCTCGAGCGCCGCTCGTGGACGACGCTGCTCGCGATCAACATCGCGCCGGTCGCGCTCGTCGGCATGTTCATCCCCGAGCTCTTCTTCGCGAAGTTCGGCAGCTTCCTCGCGCTGATCGGGGTTGCGTTCGCGCCGCTGTGCGGCATCCAGATCGCCGACTACTTCGTGCTCAGGCGCCGGCAGATCGACCTGCGCGCGCTCTACTCCGAGGCGAAGGGAAGCCCGTACCACTACTGGCACGGTGTCAATCCCGCCGCGCTCGCCGGGCTCGCCGCCGGCTGCCTGGTCTACGTCGCGCTGCTGAACCCCTTGAGCTACGTCTCGGCGGGCCCCTACCGCTACCTGACGGCCTCGCTGCCCGCGACCGTCGCCGCCGGACTCGTCTACCTCGCATCGAGTGCCCTCGGCCGGCGGCGCACCTCAGTAGTATCGGCCCCCGACCGGTAATATATTGACCGGGCACACAGGGCGGAGGGCTCTTGACGAACCCGGAGTCTGGTTCCGAGAACGGCTATCGTTCGTGGCAGCGCCACCTGCCGCAGCCGCCGACGCTGTCGAGCTCGACGCTCGGCTGGCGGCACATCGAGGCGCACCGCTACGACGGGCTGCGCTGCGACGAGCTCGACCTGCCGCCGGTGCCCCGGCACTTCATCTGCGCGCATCTTCTGCGGCCCTGCGAGGTCGATACGCGCTGGGCCGGCCGCATGCACCGCGGCCGCTCGCTGCCGGGGAATGCGATGCTGATGTCGGCGGGGCAGGACAGCGTGTGGCACTGCTCGGCGGCGGTCGGTGAGCTGCACGTCTTCCTCGACCCCGCGATCGTCGACGAGGTCGCCGAGGAGATCGGCGGGCGCGGCTTTCACCTGATCGAGGGGCTCGGGCTCGTCGACCCCGCGATCCGCGACATCTCGATGCAGCTCCTCGGCGAGCTCGAGCGCCCGGGGATCGGAACCCGGCTCTTCGCGGACACGATGGCCCGGGCGCTTGCGCTGCAGCTGCTGCGCCGGCACTCGACCGCGCGCGCCCAGGAAGCGCCGCAGCGCGTCGAGATCACGACCCGCCAGCTGCGCGCTGCGGTCGACTACATCGAGTCCCACCTCGACCAGGACCTCTCGCTAGAGACGATCGCCGCGGCGGCGGCCATGAGCGCGTTTCGCTTCGCGCGGGCGTTTCGCAAGGCGATCGGCCAGTCGCCGCGCCAGTACGTGATCGGGCGGCGAATCGAGCGCGCGATGGAGCTCCTGCGCTCGACCGATCGCGACCTCGCCGAGGTCGCCAACGTGGTCGGGTTCTCTACACAGAGCCATTTCACGTCCGTGTTCAGCCGGCGCTGCGGCACGACGCCGAAGCGCTACCGCGACGCGCTGCGCGCCTGAGGCCGACACCCGAAATCGGCAAGTTTCCGACAGCGGCGGCAGGAACGCGAAAGACCCGGCGGGCTGCCGGGCGCACCCTCGGCCTGCACGCAGACGCCGCGCCGCGGAGGGTCTGGCGTGCCTAGGGGGAGGAGAGGTCATGCGCAGGCCGTTGCGCCTTGGGGTCGTCCTGGCCGCGACGCTCGTCGCGTCCGTCGCGGGCGCCGCTGAGCGGCTCGCGCTCGTCGAGCGCGCGACCGGCGAGAAGGTCGTGCCCATCAGCACGGCCGCGGACGCCCTGGGAGATCAGCTCGTGTTCTCGAACCCGCTCTATGACGGCGACAACCGTGCCGTCGTCGGCGCGAGCCGCGGTGCCTGCGTGCGGATCGAGATCGGCCGCTGGTGGGACTGCCGCTTCACGCTCGAGCTCAAGGGCGGGGCGCTGATGGTCGCCGGGGCCTATCCCGACGAGGGCGACGTCGAGTTCGCGATCATCGGCGGCACCGGGCACTACGCGGCGGCGCACGGGACGCTCGCGGTGCACGCGCGGGATGCCGCGCACTCGGCCTACGACTTCAAGGTGGCGCTGCGGTGAACACCGCCGCAGCCGGCAAGCTCCCCGACCGGGCGCGCGTCGTCATCATCGGCGGCGGCGTCATCGGCTGCTCGATCGCCTACCACCTCGCGAAGCTCGGCTGGCGCGACGTCGTGCTGCTCGAGCGCAAGCAGCTGACCTCGGGCACGACCTGGCACGCGGCGGGGCTCTTGACGACGCTGCGCGACACCGAGACGCAGACGAAGCTCGCGAAGTACTCGCAGGACCTCTACCGGACGCTCGAGGCCGAGACCGGGCAGGCGACCGGGATCATCGACTGCGGCTCGATCCAGCTGGCGCTGACCAAGGACAAGGCCGAGGAGATGCGCCGCGGCTTTCACATGGCGCAGACCTTCGGCGTCGAGGCCCACGAAATAGGGCCTGCGGAGGTCAAGGCGCTGTGGCCGCTCGCCGAGGTCGGCGACCTGGTCGCGGCGTTTCACTTCCCGCGCGATGCGCGCGCGAACCCGACCGACGTCACGCAGGCGCTCGCCAAGGGCGCGCGCCAGGGCGGCGTGCGGATCTTCGAGCACACGCCGGTGACCGGCATCCTGCAGGCGAACGGGCGCGTGACCGGGGTGCGGACGGAATTCGGCGACGTCGCGGCCGAGGTGGTCGTCAACTGCGCCGGCATGTGGGCGCGCGCGGTCGGCAAGATGGCGGGCGTGAACGTGCCGCTGCACGCGGCCGAGCACTACTACCTGATCTCGGAGCCGGTCGCCTCCGTGCACCCGAAGCTGCCGATCCTGCGCGACCCGGGGCGCTCGGCGTACATCCGCGAGGAGGCCGGCAAGATCATGGTCGGGCTCTTCGAGTCGGTCGCGCGACCCTGGGGCGAGCGCGGCATCCCCGAGGACTTCGCCTTCGGCGACATCCCGCCCGACTGGGACCGGATGTATCCCTACATCGAGCGCGCGATGGCGCGCGTGCCGTGCCTGCTCGATGCCGGCATCAAGCTCCTGTTCTGCGGGCCGGAGTCGTTCACGCCGGACCACAACTACCTGATGGGCGAGGCGCCGAACCTCAGGAATTTCTTCGTCGCCGCGGGCTTCAACTCGCTCGGCATCCTCTCGGGCGGCGGCGTCGGCCAGGTGATGGCGCAGTGGATCGTCGACGGCCACCCGCCGATGGACGTCTGGTCGGTGAACCTGCGCCGCGCGCACCCCTGGCAGGACAACGACCGCTACCTCTACGACCGCACGGTCGAGGCGCTCGGCATCGGCTACCAGGACCACTGGCCGTTCCGGCAGTGGACGACCGCGCGCGGCGTCAAGAAGAGCATCCTGCACGACCGTCTCGCGGCCGCCGGCGCCTGCTTCGGCGAGTCGGCCGGCTGGGAGCGCCCGAACTGGTACGCGCGACCGGGCCAGAAGGCCGAGTACCAGTACGGCTGGGGCCGCCAGAACTGGTTCGCGAACAACGCCGAGGAGCACCGCGCGGTCCGCGAGCGCGTCGGCGTCTTCGAGCAGTCCTCGTTCTCGAAGCTCCTCGTGCAGGGCCGGGATGCGGCGCGGACGCTGAACCGGATCTCGACCGCCGACGTCGACGTCGCGGTCGGGCGCGCGGTCTACACGCAGTTCCTGAACACCCGCGGCGGCATCGAGGCGGACCTGACGGTGACGCGCCTCGCGCCCGACCGCTTCCTCGTCGTGACCGCCGCCTTCACGCACGGCCACGTCGAGTCCTGGATCCGCAACCACACCCCGGACGGTGCGCACGCGCTGCTGACCGACGTCTCCGGCGCCTACGCGATGCTGAACGTGCAGGGGCCGAACTCGCGCGCGCTGCTCGCAGCGCTCTCGCCCGACGACTTCTCGAACGCGGGCTTTCCGTTCGCGACCTGCCGCGAGGTCCGGATCGGCTACCAGACGCTGTACGCGCTGCGCCTGACTTACATGGGCGAGCTCGGCTGGGAGCTCTACGTGCCGACCGCGTTCGCGCTGCCCGTCTACGATGCGCTCGTGGCCGAGGGCGCCGCGCACGGGCTCGCGCACTGCGGCTACCACACGCTGAACTCGCTCAGGATCGAGAAGGCCTACCGCGACTGGTCGCACGACGTCGGTCCCGACGACACGCCGCTCGAGTCGGGGCTCGCCTTCACCTGCGCCTGGGACAAGCCCGGCGGCTTCATCGGCCGCGATGCGCTGCTCGCCGCGCGCGCGCTCGGCCCCCCGAAGCGCCGGCTGGTGCAGTTCCTGCTCGCGGACCCGGACGCGCTCGTCTACCACAACGAGCCGGTCTTCAGAGACGGCGAGCGCGTCGGCTACGTGACCTCCGGGATGTTCGGTCACACGCTCGGCGCCGCGGTCGCGCTCGGCTACGTGACGGGCACCGCGACGCCCGAAGCGCTCGCGCGGAGCCGCTTCGAGATCGAGCTCGCCGACCGGCGCGTCGCGGCGCGCGCCTCGCTGACGCCGCTCTACGACCCGAAGAACCTGAAGGTGCGCGCCTGAGCGGCACCGGCCCGAGCGAACACGACAACAGCGCGGCGTTGCGCCGCCCCCGACTCTCAGACCGGAGCTTCGACATGAACCCACTCGCCGTGATCGTCCGTGCCACGCTCGTCGCAGCGGCCCTGAGCGGTGCCGCGCTGCCCGGGCCGGCGCGCGCGCAGGTCGCGACCGCCGACGCCGGCATCGAAGAGGTCATCGTCACGGCGCAACGTCGCAGCGAGCGCATCCAGGACGTGCCGATCGCGATCTCGGCGATCGCGGGCGCCGAGCTCGAGGCGCGCGGCGTGCGCCAGGCCGGCGACATCGCCGCGGCCGTCCCGAACCTGATGCTGAGCCTGCCGTACGGCGAGGAGGCGCAGCCGACCTTCGCGCTGCGCGGCGTGACGACCAACGACTGGAGCCAGAACCAGTCGAGCCCGATCGCGATGTACGTCGACGACGTCTACAAGCCGGTCGGCGCCGTGCAGGCGCTGCAGACCTACGACCTCGACCGGGTCGAGGTGCTGCGCGGCCCGCAGGGCACGCTCTACGGCAAGAACGCGACCGGCGGCGCGATGAGTTTCTACTCCAGGAACCCGAGCCTGACCGAGTACGACGGCTACCTGACGGTGGGCGCCGGCAACTACAACGCCCGCACCGTCAACGGAGCGATCGGCGGCCCGCTGATCGACGGCGTGCTCGGCTGGCGGCTCGCGGGCCTCTACGACGAGCGCGACGGCTGGGTGCGCAGCGTCGTGCCCGGCGTCGAGCCGCTCAACAGCGTCGACGCGGCCGGCGGGCGCCTGTCGCTGCTGTGGAAGCCGAACGCGGCGTTCAGCGCGCTGCTCAAGGTCGCGGTCACGCGCTCCGGCGGCACGCCCTACGGCGCGCACGCGATCAACGTCGACAACGACCCGACCTCGGTCACCTACGTCGGGACCGCCGGCAACTACGGCTGGTGGGGGAGCGGCGCCAAGTACGCGCTCCACAAGAAGCTCGACAGCGACAGCGCCTCGCTCAAGATCGACTGGCAGCTGGGCGAGCACTACACGCTGACCGCGGTCACCGGCTTCGACTATGGCCTGTGGTACGAGCGCAGCGACGACGGTGCGCTCGCGACCACCGACGCCGGCGCCGTGATCCACATCGACGATCCGAACCTCTACTCCTCGAGCATCAACTCGTTCTCGCAGGAAGTGCGCATCGCCTCGCACGACACCGGCGCCTTCGGCTGGCTCGCCGGCGCCTTCTACAGCCGCGACAACACCCACTACGCGGAGCAGTTCCACTTCTTCGACTCGACGGTCAACTACTACTTCTTCGACTCGCAGGGCAATCCCCTGTGGGGCTACGACGAGTTCAACAACTTCGACCAGATCCGCACCAGCAAGGCGGTGTTCCTGAACTCGAACTACACGCTGACGCCGGCCGTCACGCTGCGGGCCGGACTGCGCTTCACGAACGACGAGATCACGGTCAAGAACTTCTATGCGCTCGAGGGCGGCATGACGAACCAGCCGACCCAGCTCGGACCCGACCAGTACCCGACGCTCTGGACGCAGACGATCTGGGGCCCGGACGCGACCTCGCCGTGCCCGGCGAACTACGTGACCTACGTCGCGAGCCTCGCCACGCAGTGCCCGGTGGCCGGCGACCAGGTCAAGAAGAACAACAACCTGAGCCTGCGGGTCGGCCTCGACTGGAAGATCACGCCCGACGTGCTCGGCTACGCGAGCGCGAGCCAGGGCTACCGCGGCGCCGCGTTCAACGGCCAGGCGTTCAACGGCCCGGCCGAGCTCACCTTCGCGAGCCCGGAGCGGCTGAACGCCTACGAGGTCGGCGTCAAGAGCGAGCTCTACGGCAAGCGGCTCGAGCTCAACGGCGCGGTGTTCTACTACCAGTACAAGGACCAGCAGTTCCTCGACACCTACTGCGCGTTTCCGACCGCGACCGGCTGCGCCGGCACGGGCTTCAAGCTGACGAACGCCCCGCGCTCGCGGATCGTCGGCGGCGAGCTCGAGATGCACGCGAAGCCGAGCGCGGACCTCGACCTGCGCGCGAGCCTCGGGCTGCTCAACAGCAAGTACGAGGAGCTCTTCCTGCACTTCGCCGACCGCTCGGGCAACCAGCTGATCATGGCGCCCGACGTCAGCGGCGACGTCGCAGTCGACTGGCGCGTCGCGCGCCTGCCGTTCGGCGACCTGCACGTCGCGGCCGACAGCAACTACTACGGCAAGCAGTACTACGACGCGCTCAACACCGACCGCATCGCGCAGCCGGGCTACTGGCTCCTCAACGCGCGCGTCTCGCTGCTCGGCGCCCGCGACAGCCACTTCTCGGTCGCGGTGTGGGGCAAGAACCTCGCGAACAAGGAGTACCTGAGCTACGGGCTCGCGCAGCGCAACATCCAGGACGGCGGCCTCGGCTTTGACTACGCGCTCGTCGGCGAGCCGCGGACCTACGGCGTTGAGTTCACGCTGCGCTACTGAGGCGGGCGGGTGGGGAGGCCACTGATGCGCACGCTGCTCGTCGTCGCGCATCCGCGGCCGACCTCGCTGACCGCGGCCGCGGCGGATGCGTTCGCGGCCGCGCTCGTGACGCGGGGCGCGCGCATCGAGCGTGCCGACCTCGTCGCCGAAGGCTTCGACCCGGTGCTGAGGCCGGACGACGAGCCCGACTGGAGCAATCCTTCCAAGGTCTACTCGCCGGCGGTGCGCGCCGAGATGGCGCGCATCGAGCGCAACGAGGCGACCGTCATGGTTTTCCCGGTCTGGTGGTGGTCGCTGCCCGCGGTGCTGAAGGGCTGGATCGACCGCGTCTGGAACCACGGCTGGGCCTACGGCGGCCGCGACTACCCGCACCGGCGCGTCTGGATGCTCGGCGTCGCCGGCACGAACGAGGCCGGGTATCGCGCGCGCGGCTACGACGCGGCGATGCGCACCGCGCTCGAGATCGGGCTCCTCGAGTACTGCGGCGTCCGGGAGCGGCGCTTCGAGCTCCTCTACGGCGCGATCGAGGGCGAGGAGGCGGCGCGCGCGGTCGTGGCGCGCGCCGCGGCGCTGGGCGGGGAGTTCTGAGCCGCGGCGCACAGCGCGTCGAGCACGTAGGTCTCGAGGAGCCGCACGGTTTCCTGGTGCATGCCGCGCGTGTTGTAGTTGCGGCGCGTGACGACGACCGCGGCGTCGAGGTCCTCGAAGACCAGCACCGCGTTCCCGCCGTTCCCGCCCATGTAGGCCGCCCGGTGGGCGCCGCAGGGCGATGCGAAGCTGCGTTGCCAGAAGAGGTACCCGTAGTCCTGCTCGGCGTTGGCGTGCCGCTGCGGCGCGAGCGCAGCGGCGACGAAGGCGGCGGGGACCAGCGATGCGCCGTGCCAGCTGCCGCGCGCCCCGACCAGCATCGCGAGCGCGAGCAGGTCGCGGGACTTGAGTCGCAAGCCGCCGCCGGTCATCACCTCGCCGCCCGGCGAGCGTGGCCACTCGCTGCGTGATATTCCGAGCGGCGCGAACAGCCGGCGTTCGATGTAGGCGTCGACGGCGCTTCCGGTGGCGCGCTCGAGGACCTGGCCGAGGAGCAGTACGCCGGCGGTGCAGTAGTGGAAGGGGCCAAGCCCGCCGGCGTCGCGCGCGTAGTCCGCGCGCACCGGAAGATCGGCCGCGAACCGCGCCCAGCTGTGCTCGCCGTACATGCGCTCCTCGTTGCCGGGACTCGCCTCGACCGAGTCGTCGCAGTCGAGCGCCGAGGACATCGTCAGCAGGTCCCTGAGCGTGATCGCGCGCTTCAGCGCCCCGTCGTGCGCGAACGGCGCGAGGTGGCCGAGGAAGCCGAAGGCCGGCGCATCGAGCGACGGCAGCGCGCCGTCCGCGAGCGCCGCACCGACCGCGAGCGCGGTCACGGACTTCGTCGCCGAGCGCGTGTCGTTGAGGACCTCCGGTCCCCCGCCGCCGAAGTAGCGCTCGTAGAGGAGCGTGCCGTGCCGCGCGACGAGCACGCTGGTCGTCTTCGGGAACTCGCCGGCCGCGATGGCGCGCTCGAGCGCCTGCCAGGGCGCCGCCGCAGCCGGCTCCGCGGTCGCCGGGAAGGCGAGCACGAGCGCCGCGACGGCGGCGCAGGCGGTGATACGCTTCCGGGTCGTGCCCTGGGGCGCCACGCGAGACCTCCGATGTCCGACTCGCGCCGACCGCGATCGATGATCAGCGTAGCGCGCCGGGTGCGGCGCGCGGCCGCAAGCCGGGCCGGTTGCGCGCGGCTTCGCCGCAACGTCGCGGCGGATGCGCGCTGAGGCCCGCGTGGACGCGCTCGACCGGCGGATCCTCGCACTCTACCAGCGCGATGTCCGCCAGCCGGCCGGGCGCATCGGGGCGGCGGTCGGTCTCTCGGCGGCGGCGGTGCAGCGGCGCCTCAAGCGCCTGCGCGAGGCGGGCGTCATCCGCGCGGAGGTGGCGCGCCTCGATGCCGCGCGCCTCGGCCTCCCGGTCACCTGCCTCGTGAGCCTGACGCTCGGTGCCGCGGCGACGCCGCGCGGGCAGCTGGCGCGCGTCAAGCGCGAGCTCGCGGCGCAACCCGAGGTCGAGAGCTGCTATCACGTGACCGGCGCACTCGACTTCGTGCTCGTCGTCGTGACCCCGAGCCTCGAGCGCTACACCGAGTTCGTGCGCCGGGTGCTCGAGCCGAACCCGCACGTCGCGCGCTTCGACACGCACGTCGTGCTCGAGACGGTCAAGGCGGACGGCCCGCTGCCGCTGTGACCGCGCGCGGTCGCGGCGCGCGGTTCGGGCACTCGCAGCTGACGACCGTGCCGCCAAGGCGCCCCGGGGCGATCGACAGGCGCCCGCCGATCGCGAGCGCGCGGTGGCGGATCGTCCGCAGCCCCATGCCGGGGGCCTCGTGGCCCTCGACGAAGCCGCGGCCGTCGTCGCTGATCCGCAGGCGCAGCAGATCGGGGCCCGAGCGCAGCTCGATGCGCACCGTGCTGGCCCCGGAGTGGCGCACCGCGTTCGCGAGCGCCTCCTGCGCGATCCGGTAGAGGTGGTTGCAGGCCTCGAGCGGGATCCCGATCGGCGCCGCGCCGGTCGCGACGAACTCGATGGCGACCTCGTCGTTCGGGTCGGGGAAGTCCTCGGCCAGGCGGCGCAGCGCCTCGGCGAGTCCCTGCCGCGCCTCGTCGATCGGCGCGAGGCCGCGGGCGATGTTCTTGCAGGTGATGATCGCGTGCGCGGCGATCTCGGCGAGCGTGCCGAGCTGCGCGGCGAGCTCGGGGTTGTCGGCGGCGTGCCTGCGCGCGAGGCTCGAGGCCAGCAGCGACAGTCCCGTCAGCTCCTGACCGAGCCCGTCGTGCAGGTCGTAGCCGAGGCGGCGCTGCTCGTGGATCGTCGCCTCGTGGAGCGCCGCCTCGAGCCGGCGCCGCTCGGTGACGTCGATGCCGACGCTCCACTCGAGCCAGCCCGGGATCTTGAGCCGCGCGCCGACGTTGAACCACTCGATCGAGCGCAGCGTGCCGTCCTTGGCGGTCAGGTCGTAGACGCGGCTGTAATCCTGCTCCCTGAGCTCGTCCGCCTCGCGCATCATCGCGTCGAGGTAGGCGGGGTCGGGGTACAGGATCTGCATGGCGCGCGGGTTGCCGACGATCTCGGCGGCGCTGTAGCCGGTCACGCGCTCGCACTCGCTGTTCCAGACGACGATGGTGCCGGCCTCGTCGAAGGCGTCGAGCAGCACCGGCATGTCCTGCACGATCGAGCGCAGCCGCGCCTCGGCCTCGCGCAGCTGCTGCTCGGCACGCCGCAGCGCCGTGATCTCGACCGAGGTGCCGGCGATGCTGGTCATGCGGCCGGCGCCGTCCCGGATCGGGAACTTGTGGCCGAGGAAGTAGCGCGGCCCGCCGGGCCCGTCGATCGCCTGCTCGGCGACGACGACTTCGCCGCTCGCGAGCACCGCGCGGTCGGTCGAGATGAACTGCTCGGCGACGTCGGGCGGGAAGAGCTCGCGGTCGGTCTTGCCGATCGAGGCGACCGGGTCCATTGCGAAGATCTGCGCGCAGGTCGCGTTGATGATCTGGTAGCGGCCGTTGAGGTCCTTCTGGTAGCAGGCCCACGGGCTCGCGTCGAAGAAGATCGCGAGCTGCCCTTCGCGCATGCGCAGGCGATCGACGACCGCCTCGTGCGCCGTGACGTCGCTCGCGATGCTGGCGACGCCGATCACGGCGCCGGAGGCGTCACGCACCGGGAACCTGTGCAGCAGCAGGCGGCGCGGAGCTCCGGCCGAGAGCAGCGTGATCGCCGCGACGACCGGCTCGCCGGACTCGATCACCTGGCGGTCGCGGCGGCGGATCGCTTCGGCGGTCGCGCGCGGGAAGAGCTCGGCGTCGGTCTTGCCGATGCAGCCGGTGGGATCCATGCCGAGCACCTCGGCGCAAGGCGCGTTCGCGAACTGGTAGCGCCCCGCGAGGTCCTTCTGGAAGCACGCCGCCGGGTTGCTGTCGTGGAGGTGGGCGAGCTGCAGCGCCTGCGGCCGGCGGGGCCCGGCCTCGCGCAGGTAGCAGACGTAGCGCGGCGGGCCGGCGAGCGCGAGGCGCGAGCGGATGACCGTCGTCGCGACCCGCGAAGCCTCGCCCAGGCTCGCGGCGAAGCTGGCCGCCTCCCCGGGCGCAGGCAGCGGCGTCGCCGACAGATCCTGAAGCGTGCGGTCGAGGAGCCGTGCCGCCGGGATCCGCAGCAGCGCCGCGGCCCGCTCGTTCGCGAACAGGATCGCCCCGCCGGCATCGTGGACGAGCGACGCCTCGGGCACCGTCGCGAGCGTCGCCGCGACGGCGGCGTGCAGCACCTCGGCGATAGAACTCGGGCCGTCGGCTGACGGCGGGCGCGGGTCGGCGGTCATGCAGGGCTCGGGCCTATGACCCCTGCCTTCTACCGCAACGGGCCCGGCCCGCCAAGCGTCGCCGGTCGCATTTGGCGCTGCGGGCGGCCCCTAGCAAGGCGACTGCCGCCCGCGCTGCGTTCAGTGCACGAGGCGCGGCAGCGCGAGCGACAGCGAGGGGAGGTAGGTGATGACGAGGACACCCGCCCCGAGCGCGACAAAGAGCGGCAGCACCGCGCGGAAGATCTCGGCGATCGGCTTGTCGAAGCGATAGGAGGCGAAGAACAGGTTGAGCCCAACGAGCGGCGTCAGATAGCCGAGCTCCATGTTGGCGAGGAACACGACGCCGAGGTGCAGGGGATCGACGCCGTAGGCGGCGCCGAGCTGCGTAACGAGCGGTGCGAGCACGAGGATCGCGGGGTAGATCTCGATCAGGCAGCCCGCGGCCAGCAGCACGACGTTGAGCGCGAGCAGGAAGCCGACGCGGCCGGTCACCGTGCCCTGCACCCAGCTGACCACCTGATCCGGCAGCTGGGCATCGACGAGGTAGTCGGTGAGGCCGAGCGCGACGCCCATCACGAGCAGAATGCCGCCGACCACGAGCCCGCACTCCGGAAGGATCCGCACCAGGTCGCGGGCCGAGAGGTCGCGGCGGATCAGCGTCGCGACGATGAGCACGTAGGCGGCGGTCAGCGCCGCCGACTCCACGGGCGTCGCGAGGCCCGAGGCGAGCGCGACGAGCGCAACCGCCGGCACCGCGAGCTCCCAGGCGGCACCGGCGAGCGCGCGCCGCGCCCGTTTCGCGTCGGGGCGCGCGGCCGCGGCCCGCCGCGGCGGCTCGTGCCTGAGCCCGAACAGGATCAGGATCGCCGCCATCAGGCACGAGGGCAGGAGCCCGGCGAGGAACATCTGCTTGATGCCGACGCCGGCGACGATCGCGTAAAGCAGGAGCGGCAGCGCCGGCATCAGGATCGTGCCCGGCAGCCCCGCCGCCGTCACGAGCCCGAGCGCCGGGCGCGCGCCGTAGCCGTGCGCGAGCAAGAGTGGCATCACGAGCCCGCCGAGCGCGAGCACGGTCGCGCCCGAGGCACCGGTGAAGCTCGTGAAGAACGTGCAGACGAGCACCGTCGCAAGCGTCGCGCCGCCGCGCAGCCCGCCGAAGAGCGCGTCGAAGACCTCGATCAGCCGCTTCGGCGCCGCGCTCTCGGCGAGCACGTAGCCGGCGAGCGTGTAGAGCGGGATCGCGGGCAGCGAGGCGTTGACGACGGTCCGGTAGTGGTCGACCGCGATCGCCGCGAGCGGCAGTCCGGCGTGCAGGAAGAGGAGCGCGGCGGTGCCCGCGAGCACCGCGAAGAGCGGCGTGCCGACGAGCGCCCCAAGCGCGAGCAGCGCCGCGAGCAGCCAGGCGACGGGGCCGGGCAGCGTCGCCGCCGAGCTCGTCGCGAAGGCGAGCGCGAGCGCGCCGACGAGTCCCGCGAAGCGCGCCGGCAGCGCAGGCGCGACCCGCGACAGGAGCCGCCAGCCGACGAGCGCAAAGCCCGCCGGCATCAGCGCCTCGAACCACCACACCGGGATCCCGTAGGCGATCACCTCGCCGGCGCCGCGCTCGGCGAGCACGAAGCGCGTCTCGGCGGACGCCAGCACCGCGCACACGACGACCGCGATGCCGTTCGCGTACAGGCCCGCGAGGCGCCGCGCGCGCTCGCCGAGGACGCCGGTCAGCGCCGACATCGTCAGCAGCCGGTGCTCGCGGGCCGCGACGGCGCTGCCCAGCATGCCGACCGCGAGCCCGAGGTGCTGGACGATCGCCGCGGCGCCGTGGATGCCGCCGCGGGTCGTCGCGCGCAGCAGGAGCTCGACGACGGGGATGACGCCCATCAGCGCGAGCACGCCCGACAGGACCGCGTTCTCGAGCCGCTCGGCCGGGCGCGGCGCGTGCGCCGGCGCGAGGCCTTCGAGGACCGGTGTCGGCAGCGTCACCGGGTCCCGCCGGCGGCGGGCGCTCGCGCGCGATACTCGTTGACGATTCGCAGCGCCTCGTCGAAGGTCGCCGCCGGCATCGTGCGGCCGCGGATCAGCGGGTAGAGCTGTTGCGTGAAGTCGGCCCAGGCGCGCAGCTGCGCGGCGCTCGGGTGCGTGATCTTGAGGCCGCGCTTCTCCATCGCCGCGATCGCCTCGGCGTCGGCGCGCGCCGCGTAGGCGCGAAGCTCGGGTCCGGCCTGCGCCGCCGCGGCGCGCACCGCGGCGTGCGTCGCCTCCGACATCGCGTCCCAGGCCGCGCGCGTGAACACGATCGCGCCGAAGATCGGCGCCCAGCGCACGTCGACCATGTACGAGGCCGAGCTGTCGGCCTGCGTCGCGAGCGCCCACATCGGCGTCAGCGGCGCGCTGTCGATGAGGCCGGTCTGCAGGCCCGGGATCAGGTCCGCCGTCTCGAGCACGACCGGGTGGTAGCCGAGCTGCTTCATGATCTCGACCTGGTCGGGGTCCCCCGACCACACGAACATGTGCCCGGCCTTGAGGTCGGCGGGCGTCGCCGCCGGCGTCTTCGAGAAGAACCGCACCCAGCCGGCGTCCGACCACTGCACGGCAATGTAGCCCTTGGCGAGCAGATTCTTCTCGGCCTGCGGCAGCAGCGCCTTGCTGACTTCGTCGATCTCGTCGGTCGAGCGAAACAGCAGCGGCATCTTCTGCAGCACCGACACCGTCGGCTCGATCTCGGACAGGCCGACCACCGACAGCATCGCGGCGTTCAGCTGCCCGATGCGCATCCTGCGCACGACGTCGGCCTCGCCGCCCTGCGAGCCGTCGGTGTAGATCTGCACCGTCGCGCCCTCGCCCTCGCTCTTCTGGATCGCGGCGCCGATCTGCTGCAGCACGCGGTGGTAGAGCGAGCCCTTGGGCGCGAGCGTCGCGAGCTTGACGTGCACGGTGCTCGCCGCGTGCGCGGGGGTGATCGCGACGAGGCCGAGGAGCAGGGCGAGGGCGGCGAGGGTCAGGCGTCTGGCATCCATGCGCGCATTCTCCACGCTCGGGGTCATTCCGTGAACAGCTCGCCGGTGCGCGCGAGCAGCGCGCGCGCCCGCCGCTGGAAGATCTCGTTCGTGAGCCGCTCGTCCGGTACCGCCGCGGCGTCGACCGCGAGCGCCTTGCCGAGCAGCGCCTCGAACTCGGCGCGCCGCCCGGCCGGCACCGACACCGCCTCGGCGTACGTCACGTAGGGCGCCGCCTGCGCGCCGTGCGAGAGGGCGAGTGCGCGCTCGAGGTGCGCCTGCGCGTCCGCGATCCGCTCCTGCGCGGCGCGCGGCTCGCTCATCACGAGGCTGATCGCGAGCACGTGCAGCGCGCCGCCGTCGTAGCTCTCGTCGAGCTCGAGCGCGCGCGCGGCGAGCGCCCGGACCGTCGGCAGCGCCGCAACCAGGAACGCATCGTCCTTGCCGAGCGAGATCGCCGCGCCCCAGCTGGCGGCGGTCCAGTACATGAGCGGCACGTCCCGGCGCCCGGCGTGCGCGATGAGCGCCGCCGGCTGCGTCGCGAGCTCGGCGGTGTCGCCGGGATGGGCGACCTCGAGCCCGCGCACGCCGTAGTCGCGGGCCCGCAGGTACAGATGCCGCGCGCGGTCGCGGCCGGCGTAGGCGGCCTCGACGTCGCGCGCCTCGAGCGCGTCGGCCGGCATCTCGACGAACGCGTAGGCGTACTGCGTGAAGCCGCGGGTCAGCGCGAGCAGGAGCCCGGGGTGGCGCGGCGTCTCGGCGAGCAGGCTCTCGAGGAGCTTCAGGCCAAACGGCGTCGCGGCGCCCACGAGCTCGACGTCGGGGTCGGAGGCGTAGACCGAACCGCTCTGGCTCAGCGCATCGGCGACCTTGTCGACGACGAGCCGGTGCGCCGAGCAGCCGCCGAGCGCGAGCCCGACGAGCACCAGCGCCCATCGCGTTGCCGACCGATTTCGCATCCGTACGACCATCCCGGCTCCCGAGGGGGTCGAGGGGCCCCCGCCGCGCGGCCGGGGCTCCGGCCGCGCGCAAAGATAACGCATCGGTGGCCGACCGTAGTACGGGCGCGCAGTTCCCCGGATTCGCGTGCGGCGGGTCCTGTTAAAATCCCTCGCGCATCGCCCCCATCCCGAGGCCGACCGTCCCATGTACGACTATCGTGCACCGCGCCGCGAGTTCGAGTTCGTGCTCCACGAAGTGCTCGAGGCCGAGCGCGTGCTGGCGCGGCTGGGACGCGAGGACATCGGCCGCGAGCTCATCGACAGCGTCATCGACGAGGGTGCGAAGTTCGCCGAGACCGTGCTCTCGCCGATCAACTGGCGCGGCGACTGGGACGGCGCGCGCTACGACAACGGCGCGGTCGCGGCGCCCGAGGGCTTCAAGGCCGCCTACCAGCAGTTCTGCCGCGACGGCTGGGCCGGCATGGCGGCGACGCCCGACTACGGCGGGCAGGGGCTGCCGGCGATCGCCCACATCCCGGTCGGCGAGATGCTGTGCAGCGCCGCGATGGCGTGGCGCATGGCGAGCGGGCTCTCGGAGGGCGCGGTGCTCGCGCTCACCAAGCACGGCAGCGACGCGCTCAAGGCGCGCTTCCTCGAGAAGCTGGTCAGGGGCGAGTGGACCGGGACGATGTGCCTCACCGAGCCGCAGGCCGGCACCGACCTCGGGATCCTGCGCACGCGTGCCGAGCCCGCATCCGACGGCAGCTTCAGGATCACCGGCACCAAGATCTTCATCAGCTGGGGCGAGCACGACCTCACGGAGAACATCGTGCACCTCGTGCTCGCGCGCCTGCCGGACGCGGCGCCCGGCACCCGCGGCATCAGCCTGTTCCTCGTGCCGAAGCGCCTCGACGGCCAGCCCAACGGCGTGCACTGCGACTCGATCGAGCACAAGATGGGCATCCACGGCTCGCCGACCTGCGTGCTCAGCTTCGACGCCGCGCAGGGCTGGATGATCGGCCAGCCGGGCGGCGGGCTCGCGTGCATGTTCACGATGATGAACCACGCGCGGCTCGGCGTCGGGCTGCAGGGACTCGGCCTCTCCGAGCGCGCGCTGCAGGCCTCGGTGCGCTACGCGTTCGAGCGGCTGCAGGGCAGGAGCGCCCGCGGCCCGGTCGCGCGCGACAAGGCGGCCGACCCCATCATCGCGCACGCCGACGTGCGGCGGATGGTGATGACCCAGAAGGCGCTGACCGAAGGGCAGCGGATGCTCGCTTACTACACCTACATGCTCGAGGACGTCGAGCGCCTCGCGGGCGACGCCGAGGAGCGCGCGCGCGCGAGCCAGCTGGTCGCGTTCCTGGTGCCGATCGTGAAGTCGCTGCTGACGGATTCGGGGATGGAGAACGCCAGCCTCGCGGTGCAGGTGCACGGCGGCTCCGGGTTCATCCGCGAGACCGGTGTCGAGCAGTACCTGCGCGATGCGAAGATCGCCTGCATCTACGAGGGCACGAACGGCATCCAGGCGCTCGACTTCCTCGGCCGCAAGGTGCTGATGAACGGCGGTGCGACCTTGAAGGTGCTCGCGGCCGAGATCGCGCAGACGCTCGCGGGCGAGCTGCCGGCGGCGCTCAAGCCCTGGGCGGCGGCGCTCACGGCCAAGATCGAGGAGTGGGCGCAGCTCACGCGCCAGGTCGGCGAGCGGGTCGCCCAGGATCCCGAGGAACTCGGCGCGGTCGCGGTCGATTACCTGAACTTCGGGGGCTACGTGCTGCTCGGCTGGGCGTGGCTCAGGATGGCGCGGGTCGCGAGCGCGAAGCTCGCCGCCGGCACGCCCGAGAAGGCGTACTACGAGGGCAAGCTCGCGGCGGCGGCGTTCTACTTCGAACGCCTGCTGCCGCGCACGCTCAGCTGCGCGGCGTCGGTGCGCGCCGGCGGCGCGACGCTGCCGACGCTGACGCCCGAGCACTACGTGGCCTGAACGCCGGGTTTTCCCCGTTGCAACGCGCTCGAGGCGCCCTCATCATCCGGCCTCGCGCCGCGCGGATTTGCTGCCCGGCGGCAATGGAGGACAACAACATGAAGCTCGGGATCCGCGTTCGCGCCCTGTTGCTGGCGGCGCTGTTCGCGCTCGGGGGGGCCTCGACCGCGCTCGCGACCGACTCGAAGCCGACCGCCGACGACAAGTGCACGGCGCAATGTGACGAGGAGTCCGACCGCTGCATGCAGGCGGCCGGCAAGGACTCCGCGAAGCAAAAGCAGTGCGACAGCAACTACGACGACTGCCTGCGCAAGTGCAATTGACCTGATCCCCGGCCCGCCGTCCGACCCCGGGGAGCGCCGGGGCGGCGGCCGCCGGTCGCATCCCCGAGCCCCCCGGTGCCCGCAGTTGCAGTTGGGCCTCTTTTCTGTATAGTTCGGTGGCTTCGCAACTGCAAAAAGCGACAGATCTTGTTGATCTGATTGATGATTTTCGAGGCACGGCGGGCCATGACAGAACGGGACGAAGAGCACTTCGAGCTGGACGAGGAGTTCCTCGCTGATGCCGAGGCCGAGGATCCGGAGTACGAGCGGATCATCGACCGCGTCGAGCGCAAGAAGGTGCAGCCGGGCAAGAAGGGCAAGGCCGCCTGGAGCAAGCTCGAGGACGTGCTCGCCGAGCGCCGCCTGAAGAAAGCCCTGGAGGACTTCGAGGACGACGCCTGAGGTCGTCCGCCCTCCCGTGATTCTAAGCCGGCCCCCGCGGCCGCCCCGGTTGCGATGCCCCCGATGAGCCCGAAGACCCCGCCGTTCGTCGTGCTGAAGTTCGGCGGCACCAGCGTTTCCTCCGCCGCCAACTGGCAGAACATCCTCGGCGTGCTGCAGGCGCGCCTCGCCGCCGGCCTGCAGCCGGTCGTCGTCCACTCGGCGCTCTCCGGCATCACCGACCGGCTCGAGGCGCTGCTGAGCGCGGCGCTCGCCGGGCGGCACGCACCGGTGCTCGAGGCGATCGGTGCGCGCCACACGGCGCTCGCGCAGGACCTCGGCATCGCGATTCCGCCGACCGTCGCGCGCCAGCTCGAGGAGCTCGCGCAGATCGCCGCGGGCCTCGCGCTCGTCAAGGAAGTCAGCGACCGGGTCCGCGCCCGGGTCATGGCGACCGGCGAGCTGATGGCGACCGCGCTCGGCGCCGCGTGGCTCGCGAGCCGCGGCCTCGCGGTCGAGTGGGTCGATGCGCGCACCGTCCTCAGGGCCGAGCCCCGCCGCCAGGCCCGCGAGCGGGCGCAGATCCTCGCGGCGACCTGCGACTACGCGCCGGATGCGGCGCTGCAGGCGCGCTTCGCGCGCCCGGGCGTCGTGATCCTGACCCAGGGATTCATCGCCAGCGACGAGGAGGGCAACACCGTGCTCCTCGGGCGCGGTGGCTCGGACACCTCCGGCGCCTACTTCGCGGCCAAGCTCGCCGCCTGCCGGCTCGAGATCTGGACCGACGTGCCCGGCATGTTCAGCGCGAACCCGAAGGGCGTGCCGAGCGCGCGGCTGCTGCGCCAGCTGCACTACGACGAGGCCCAGGAGATCGCCTCGAGCGGCGCCAAGGTCCTGCACCCGCGCTGCATCCTGCCGGTCAAGCAGTACGGCATCCCGCTCTACGTCTACGCGACGCAGACGCCCGCGCTCGAGGGCACGCACATCACCGCCGAGCCGGCCGGCGGCGATGCCGCGCAGGTCAAGGCGATCGCGATCAAGAAGGGCATCACGCTCATCTCGATGGACAGCCCCGGCATGTGGCACGAGGTGGGCTTCCTCGCCGACGTCTTCCAGGTCTTCAAGGCGCAGGGCCTCTCCGTCGACCTCGTCTCGACGAGCGAGACCAACGTCACCGTGTCGCTCGATCCGCAGGCGAACACGCTCGATGCCGGCGTCGTCGCGACGCTGGTCGCCGCCCTGGCCCCGCTGTGCCGCGCCGAGGTCATCGGGCCCTGCGCCGCGCTCTCGCTCGTCGGGCGCAACATCCGCGGGATCCTGCACGACCTCGGGGACGCGCTGTCGCTGTTTGCCGAGGAGCGCATCTACCTCGTCAGCCAGGCGGCGAACGACCTCAACTTCACGTTCGTCATCGACGAGGAGCAGGGCGATCGGCTCGTCGGCCAGCTGCACGAGCTCTTGATCCGCGCCGCGGTCAACGACCTCGTGCTCGGGCCGACCTGGGATGAGCTCAATGCCGCGCCGCCGGCGCCGCCGCCACCGGCCTGGTGGCGCACCAGGCGCAGCGAGCTCCTCGCGCGCTTCGGGACGCGCGACGCCGCCTACGTCTACGACGTCGCGACGGTGCGTGCCCAGGCGCGCGAGCTCAAGGCGCTGCGCGCGACCGCGGCGGTGCACTACGCGATGAAGGCGAACCCGCACCCGGCGCTTCTGGCGGCGCTCGCCGAGGAGGGCATCGGCTTTGACTGCGTGTCGCGCGGCGAGGTCGAGCACTTGAGGCGCGCGGTGCCGGCGCTCGAGCTGCGGCACGTGCTCTTCACGCCGAACTTCGCGCCGCGCCACGAGTACCAGTGGGCGCTCGAGGCGGGGCTCACGGTCACGCTCGACAACCTGTATCCGCTCAGGGAATGGGCGCCGCTCTTTCGCGGGCGCGAGCTCTTCGTGCGCATCGACACCGGCCGCGGCCACGGGCACCACGAGCACGTGCGCACCGCGGGCGTCCACACGAAGTTCGGCGTGCCGCTCTTCGAGGTCGAGGAGCTCGCGCGCCTCGCGGCGGCCGCCGGCGCGAAGATCGTGGGACTGCACGCGCACACCGGCAGCGGCAACTTCGCGATCGACAACTGGCTCGAGGTCGCCGAGTGCCTCGCCGGCGTCGCGGCGCAGTTCCCGGCGGTGCAGGTGCTCGACCTCGGCGGCGGGCTCGGCGTCCCCGACACCACGGCGCGGCGCCCGGTCGACCTCGCGGCGCTCGATGAGGCGCTGCTCGCGTTCCGCGCCAGGGCGAGCGGCTTCGCGCTCTGGCTCGAGCCGGGGCGCTTCCTCGTTGCCAGCGCCGGGGTCCTGCTCGCGCGCGTCACGCAACTGAAGGGCAAGGGGATCAAGCAGTACCTCGGGGTCGCGACCGGCATGAACTCGCTGATCCGGCCGGCGCTCTACGGCGCGCACCACGAGATCGTGAACCTGACGCGGCTCGACGAGCCCGCAGGCGCCACCTACGAGGTCGTGGGGCCGATCTGCGAGTCGGCCGACGTCCTCGGACACGAGCGGCTGCTGCCGGCCAGCCGCGAGGGCGACGTGCTCGCGATCGCGACCGCCGGCGCGTATGGTCATGCGATGAGCTCGCACTACAACCTGCGCGAGCCGGCCGAGGAGCTGTTGCTGTAGCGCTGGGCATCCGGGAGCGTCTGATGAAGGTCGGGATCGTTGGCTGGCGTGGCATGGTGGGCTCGGTGCTCGTCGACCGGATGCGCGCCGAGGGCGACTTCAAGGTCGTGGAGCCGGTGTTCTTCTCGACGACCCAGGCCGGGCGCGCGGCGCCCGAGGTCGGCCGGCCGGTGGCGGCGGTCCGCGACGCGAACGACGTCGGCGCGCTCGGCGCGATGGATGTCGTGCTCTCCTGCCAGGGTGGCGACTACACGAACGACGTGCACCCGCGCCTGCGTGCCGCGGGCTGGCGCGGCTACTGGATCGACGCCGCCTCGGCGCTGCGGATGCGCGAGGACGCGGTCATCATCCTCGACCCCGTCAACCGGCCGGTCATCGACCGCGCGCTCGCGGCCGGGCGGCTCGACTACATCGGCGGCAACTGCACGGTGTCGCTGATGCTGATGGGGCTCGGCGGGCTGTTTCGCGAGGACCTGGTCGAGTGGGCGACCGCGATGACCTACCAGGCGGCCTCGGGCGCGGGCGCCGCCCACATGCGCGAGCTCGTCGCCCAGATGGGCACCGCGCACGCCGCGGCGGCGCGCCTGCTCGCCGAGCCCGGCAGCAGCGTGCTCGAGCTCGACCGCGCGGTCGGCGCCGCGCTCAACGGCGATGGCCTGCCACGCGCCGAGTTCGGCACCGCGCTCGCCGGCAGCCTCATCGCCTGGATCGACAAGGACCTCGGCAACGGCCAGAGCCGCGAGGAGTGGAAGGGCGGCGCCGAGGCCAACAAGATCCTCGGCCGCGAGTCGCGGCCGGTGCCGGTCGACGGCATCTGCGTCCGTATCGGCGCAATGCGCTGCCACAGCCAGGCGCTGACGATCAAGCTCAAGCGCGACCTGCCGCTCAAGGACCTCGAGCGCATCATCGCGAACGCGAACGACTGGGTGCGGGTGATTGCGAACGAGCGCGAGGCCTCGATCCGCGAGCTCTCGCCGGTCAAGGTCGCCGGCTCCCTCGAGATCCCGGTCGGTCGGCTGCGCAAGCTCCCGATGGGCGGGGAGTACCTTGCGGCGTTCACGGTCGGCGACCAGCTGCTGTGGGGCGCCGCCGAGCCGTTGCGGCGCATGCTGAGGATCCTGGTCGCGCGGCGCTGAGCCCGGGGTGAGGCAGCTCTTCAGTCGGTTGCCGCGTACGGTCGTCGTGCTCGGCGGCGTCTCGCTGCTGAACGATGCGGCGAGCGAGATGATCACGCCGCTGCTGCCGGTGCTCCTGACCGCGACGCTCGGCGCGGGCCCGGCGGTCGTCGGCCTCGTCGAGGGCGTCGCCGAGGCGACCGCGAGCATCCTGAAGCTGGTCGCCGGGCGGCTCGTCGACCGCGGCGTCGGCGCCAAGCGCCTCGTGTTCACCGGCTACACGCTCGCGAACATCGCGCGCCCGGTGATCGGGGTCGCGAGCGCCTGGCCGCTCGTGCTCGTGCTGCGCTTCGCCGATCGCGTCGGCAAGGGGCTGAGGACGGCGCCCCGCGATGCGCTGATCGCCGGCGCGACGCTCGAGTCCGAGCGCGGGCGCGCGTTCGGCTTCCACCGCTCGATGGACCACGCGGGCGCCGTGATCGGGCCGCTGGTCGCATTCGGGCTGCTGTCGCTCGGCGTCTCGCTGCCGAAGGTGTTCGTGTGGTCGCTGGTCCCGGGCGTGCTCGTGCTCGTGCTGCTCGGCCTCGGCGTTCCACGCGATGCGCCGCTCGTCCACGGGCGAGCGGCGCCGCTGTCGTGGCACACGCTCGACCGCCGGCTCCGCGCGCTCCTGATTGCGGCCGGGGTGCTCGCGCTCGCGACGGTCCCGGAGGTGTTCGTCGTGCTGTGGGCGCGCGCCGCGGGGCTGCCGCTGCCGTGGGTGCCGCTCGTGTGGGCGGCAGCGAGCCTCGCGAAGATGCTGCTCGCCTATCCTGCCGGCATCGCGAGCGACGCGCTCGGGCGGGTCCCGCTGCTGCTCCTCGGCTGGACACTGCGCGTGCTCGCGCTCGCCGCGCTCGCCTTCGTGCACGCCGCGGGCCTGCTCGTCTGGGCGCTCTTCCTCGCGTACTCGGCGACGCTCGCGCTCACCGAGCCCGCCGAGCGCTCGCTGATCGGCGACATGGCGCCGGCCGCCGTGCGCGGCACGGCGTTCGGGCTCTATCACCTCGCGAGCGGACTGCTGGTGCTGCCGGGCGCCGTCGTCTTCGGGCTCGTGTGGCAGCGGGCGGGGGCGGCGAGCGCCTTCGCGCTCGCCGCCCTCGTGACCGCGCTCGCCGCGATCGGCATGGCGCTCGCGGCACGCCTTGCGCCCGGCGCTCGGGGCGCATAACCGGCACCCTCAGGGGCCCTCGGGGGCCTGCGGACGCTCCGACAGCCGGACCATGCCGCTGATTGCGATATGTTTAATCGCCGCAGCCCAGTGAACGGTGGCCACGCCCCCCCGTGTCCAACCCTTTGGGCGCCTTTCGCACTGCGTCAACCCTGGCAGCCCGATCGGCGCTATAAGGAAGGAGCGCGAAAGCGCCATTGGAGACAGCGATGAGCCCCTCTGAGCGCCTCCCGAGAAGGTCCCGCCCGATGGCGGCCGTTCTCATCGTCGGCCTGCTCGCGAGCGGCCTCGCCGTGGCGCATCCGTTCGGTGGCGGAGGCGGCGGTGGCGGGCACGGCGGCGGTGGCGCAGCGCACTCCGGCGGAGGCCACGGCGGCGGTTTCAGCGGCGGCTCCCACGGTGGCGCGCATTTCAGTGGCGGCCACGCCTACGCGCCGCGCAGTGCCTACGCCCCGCGCAGCTACGCGAGCCCGCGTGGCAGTTATTCGCACAGCGCTCCGTCTTCCTACGCGTCGCGCCCGGCCGCCCACTACACGAACCCGCGCGCCGGGAACCCGTCGACGTACCGCGGTGGCCGCCCGGGCTACGGGACGGCGCGCTCGTTCGCGCCCTCGCCGGGTCGCGGGGGCTGGCACGGCGGACGGGGCGGCTACTGGCACGGCCGCTGGTGGGGCGGCGTGTGGCCGCTCGGCATGTTCGTGGTCGGCCTGCCCTGGTACTACGAGACGTTCTGGTGGGGCGGCGTGCCTTATTACTACGCCGACTCGACGTTCTATCGCTGGAACGACGGCGTCAGCCAGTACGAGGTCGTGGCGCCGCCGGGCGACGACGCGGCCGGGCAGGGCCCGGCCGTCGGCGGCGACCTCTATGTCTATCCGCAGCAGGGACAGTCGGACGAGCAGCAGAAGCAGGACCGCTACGAGTGCTACCGCTGGGCCGCCGACCAGACGGGCTTCGACCCGACCAAGCCGGATGGCGGCGTGAACGCGAGCGATGCGTCGGATGCCTCGTCGGCCTACCGGCGCGCCGAGGGTGCGTGCCTCGAGGGTCGCGGCTACACGGTGAGGTGACTGGCGGGCGGCGTTCGCCGGGCGCATGCTGCCGGCGCGCCACGCGACGCTGCGGATGCGGCGCACGCGCGCCGAACCACCAACCCCGGGGAATCACCATGAAGTCCATGCTCGCCGCGCTCGCCTGCGCGGCCGCTCTCGCCGCCGTCCCGTTCGCGACCGCCGCGGCCGACACGCCGATCCTGCGCGTCGTCGTCGTACAACCGACCGACACCGCCGCCTACGTGAAGGAGGTGACGACGCTGCGCGGGATGTTCAAGCAGCTCGGGATCCCGGCGACGCTTCGCGTGTGGCGCGCGACCTACGCGGGGCCCGAGGCCGGCACGATCGTCGTCGCGCTCGAGTTCCCGAACCTGCAGGCGGTCGCGAGCTACTCGCAGACGCTGCGCGCGAGCCCCGAGGCGACGGCGCAGCTCGCGAAGGTGACGGCGCTCAGGATGCTCGTTTCTGACAGCCTCTACGAGGAATTGACCAAGTAGCTCAGGCGCGCGCCGCGTGCCGTGAGGCGAGTTCGCGCACGACGTCCTCGAGCGACTGGCCGCGGCTCTTGAGCAGCACCAGCAGGTGATAGAGGAGGTCGGCGCTCTCGCCGATCACGGCCTGATCGTCCGCCTGCACGGCCGCGAGCGCGACCTCGAGGCCCTCTTCGCCGACCTTCTGCGCGATGCGGCTCGGTCCCTTGGCGTGCAGCTTCGCCGTGTAGCTCCCCTCCGGCGCCTCGGCGATGCGCGCGCCGATGATCGACTCGAGCCGGTGCAGGAACGCAAGCTCGGTCGCGAGCGAGGCGGGCTGGCCGTGGAAGCAGTCCGGGGCGCCCGTGTGGCACACCGGCCCCGCGGGTCGTCCGAGCACGAGCAGCGTGTCGCGGTCGCAGTCGGGCGTCACCGCCTCGACGAGGATGTAGTTCCCGGAGCTCTCGCCCTTGGTCCACTGGCGCTGGCGCGTGCGGCTGAAGAACGTCACGCGCTTCGTCGCGAGCGTCGCCGCGAGCGCGGCGCGGTCCATGTAGCCAAGCATCAGGACCGTCCCGGTGTCGGCGTGCTGCACGATCGCGGGGATCAGCCCCTGTGTCTTGCTCCAGTCGAGCGTCGCGACATCCGCCTCATTCATGGCCGCACCTCGATGCCCTGGCCCGCGAGATAGCGCTTCAAGTCGGGGATCGCGAGCGTGCCCATGTGGAACACGCTCGCGGCGAGTGCGCCGTCGACCCCGGCACGCCGGAACACCTCGCGAAAGTGCTCGGCTGAGCCCGCGCCGCCCGAGGCGATCAGCGGCACGCGGCACACCGCCCGGGCCGCGGCCAGCTGCGCGAGGTCGTAGCCCGAGCGCACGCCGTCGCTCGCCATGCAGTTGAGCACGATCTCGCCCGCGCCGCGCGCCTGCGCCTCGGCGATCCAGCCGAACGTCTCGCGGCGCGTGCTGCGGCTTCGCGCCGGGTCGCCGGTCTCGGCGTAGACCTCGTAGCGCTTCGCGCCGTCGGCGTCGATGGTCTGGCTGTCGATGCCGACCACGACGCACTGCGCGCCAAAGCGCTCGCTCAGGCGGTTGATGAGCTCGGGCTCGGCGAGCGCCGGCGTGTTGATCGAGATCTTCTCGGCGCCGGCGCCGAGCACCGCCTCGGCGTCGGCGACGGAGCGGATCCCGCCCGCGACGCAGAACGGGATGTCCAGCAGGCGCGCGACGCGCTCGACCCACGCGCGCTCGACGGTGCGGCCCGAGGGGCTTGCGGTGATGTCGTAGAAGACGAGCTCGTCCGCACCCTCGTCGCGGTAGCGCTGCGCGAGCTCGACGATGTCGCCGACGACGCGGTGGTCGCGAAAGCGCACGCCCTTGACGACCTGGCCGTCGCGGACGTCGAGGCAGGGGATTATGCGGCGGGCAAGAATGGCCTGAGCTCCGCGACCGGCAGCCGCTCCTCGATGAGCGCCCGGCCACTGATCGCCGCGGCGACGCCGCCGTCGGCCAGCGCCCACAGGTCGCACGCGCCGCGCACGCCGCCGGACGCCTGCCACTCGATCTCGGGGAAGCGCCGCACCGCATCGACGTAGAGTGCGCAGTTGGGTCCCGCGAGCGCGCCGTCGCGCGCGACGTCGGTGCACAGGACGTGCCGCAGGCCGGCGTGCCGGTAGCGCGCGACCGCATCCCACAGCGACAGCCGCGACTGCGTCGCCCAGCCGTGCGTCGCGACCCTGGGCTCGCCGGCCTCGTCGAGCCTGACGTCGAAGGCGAGCACCAGCTTGTCGGGGCCGATCTTCCTGAGCCAGGTCGACACGAGGTCGGGGTCGGTGACCGCGAGGCTGCCGATGACGACGCGCTCGACGCCGGCCGCGAGCGTGCGCTCGACCGCCGCGCGCTCGCGCAGCCCGCCGCCGACCTGCATCCGCAGGCGCCCGCGCCGCGCGAGCGCGCCGATGACCCCGGCGTGCGCCGGCACGCCCTGGCGTGCGCCGTCGAGGTCGACGAGGTGCAGCCACGAGGCGCCGAGCGCGGTGTAGCGCTCGTACAGCGACTCCGGCGTCAGCGGGTAGTGCGTCGCGGCGTCGAAGTCCCCCTTGAGGAGCCGCACGCACTCGCCGCCCTTCAGGTCCATCGCGGGAATCAGCTGCATCGCGCCGCCCCGAGTGCCAGGAAGTTCTCGAGCAGCCGCGCGCCGACCCGCGCCGAGCGCTCCGGGTGGAACTGCGCGCCGTGGAAATTGCCGCGGCTGACGATGGCGGTGAACGCCGCGCCGTAGTCGCAGGTCGCGACCGTGTCGGGTCCCGGAGGCAGTGCGTAGCTGTGCACGAAGTAAGCGTAGTCGCCCGCGGCGATTCCGGCGAGCAGCGGGCTCGGCTTGAGCGGCGTCAGCTGGTTCCAGCCCATGTGCGGCACCGCGCGCCCCGGGGCGTCCGGGAAGCGCCGCGCCCGTCCCGGGATGACGCCGAGGCAGTCGGTGCCGCCTTCCTCGGACGCCGCATAGAGGAGCTGCATGCCGAGGCAGATGCCGAGCACCGGCTGGGTGAGCGTCGGGATCAGCCGGTCGAGGCCGCTCGCCGCGAGGCGCCGCATCGCCTCGCGCGCCGCGCCGACCCCCGGCAGGATCACGCGCCCGGCCGAGCGCACGCGCTCGGGATCCTGGGTCAGCACCGACCCGACGCCGAGCCGGTCGAGCGCGTAGCGGACGGAGGCGACGTTGCCGCCGCCGTTGTCGACGATCGCGACGCCGCTCACAGCACGCCCTTGCTGCTCGGCAGCGCCGACCCCTCGATGCGCAGCGCCTGGCGCAGCGCCCGGCCGACGCCCTTGAAGCAGCTCTCGACCATGTGGTGCGTGTTCTCGCCGCGGACCGAGAGGTGCAGCGCGCAGCCGAGCGCGTCGCTCAGGCTCCTGAAGAAGTGCGGCACGAGCTCGGTCGGGAGCCCCCCGACGGCCTCGCGCGCGAAGCGGCCCTCGAACACGAAGTAGGCGCGCCCCGCGAGGTCGAGCGCGACCTGCGCTTCGGCCTCGTCCATCGCCAGCAGGAAGCCGTAGCGCCCGATGCCGCGCTTGTCGCCAAGCGCGGCCTTCAGCGCCTGGCCGAGCGCGAGCGCCGTGTCCTCGACCGTGTGGTGCTCGTCGATCTCGAGGTCGCCCTGGCAGCTGAGCGCCAGCGAGAAGCCGCCGTGGCGCGCGACCTGCTCGAGCATGTGGTCGAAGAAGCCGATGCCGGTGGTGATCGCGATCGGCTCCTCCGCATCGAGGTCGACCGCGACCTTAAGCGCGGTCTCGCGCGTACGCCGCTCGATCGACGCGGTGCGGTGGCGGCTCGCCAGGCGCTCGGCGATCGCGGGCCAGGACTCCGCGGGCGCGCCGTCCTTCCGCACGCGGTAGCCCGGGAGCCCGAGGTTCCTCGCAAGCTCGAGGTCGGTGTCGCGATCGCCGATGACCGCCGAGCGCGTCGCGTCCATCGGCGCCGTGGCGAGGAAGTCCTCGACGAGCCGGGTCCTCGGCTTCCTGCAGTCGCAGCCGTCGCCCGCGAAGTGCGGGCAGATCAGCACCGCCTCGAACGCGATGCCCTGCGAGGCGAAGAGGCCGAGGATGAACTCGTGCGCCGCGGCGAAGGCCTCGGTGGGCAGGCTCTCGGTCCCGAGCCCGTCCTGGTTCGTGACCATCACGAGCCGGTAGCCGGCGGCCTTCAGCCGCAGCAGCGCCGCGATCACGTCCGGCATCAGCCGGATCTTGTCGAGCCGGTCGACCTGCTCGTCGGGCGGCTCCTCGACGAGCGTGCCGTCGCGGTCGATGAAGAGCGTCGGCTTCATGCGAGGCTCCCGGCGAGCCGTGCGTTGTCTTCGGGCGTCCCGACCGAGATGCGCACCGCACCCGGCGTCAGCGCGCCCTGGCTGAAGTCGCGCAGCAGAAAGCCCGCGGCACGCGCGCGCGCGAGGAGTGCCGCGGCATCGTCGCTCTCGACCAGCAGGAAGTTGGCCGCGCTCGGCCAGACGCGGCGCACGAGCGGCAGCTGCGCGAGCGCGGCGGCGAGCTTCGTGCGCTCGGACCTGATGAGCTCGATGCGCTCGCGCGCGCGCGCCAGGGGTGCGGGCGCGAGCGCCGCGAGCGCGGCCTCGGTGGAGGGTGTGGCGATCGAGTAGGGCGGGCGTACGCGGCGCGCGAGCTCGACGACGGACGCATCGGCGATCAGCGCGCCGACGCGGGCACCGGCGAGCGCGTAGGCCTTCGAGAGCGTGCGCAGCACGACGAGGTTCGGCAGGCGCTTGATCCGCGTCGCGAGGCTCCCGGTCCCGGCGAACTCGGCGTAGGCCTCGTCGACGACGACGAGTGCGCGCCCCGCGACGCGCGCCGCGAGCCGCTCGATCGAACCGGGATCCGTCTCGTGGCCGGTCGGGTTGTTGGGCGTGCAGATGAAGATGAGCTTGACCGGACCCTCGAGCGCGCGGCCGAGGGCGGCCTCGTCGAGCGCGAAGCCGCGCTCGCGCAGCAGCGGCACCTCGATGACGCTCGCGCCCTGGATGCGCGCCGCGACCGCGTACATGCCGAAGGTCGGCGGGCAGATGAGCGCCGCGTCCTTGCCCGGGCACAGGAACACTCGCGCCAGCAGGTCGATCGCCTCGTCGGAGCCGCGCGCCGCGAGGAGCTCGTCGGCCGCGACGCCGTAGAGCGCCGCGAGCCGCGCCTCGAGCGCCGCGGGCTCGGGCTCGGGGTAGCGGTTGAGGCCGGCGAGCGAAGCATCGTCGGCGTCGCGCCACGGGTTCTCGTTGGCGTGCAGGCGGGTGAGCGCGGGCTCCCAGCTCGCGTGCGCGTACGGCGCGAGGCCGAGGATCTCCGGGCGGGCGATGCGCGCGAGGTTCATGCGCGGGCGAGCGCCGCGAGGCGCACCTCGATCGCGGCGGCATGCGCATCGAGCCCCTCGAGGCCGGCCAGCGTGCGCGCGACGGGCCCGAGGTCGGCGAGCCCGGACGGCGTCAGCTCCTGCACCGTGATGCGCTTCGTGAAGTCGGCGAGCGACAGCCCCGAGTAGGCGCGCGCGTAGCCGTAGGTCGGCAGCACGTGGTTCGTGCCGCTGCAGTAGTCGCCGATCGGCTCCGGCGACCAGTGGCCGAGGAACACCGATCCCGCGGCGCGCACGCGCGCCAGCCACTCGCGCGGCGCGTCGAGCGCGAGGATCAGGTGCTCGGGCGCGTACGCATTGCTGACCGCGAAGGCGGCCTCGAGGTCATCGACCACGATCACGCGGCTCGCGGCGAGCGCCGCGCGCGTGATCGCGCGGCGGCTGAGGCGCGCCTGCTGCCGCTCGACCTCGGCGACGACCTCGCGCGCGAGCCGCCGCGAGGTCGTGACCAGCAGCACCTGGGCGGAGCGGTCGTGCTCGGCCTGCGCCAGGAGGTCGGCGGCTACGAAGTCGGCGCGCGCCGAGTCGTCGGCGATCACCAGCACCTCGGAGGGCCCGGCCGGCAGGTCGAGCGCGGCGCCGGCGGGGTCGGCCGCGACCTGCTGCTTCGCGGCCGTGACGTACGCGTTCCCCGGGCCGCAGATCTTGTCGACCTTCGGGACCGTCGCGGTGCCGTACGCCATCGCGGCGATCGCCTGCGCGCCGCCGACCTTGTAGACCTGCGTGATGCCGAGGCGCGCCGCCGCGACCAGCACCGCGGGGTCGGCGCCGCCGTCGCGGCGCGGCGGCGTGCACAGGATCCGCGTCGGGCAGCCGGCGAGCGCCGCCGGGACGGCGGTCATGATCGCCGCGGACGGGAGCGGGGCCGAGCCCGCCGGCACATAGAGCCCGACGGCTTCGATCGGGACCTCGATGCGCTCGCAGCGCACGCCGGGCGCGATGTCGACCGCGAGCGGTTGGAGGCGCTGCGCCTCGTGGAAGCGCCTGACGTTCTCGATCGCGCGGTCGATCGCCGCGTGCGCCGCGCGCGGCAGCTCTGCCTCGGCCGCCGCGAACTCGTCGGCTGCGGCCGCGAGCGTCGCGGGCGCCACGCCGTCGAAGCGGCGCGTGAATTCGGCGAGCGCCGCGTCGCCCTGCTCGCGAACGGCGCTGATGATCGCGGCGACCTCGGCCTCGAGCGTCGCGCCGCGCTCGGCCACCGGTCGCGCGAGCAGCGCCGCGCGCTCTACCGGGGACAGGGCGCTCCAGTCGCTCAGCGCGAGCATCAGGCGAGCATCTTTTCGACCGGGAGCACGAGCAGCGCCGAGGCGCCGGCCGCCTTCAGCGCCTCGAGCGTCTCCCAGAACACGTTCTCGCGGCACACCGCGTGCACCGCGACCTTGTCGCTGGTGCCCTCGAGCGGGATCACGGTCGGGAACTCCGAGCCCGGCAGCAGCCGCCGGATCTCGGCGAGCGCCGTGCGCGGCGCGTGCAGCATGATGTACTTGCTCTCCTTGACCTGCTGCACGCCGTCGATCCGCAGCAGCAGGCGCGCGAGCCAGGCCTCCTTCGTCGCGGGCAGCGGGACGGGCGTGCGGATCAGCATCGCCTGGCTCTCGAGCACCGTCTCGACCTCGCGCAGGTGGTTGGCCTGCAGCGTGCTCCCGGTCGAGACGAGGTCGCAGATGAGGTCGGCGCGGCCGAGGCGCGGCGCGATCTCGACCGCGCCCGAGAGCGTCACGACCTCGGCCTCGATCGAATTCGCCTTCAGCCAGCGCGCGAGGATGAAGGGGTAGGTCGTCGCGATGCGCTTGCCGTCGAGGTCCTGCGGCGTGCGGTAGACGAAGTCGTCCGGCACCGCGACCGCGAGCCGGCAGCGGCCGAAGTCGAGCGGCTGCATCTCGATGAACAGCGGCAGCGCGCCGCGCGCGATGAAGCCGAGGCGCTTCTCCTCGACGACGTTGCGCCCGACGATGCCGAGGTCGCAGACGTCCTCCTGCACGAGGTCGGGGATGTCGTCGTCGCGCATCAGCAGCACGTCGAGCGGCATGTTCTCGCCGTAGCACAGCAACTGGTCCTTGCCGCGGCTGTACTTGAGGCCGCAGCGGACCAGCAGGTCGAGCGAGTGGTCGGTCAGCCGGCCGCTCTTCTGGATCGCGACCTTGAGGCGCACCTCCTTATCCATGGCGCGGCTCGCTGCGCTCGGCCGCGAGCGCGTAGCCGCCGTTGCCGGCGGTGAGGTAGCGCGCGACCCGGCCGATCGTCGTGACACTGACGCCCGTCAGCCGGTGGATCTCGCGGTAGGGGAGGTTCTGCTGCAGCAGCGCCACGACCGCCCAGCGGTCGGCGAGCGCCTGCAGCTCCGCGGGCGTGCACAGGTCGCGGAAGAACGCCCGGCACTCGTCCGCGGTGCGCAGCGTCAGGATCGCCTGGTAGAGCGCGCGCTCGGCGAGCGCCTCCTGGCGCGGGCTCAACGGTCGGTGCAGCTTCATGGGATATCACAATGTATTAATACGTTAGTACATTAATACAGATCCGGCCGGCGGGCAAGTTTCTTGACGCACTGCAGGAGGGTCTTTAGACTCCGGCCGCCCATCTAGACCGGCTGAGGGACTGGCCCTTTGAAGCCGGGGCAACCTGCGCGAAGCGTTCAGGTGCCAACTCCTGCGGACCGGCGACGGTCCGATAGATGGCCACCGCACGACCCGCCCGACCCTGGGCCGGGCGTCGGATCCCGCCCCCCGGGCGGCTCGGGAGTCTGCGCCAGCGCGTGATCCCGAGGAGGCGAGTGTGTCCCTTAAGCTCAAGCCGCGCGAGCGCGATCCGGAGGCCTCGGTCGAGGGCGTCCTGCGCCTGCCCTCGCTCGCGCTCCACCACGGCGGCACGCTCGCGAAGGCGGAGCTCGCCTGGCGGCTCGTCGGCCCGCCGCGGGCGCCGATCGTGCTCGCGATCGGCGGGATTTCGGGGCACCGGCGCGTCGCCGCCGAGGAGGACGGCTGGTGGGCGGCGGTCGTCGGCGCCGGCCGCGCGCTCGACACGAGGCACTTTCGCGTCCTCGGCATCGATTATCTGGGCGGCAGCGGCGGCTCGACGTCGCCGGCGCCCGGCGCCACGTTCCCGACCTTGAGCGCCTTCGACCAGGCCGATGCGATCGCGGCGCTGCTCGCGGCGGAGGGCCTCGCACCGCTGCACGCCGTCGCCGGCGCGTCCTACGGCGGGCAGGTCGCGCTCGCGCTCGCTGCGCGCCATCCCGCGCTCGCGCGGCGGCTCCTCGTGCTCTCGGCGGCGGATCGCAGCCACCCGCTCGCCTCCGCCTGGCGCAGCGTCGAGCGCGAGATCGTGCGCTTCGGGGCACGTCATGGCGATGCGGCGGGGGGCCTGAAGCTCGCGCGCGCGCTCGCGATGTGCACCTATCGCACGCCGCGGGAGTTCGCGGCCCGCTTCGGCGGCCCGGCGGTCCCGGCCGACGGCCGGCTGCGCCTGCCGATCGAGGACTACCTTTACGCGCGCGGCGAGGCCTACGTCGCGCGCTACCGGCCCGAGTCCTTCGTCTGCCTCTCGGAGTCGATCGACCTCTTTCGCGTCGACCCGCGCGAAGTGCCAGTCCCGACGACCGTGGTCGCGGTGCCGGAGGACCAGCTCGTCCCGTACGCCGACCTCGAGTCGCTGGTCACGCGCCTGCCGGCCGGACGCCTCGTCCGCCTCGAATCGATCTTCGGCCACGACGCCTTCCTCAAGGAGGGGGAGGCGTTGCGGCCCATCTTTGCCGACTGCCTCGAAGGACCCGCCCGATGACCCGCCCGACCGACTCGCGCACCCGCACGGTGCGCGCCGCCCTCGACACCGACGCCGCGCACGGCGCCGTGGTGCCGCCGATCTACCTGAGCTCGACGTTCTCGTTCCCGACCTTCGGCGAGAAGCGCCGCTACGACTACTCGCGCTCCGGAAACCCCACGCGCGACGCGCTCGCCGAGGCGCTCGCCGACCTCGAGGGCGGCGCCGGCGCCGTGATCACGGGCTCCGGCATGGGCGCGGTGACGCTCGTCGCGCACCTGTGCAAGGCCGGGGAGCTCGTGCTCGTGCCGCGCGACTGCTACGGCGGCACGCATCGCCTGTTCGCCGCGCTCGCGCGCCACGGCGTCGTGCGCGTCGAGTTCGTCGACCCGACCGACCTCGAGGCGCTCGCGGCGGCGATGGCGCACCGGCCGCGGATGGTCTGGCTCGAGACGCCGTCGAACCCGCTCCTTCGGATCACCGACCTCGAGCGCGCCTGCGCGCTCGCCAGCGCCGCCGGCGCGCTCGCCGTCGTCGACAACACCTTCCTCTCGCCGCTCTGGCAGCAGCCGATCCCGCTCGGCGCCGACCTCGTCGTGCACTCGACGACCAAGTACCTGAACGGCCACAGCGACGTCGTCGGCGGCGCCGTGGTCGCGAAGACCGAGGCGCTGCACGAGGAGCTCGTGTGGTGGGCGAACTGCCTCGGCGTCACGGGCGCGCCGTTCGACAGCTTCCTGACGCTGCGCGGGCTGCGCACGCTGCATGCGCGACTCGCGGTGCACGGCGCGAACGCCGCCGCGCTCGCTGCCGTGCTGACGCGCCACCCGGCGGTCGAGCGCGTCTACTACCCGGGCCTTGCGACGCATCCCGGCCACGCGCTCGCCGCGCGCCAGCAGAAAGCCTTCGGCGCGATGCTGAGCTTCGAGATCAGGAACGGCGTCGCCGGGGTGCGCGCCTGCGTCGAGGGGCTCGAGTGCTTCTCGCTCGCCGAGTCGCTCGGCGGCGTCGAGAGCCTGATCGCGCACCCGGCGTCGATGACGCACGCGGCGATGGATGCCGAGGCCCGGGCGCGCGCCGGGATCGCCGAGAGCCTGCTCAGGCTCTCAGTCGGCATCGAGGCCGAGGGCGACCTCGTCGCCGACCTCAACCGCGGACTCGACCGGGCGCTCGCGGCGCGTTAGACGCGCCCACGCGCCGACTCCGCACGCTCGACCTGGCCGTCATCGAGGCACCGACCGCGCGTTGACGTTCTTGAAGTCCCCCTGGTGCTTGCGCTCTGTCAGGACCTCTTTGGTCACGCAGTCCGGCTTCTGCAGGTGGGAGCCGGTCGCGAGCGGCATTCGGCAATAGAACGTCTTTCCGTCCTGGTCCACTCTTTTGTAGCCTTGCTGGTCGGCCCACTTCAACAGGGCTTCATCAGCGGGCTCCGCTGGCGACGCGGCGCACGCCGCGAGCGCCAAAATACCAAGGCCAAGCGCAAGGCGGCCTGCTATCTCCATGGCGAGTCTCCCGACTGAGCGTTCCTGGGGTCGGTCATCGGCTTGCGGCTCCGCGAGACCGACGTGTCCGCTGCCGTGGGTGGTCTCGTGCACCGAGACAGGCGGTGCCGTGCAAGAGGCTCGGTGCAGGCGCGCGGCCGGTACCCCGCCGGCACGATACAGGCCAGTATCAGCGCCGCTGCAGCACGCCTATATCCGCGAATCTACGTAGCGCCGCGGGCTAGCTCGCCGCCACCGGGAGCGGCGCGCGCATCGGCGGCAACCGTCCGTAGGTCGCGGCGCGCCACAGGTACTCAAGCGGCCCGTAGCGAAAACGCCCGAACCACCAGCTGCTGAGCGGCAGCTGCACGAGCGCATAGAGCACGATCGCGAGCCCGACGCCGGCGAGCGGGCCGACCCGGTTCCAGTAGCCGAGCCCCCAGCCGTCGAAGATAAAC
>DATKOR010000072.1:0-9085 GCA_035524495.1 Steroidobacteraceae bacterium
GTGTCGGTGTCGACCGTCACCTTCTGCACCTTCGACTCGACGCCCGCCAGCGCGAGCTGGGCGCGGATCCGGTCGGCGTCGGCGAGGTTGCGGTAGGACCCGGCCTGCAGCACGTAGGTGCCGGGCCGCGTTTCCGGCGCCGGCCTGAGGTCCCGGTGGACCTCCTTGTCCTTCTCCGGGATCACGACCTCGAAGTTCTTGAGCCGGTCGTAGAACGTGTAGTTGCCGGAGCCCGGCTCCTTCTCCGGCGATTCCTCGCGCGCCGACATCGGCGCCGGCTTCTTCGCGTGCTGGGCGGAGGTATCCGGCGGCACGCGCGACTTGTACTGCCAGACCGCGGCCGCGACGGCGAGGCCGGCCGCGAGCCCGACCGCGAGTCCCGTCCAGCCCGAAAAGCCCGCGCCGCCGCGCGGCCGGCGCGCGACACCCTTGCGGTAGTCCCGTCCCTTCACATCGTCTCCGGCGCCGAGACGCCGATGATCGCGAGCCCGTTGGCGATCACCTGGCGCGCGGCGAGCACGAGCGCGAGCCGCGCGTCGCGCAGCTCCTCATCGTCGACGATCACGCGCAGCGCCGGGTTCTCGTTGCCGGCCGCGTACGCGCCATGGAACTCCGTCGCGAGCTCGCGCAGGTAGTTGACGAGCGTGTGCGGCGCGCGCGTCGCGGCGCTGAGCTCGACGACCTCGGGGTAGCGCGTCAGCGCGACCATCAGCCGCCGCTCGTGGGGCTCGGTGAGCCGCGCGAGCGCCGCCTCGCCGCGCGCTGCGTCGTGCGCGAGGCCGCGGTCGGCAAGCTGGCGCAGCACGCTCGCGACGCGCGCGTGCGCGTACTGGATGTAGAAGACCGGGTTCTCGGTCGTGCGGCTCTTGGCCAGCTCGAGGTCGAAGTCGAGGTGCTGGTCGTTGGAGCGCATCACGTAGTAGAAGCGGCAGGCGTCGTTGCCGACTTCCTCGCGCAGCTGCCGCAGCGTCACGAAGTTGCCCTCGCGCTTGCCCATCGCGACCTTCTGGCCGCCGCGGTAGAGGCTCACCAGCTGGATCAGCAGCACCTCGAGGCAATCCGGCGGCTCGCCCATCGCCGCGAGCCCGCCGCGCACGCGCGCCACGTAGCCGTGGTGGTCGGCGCCGAGCACGTCGATCAGGCGCTGGTAGCCGCGCAGCCGCTTGTCGAGGTGGTAGGCGATGTCGGAGGCGAAGTAGGTGCGCGCGCCGTTCTCGCGCTCGACGACGCGGTCCTCGTCGTCCCCGAAGGCGGTCGCGCGGAACCACAGCGCCCCGTCCTTGCGGTAGGTGTGGCCGTGAGCGGCGAGGCGCTTGAGCGCCTCGTCGATCGCGCCGCTCGTCGCGAGCGAGCGCTCCGAGTACCAGCTGTCGAAGGTGACGCCCATCGAGGCGAGGTCGTCCTTGATGTCGGCGACCATGCCGGCGAGCGCGTGGTCGACGACGCCGCGAAAGCCCTCGTCGCCGAGGAGCGCGCGGGCGCGCGCGATGATCGCGTCGATGAACGCTTCCTTGTCGCCGCCCTCGGGCTCGTCCTTCGGCAGGCCCCGGGCGACCTCGGCCGCCGTGCGCCTGAGGCGCGTGCCGGCCGCGGTCTCGAGCGCGGCCGCAATCGGCAGAAGGTAGGCGCCCCTGTAGCCGTTCGACGGGAACGGGACGGCCTCGCCCAGGCGCTCGAGGTAGCGCAGCCACACGCTGACCGCGAGGATGTCGACCTGGCGTCCGGCGTCGTTGATGTAGAACTCGCGGTCGACCGAGTGCCCGGCCGCGACCAGCAGGTTTCCGAGCGCCGCGCCGTAGGCGGCGTGCCGCCCGTGCCCGACGTGCAGCGGCCCCGTCGGGTTCGCCGAGACGAACTCGAGCAGGATCTTCTCGCCGGAGCTGCGCGTCGCGGTGCCGTAGGCGGCGCCCGCGGTCCGAACGCGCGCGAGCTCCGCGTGGTACGCGGACGGCGCGAGGTGGAAGTTGATGAAGCCCGGCCCCGCGATCTCGACCTTGACGACCTCGGGATCGGCGGGCAGCGCCTCGATGATCGCGGCCGCGAGCTCGCGCGGGTTCCTGCGCGCGGCCTTCGCGTGGCGCAGCGCGACGTTGGTCGCGTAGTCGCCGTGCGCGGGATCGCGCGCGCGCTCGATTTCCGGCGGCGCGGTGCGCGCCGCCTCGCCGATCAGGTCCGGGGGAAGCGCGGCAAGCGCCGCGCGCACGAGTCTCTCGATCGTCGCTTTCAAGTCGAAGGCCCAGCGAGGCAGCGCCCAACAGGCGGGCGCTGAGTCTACCGGAATCGCCCGCCAGCGGCCCTCGTCAGCCGACCTCGAGCGGGTCGACGTCGATCGAGAAGCGCACGCGCCGCGCCTCCGGAAGCGCCGCGACGCGCGGCAGCCACTCGTCGAGCAGGCTCTTGAGCGGCCCGCGGCGCGCGGACTCGAGGAGCAGCTGCCCCCGGAACCGTCCCGCCCGCCGCTCCATCGCGGCCGGGGCGGGCCCGAGGAGCCGCACGCCCTCCGCCCGCCCCGCGACGTCGCGCGCCTTGCCGAGGAACGCGAGCGCCTGCTCGCGGCTCGCGGCCTCGGCGCGCAGCAGCGCGAGCCGGCTGTACGGCGGCCAGTGCGCCGCCTGGCGCTCGGCGAGCGCGGCGCCCGCGAAACCGTCGTAGCCCCCCGCCAGCAGCCGTGCGAGGAGCGGATGCTCCGGGCACGCCGACTGGATGAGCACCTCGCCCGGGCGCGTCGCCCTTCCGGCGCGGCCGGCGACCTGCACGATGCTCTGCGCGAGCCGCTCGCTCGCGCGAAAATCGGTGCTGAAGAGGCCCTGGTCGGCGTTGAGGACGACGACCAGCGTCACGTCCGGGAAGTCGTGTCCCTTGGTCAGCATCTGCGTGCCGACGAGGATCCGCGCATCCCCGGAGTGCACGCGCGTCAGCGCCGCCTCGATCTGGGCGCGGTTCTGGATCGTGTCGCGGTCGATGCGCACGACCGGCACGCCGGGGAAGATCTCGGCGAGCGCGTCCTCGATGCGCTCCGTGCCCTGCCCGACGGGCCGCAGCTCGCTCGCGCAGCGCGGGCACGCGAAGGGCACGGGCTCGGTCGCGCCGCAGTGGTGGCAGACGAGCGTGCGCGCGCGCAGGTGCACGGTGAGGCGCGCATCGCACGAGCCGCACGGCGCGCTCCAGCCGCAGCCGGGACAGAAGAGCGTCGGCGCGAAGCCCCGCCGGTTGAGGTAGAGGAGCACCTGGCCGCCATCCGCGAGGTGCCGCTCGATCGCGAGCACGCAGGGCGTCGCGATGCCGTGGCGGTCCTCGTGGCGCTTGAGGTCGACGATCGCCAGCTTCGGGAGCCCGGCGGCGCCGGTGCGCTCGGGGAGGTCGAGCCGCCGGTAGCGGCCGCTCGCGGCGTTCTCGAGCGTCTCGAGCGAGGGCGTCGCGGAGCCGAGCACCACCGGAACGTTCTCGCGCTGCGCACGCACGAGCGCGAGGTCGCGCGCCGAGTACCGAAAGCCTTCCTGCTGCTTGTAGGAGGCGTCATGCTCCTCGTCGACGATGACGATGCCGGGCCGGGCGAGCGGCACGAAGATCGCCGAGCGCGTCCCGATCACGAGCGGTGCGGCGCCGCTGCGCGCTGTGCGCCACATCGCGAGGCGCTCGCCGTCGGTGAGGCCGGAGTGCAGCACCGCGAGCGGCACGTCGAAGCGCGCGCTGAACCGCGCGACGGCCTGCGGCGTCAGCGCGATCTCGGGGACCAGCACGAGCGCCTGCTCGCCGCGCGCGAGCACGCGCTCGATGACCCGCAGGTACACCTCGGTCTTGCCGCTGCCGGTGATCCCGTGCAGCAGCGTCGGCATGAACTGCCCGAGCGCGGCCGCGATCGCGTCGACGGCGACCGACTGCGCGGCGGTGAGCGCCGGGCCCGCCGCAGCCCGCGCGGGGCGCGCCGCGACGGGCGGCGGCTCGACGTCGAAGGAGCTCACCCAGCCGCGCGCGAGGAAGTTCTTCAGTGCCTCGCGGATGCCGGGGCCGAGCGCGGCGAGATCCTCATCGCCGAGCGCGTCGCGTCCGAGTAGCGCCCCGGCGAGTGCGCGCTGGCGAGGACCCAGGCGCTTCGTCGCGGCGATCGCTTCGCGCGCGCCGGGCTCCAGGCGCCAGCGGGTTTCGCGCGCGAGGAGCGGGCGGCCGGCGCGCAGCGCCGCCGGAAGCGCCGCGGCGAACGCCTCACCCTCGGGGTGGTGGTAGTAGTCGGCCGCCCAGCGAACGAGCGCGAGCGTCGATGGGTTGAGCACGGGTTCGGGATCGAGGATCGCGGCCGCGGCGCGCAGCTTCGAGGCCGGGAGTTCCGAGCGGTCGGCGAGTTCGACGATGAGCCCGACGAGCGTGCGCCGGCCGAACGGGACGAGGACCCGAAGGCCGGGCCGAAGCGCCTTCGGCTCGACGTCGGCCGGGGGCAAATAGTCAAAGAGCTGCCGCAGCGGCGTATCGATCGCCACCTTGAGCAGCGGTCGGCTGACCGCCGTGACGGAAGGAGTGTCTGTCAATTAAATCAACGAGTTAGTGGCCTTTCGCGGGCCGCCCGGCGATCGCGTCTGACCACGGCGTGGCGGCAGGTGCCGCGCCGCGTCTGTGCGCCAGTTCCGTCAACGACGGGTGTGAGGGCACGTTATACCGGCGTGGGGGCGGGGCGACCAGCCAGCAGCGGGCTCGCGTTCCGCCCGCACGAGATGACGGTCACGCAACATTGGACTTCCCGATGGACTGCTCTGCTACCCTGCCGCGCCACATGCTGGTGAGCCTCGCCGGTGCCGACCGGGCCGGGGCGCGGGAGGGCATTCTGGACGCGGCGCGGGAGCTCGAGCAGTTCTTGAAGGATGTCGAGCGCCGAGCCTTCCGGATGGCAGAGATTGCGCTCCGCAATGCCGACGACGCCCTCGACGTCGTGCAGGAAGCGATGATCCAGCTCGCGCAGAGCTACGGGACGCGTCCGCCTGCGGAGTGGAAGCCGCTCTTCTACCGGATCCTGCAGAATCGCATCCACGACTGGCAGCGCCGCCGGCGCACGCGCTCGAAGTTCATCGCCTGGTGGACCGGGGGCGTCGCCGACGACGACGACGAGGGCGTCGATCCCATCGAGAACGCCGCCTCGACCGATGCCGGCCCGCCCCGCCGGCTCGAGAACGCCGAGGCGATGGCCGCGCTGAACGCGGCGCTCTCGGCACTGCCGGCGCGCCAGCAGCAGGCGTTCCTGCTGCGGACCTTCGAAGGGCTCGACGTGGCCGAGACCGCGGCTGCGATGGGTTGCTCCGAGGGCAGCGTCAAGACACATTATTTCCGGGCGCTGCAGGCGCTCCGCGAGCAGCTCGGTGAGCACTGGCCATGAACCCGAATCGCCACGAACCGGCCGAACCGACCGCCCTCGAGCGGGCGAGCCGCGAGCTGCTGCTCGCGAGCGCCGAGGCGCTCGATGGGCGCACGCGCTCGCGCCTGACGCAGGCGCGCCACGCGGCGCTCGCCGAGATCGGCCGCGAGTCCGCGCGGCCGTTTCGCGTGCCCGGCCGGTGGCTGCCGGCCGGCGCACTCGCCGCGGCTGCAGTGCTCGCGGTCGCGGTCTGGGTCGCCCGCCCGGTTCCGAGCACGCCGCTCGCCGAGGCGGTGACGGCCGAAGACGCCGAGATGCTCGCCTCGACCGAGGGGCCGGAGCTCTACGCGGACGACCCGGATTTCTACGAGTGGGCCGGCAGCGATGCCGCGCTCGCGCCGGCCGCCGAAGGCTCGGCCGGATGACGCTCATCGTCAGTCGCCGCAGCCTCCTCGCGCTGACTGCGGGCTCGGCCCTCGCAGTCGTCGCGCGCGCGGCCGATCCGAAGCCTGCGGGCCCGGACACGGATTTTCTCGAGTACCTCGGCAGCAGCGACGACGTCGAACCCGAGCTGCAGCAGTACCTCGCGAAGCCTGACGAGAAGGACCAAGAGGACGCCAAGCCTGCGCCGAAGCGTGGGAGCGGGAAGACATGAGCGCGACGACAGTGAAACGGGACTGGCCGGCGCGCGCCGCGGTGCTGATGTGCGCGCTCGCGCTCGCCGTCGCCGCGACCGCCGTGCGGGCCGAGGAGCCGCCGGCCGCGGGCGTGCAGTGGTCCGCGCTCAACCCCGGGCAGCGCCAGCTGCTGAAGCAGTTCGAAGGGCAGTGGAGCCAGCTGCCGCCGGAGCGCCAGGCGGCGCTTGCTAAGGGCTCGTCGCGCTGGCTCGCGATGACGCCGGCGCAGCGCGACGAGTCGAAGCAGCGCTTCGAGCGCTGGAAGGCGCTGCCCCCCGAGCAGCGCGAGCAGATGCGCGACCGCTGGCGGCAGTTCAAGAGCTTGCCGCCCGACCAGCAGGCGCACATCCGCGAGAACTTCCAGAAGTTCCACCAGCTGACGCCGGAGCAGCGCCAGCGCCTGCGTGACCGCTGGAAACAGATGACGCCCGAGCAGCGGCGCCGGCTGCGCGAGCGCGCGCACGAGCACCACATCCACTGACCGGCGTGCGCGCCGGCCGGCCGCGCGTCACGGTTTTCAGATCCGGCACCCCGAGCGCTGTCGCAGCGTGGCTACAGTCACTTGAGTTTGGCGGCCGTTCCCCGTTAACTCTGGGGCCTGCCCACTCAGAGAGACGCGCCCGTGTTCCAGATCCCGTCGCGAACGGTCGCTCGCCTGCTCGCCATCGTGTCGCTCGTGGGCGCGGCCGCCGCGTTCGCGAAGCCGCCGCCCGATGCGCCCGACAACCTCCTGAACGACCGCGTCACGCTGCAGGCGGGCATCGTCAGCTCCTCGAACCAGACGACCCTGCGCTACGACTCGACCGCCGGCACGCCGGGCACGGTGCTCGACGGCGAGAAGGACCTCGGGCTGCCGTCGCGCAAGCTGATCGGCCGCGCGGATCTGATGTTCCGGATGAAGGAGCGTCACCGCATCCGCGTCGAGAACTACTTCGTCCCGCTCGACCGGCAGGCGACGACGCTGCTGCAGAAGACCGTCAACTTCGGCGACACGACCTACAACGTCAACGAGTCGGTGCAGAGCGAGCTCAAGATGCGGCTGTTCGCGATCACCTACAGCTACTCGTTCATCAAGAACGACCGCGCCGAGGTCGGCGCCTCGCTGGGCTTCAACGTCATCGGTTTCGAGGCCGCGGCGACCGTTCCGGCGCGGCTCAGGACCGAGCGCGAGGACCGCTCGGCGCCGGCGCCGCTCGGCGGACTCGACGGGACGCTGAGGATCAGCAGCCGCTTCTACGTCGAGGCGCGGGGTCAGTACCTGAAGGCGAACGTGAGTAACGTCGACGGCACGCTCGAGACCTACGAAGGCAACGTCCTCTACCGACTGAGCCCGAACGTGACGTTCGGGCTCGGTTATTCGGGCTTCAAGGTCGACGTCGCCTCCAACAAGGTCGGTGACAGCGGCTTGTTCCAGTTGCGCTCGAACGGCCCTCAGTTGTTCGCACGCGTCGGGTTCTGAGTCGGCAACGGCCCGGTGCGATCGAGCGGGCTGAGCACGCCGCGACCGCCGCGGTTGAGCACGTGGGTGTAGATCATCGTCGTCTTCACATCCGAGTGCCCGAGCAGTTCCTGCACGGTGCGGATGTCCGAGCCGGATTCGAGCAGGTGTGTCGCGAAGCAGTGCCGGAGCGTATGACAGCTGGCCGGCCGTGACAGCCCGCTCTGGCGGACCGCCGCCTGCATCGCGCGTTGTACCTGGCGCGGGTCAACGTGCTTGCGCATCCACAGACCGGTCCCGCGATCGCGCACGAGGCCGCGCGCCGGAAAGACGTACTGCCAGGCCCAGCTCAGCGGCGCTTCGGGGTACTTGCACCGGAGCGCATGGGGCACCGTCACGCCGCCGCGTCCGGCTTCCTGGTCAGTCTCCTGGAGCGCGCGCACGCGCTCGAGCTGGTCCTTGAGCGGCGGGATCAGCCGGTCGGGAAGTATCGTGACGCGGTCCTTCTGGCCCTTGCCGTTTCGAACGACGATTTCCTTGTACTCGAAACCGATGTCCTTCACGCGCAGCTGCAGGCATTCGGTCAGCCGCATGCCCGAGCCATACAGGAGCGAGCAGATGAGCCACTCGATGCCGTTCATGAGGCCGAGCACCCGCGCGACCTCGTCGACTGACAGCACGACCGGGATGTGTTCGGACGTTCGCGCGCGGACGATGCCGTCGATCCATCCGACCTTGACGTCATAGACGTATCGATAGAGAAAGAGGAGTGCCGCAAGTGCCTGGTTTTGGGTTGCCGCCGATACCTGTCGTTCGGTGGCGAGAAAAGTCAGGAACGCCTCGATCGCGGGACCCCGCAGATCGCGCGGATGATGTCCCTTGTGGAATCGAATAAACCGGCGTATCCATTGCAAATACGCCGTCTCGGTTCGTACGCTGTAGTGATGCATTCGCAACCGGTCGCGAACCACGTCGAGCAGTTTGGGGGTGGGCATGGAAACTCCCGGACAGATATCAGTGGATCGGGGCGTTCGCCGATGCCACCACGCGAGGCCGGAATACGCCATCTCTTATTGCGACCAAAATGCCGTATTACTCACCGACAATATTGACGGCGATAGTTATGTCGTCGAATTGTAGTTAGATGTCCCGAGCCGAGAGACGTAACAGATTCTGGGGCCGGCGCTGCTTGACGGTTTGAGCGACGCGGCGCGTCAGTGGCCGCAGTGCGGTTCGGTGCCCTCGTTCGGACAGGTGAGATGGCGGCTTCGCTCGACACAGAGTTCTGGTGCTGGCGGTGAGTCTGACGCGCAGCTTCGATCGAGGCATCATCATCGCGGTGTCGAATTACGCGTGCGTTAGTTGGGTCGTCGCGGTCCACGGCGTCCCAACCGAACGAAGCACGCGATCTGAGAGGTCGCTGAGTCTTCGATTACCGAAGAGTCACGGCGGCGACAAGGGTAGGGCGCGCCCGCCAGGCTTCGTTACATGCCGTGGACTTGCGGTGGCGACGTGACGTTGCGGCGGCGATGCGGCATCATTTTCGTCGAGGGGGCGCGGGCGCTAATGGAGCACGTTCGTGGCTTCGGTCACCGGGCGATGAACGCGACCTGACAGGGTCTGGCGGCT
>DATKOR010000073.1:0-5222 GCA_035524495.1 Steroidobacteraceae bacterium
GCGGCGATCTCCTCGTGCGTGTAGCCCTCGACGTCGTGCAGCCAGACGACGAGGCGCGCGCTCGGCGGCAGGCGCTCGAGCGCGCGCTCGAGGTCGAGCGCAAGTCCGGCCGGCGCCGCCGGCGGCGCCGCGCCGTCGACCTTCTCCAGGACGTCGCCGAGCCAGTCGCGGCTGCGCTGCCACGGCGAGCGCAGGTGCATGTAGCAGCGGCGCACGACGATCGAGCGGAACCACGCGCCGAGCGGCACGCCGCCACGAAAGCCGGGCAGCCCGCGGATCGCGTCCAGGAACGCATCGTGCAGCAGGTCATCGGCCGCCGGACCGGGCACGATGCGCCGGATCAGCGTGTAGGCCGGCTGGGCGCAGGCGCTGTAGAAGGCGGCGAGCGCGCGCTCATCGCCGCGCTGGGCGAGCGCGACGGTCGCGGACGGCAGGTCGACTTCGTGGAGCCTCACGAATGCTTAGGATGCGCCGCCGGGGCGAATCGTCGCAGCCGGCCGGCGCGCGGTGCGTGCTACGATGCCGGCCCGCGCCGGTGTGGCGGAATTGGTAGACGCAGACGACTCAAAATCGTCCGCCCAAAAGGCGTGTGGGTTCGAGTCCCTCCACCGGCACCAGCCTCCGCGGAGCCCATGAAGTACTGCAGCCAGTGCGGCCAGCCCGTCGAACTGCGCGTGCCGCCCGGCGACCACCTGCCGCGCCACGTGTGCCCGGCGTGCAGCGCGATCCACTACCAGAACCCGAAGATCGTCGTCGGCTGCGTGCCGGATCACGAAGGCCGGATCCTGCTGTGCAAGCGCGCGATCGAGCCCCGGCTCGGATACTGGACGGTGCCGGCGGGTTTCATGGAGAACGGCGAGACGCTGCAGGCGGCGGCGGCGCGCGAGTCGTGGGAGGAGGCGCTGGCGCGCGTCGAGATCGGGAGCCTGCTCGCGGTCGTCAACGTCGTGCACGCGCACCAGGTGCACGTGATGTTCCGCGCCGGGCTCCCGCAGCCGCAGTTCGGCGCCGGCGCCGAGAGCCTCGAGGTCGGGCTGTACCGTCCCGAGGACATCCCGTGGTCGGAAATCGCCTTCCCGAGCGTCGAGTTCGCGCTGCGCCGCTATCTCGAGGACCGCGCCCGCGGCGTCGCCGGCCTGCACCTCACGGACTTCGACCGCCCGCAGTGGCCGCGCAGCAGGCCCCCTTAGGCGGGCTCGTATAGAATGCACCGTTGGCCGCGCGCGGCGCCCGCGCGCGCCGAGCCTTGCGACCCCGAAACCGCCGAGACCGATCATGACGTTCGTCGTCACCGAGAACTGCATCAAGTGCAAGTACATGGACTGCGTGGAGGTCTGCCCCGTGGACTGCTTCCACGAGGGCCCGAACTTCCTGGTCATCGACCCCGACGAGTGCATCGACTGCACGCTGTGCGAGCCGGAGTGCCCCGCCGAGGCGATCTACTCCGAGGAAGAGATCCCGCAGGGCCAGGAACAGTTCCTCAAGCTCAACGCCGAGCTCGCCAAGGGCTGGCCGGTCATCAACGAGAAGAAGCCCGCGCCGGCCGACGCCGACGCCTGGAAGGACCGTCCCGGGAAGCTCGCGCTGCTCGAGCGCTGACTCAGCCGCTGCCCTTGCCGTCGAGCTCCTTGAGCTTCTCGAGCAGCTGCGCCGGCGGGTAGTAGCCCGGCAGGTACACGCCGCGGTCGGTGAAGATCCCGGGCGTGCCGCGGATGCCGAGTTCCTGGCCGAGCTCGTAGGTGCGCCCGACCGGCGTGTTCTTGCACAGCGCACCGGTGATCGCGGCGCCCTGCTTCGCGCGGGTCAGCGCATCCTGCCGGTTCGCCGAGCACCAGACGAGCTCGGCCTTGCGCCACGACTCGCTGCCCGGGCCGCCGCGCGGGTAGAACAGGTAGCGGATCTTGACGCCGAGGCGGTTGTACTCGGCGATCTCGCTGTGGAGCTTGCGGCAGTACTGGCAATCGACGTCGGTGAACACCGTGATCGTGTACCGCGGCGACTTCGGCGCGAAGATGATCGCATCGTCGTCGCCGACGGTCTTCAGCGCCGCGTAGCGCGTCTCGGTGCGGCGCACGTCGGTCAGGTTCTTGGCGTTGTCGGTGTCGTAGAGATCGCCGGTGATCGCGTAGCGCCCGTCGGTCGTCACGTACAGCACCTCGCCGCCGTGAGCAACCTCGTAAAGGCCGGCGATCACGCTCGGGCGGACCGCGTCGACGGACACGTCGAGGCGGCGGGCGATGTCGGCGCGCGGGTCGGCCGAGGCCTTCCCGTCCGCCCTGGCCTCGGGCTTGGGGTCGGCCGCGGCGAGCGCGGCCAGGAGGCCGAGGCCGGCGAGCGCGGCGGCCGCGAGGGTGCGTCGGGACGGATGGATGGGCATGGCGGACTCCGGGGCGCGACGTTAGGACCGCGCGCGGCGGGCACAGTTCCGGGAGTCTACCAAAGCGCCGCGCGGCTCAGCCGCGCGGGTGGTGCTGCGAGTGCAGCTCCTTCATGCGCTCACGCGCGACGTGCGTGTAGATCTGCGTCGTCGACAGGTCGCTGTGGCCGAGCAGCATCTGCACGACCCGAAGGTCGGCGCCGCGGTTCAGCAGGTGCGTCGCGAAGGCGTGGCGCAGCGTGTGCGGCGACAGCTCCTTCTGGACGCCCGCCTTGCGGGCGTAGCGCTTGATGATGTGCCAGAAGGCCTGGCGCGTCATGCGGTCGCCGCGCCGGGTCGGGAACAGGTAGTCGGTCTGGCGCTCGAGCAGGATCTCGGTGCGCGGGCCGCGCACGAACTCGGCGAGCCAGCGCACCGCCTCGTCGCCGAGCGGGATCAGCCGCTCGCGGTTGCCCTTGCCGACGATGCGGATCACGCCCTGGTTGGTGTTGACCTGGGAGTGCTTCAGGCTGACGAGCTCGGAGACCCTGAGCCCGGTCGCGTACAGCACCTCGAGCATCGAGCGGTCGCGGTGGCCGAGCGGGTCGGAGACGGCGGGCGCCGCGAGCAGCGCCTCGACCTCGTCCTCGGTCAGCGACTTCGGCAGCGAGCGGCCGATCTTCGGCATCGCGATCTGCGCGGTCGGGTCCTCGGTGAGCGCGCCCTCGCGGACCAGGAACCGGAAGAAGCGTCGGAACGACGACAGCTGGCGCGCCGTCGAGCGCGGCCGGGCGCCGCCCTCGACCCGCGAGGCGATGAACGCCAGCAGGTCGTGGCGGCTGGTGCGCGTCACGAGCACGCGGCGCGCCTCGAGCCAGCGGGTCAGCGCCGTCAGGTCGGCGCGATACGCGGCGAGCGTGTTCTGGGACAGCCCGCGCTCCATCCACACCGCGTCAAGGAAGCGCCCGATCGCCGGATCGGTCTCCGCGGGCGCCTCGCGAGTCGGCTTCACGGCCTTGGCATGCATATTGGAGTTAACCGCCAAGTTCTGGTTCGCTGTCGATGTGCGTCTACGCCGCGGCACTGGGCAACCCCAGTTGGTAACCGGCACAATCAGCCGCGTCGTAGGACGACTATGGCCACCTCGTCGCGCCCTCTGGCGGACGTTGCGGATCAGTATCCCCACCGCTGCCCGGGGGGTGCGTGACGGGCCTCACGAAAGCCGCGGTCGGTTGACATAAAGAGAATTGGTTCACATTAGGACAAGGCCGCGAACCGAGAATCCCCCGGCATGACAGGGCTGATCCGCATCGGTTACGGGCTCTGGTGCTGGGCCGTGTTCCTCATGGTCGGGATCCTGCTGCTCGTGCTCGGCTTCCCGACGCCGGGCGTCGCGTTGCGCCGCAGCATGGCACGGCGCGGCGGGCGGATCTTCTTCGCGCTCGCCGGCATCCGCTTCAGGGTCCATGGCCTCGAGAAGCTGCCGTCCGCGGCTTGCGTCGTGGTCGCCAACCACTCGAGCTACGTCGACGGGGTCGTGCTGCAGGCGGCGCTGCCGCCGCGCTTCGCGTTCGTCATTAAGAAGGAGATGGTGCGGGTGCCGCTCGCCGGGCTGCTGCTCAGGCGCCTGGGCTCCGAGTTCGTCGATCGCAAGGACCGGCACCGGGGCGGCGTCGACGCACGGCGGGTGCTCAAGACCGCGCTCGCCGGCGAGTCGCTCGCGGTGTTCCCCGAGGGCACCTTCACGGGCGAGGTCGGCATCCACCGCTTCCACGTCGGGGCCTTCGTCGCCGCCGCGCACTCGGGCCTGCCGGTCGTGCCGGTCGCGATCCGCGGCGCGCGCGCGGTCCTGCCGTGCGATGCGTGGCTGCCGAGGCGCGCGGCGATCGAGGTCGAGATCCTCGGGGCGCTGCCGGCGCCCGCCGCGAGCGCCGAGCGCGCCGCGGCGCTCAGGCTCAAGGAGGCGGCGCGCAACGCAATCCTCGCCGAACTCGGCGAGCCCGACCTCGGCGCCTGAGCGCCTACATGTTGCGCCGGTACTGGCCGCCGACCGCGTAGAGCGCGCGGGTGATCTGGCCGAGCGAGGCGACGCGCACGGTCTCCATCAGCGCCGCGAACACGTTGCCGCCCTCGGAGGCCGTCTGCTGCAGGCGCGCGAGCGCCGCGGCCGACTCGGCGGCGTGGTGCGCCTGGAAGGCGCGCACGCCCGCGACCTGGGCGTCCTTCTCGGCGGTCGTCGAGCGGATGAGCTCGGTGACGTGGCTCTCCTCGCCGCCGCCTGCGGCGAGGAAGGTGTTGACGCCGACGATCGGCAGCGAGCCGTCGTGCTTCTTGTTCTCGTAGTACAGGCTCTCTTCCTGGATCTTGCCGCGCTGGTACATCGTCTCCATCGCGCCCAGCACGCCGCCGCGCTCGGCAATCGCGTCGAACTCGCGGAACACCGCCTCCTCGACGAGGTCGGTCAGCTGCTCGATCGCGAACGAGCCCTGCCAGGGGTTCTGGATCTTGTTGAGGCCGAGTTCGCGGTTGATGATCAGCTGGATCGCGACCGCGCGCCGCACGCTCTCCTCGGTCGGGGTCGTCAGCGCCTCGTCGTAAGCGTTGGTGTGCAGGCTGTTGCAGTTGTCGAAGAGCGCATACAGCGCCTGCAGCGTCGTGCGGATGTCGTTGAACTGGATCTCGCGCGCGTGCAGCGAGCGTCCCGAGGTCTGCACGTGGTACTTCAGCATCTGGCTGCGCGCCGAGCCGCCGTAGCGCTCGCGCATCGCGCGCGCCCAGATGCGCCGCGCGACCCGCCCGATCACCGCGTATTCCGGGTCCATGCCGTTCGAGAAGAAGAACGACAGGTTCGGCGCGAAGTCGTCGA
>DATKOR010000074.1:0-58475 GCA_035524495.1 Steroidobacteraceae bacterium
CGTTGCTCCGCCAAGGGTCCTTCATGTCCGCGAACGACGTCTACGACTCCAGCAAAATCAAGGTCTTGAAGGGTCTCGATGCGGTGCGAAAACGCCCCGGCATGTACATCGGCGATACCGATGACGGCACGGGTCTCCACCACATGGTTTTCGAGGTCGTCGACAACGCAATCGACGAGGCCCTGGCGGGCTATTGCAACCGGATTGTCGTCACGATCCACGCGGATGAATCGATCACCGTCTCGGACAACGGCCGTGGAATACCTGTGGATATCCACCCCGAGGAGGGGGTCTCGGCCGCCGAAGTGATCATGACGGTGCTGCATTCGGGCGGGAAGTTCGACGACAGCTCCTACAAGGTTTCGGGCGGCCTGCACGGCGTCGGCGTCTCGGTCGTGAACGCGCTCTCCGAGCAGCTGCAGCTGACGATCGCCCGCGACGGCCAGATGCACCGCCAGGACTACCGCCACGGCGAGCCCGTGGCGCCGCTCGCGGCCATAGGGCCCACGACCGAGCGCGGCACGACGCTTTACTTCAAGCCGAGCGCCGAGACCTTCACGCACATCCACTTCGCGTACGAGATCCTCGCGCGCCGTTTACGCGAACTTTCGTTCCTGAATTCCGGTATACGCATCGAGCTCGTCGACGAGCGCGACGAGAAGCACGACGTGTTCGAGTACGAGGGCGGCATTGCCGCGTTCGTGAAATACCTGAACCGCGGCAAGACGCCGATCCACGAGACGATCTTCTACTTCCGCGACCTGCAGGGCCCGATCACCGTCGAGGTCGCGGCGCAGTGGAACGACTCCTACGCCGAGTCCATGTTCTGCTACACGAACAACATCCCGCAGAAGGACGGCGGCACGCACCTGCAGGGCTTTCGCGCGGCGCTGACGCGCAAGCTCTCGGACTACATCGAGAGCGAGGCCAAGAAAGAGAAGATCGACATGACGGGCGACGACGTCCGCGAGGGCCTGACCGCGATCCTGTCGGTCAAGATGCCGGACCCGAAGTTCTCTTCGCAGACCAAGGACAAGCTCGTCTCGAGCGAGATCCGCAGCATCGTCGAGAGCGCGGTCGCCGAGCGCCTCGAGGCGTTCCTGCTGGAAAAACCCGCCGAGGCGAAGGCGATCGTCGCCAAGATCATCGACGCCGCGCGCGCGCGCGAGGCGGCGCGCAAGGCGCGCGAGATGACGCGCCGCAAGGGCGTGCTGGACATTGCGGGCCTGCCCGGCAAGCTCGCCGACTGCCAGGAGAAGGATCCGGCGCTGTCCGAGATGTTCCTCGTCGAGGGCGACTCCGCAGGCGGCTCAGCGAAGCAGGGCCGCGACCGGCGCACGCAGGCGGTGCTGCCGTTGAAGGGCAAGATCCTCAACGTCGAGAAGGCGCGCTTCGACAAGATGCTGTCGAGCGTCGAGGTCGGGACGCTCATCACCGCGCTCGGCTGCGGCATCGGCCGCAACGAGTTCGACGTCGCGAAGCTGCGCTACCACCGCATCATCATCATGAGCGTCGACGGCGACGATCACGTGTTCGTGCGCGAGCCGGGGCAGGGCGTGCGCATGGTGCGCATCGGCGCGTTCATCGATGCCGCGCTCGCGGCGCATGCGCCGAATGTCGTGCGCGACGCGGCCGGCCATCGCGAGAAGCTCACCGGACAGCCGCTCGGCGAGGTGCTGTGCTTCGGCCTCGACTGCCACGACGTGCGCTTCCGGCCGATCAAAGCGGTGCTGCGCCATCCGCTCGCCGACACGCTGTACGCCGTCCGCACCGCCTACGGCCGCTCGGTGCGCGTGACCTCGAGCCACAGCGTGTTCGTGCACTCGGGCGGCCGCGTGGTCCTGAAGCGCGGCGACGCACTCGAGGTCGGCGACCGGCTGGTCGCGCCCGCCCGGATCCCGTTCCCCGCGAACGCGCCCCGGCGCCTCGACCTGCTCGCGCGGCTCTGGCGCGTGCCGGCGGCGGCCGGCCAGATCTGGGTGCGCGGTCCGGCCGTCGAGGCCTGGTGCCGGTCGAGGGTTCGCGCGCGCCATGCTCCACACTCCGGATTCACGGCGCCGCGCGTCGAGATCCCGGCGCCGCTCGGCCGCGAGCTCGCGGCACGTCGTCGCGCGAGCGGCGTCACGAATGAGGCGCTCTGCTCGGCGGTCGGCATTCGCCAGCCGGTGACTTTCTATGCCTGGGAGCAGGGCCGCTCGCGCCCGACGCTGCCGCACCTGCACGCCTACCTGCGCGCCGTCGGCGCGGACGAAGGCAGCGTGCTCGCGCGCGCCCGAATGGTCCCGAGCCGCCTCGATCGCATCTGGGGGGACCAGTACCGCGGCTCGGGCCGCAACGCCGTGCGCGACCGGGTCCGGCTGTCGGAGCTCGATGAAGCCGACCTCGCCTGGTTCGCCTCGCGCGAGGATCTGACGCTGACACCGGAGCACTACCGTGGCAAGGGCCTGCCACGCTACATCCCCGTCGACGAGGACCTCCTGACGCTGCTCGGCTTCTACGTCGCCGAAGGCTCGTGCTCGGATCGCAACGGCCTGCGCTGGTCGATCGGCGCCGGCAACCAGCGATTCGCCGGCGAGATGGCGGAACGCATCGCGCGCGTCTTCGGCCAGCTGCCGGTTCTCTACGACAACGGGCAGCGGGCGGCCGAGCTCAAGCTCGTCAATCGCGTCGCGGCGCTCGCCTGGCAGCACCTGTTCGGGTTCGACGGCACCGACTCGTGCACGAAGCGCATCCCGGATCTCGTATTCAACGTTTCTGAGCCCTTGCGGCTCGCGTTCCTGCGCGGCTACCTGCTGGGCGATGGCACCGCGAGCGCGGGTCGCGTCGGGTTCTCGACCTCCTCGTACGACCTCGCGAGCGGTCTCATGTATTGCCTCGGCTCCTTCGGCATCGTCGCCTCGCTGCACCGCCGGGAGCCCGACGGCGTCACGCGTGAAATCCGCGGCCAGCCGTGCACGACGCGCCACCCGCACTTCACCATCACGGTCTGCGCGCGCGCCGACCTCGAGCGGCTCGAGCCCGCCTGGCGAGATCACGCCGGCGCACCCTCGGTCCGCGAGCGCCAGCAGTCGGACGCCGCGATGAACATCAACCGCGCGTTCGAGCCGATCGACGGCGACCTGCTGGCGCTGCCGATCGTCGCGATCGAGCCGACCGCGCCCTCGAGCGGCTATGTCTACGACTTCTCGGTCGAGGGCGACGAGAATTTCATCGCCGGCATGGGCGGGCTCTGTTGCCACAACACCGACGCCGACGTCGACGGCTCACACATCCGCACGCTCCTGCTGACGTTCTTCTATCGCCAGATGCCAGAGCTGATCGAGCGCGGCCACGTCTACATCGCCCAGCCGCCGCTCTACAAGGTCAAGCGCGGCAAGAGCGAGACCTACGTCAAGGACGACACTGAGCTGAACGCCGTGCTGCTCAAGAACGCGCTCGACGAGGCGGCACTGCACGTCGACGGCTCGCGCGTGATCAAGGGCGCCGAGCTCGAGACGCTCGCGCGCCAGTACGTCGACGTCCAGGCGATCTTCGCCAAGTGGGCGCGTCGCTACGATCCGCGCGTCCTCGAGCAGCTGCTGAACCTGCCGGTCGTGCGCCACGAGGACCTCGCGAATGCGCCGCTGCTGACCGCCTGGGCACGCCAGCTCGAGGAGCGCCTGAACGCGGACAAGCAGTCGCGCACCTACCGCGTGGAGCTTCAGGTCAACGCCGGCGGCGTCCCTGTTCGCTTCAACGTGTTCCGCACCGAGCACGGGCTCACGACCGAGAAGCACCTGCAGCGCGAGTTCTTCGACTCGGCCGAGTACCGCCGGATCGCGGAGCTGACCCGGGCGATCAGCGGCCTGCTCAAGCCCGGCGCCGCCGTCGTCAAGGGCGACGAGCGCCTCGAGATCGGCAGCTTCAAGGATGCGATGACCTGGCTGATGGACCAAGCGAAGAAGGGCCAGTCGATCCAGCGCTACAAGGGCCTCGGCGAGATGAACCCCGAACAGCTGTGGGACACGACGATCAATCCCGAGACCCGCCGGCTGATCCAGGTGCGGATCGAGGATGCGGTCGCGGCGGACGACCTCTTCACGACGCTGATGGGGGATCAGGTCGAGCCGCGCCGCGAGTTCATCGAGAAGAACGCGCTCGCGGTCGCGAACCTCGACGTCTAGTCGCCACGACGCGTACGGCTAGCACGCCCGCAGATCCTGCGGCCGCTCGCCGGGCCTGACGTCCGTCAAAGGGCCCTGCCGCCCCGGCGCTGATTCGCGGCTCGCGCGGCGGTGCGATAATTCGGCCCTCGCGCGCTGAGGGATGCTGCCGTGATCGAGCTCTTCTACTGGCCGACGCCGAACGGCCACAAAATCACGCTGTTTCTCGAGGAGACCGGCCTCGACTACCGCCTGACGCCGGTCGACATCGGCGCCGGCGATCAGTTCAAGCCCGCGTTCCTCGCGATCGCGCCGAACAACCGGATGCCCGCGATCATCGACCACGCGCCCGCGGACGGCGCGGCGCCCATCCCGGTGTTCGAGTCGGGTGCGATCCTCGTCTACCTCGGCGACAAGACCGGGCGCTTCCTGCCGTCCGCCGTTCGCGAGCGCACGCAGGTCCTCGAGTGGCTCTTCTGGCAGGTCGGCGGGCTCGGGCCGATGGCCGGCCAGAACCATCACTTCAACCGCTATGCGCCGGAGCCCATCCCGTACGCGCAGGAGCGCTACACGAAGGAGACCAACCGCCTCTACGGCGTGCTCGACCGGCGTCTCGCCACCGTCCCGTTCGTCGGCGGCCGCGACTACTCGATCGCCGACATGGCGATTTATCCCTGGATCGTGCCGTGGCAGGCGCAGCGCCAGAACCTCGAGGACTTCCCGAGCCTGAAGCGCTGGTTCACCGGGATCGCCGCGCGGCCGGCGACGCTGCGCGCCTATGCGCGCGCCGACGAGTTCAAGCGGCCGGCGACGCTGACCGACGCGGCGAAGAAGATCCTGTTCGGCCAGACCGCCGCGAGCACGCAGCCGCGGTGAGCGCCGACGCGAACCGCGCGGCCTCGCTGCACCGCATCGTCATCGTCGGCGGCGGCGCCGGGGGCCTCGAGCTCGCGACGCACCTCGGCGAGCGGCTCGGGAGACGCGGCCGCGCCGCGGTGACGCTGATCGACCGCGCCCGCACGCACGTCTGGAAGCCGCTGCTGCACAAGGTCGCCGCCGGCACGATGGATCCCGGCGACCACGCGCTCGACTACCTCGCGCAGGCGCACTGGCACGGCTTTCGCTACCAGCAGGGCGAGATGGTCGGGCTCGACCGCGCGTCGCGCCGCGTCAACCTCGCGCCGGTCGTCGACGAGGAGGGCGCAACGGTCGTGCCGGCGCGCAGCGTCAGCTACGACACGCTGGTGCTCGCGATCGGCAGCCAGACGAACGATTTCGGAACCCCGGGCGCCGCGCGCTACGCGATCTCGCTCGACTCGGCCGAGCAGGCGGCGCGCTTTCACGCGCGGCTCCTCAACACCTGCCTCAGGGCGGATCTCGAGCCGGGGGCGGGCCCGCCGGGCGCGCTCGGCATCGCGATCATCGGCGCCGGGGCGACCGGCATCGAGCTCTCGGCGGAGCTTCACAAGATGGTGCGCGAGCTCGTCGCCTACGGGCTCGACCGGATCGACGCCGAGCGCGACTTGAAGCTCACGATCATCGAGGCGGCGCCGCGGATCCTGCCGGCGCTCCCGGAGCGGCTCGCGAACGCGACGCTCAGGCTCCTCACGCGGCTCAAGGTCGAGGTGCTGACCGGTGAGCGCGTCGTCGAGGTCGACGCGCTCGGTGTGCGCACCGCGAGCGGCCGGCGCGTCCCGGCGGCGCTCGTGATCTGGGCGGCCGGCGTCAAGGCGCCCGACTTCCTGAAGGACCTCGCTGGCCTTGAGACCAACCGCCTGAACCAGCTCGTCGTGACGCCGTCGCTGCGGACGACGCGCGACCCCGCGATCTTCGCGCTCGGCGACTGCGCCGCGTGCCCGTGGGCCGGCCGCGAGGGCACGGTCCCGCCGCGCGCGCAGGCCGCGCACCAGCAGGCGAGCCACCTCGCGCGCGCGCTGCCGCGCCTGCTCGCCGGGCGGCCGGTGCCGAGCTGGCGCTACCGCGACTTCGGCTCGCTGGTCTCGCTCGGGCGCTACAGCACGGTCGGGAGCCTGATGGACTCGATCACGCGCGGCAGCCTCATGATCGAGGGCCTGTTCGCGCGCCTGATGTACCTGTCGCTCTACAAGATGCACGAGCTGGCGCTGCACGGGCCGACGAAGGTCGTGCTCGACACGCTCGCGCGGCTGATCACGCGGCGCACCGAGCCGCAGATCAAGCTGCACTGAGGGTCAGCCCCCGAGCTCGGCGGTCTTGCCGTCGATCCAGGCGCGCACTTCCTCGATGATGTCGCGCGCATCGCGGCCCTTGCAGTCGATCGGCGGGCCGATGACGACGCGGATCGTGCCGCGGCGCTTCAGCAGCCCGCGCCGCGCCCAGTAGCGTCCGGCGTCGTGCGCGACCGGGACGATCTTGCAGCCGGCCGCGGCGCCGAGCAGCGCGCCGCTGATGCCGTAGCGGCGGCGCTGCCCGACCGCGACGCGCGTGCCTTCCGGATAGACCAGCACCCACATGCCGTCCCTGAGGCGCTGCTGGCCCTGTGCGACGACCTGGCTGACCGCGGTGCCGCCCGCCGCACGGTTGATCGCGATCGGGTGCATCAGGCGTGTCGCCCAGCCGACCACCGGGATCCACAGGATCTCGCGCTTCAGCACCCAGGCCTGCGGCGGGAAGATCACCATCTGCGCCAGGGTTTCCCAGGCGGAGGAGTGGCGCCACATCGAGATGTGGCAGCCGTCCGGGATGTGCTCGCGGCCCTCGACGACGTAGCCGAGCCCGCACAGGAAGCGCGCGGCGCCGAGCTCGGTCCGCGCCCAGAGGCGGACCAGCGCGTAGCGCTTCACGTACGGCATCCAGCCGGTCGCGATGACGAGGCCCGCAAACACCATCGTCGACACGAACATGAACGTCGTCAGGACCAGCGACAGCAGCCACTGCATGCGGCGCGAGTGTACGGTAAAGAACTGGCCTCAGCCCGGCAGCCGCGACAGGTCCGCGACCTCGAGGAACAGCCGCTGCACCGCGGCGAGCAGGTACAGGCGGTTGGCGCGCACCGCCGGCGCCTCGGCCATCACCAGCACCTTGTCGAAGAACGCATCGACCGTCGGGCGCAGGCGCGCGAGCGCCTGGAGCGCGCCGCTGTAGTCGCGGACCGCGAGCCGCTCGCGGACCGGCGGCGTCACGGCCTCGAGCGCGCCCGCGAGCGCGCGTTCCTCGGCGGCCTCGAGTAGCGCGGCATCGAGCGCGTGCGTGGTGCCGCGCTCGGCCTTGCGCAGGATGTTGGCGATGCGCTTGTTGGCGCCCGTCAGCGCCTGCGCGTCCGGCAGCGCCAGGAACGCGCCGAGCGCGCGCAGCCGAGCGTCGAAGTCGAGCGGCGAGCGCGGCCGGCGGTCGAGCACCGCGTCGAACATCTCGGTCGTGATGCCGGCGCCGCCCTCGAGGTAGTGCGCGCGCAGGCGCTCGAACACGTAGTCGTAGACCTCGCCCGCCACGTTCGCCGCGATCGCGGGCGCCGGGCGCCCGAGCGCGGACGCGACCGATGCGATGTCGGCGCGCGCGAGCTCGAGCGCGCGGCCGATCAGCTGCTCGAGGTCGAGCTCGAGGCGCTTCTCGAGGACGATCCTGAGCACCCCGAGCGCGAGGCGCCTGAGCCCGAACGGGTCCTTGGTGCCCGAGGGCTTCTGGCCGATCGCGAAGATGCCGACGATCGTGTCGAGCTTGTCGGCGAGCGCGAGCGCCGTGCCGACGCCGGTCGCGGGCAACGCGTCCCCGGCGAAGCGCGGCAGGTACTGCTCGGCCATCGCCGTCGCGACGTCGGCGGGTTCGCCGTCGTGGCGCGCGTAGTAGCTGCCCATCGTGCCCTGCAGCTCCGGGAACTCGCCGACGAGCCCGGTCAGGAGGTCGCACTTCGCGAGCCGCGCCGCGCGCGCGCAGGCGACGGGGTCGGCGTCCGTGGTCGCGGCGAGCGCGACCGCGAGCGCCTCGACGCGGGCGCTCTTCTGCGCGTAGGAGCCGAGCTGCGCCTGGAACGTCACGCGCCCGAGCGCCTCGACGCGGGCGGCGAGCGGCTCGCGCCGGTCCTGCGTCCAGAAGAACGCCGCGTCCGCGAGCCGCGGCCTGACGACGCGCTCGTTGCCCGCGCGCACGACCGCGGGGTCGCGGCTCTCGAGGTTCGCGACCGCCACGAAGCCGGCCAGCAGCCGCCCGCCCGGGGCACGCATCGGGAAGTAGCGCTGGTGGTCCTGCAGCGTCGCGATCAGCACCTCGGGCGGCAGCTCGAGGAAGCGCTCGTCGAAGCGGCCGGCGATCGGGACCGGCCATTCGACGAGCGCCGTCACCTCGTCGAGGAGCGCATCGCCGACGATCGCCTCGGCGCCCTCGGCCGCGGCGAGCGCGGCGACGCCGCTCGCGATCCTGGCGCGCCGGGCCGCGAAGTCGGCGACGACGTAGCCCGCCCTGGCGAGCCGCGCGGCGTAGCTCGCCGGGCTCCTGAGCGTGATCGGGCGCGGCGCCATGAAGCGGTGGCCGCGGGTCGTGGCGCCCGCGGCGACGTCGAGCACGCGCGCCGGGATGACCTCGCGGCCGAACAGCATGACGACCCAGTGGACCGGGCGCACGAACTCGGCGCTGCCGCTGCCCCAGCGCATGCGCTTGGCGATCGGCAGCTTCTCGAGCGAAGCGCTGACGACGCCCTCGATCAGCGTCGCGGTCGGGGCGCCCGCCTTGACGCCCACGTAGTGCAGGAACTCGCCCTTGGGCTCGGTGACGCGGCCGAGGGCGCCGACCGCGGTCCCGCAGGACTCGGCGAACGCGGTCGCGGCGCGCGTCGGCTGGCCGTCCGCGCCGAAGGCGGCGCTGACCGGCGGGCCGCGGCGCTTCAGCTCCTGGTCGGGCTGGCGCTCGGCGACGCGCTTGACGAGCACCGCGAGCCGGCGCGGCGTCGCGTACAGGCTCGCCTTGCCGTGGCGGATGCCGAGCGCCGCGAGCCCGGCGACGACGCCGTCGCCGAAGGCCTGCGACAGCACGGGCAGAGATTTCGGCGGCAGCTCCTCGGTGCCGATCTCGATCAGCAGGTCGCGCGCGCTCACGCGAGCCTCCGGTCGCCGGGGCCGGCCAGCGGCGGGTCGACGCGCGGCACGACGCTCCTCAGCATCGGGAAGCCGAGCGCCTCGCGGCTCTTGTAGTAGGCCTCGGCGACCCCGCGCGCGAGCGTGCGCACGCGCAGGATGTAGCGCTGGCGCTCGGTGACCGAGATCGCGCGGCGCGCATCGAGCAGGTTGAAGGTGTGCGAGGCCTTCAGCATCCGCTCGTAGGCCGGCAGCGCGAGCGGCACGGCGAGCAGCACCTGGCATTCGCGCTCGTGCGCGTCGAACTGCCGGAGGAGCTCCTCGACGTTGGCGATCTCGAAGTTGTACTTCGACTGCTCGACCTCGTTCTGGTGGTAGACGTCGCCGTAGCTGATGCGCCCGAGCGGCCCGTCGGTCCACGTGAGGTCGTAGACGCTCTCGACGCCCTGCAGCACCATCGCCAGGCGCTCGAGCCCGTAGGTGATCTCGCCCATCACCGGCCGGCAGTCGAGGCCGCCGACCTGCTGGAAGTAGGTGAACTGCGAGATCTCCATGCCGTTCAGCCAGATCTCCCAGCCGAGTCCCCAGGCGCCGAGCGTCGGCGATTCCCAGTTGTCCTCGACGAGGCGGATGTCGTGCGTCAGCGCATCGAAGCCGAGCGCCGCGAGCGAGCCGAGGTACAGGTCGACGAAGTCGGGCGGCGAGGGCTTGATGACGACCTGGAACTGGTAGTAGTGCTGCAGGCGGAACGGGTTCTCGCCGTAGCGGCCGTCGGTCGGGCGGCGCGAGGGCTGCACGTAGGCCGCGCTCCACGGCTCCGGGCCGACCGCGCGCAGGAAGGTCGCCGTGTGGAAGGTGCCGGCGCCGACCTCCATGTCGTAGGGCTGCAGCAGCACGCAGCCGTGCCCGGCCCAGTAGCGCTGCAGCGCGAGGATCAGGTCCTGGAAGGTGCGGGGCTTCTCGGCGAGGCGGGGACGGGCCATCGGGATCGGGTATCTGCGAAGCGCTGGGCACGCGAGTATAGCGGGGGCGGGCGCCGCGCCGTCCGCCGCGTCGCGAAGCCCGTAGTGACCCCACTTCTGGATCGCGACCGTTCGTCTATAGTCGTGATGCAGCCCGGGGGAACTCGATGACCGACGCCGACGACGTCGCGCGCGACCTGATGCAGCCGTGGCGGCTGACGGTCGATCGTTTCATCACGCACGCCGCGCGCTGGCACGGATCGACCGAGGTCGTGGAGCGCGGCGCCGACGGCGGGATCCGCCGCACGACGTATGCGGCGATCGAGCGGCGCGCCCGCCAGGTCTCGGCGGCGCTCGAGGCGGGCGGCGTGCGCCACGGCACCCGCGTCGCGACGCTCGCGATGAACGGCATCCGCCACGTCGAAGCGTGGTTCGGCATCATGGGCTTGGGCGCGGTGTGCCACACGCTGAACCCGCGGCTCTTCGACGAGCAGCTGGTCTACATCGTCAACCACGCCCGCGACCGCTGGCTGCTCGCCGATCCGCAGTTCGCGCCGCTGGTCGAGCGGCTGCGGCCGCGCTGCCCGACGCTCGAGCGCATCGTGTACCTGTCGGGGTCCGGCGAGCACCCGGGTGGCGATGCGATCGACTTCGAGAGCCTGCTCGCGGGCGCGAGCGCCGAGGCGCGCTGGGGCGACTTCGACGAGCACACCGCGGCCGGTCTCTGTTACACGTCGGGCACGACCGGGCATCCGAAGGGCGTCCTCTACTCGCACCGCTCGCAGGTGCTGCACACGCTGATCACCGGCCAGCAGGACGCGCTGTCGCTGTCGGCGCGCGACGCGCTGCTGATGATCGTGCCGATGTTCCATGCCAACGCCTGGGGACTGCCGTTCGCGGCGGCGGCCGCAGGCGCGAAGCTCGTGTTGCCGGGCCCGAAGCTCGATCCCGGTTCGCTCTACGACCTCCTCGAGGGCGAGCGCGTGACGTTCTCGGGCGGCGTGCCGACGGTCTGGCAGCTGGTGCTCGACCACCTGAAGACCCAGCGCCTGAAGCTCTCGACGCTGAACCGGGTGCTGATCGGCGGCAGCGCCGTGCCGGCGGCGGTCGTGCGCGAGCTGCGCGACGCGCACGGCATCACGGTGCTGCACGGCTGGGGCATGACCGAGATGTCGCCGATCGGGACCGTCTCCGGGCGGCCGAACGCCACGGTCGCGGCGCTCGATGCGGAGGCGCAGCTCGCCTACAACGTGAAGCAGGGCCGCGTGCCGTTCGGCGTCGACATGAAGATCACCGACGACTCGGGTGCGCGCCTCGCGCACGACGGCGCGCGCAGCGGCTACCTGAAGGTCGCCGGCCCCGCGGTCATCGCGCGCTACTTCGGCGAGGGCGAGCGCGACGTCGTCGACGCCGAGGGCTACTTCGACACCGGCGACATCGGCACGATCGACGAGAACGGCTACCTGCAGATCACCGACCGCGCCAAGGACCTGATCAAGTCGGGCGGCGAGTGGATCAGCTCGGTCGAGGTCGAGAACCTCGCGGCCGGGCACCCGAAGGCGCTGATGGCGGCGGTGATCGCCGTGCCGCACCCGAAATGGCGCGAGCGGCCGCTGCTGATCGTCAAGCTCAAGCCCGGCGAGAGCGCGACCAAGGAGGAGTTCGTCGCGTTCCTCGAGGGCAAGATCGCGCGCTGGTGGATGCCCGACGACATCGTGTTCGTCGCCGAGATGCCGCTCGGCGCAACCGGCAAGCTCGACAAGAAGAAGCTGCGCGCGCAGTTTCCGGCCTTCCCCGCGAGCTGAGCCTCGGCCGCACGATCCCCGGCGCCGACGACCCCTCTTGCGCCAATGCGGTGCGTCCTGGCCCGGATCTGCACTATGATAGTGCATTCTTGGCGCCGCGCTCCCTAGACGTTTTGTCTAAGTCACTGATTTTGCGCCATTGGAGTGCATCGGCATGGAACCTGCACTCCAGTGGGCCTCGGTTCAGCCCTTGTCCGTTACTGGAGGTTTGCGATGACGACGCCCGCCGATGTGGTGAAGCTGATCAAGGACCGCGAGGTCAAGTACGCCGACCTTCGGTTCACGGACACGCGCGGAAAGGAACAGCACGTCACGATCCCGGCGCGTTACGTGACCGACGAGTTCTTCGTCGACGGCAAGATGTTCGACGGCTCCTCGATCGCCGGTTGGAAGGGGATCAACGAGTCGGACATGATCCTGATGCCCGATCCCTCGACCGCGGTCCTCGACCCGTTCTTCGAGGAGACCACGGTCAACCTGCGCTGCGACATCATCGAGCCGGCGACGATGCAGGGCTACGAGCGTGATCCGCGCTCGCTCGCCAAGCGCGCCGAGGCGTACCTGAAGAGTACCGGCATCGCCGACTCCGCGCTCTTCGGCCCCGAGAACGAGTTCTTCATCTTCGACGACGTCAAGTGGGGTGCCGAGATGCACTCGGCGTCCTATGCGATCAACTCGGTGCAGGGCGCCTGGAACTCCGGCTCCGAGCTCGCCGACGGCAACCGCGGCCATCGCCCGGGCGTCAAGGGCGGCTACTTCCCGGTGCCGCCGGTCGACGCCTACCAGGACATCCGCGCCGCGATGTGCGGCGCGCTCGAGGACCTCGGCCTCAAGGTCGAGGTGCACCACCACGAGGTCGCGACCGCCGGCCAGAGCGAGATCGGCGTCGGCGCGAACACGCTCGTCAAGAAGGCCGACGAGGTGCAGATCCTGAAGTACGCGGTGCTGAACGTCGCGCACGGCTACGGCAAGACCGCGACGTTCATGCCGAAGCCGCTGGTCGGCGACAACGGCAGCGGCATGCACGTGCACCAGTCGCTGTCGAAGGAAGGCAAGAACATCTTCGCCGGCGACAAGTACGCCGGGCTCTCGGACACCTGCCTCTACTACATCGGCGGCATCATCAAGCACGCGCGCGCGCTCAACGCGTTCACGAACGCCGGCACCAACAGCTACAAGCGCCTGGTGCCCGGCTTCGAGGCGCCGGTGATGCTCGCCTACTCGGCACGCAACCGCTCGGCGTCGATCCGGGTGCCGTGGGTGTCGAGCCCGAAGGCGCGCCGCATCGAGGTGCGCTTCCCGGACTCGAGCGCGAACCCGTACTTCGCGTTCGCCTCGATGATGATGGCGGGCCTCGACGGCATCCAGAACAAGATCCATCCCGGCGATCCGGCGGACAAGGATCTCTACGACCTCGAGCCCGAGGAGGCGAAGCACATCCCGACCGTGTGCCACTCGCTCGACATGGCGCTCGAGGCGCTCGACAAGGACCGCGAGTTCCTGAAGAAGGGCGGCGTGTTCACCGACGACGTCATCGACGCCTACATCGGGCTCAAGATGCAGGAGGTCACGCGGCTGCGGATGACGACGCATCCGGTCGAGTTCGACATGTACTACAGCGTGTGACGGGTGCCGGTGCGGGGGGCGGCGGCGCCCCCGGCGCCGGGCAATCTGTGACGCGGTGCGCGAACCGGACGGCCGGCCCGCTGCGACGGCGGCCGGTTCTTTGTCACACCACAGGCGAAGGGCTATGCTGAGATTATGCGCGCCTGGCTTACATCGATCGGCCGGCTGTGCCTCGTCGCGGCGCTCGTGGCCGTCGCCAGCGGCGCCGGTGCCGCCACGACCCTCTACAAGTGGGTCGACGAGAACGGCGTTACCCACTACTCCGACCGTCCCGAGCCCGGCGCCCAGAAGGTCAGGATCGCCGCTGCCCAGACCTACCAGGGCAGCAGCACGTCCGCCCCGCAGTCGCGCCCACCGCCGCCCGCCAAGGCCGCGGTGGACCAGAGCTACACGCGCCTCGAGATCACCAATCCCGAGAACGGCGCGGTGCTCTACAACACCGGCGGCCGCGTCGAAGTCGGCGCGGCGCTAGAGCCGGAACTCGCGAACGGTCACCAGCTATGGTTCCTCGTCGACGGCAAGCCGACGCCGGGCTCCCCGAACGGGACCGCGACGCTCGAGGTGGCGCGGGGCGAGCACACGCTCGCCGCGCAGGTCACCAAAGCCGACGGCGAGGAGATGATCACCTCGGCGCCGATCACCTTCTTCGTGCACCAGACCTCGGTCGCGCAGCCACCGCAGGGCCCGGCGCTGCCGAAGCCCAAGACCACCAAACCCTGAGGGCGGCGTCCGGCGCCGCGCGGCGCCATGGCCCTTGACGCCAAGCGCCTCGCCCCGCGCGATCCCACCGCCGAGAGCCTCGTCGATGCGCTCGCGACCGCGATCGCGATCATCGACGCCGCCGGCCACGTCGAGTACCTGAACGCCGCGGCCCAGACGCTGCTCGCGGTCGGCCTCAACCAGGCGCGCGGCCGCACGCTCGCCGAGCTCTTGCGCGAGCCGGCCCCGGTCGCCGCACTCGTCGCGCGCGCCCGCGAGGGCTCAGAGCCCATCGCGCACCGCGAGCTGCGCTTCGCGCCGCTGACGCGCGGCGACAGCCAGTTCGTCGTCGACTGCACCGCCTCGCCGCTCGAGCGCGGGCGCGTGCTGCTCGAGATCTCGGACACCACGCGCCAGCAGCGCATCAGCCGCGACACGGCACTGCTCGCGCAGCAGGACGGCAGCCGGCAGATGATCCGCCAGCTGGCGCACGAGATTAAGAACCCGCTCGGCGGGCTGCGCGGCGCCGCGCAGCTGCTCGAGCGCGAGCTGCCGAGCGAGCCGCTGAAGGACTACACGCGCCTCATCATCCGCGAGGCCGACCGGCTCCGGAAACTCGTCGACAACCTGCTCGGGCCCGGCGGGCCGCTCAACAAGGCCTCCGTCAACCCGCACGAGATGCTGCAGCACGTCTACCAGCTGTTGCGCAGCGAGGCGCCGGGCGGCGTCGCGATCCTCAGGGACTACGACCCGAGCCTGCCGCCGGTGCACGTCGACCGCGACCAGATGATCCAGGCGATGCTGAACGTCGGACGCAACGCCGTGCAGGCGCTCGGCGAGTACGGTCGCCTGACGCTGCGCACCCGCGCCCTCGTCAACGCGACGATCGGCACGCGCCGCCACCGCGTCGTCGCCAGCATCCAGTTCGAGGACACGGGCTCGGGCGTGCCGCCCGAGATCGCCGACACCATCTTCTACCCGCTCGTGACCAGCCGCCCCGGCGGCACCGGGCTCGGGCTCGCGGTGGCGCAGGACCTCGTGACGCGCCACGGCGGGCTGATCGAGTTCGAGAGCCGCTCGGGCCACACGGTGTTCACGCTGCTGCTGCCGTTCGAGGAAGCAACCGATGGCTGAACCGCTTTCCGTCTGGCTCGTCGACGACGACGCCTCGATCCGCTGGGTGCTCGAGCGCGCGCTCAAGGCCAGCGGCATGGCGCCGCGCGCCTTCGAGGAGGCGCAGGGCGCGCTCGCGGCGCTCGCGAGCGGCGAGCCCGACGTGCTGATCACCGACATCCGGATGCCCGGCAAGAGCGGGCTCAGGCTCCTCGACGAGGTGCAGGCGGCGCACCCGCGGCTGCCGGTCATCGTGATGACCGCGCACACCGACCTCGACGCCGCGGTCGCCGCCTACCAGGGCGGCGCCTTCGAGTACCTGCCCAAGCCCTTCGACATCGATGAGGCGGTCGCGCTGGTGCGCCGCGCCGCGCACGAGCCGGCGGCGCCGGCGGGCGCGGCGGCCGGCGACGGGCAGATCCCGGAGCTCCTCGGCCACGCGCCCGCGATGCAGGAGGTGTTCCGCGCGATCGGCCGGCTCTCGCGCTCGAGCATGACGGTGCTGATCACCGGCGAGTCCGGCACCGGCAAGGAGCTCGTCGCGCGGGCGCTGCACCGCCACAGCCCGCGCGCCGCCAAGCCCTTCATCGCGCTCAACACCTCGGCGTTCACGCCCGACCTCCTCGAGTCCGAGCTCTTCGGCCACGAGAAGGGCGCATTCACCGGCGCCGACAGCCTGCGCCGCGGCCGCTTCGAGCAGGCCGACGGCGGCACGCTGTTCCTCGACGAGATCGGCGACATGTCCAAGGAGCTGCAGACGCGGCTGCTGCGCGTGCTCGCCGAGGGCGAGTACTACCGCGTCGGCGGCAACACGCCGATCCGCGTCGACGTGCGCGTGATCGCGGCGACCCACCAGGACCTCGAGTCGCGCGTCAGCGCCGGCCAGTTCCGCGAGGACCTGCTGCACCGGCTGAACGTCATCCGCATCGCGCTGCCGCCGCTGCGCGCGCGGCGTGAGGACATCCCGGAGCTGCTGCGCCACTACCTCGTCGCCGCGGCGCGCGAGCTCGGCGTCGAGCCGAAGGCGCTGACGCCGGCCGCCGAGCGCCTGCTGGTCGCCTCCGACTGGCCCGGCAACGTGCGCCAGCTCGTCAACGTCTGCCGCCGGCTGACGGTCGCGGCCCCGGGCAGCGAAATCCGCGCCGAGGACCTGCCGCCCGAGCTCGGCGGGCAGGGCCGCGGCGAGCCACAGGACGACTGGGTGCGCGCGCTCGAGCAGTGGGCCCGGAGCCGCGCGCGCGAGGGCGGGGCGCCGCTGCTGGAGGTCGCGCTCCCCGAGTTCGAGCGCACGCTGATCCGCGTCGCGCTCGCGCGCTCCGAGGGCCGTCGCCAGGACGCGGCGCGCGTGCTCGGCTGGGGCCGCAACACGCTGACCCGCAAGATGCGCGAGCTCGGCATGGACGGCGGCCAGGACGAGGAACCGTCGGCCGCCTGAGCGTTCAGTCGGCGCGGAAGGTCCCCGCCTTCTCGGCGATCGCGCGCGCGGTCGGGTAGAACTGCACGAAGGTGGTGTCGACCGCGCCGTGCTTCAGGTGGCATGCATAGCACTCGGCGGCTTCCGGGATCTTGGTCGCGACGCCGCCCTCGCCCTGCACGAAGAACGCCCAGCCACCCGGGAAGCGCGCGGCGTCACGGACGTGGAACTCGACACCCATGGGTTCCCCGACCTGGAAGTGGCCGCGCCGGTTGATCGAGCCCTTGCTCGATGCGCCGCGCACCTCGAGCACGAGAATCGTGCCGTCCGGCCAGCGGCCGGTCTTCTTGAACTCGGCCCAGGCCGCGGGCTCGGCGAAGGTGTTGTCGAACATCGAGTGATCCGCGGCCGCACCCTCGCTGTAGCTCATGTCGAGCCCGGTGCTCAGGAACACCCACTCGCGGTAGTCGATCGGCACCATCAGGTTACCGTGCGCGTCGTAGTGCGGCGCGGCGGCGCTCGCGACGGCGGTCGAGAGCGCGACCACGACCACCAGGGCCAGCAGCGAGGTGTGGAGGCGGGTCATGGCGATCTCCTTCTGAAGTTCGCGCGCGAAAGCGCGTGCGGTACTCGGTGGGCGACAGGCCGAAGCGCCGGTCGAAGGCGCGGCGAAAGGCGTCGGCGCTCTTGAAGCCCACGAGCGCCGCGATCATGTCGACCGACGCATCGGAGCTCACGAGGTGGGTGCGCGCGGCGTCGAGGCGCAGCGCCTCGACCTGACGCGCCGGGCTCTGGCCGAAGGCCGCCATGAAGCGGCGCGTGAACTGGCGCGGGCTCAGGTCGACGCGCGCCGCGAGCCGCTCGATCGAGAGGTCCGACGACAGGTTGGCCGCCAGCCACGCGGCGAGCTCGGCGAAGCGGTCGCCCGCCCGGCCCTGGAAGCGCAGGGGCTCCGAGTACTGGCGCTGGCCGCCGGGCCGGCGCAGGTAGACGACGAGGTCGCGCGCGACGCCGAGCGCGAGCTCGGGACCGTAGTCCTCCTCGATCAGCGCGAGCGTGAGGTCGATCGCCGCGGTGATGCCGGCGGAGGTGTAGAGCGGACCGTCCCTGACGTAGAGCGCATCCGGCTCGAGCCGGATCGCCGGGTAGCGCGCAGCGACGTCGGCGGCGAAGCTCCAGTGCGTCGTCGCCCGCCGTCCGTCGAGGAGCCCGGTCGGGGCGACGCCGTAGATGCCGGTGCAGAACGACACGAGGCGCCGCAGGCGCGGCGCGCGGCGCTTCACCGCCGCCGCGACCGCCGCCGTGGTCGCGGGCTCGCGGAGCCCGCGGCCGCCCGGGACGACCAGCGTGTCGACGGGCCCGAGGTCGGCGAGCGCGCGCGCCGGCACGAGCCTGACGCCCGCCTCGCTCGTGACCGGCCCACCGCCCGGCGAGACGATCGTGAGCGCGTAGCAACCGGCGCGCAGCGCGTTGGCGCTTGCGAACGCATCGATCGGGCCGATCAGGTCGACGGTCTGCACGCCCTCGTAGGCGATGAGGCCGATCGCGATCGGGCGGCGCGCGGGGGCACGGTCCATGGACGCCGTTGTACACGCGGCGGCGGATGTCCGCCACGCCGGCGATCCGACAATTCAGGACATCAGCCGCCGGTGGCCGTCGAGCGCGCCTCGTCCCTGAGCGCGCGCCTAAGCACCTTCCCGACCGGCGACTTCGGCAGCGCGTCGCGGAATTCGTAGCGCCGCGGCCGCTTGTAGGCGGTCAGCGAGGCCGCCGCGTGCGCGCGCAGTTCCGCCTCGCTGAGGCTCGCATCGCGCGCGACGACGAAGGCGATCGGCACCTCGCCCGAGTGCTCGTCCGGCACCGACACGACCGCGGCCTCGAGTACCTTCGGGTGGGCGAGCAGCACGCCCTCGACCTCGTTCGGGAACACGTTGAATCCCGACACCAGGATCATGTCCTTGGTGCGGTCGGAGATGAAGAGCCGGCCGCGCTCGTCGATGCGGCCGACGTCGCCGGTCCTCAGGTAGCCGTCCTCGGTCATGACTTTCGCGGTCTCGTCGGGTCGTTGCCAGTAGCCCTCCATGACCTGCGGGCCGCGCACGCAGATCTCGCCGGTCGCGCCGACCTCGAGCTCGCGGCCCTCGACGTCGCGGATCGAGATCTCGGTCCGCGGCAGCGGAAGGCCGGCGCTGCCGTCGAACGGCCGGCCGTCGAAGACCTGGGAACTGACGCAGGCGGTCGTCTCGGTGAGGCCGTAGATCTCGGTGATCCAGTTCCCGGTCAGCGCCTGCCAGCGCTCGGCGACGGCCGGCTGCGTCGAGGCGGCACCGGCCGCCGAGTAGCGGCACGCGGAGAAATCGACCTCGCGGATCCCCGGGTGGCTCGCGAGCGCGTTGTAGAGCGTGTTGATGCCGCCGAAGGCCGTGAAGCGCTCGTTCCTGAGCGTCGCGACGAAGGCATCGAGGTTGCGCGGGTCGGCGATCAGGATGCTCGCGATGCCGTGGCCGAGGTTCATGAACAGCGCGGCCATCAGCGCGCCGACGTGATAAAGCGGCAGGCACGTCACGGAGCGAAGCGGCGCGTCCATGCGGGCCAAGGTCGGACCCAGCCAGGCGTGCAGCTGCGCCTGCTGCGCGAGCACGTTGCGGTGGCTCAGGACCGCGCCCTTCGAGACGCCGGTCGTGCCGCCGGTGTACTGGAGGAACGCGGGCGCCGAGGCCTCGACCGCGACAGGCGCGAGCCGGCGGCGCGCACCGTCGGCGAGCGCCGCCGCGAACGAGCGCCAAGGCCCGTTGCCGCGCGCGGGCGGCGCGGCGTCGCCATCGAGCAGCCAGCGCGCCGGCATCGTCACGACGCGCTCGAGCGGCGCCAGCGCGAGCGCCTGCTCGATGACCGGGAGCGCCGGCTCCCAGGCGATCAGCGTGCGGGCCCCGGAGTCGTTCAGCTGGTGGGCGAGCTCGCGCGGCGTGTAGAGCGGGTTGACGTTGACCGCGACGAGGCCCGCGAGCTGCACCGCCAGCGTCGCGACCGGGAACGCGAGCACGTTCGGCAGCATGATCGCGACGCGCGAGCCTTGTGCGAGGCCCTCGGCCTGCAGGTGCGCCGCGAGCGCGATCGAAAGCTCGTGGAGCTCGCCGAAGCTCAGCGAGCGACCCATCGAGCGGTAGGCCTCGCGGCCGGCGAAGGAGCTCAGGCGCTCCTCGATCCAGGGCGCGAGCGTGCCGGGCGTCAGCGGCGGGCGGGGATCGACGTCGCGCGGATACTGGGCAAGCCAGATCGGTTCCATCGACGCACCCCCGCGCGCGATCCCGCGGCGATTATGGCACGGGGTGCGGCGGGCCCGGGCGCGCGCGGCGTGCGACTTATAATCGGCCGATGAACGACCTCGCGCGCGTCCTGGGGCTCGACTCGAACCGGCTCTACCTCGGCAACCCGCTGTCCGACTGGGTGTACGCGCTCGGGCTCGGCGTCGTGACGTTCCTCGCGCTGCTGTTCGTCTACCGGCAACTGCGCGGGCGGGCGCGGCGCTTCGCCGGCCGCGAGCTGCCGCAGGGCTTTCGGCTGCTGCTGACGTTGCTCGGCCGCACGCGGCGCTTCCCGCTCCTCGCGGTGTCGTTGCTGGTCGGCTCCAAGTACCTCGACCTCGGGGCGCGCGCCGAGCGCCTGACGACCGGCGTCATCGTCGTGCTCGTCGTGCTGCAGCTCGGGATCTGGGCCTCGGCGACCGTGCGCTTCTACCTCGAGGAGCAGGCGTCCGCGGCCCGCCACCCGAAGTCGCAGACGATGGTGACGATCGTGCAGTTCGTCGCCAACCTCGCCATCTGGTCGCTGGTGCTGCTGCTCGCGCTCGACAACCTGGGCTTCCAGGTCAAGGCGCTCCTGACCGGCCTCGGCATCGGCGGCATCGCGGTCGCGCTCGCGGTGCAGAACGTGCTCGGCGACCTGTTCGCGTCGGTGTCGATCGCGCTCGACAAGCCGTTCGAGATCGGCGATGCGCTGACGCTCGACTCGGGCTACAGCGGGACCGTCGAGGCGATCGGCATCAAGAGCACGCGCCTGAGGAGCGTCACCGGCGAGCAGATCGTGGTGTCGAACGCCGAGCTCGTGAAGGCACGCATCCGCAACTACGGCCGGCTCAACGAGCGCCGCTCGGTGTTCCGCATCGTGATCGCGCTCGGGACCTCCGCCGCCGACCTGGCCTCGGTCACGGAGGTGATCGCCAGCGCGATCGCGTCGCAGCGCGAGGCGCGCTTCGAGCGCGCGCACTACGTCGCGGTCGTGCCGCGCGGCCACGAGTACGAGGCCGCGTTCGTGGTCACGAGCGCCGACTACACGCTCTATCTCAACGTCCAGCAGGCGGTCAACCTCGCGATCGCCGCCGCGCTCGAGCAGCGCGGCATCCGCCTCGCGCCGCCCGCCTAGCACTCCTCGTCGCGGCCGGACTCGAGCGTGCCGACGAGCGCGGCGACGTTGGCGAGCCCGTGCTCGGCGAGGTAATCGGCGATGCCGGCGTTGATCTTGCGGCACACGAGCGGGTCGTAGAAGAGCGCGGTGCCGACGCCGACGGCACTCGCGCCCGCGATCAGGAACTCGAGCGCGTCGGTCGCGTTGACGATGCCGCCCTGGCCGATGATCGGCACCGCGTGGCGGCGGGCGACCTCGTGGACCTGGTGGACCTTCAGCAGCGCGATCGGCTTGATCGCCGGCCCCGACAGGCCGCCCTGCACGTTGCCGATCACCGGCCGGCGCGTCCGCGCATCGATCGCCATGCCCATCACGGTGTTGATGACCGAGAGCCCGTCGCTGCCGGCCTCGATGCACAGGCGCGCGTTCTCGCGGATGTCGGCCTGGTTCGGCGAGAGCTTGGTGATCAGCGGCTTGCCGGTCGCGGCGCGGCACGCGGCGACGACGCGCGCGCTCATGTCCGGGTAGTTGCCGAACTGCACGCCGCCTTCCTTGACGTTCGGGCAGGAGATGTTGATCTCCATCGCGTCGATCGGCGAGTCGTCGAAGTGGCGCACGACCGCGACGTACTCCTCGATGGTGCTGCCCGAGACGTTGGCGATGAAGCGCGTCTCGGCGAAGTCGAGCTCCGGCAGGATCCTCTCGACGACGTGCGCGGCGCCCGGGTTCTGCAGCCCGATCGCGTTCAGCATGCCCGCCGCGGTCTCGTAGACGCGGTGCGGCGGATTGCCGAGGCGCGCCTGCAGCGTCGTGCCCTTGAGGACCACCGCGCCGCAGTCGCGGTTCGAGAAGCCCTCGACGCGGGTGTACTCCTCGCCGAAGCCCACGCACCCCGACAAGAGCACGATCGGCGAGGCGAACTTCAGGCCGCAGAAGGTCGTCGCGAGGGACGCGGGCGGGGCTTCACGGGCGTCGGGCATGCGAGGATTATAGCGGTCGAGTCAAGCCCCGATGTTCGACATCATCCTGCTCGAGCCCGAGATCCCGCCGAACACCGGCAACGTGATCCGCCTCGCGGCCAATACCGGCTGCCGGCTGCACCTCGTGCACCCGCTCGGCTTCTCGATCGACGACGCCCAGGTGCGGCGCGCCGGGCTCGACTACCACGCGATGGCGCGCGTCCACGACTACCCGGACCTCGCCGCCTGCCTGCGGCGCCTCGCCCCGCCGCGGCTGTTTGCGATCGAGACCGGCGGGACGCGGCGCTACAGCGACGTGCGCTACCAGCCGGGCGATGCGTTCCTGTTCGGTCGCGAGACGCGCGGGCTGCCGGAGGCGCTCGTCCAGTCGCTGCCGGCCGAGTCCGTGGTCAGCATCCCGATGCGCCCCGGCAACCGCAGCGTCAATCTCTCGAACGCCGTGGCGCTCGTCGTCTACGAGGCGTGGCGCCAGAACGGCTTCGCGGCGCCGTGAGCGCCGGGCGCCTCTCGCTCGCGCCCTACACGATGGCGCTCGTGCGCGCGCTCGCCGGCTGGCTGATCCTCGCCCGTCCGCTCGCGCTGCTGACGGGCCCCGCCTTCGGCGCGCACGGGACGCTGCCGCCCTACGCGCTCGCGCTGCTGCTCGGCGCCGGCCTCCTCGCGTTCGCCTACCCGAAGAGCTGCCTCTACGGCCTGCTCGCGCTGCTCGCCGGACTCGCGGCGTTCGCGCTGTGGTGGCACGCGCTCGGCGGGGCGCCCGGCCTGCCGGGCGCGAGCGCCTTCGCGGTCCTGGCCGTGCTCGGCGCCGGGGAGTGGCTGACGCGCAGGCTCGCGCGCCCATCGACGCCGTAGGCCGCTGCCGGTATCGTCACGGACGCCCTTCACCGCGGTGTGCCGATGGAGATCTGCACGATCGGCTACGAGGGACTGTCACTGCCGCAGTTCCTCGGGTTTTTGAGGCAGAACGGCGTCCGGCACCTCATCGACATCCGCGAGGCGCCGATCTCGCGCAAGGCGGGCTTCGCCAAGGCGGCACTCGCCGAGGCGCTGTCTGCGGCCGGCATCCGCTACACGCACCTGCGCGCGCTCGGCTGTCCGAAGCCGATCCGCGACCGCCACAGGGCGAGCGGGGACGACGAGCGCTACCGGCGCGACTTCGGCATCTACCTCGCGGCGCAGGGCGCGGCGCTCGAGGAGGTGCGGCGCGCGAGCGGCGCGGCGCCGACGTGCCTGATGTGCTTCGAGGCCGATCCTGCGCGCTGCCACCGCAGCCTCGTCGCCGAGGCGCTGCGCGCGCCGGACCTCACGGTGCGCCACATCAAGGTGCGGCCGCCCTCGCCGCAGACCGAGCTCGACTTCGGCTGAGCGTCAGGCTCGCGGCGCCGAGCCGCGCGCGAGGGCGCGCAGCACGTGCTTTTGGATCTTGCCGGTCGCGGTCTTCGGCAGCGTCACGAACTCGACCGCCTTCGGCACCTTGAAGTGCGCGAGTTGCGCGCGGCAGTGGCGCAGCAGCTCCTCCGCGGTCACGCTGGCGCCGGCCCGGAGCTCGACGTAGGCGCACGGCGTCTCGCCCCATTTAGGGTCCGGGCGCGCGACGACGGCGCAGGCCTGCACCGACGGGTGGCGATAGAGCGCATCCTCGACCTCGAGCGAGGAGATGTTCTCGCCGCCCGAGATGATGATGTCCTTGGAGCGGTCGCGGATCTTCGCATAGCCGTCGGCGTGCACGACCGCGAGGTCGCCGCTGTGGAACCAGCCGCCGGCGAAGGCCTCCTCGGTCGCGCGCGGGTTCTTGAGGTAGCCCTTCATCGTGAGGTTGCCGCGGAACATGATCTCCCCGATCGTCTCGCCGTCGGGCGGCACCGGCGCGAGCGTCACGGGGTCGAGCACCGCCATCGCCTGCTGCAGCAGGTACGCGACGCCCTGGCGGCCGTTGCGCTCGGCCTGGCCGGCGAGGTCCAGCGACTCCCACTCCGGCTGCTTCGCGCACACCGCGGCCGGGCCGTAGGTCTCGGTGAGCCCGTAGACGTGCGTCAGGTCAAAGCCGATGCGCGCCATGCCCTCGATCATCGCCGCCGGCGGCGCGGCGCCTGCGACCATCGCGTGCACGCGCTGCGTGAGCCCCGCGCGCCACTCGGCCGGCGCGTCGATCAGGAGCATGTGCACGATCGGCGCGCCGCAGTAGTGCGTGACGCGCTCGCTGCGCATCAGCGCGAAGATCGCGGCCGCGTCGACCCGGCGCAGGCAGACGTTGGTGCCCGCGTTCGCCGCGATGCTCCATGCGAAGCACCAGCCGTTGCAGTGAAAGAGCGGCAGCGTCCACAGGTACACCGCGTGCGGCGGCATCGCCCAGGTCAGGAGGTTGCAGAGCGCGTTCAGGTACGCGCCGCGGTGGTGGTAGACGACGCCCTTGGGGTTGCCGGTCGTGCCCGAGGTGAAGTTGAGTGCGATCGCGTCCCACTCGTCCTCGGGTCCGCGCCATGCGAACTCCGGATCGCCCTCGGCGAGCAGCGCCTCGTAGTCGAGCGCGCCCAGGCGCTCGCCCGGCCCCGCGTACTCGGGGTCCGCGACGTCGACGACGAGCGGCGGCCGCGCGAGCCGCTGCAGCGTGGCCCGGATCACCGGCGCGAACTCGCGGTCGGTGATCAGCACCCGCGCCTCGCCGAACTCGAGCATGAAGGCGAGCGAATCGGCGTCGAGGCGCGTGTTGAGCGTATTCAGCACCGCGCCCGCCATCGGCACGCCGAAGTGCGCCTCGATCATCTCCGGGGTGTTCGCGAGCATCACCGCGACCGTGTCGCCCCTGCCGATGCCGCGGCGCGCGAGCGCCGAGGCGAGGCGCCGGCAGCGCGCGTAGGTCTGGTCCCACCGGTAGCGGCGGGCGCCGTGCACGATCGAGGTGCGCGCCGGATACACGCGCGCGGCGCGCTCTAGGAACGCGAGCGGGGTCAGCGCGGCGTGGTTCGCCGGCCGGCGCTCGAGTCCCTGCGCATACGGATTCGCCCCCATCGGAATCCCCCCGGCGTCACTCGCGCTTCAGTTCCCGTCCCATCAGCGCGCGCACCGCCTCGCGCACGTCGCCCTTCTCGTGCAGCACCCGGTAGACCTGCTCGGCGATCGGCATCTCGACGCCGACGCGCGCCGCGACCGCGCGCACCGCCTCGGCCGCCTGCACGCCCTCTACGACCTGGCCGATCTCGCGCTGCGCGGCCTCGGGAGTCTTGCCGTGCGCGATCGCGAGCCCGAAGCGGCGGTTGCGGGACTGATCGTCGGTGCAGGTCAGCACGAGGTCGCCGAGCGCCGCGAGCCCCATGAACGTCTCCTGGCGCGCGCCGAGCGCGAGCCCGAGGCGCGTCATCTCGGCGAGCCCGCGCGTGATCAGCGCGATGCGCGTGTTGGCGCCAAACCCCATGCCGTCGGCGATCCCGGTGCCGATCGCGAGCACGTTCTTGACGGCGCCGCCGACCTCGACGCCGACGATGTCGGGCGAGGTGTAGGCGCGAAAGTTCTGGCCGGACAGCGACTGCGCGAGCTCGGCGGCGAAGCGCTCGTCGGGCGAGGCGACCGTCATCGCGGTCGGCAGGCCCTGGCCGACCTCGCGGGCGAAGGTCGGTCCCGACAGCACCGCGATCGGGACGCCCGACCCCAGCACCTGGCGCGCGACCTGGTGCGGCAGGAGGCCCGAGGCGAGCTCGAAGCCCTTGGTCGCCCACGCGACGCGCTGGCCGCTCTTCAGCTGCGGCGCGAGGCGCGTCAGCGTGGCGCGGAACGCGTGGCTCGGGACCGCGATCAGGATGTCGACGGCGGCGCCGACCGCGCGCGCGAAGTCGGGTTCGACGCGAAGACCCGCCGGGAAGCTCGCGTCCGGGAGGTAGCGCGCGTTGCGGCGCGCGGCCGCGAGCGTCGCGAGCTCGGCGGGGTCGCGGCCCCACAGCATCGTCGGGCGCCCGGCGCGCGCGAACTGGATCGCGAGCGCCGTGCCCCAGGAGCCCGCGCCGAGCACGGCGATCGGAGCCGAGGTGGCCGCGGCGCCCGGCGCGGTGGCCATCCGGCCGCCGAGGTCAGTTGACCGCGGGCTGCGCCGGGGCGCGCGCGGCCTGCTCGAGCGACTGCTGGAACAGCCCGTCGAAGTTCACCGGCGGCAGCAGGAACGGCGGGAAGCCGCCGCGCAGGATCAGGTCCGAGATCGCCTGGCGCGCGTACGGGAAGAGGACGCCCGGGCAGAACGCGCCGACGATGCGCCGCGACTCCTCGTCGCTGTAGCCGCGGATCATGAACACGCCGCCCTGCTTGACCTCGACGAGATAGGCGACCTTGTCGGCGACCTTGGCCTCGAGCGTGATCGTCAGCACCACCTCGTGCAGGTTCGCGGCGAGCGTCGAGCCCGTGGTGTTCATGTTCAGGTTGAACTGCGGATTCCACTCGGTGACCGGGATGTTCGGGCCGGTCGGGGCCTCGAACGAGGCGTCCTTGACGTAGATGTTCTGCAGCGCCAGTTCCTGGGCGTTCGCGGCGCCGGCGGCCGGGGTCGGGATTTCGTCTGCCATGGTGGAATCCTAGGTGTGTGCTTGATCAGGACGGGTGCCGCGTCGCCTACGCGTCTTGCTTCAGGAGCGCGTCGAGCTCGCCCTTGCGGTCGAGCTCGTAGAGGTCGTCCGAGCCGCCGACGTGGCGCTCGCCGATGAAGATCTGCGGCACGCTGCGCTGCCCGCCGCTTTTCGCGAGCATCTCGGCGCGGCGCGCGGGCTCGGCCTCGACGTCGATCTCGGCCCACTCGGCGCCCTTGCGCTCGAGGAGCGCGCGCGCGCGTGCGCAGTACGGGCACCAGCCGGTCGTGTACATCGTGATCGCGGGCACGGCGTTGTCAGCCCTTGACGACCGGCAGGTTCTCCTGCCGCCAGGCCGCGAGGCCGCCGCGCAGGTTGTAGGCCTTCGCGAAGCCGAGGCGCCCGAGGTGGCGCGCGGCGGCGCCGGCCGTCATGCCGCTGTCGCAGTAGGCGATCACGGCCTTCTCCTTGAAGCGCTCGAGCGCCTGCGCGCCGTCGGCGATCGCGGCCGAGGAGATGTTGCGGGCGCCGGCGATGTGGCCGGCCGCGAACGCCTCGGGCGGACGGATGTCGACCAGGAGTGCGCCGCCGTTGACGAGGCGCACCGCCTCGGCCGGCGAGACCGAGGCGAAGGCGGCCGTGCGCGCGCGAAACTCGTGCACGAGCACGAGCGCCGCCATCAGCACCGCAGCCCCGGCGAGGGCGTAATGGTTCGCGACGTACTGCAAAAACTGCTGCATTCTCAGGGCCTTGCCGCCGCCGGCCGCGGCGGGCCCGCCATTATAGCAGCCGGCCGCCGGCGCTCCCGCTCCGCTACAGTAGCCGCCGTGACCCGCCGCCGGCTCCGCCTCGCGCTTCCCGTGCTCCTCCTGACCGCGCTCGCCGCGGCGCCCGCGCTCGCGGCCTCGAACCCCGCCGAGACCGAGGCCGCGCTGGGTCGCGTCAAGGCGCGCATCCGCGAGGTCACCGAGGCGGTGCAGGGCGACGTCGCGCGCCGCGACGGCGTCGCCCGCGAGCTCAAGGCTGCCGACGAGGCGCTCGCCGCCGCGAAGCGGCGGCTCGAGGACGCGCGCGAGCGGCGCGCGGCGAGCGAGGCGCGGCGCAGCGAGCTCAAGCTCGAGCAGGAACGCGCGGCGTCCGAGCTCGCCGGCGAGCGGGCGGCGCTTGCCGCGCAGCTGAGGAGTGCCTACATGGGCGGGCGCAACGAGGAGCTCCGGGTCCTCTTCAACGCCCAGGACCCGGCGACGCTCGGCCGCATGCTCGGCTACTACGGCTACCTCGGCCGCGCGCGCGCCGACCGGATCGCGGCGATCGGCGACCAGGCGGCGCGCCTCGAGGCGCTCGACGAGGCGCTCGCCGCCGAGACCGCGCGGCTCGCGGCGCTCGAGGAGGAGCGCGGGCGCGAGGCGCGCGCCGTCGACGCGGCGCGCGCCGACCAGAAGCGGGCCCTCGGCGAGCTGCAGGCCAGGATCACGAGCCGCGCCGCGCAGCTCAAGGAGCTGAAGGCGAACGCGGCCGCGCTCGAGGACCTGCTGACGCGCCTGCGGGCCGCGCTCGAGGATTTCGATGCGAGCGAGCTCGTCGGCCCGAACGGCACGCAGCGCGCCTTCGCCGACGTGCACGGGCGGCTGCCGTGGCCGGCGCACGGGCGGCTCGTCGCGCAGTTCGGCGAGGCACGGGCCGCGGGCCTCAAATGGCAGGGACTGCTGCTCGAGACACGCCGCGCCGGCGAGATCCGCGCCCCGTACTTCGCGCGCGTCGTCTACGCGGACTGGCTGCCGGGGCTCGGGCTGCTGATGATCCTGGACCACGGCTCGGGCTACCTAAGCCTCTACGGCTACAACGAAAAGCTCTACAAGAGCGTCGGCGACAAGGTCCGTCCCGGGGAGCTGATCGCCCAGAGCTACGGCGAGGGCGCGACGCGGCCGGAGCTTTATTTCGAGATCCGCCAGGGGGCCCGGCCCCTCGACCCGCGGCCCTGGCTCAAGGGCGCGCCGAAGCCCTGACCGACGACCGTGAACCCGCGCACACGCGGTGGGCCCCGACACGCCGTTTTGCGATTTGGCTCAAGGATTCCCCGACGGTATTAGGTCAAGTTTGTCGCCTGGATTACCTCGTGCAGCCCCGTCCCCAGGGCGCATCCGGAGCCGATGCCAGATGGTCGCCGTCGCCCAAAATCCCACCCCGAGCGTCCCGGGCCTCGACCCCTACGGGCAGCTGATCAAGATGCTGTTCCCGCGGGCGCAGTCGATCGCCGTCTACGGCGTTGGCGGCTCGCCTCTGTGGGTGGCGAGCGGGCAGGACGACCCGGACCTGCATCGGCTCGCCGAGGAGCTGCTCGCCGACCGCGCCGCGAAGACCCCGAACGACATCGACGGCACGACGCGCGCCTTCGACGGCGCCAACGCCTACGCCTTCGTGATGCGCGACGAGCAGGGCCTGCCGCTCGCCGTCGCGGCGCTGCTCGCGCGCGAGGGTGGCGAGGCGCGGCCGATGTCGCTGGTGCTCGGGCTGCTGCGCCCGGCGCTCGAGTGCCTGCAGCGCGACCTCGCGCTTCGCGCCTCGCTCGGCGCGATGACCCGCGACCTGTCCTCGCGCGACCGCGACTTGGAGCTCCTGCTCGACGCCTCGGTCGAGCGCGCCGACTCGCCACGCGACGCCGATGAGCTCAGCCGCCTCGTGCAGGCGGCGGTCGACCACCTCGGCTGCGCGATCGGCACGCTGATCATCCCGGAGCGCTCGGTCGCGATCGTGCGCACGCAGCGCGACCAGCCGAAGGGCCGCGAGGCCGACATCGTCACGCGCACGCACCGCCACCTGCTGACCTGGGCGCAGCTGCAGCGGCGCACGATGATCGTCAACAAGGTCGCGACCGGCAACGACAAGGTGCCGCCGTTCAAGATCCTGTCGGTGCCGGTGCGGCACCTGTCGAACCGCGTCATCGGCTTCCTCGCGCTCTTCAACCAGGCCGACGGCTCGGACTTCGAGCTTCGGCAGACGCGCCTCGCGGAGCTGCTGGCCCGCAAGGTGACCTCGATCCTGCTGACGAGCTACGACACCGCGACCGGGCTGCTGGCGCGCGGCTCCTTCGAGCAGCAGGTGGATGCAGTGCTCGCGACGCGCAGCGAGCCCGGCACCGACTCGGTCGTGTACCTCGACATCGACCAGATGCACGTGATCAACGAGAACTTTGGCATGCACGTCGGCGACGAGACGATCGCGCGCGTGGCCGAGATCGTGCGCCGCCGCGCGCCGGTCGGCGCGCTGTGCGCGCGCATCTCCGGCGATCGCTTCGCGCTCTTTCTCGCGGGCGTCGACGCCGAGGGCGCCGCGGTCGCCGCCGAGGAGATCCGCTCGAGCGTCGGCGAGCTGACGCAGCAGCGCACCGAGGGCGTGCTGAAGGTGAGCCTGAGCGCCGGCGTCGCGCTGCTGCCGACCGACTCCAAGCACCCGCTGTCGCACGCGCTCGCGATCGCCGAGATCGCGAGCAAGGCGGCCAAGGACCACGGCCGCAACCGCGTCGAGACCTTCGACAACGGCGACATGAGCATGGTGCGCCGCCACGGCGAGGTGCAGATCGTCGCGAGCCTGCGCGAGGCGATCGCGACCAACCGCTTCAGGCTCTACGCGCAGCCGATCCTGCCGCTCGCCGCGGGCCCCTCCGAGCCGCGCTTCGAGATCCTGATCCGGATGCTGACCGAGGAAGGCGAGCTGCTGCCGCCGGCGAAGTTCCTGCCGGCCGCCGAGAGCTACCAGCTGATGCCGGCGATCGACCGCTGGGTCGTCGAGCACTCGCTCAAGGAGCTCGCGCAGCACGCGCAGGCGCTCGGCGGGCGCATCGCGCGCTTCGCGATCAACCTGTCCGGCCAGTCGGTCGGCGACAACGAGTGCGCGGCGTTCATCGAGGCGCAGATCGCCGCCGCCGGCATCCCGGCCGACATCATCTGCTTCGAGCTCACCGAGACCGCCGCCGTCACGCACCTGGAGCGCGCCGAGGCCTTCATGAACCGGGTTCGCAACCTCGGCTGCCAGTTTGCGCTCGATGACTTCGGCACCGGCGCCTCCTCGCTTGCGTACCTGAAGAGTTTGCCGGTGTCGGTGCTGAAGATCGACGGCAGCTTCGTGCGCGATGCGCTGCTGAACGGCCGCTCCGACTCGATGGTCAAGGCGGTCGCGCAGCTGGCGCGCGCGATGGGCATCACGACGGTCGCCGAGTACGTCGAGACCGACGAGATCCGCATCCGGATGGCGAACCTGGGCGTCGACTACGGCCAGGGATTCGCGATCGGCAAGCCCGTGCCGCTCAGCGAAGTGCTGCAGGACCTGTCGCTTTACGAGCTGGTCGCGGCCGGCGACGGCACGATCGGCGCGGAGATCGACTTCGCCGCCACCTTCCCCGCCCTGGCCGGTTGAGCGGCCGGTCGCCGGCCCCCGTGCAAGAGCGTCGCGCCCACCCCGGCCGCCCGGACCAGGACCTGGACGGCCTGGTCCGCCACGTCGCGCTCGCCGACTGGCTGGTGCTCGCGGTCGTGCTGCTGCACCAGCTGCTCGCCGCCGGCGGCCCGACGCTGCGGGTCGCGGCCGCGCTCGTCGTGTTCGGCGCCGCGAGCGTCGTGCTGCGCACGAGCTGGCTGCCGGTGCACGAGGCGAGCGCACGGCTCGAGCTCGAGACCTGGGCGATGGCGGCCTTCATCAGCTTCGTCGTCTGGCACACGGGTGGCGGCGACAGCCCTCTGCAGAGCCTCTACCTGTTGCCGATCGTGCTCGCGGCGCTGGTGCTGCCGACGCTGAGGCTCGCGCTGCTGCTCGCCGCGATCGCGATCGCCTATCTCCTGATCGCCTCGCGCGGCCTCTACGCGGTGCTGACGACCGGCGCGTTCGCCGGCCGCGTCCTCGCGACGCTCGGCCCGGTGCTGATCGTCGCGTGGCTGACCTCGCAGCTCGGAACCGCGGTGCTCGCGGCGCGGCGCCGCGCCGCGGCGCTCGTCGAGGGCGACCCGCTGACGGGGCTCGCGAGCCGGCGCGTGTTCGTCGAGGCCGTCAAGCGCGAGCTCGCGGCAGTCCAGGCCCACAACCAGGCCGCCGCGGTGCTGATGATCGATCTCGATGGCTCGCGGCGGCTCAACGAGCTCTACGGCCAGGAGGCCGGCAACGCGGCGCTGCAGCTGGTCGCGGAGGCGCTGAGGCGCACGCTGAGGGACAGCGACCTCGCGGCGCGCTGGGGCGGCGACGAGTTCGCGGTGCTGCTGCCGGGTGCCGACGTCGCGGCGGCGCAGTCGGTCGCGCAGCGGATCCGCCACGCGGTCTACGCGACGACGCTCGACACCGGCGCGAAGCACGTGCGCTGCGCGGTCAGCGTCGGAACCGTCATTGCGCCGCGCGACGGCAACGACGCGCCGACGCTGCTCGCGAACGCCGAGCGGCGGCTCGAGCGCGACCGGGAGATCCGGCGCGCGCCGGTCGCCGCGGCGCAGAACGCCAACGTCGGCTGAGCGCCCGCGCGGCCTCAGTTCTTGACGAAGGCGGCGATCGCGCCGCCGATGCCGCCCAAGAGCAGCACGATGACCGGCAGCAGCGACAGCGTGTAGCCGAGGCTGCGCTTCGCGGGATCGCGGACGTACGTGTAGTAGTAGAGCGAGCGACCCACGAGGTAGACCACCCCGATCAGCGCGCCCCAGCGGGCGCTGACGAACCACGCGAACATCGGCAGGGCCGGGACGAGCACGATCAGCAGCTCAAGCGTGTTCATCTGCACACGGAAGTAGCGCTCGAAGTGCTCGTTGCCGGTCGTGGCCGGGGCCTTGACGCCGTAGCGGTGGCGGGCGGCGCCAACCGCGTAGCCGAAGAACAAGAACTGCACGAGGGCCAGTCCCATGACGATGTACACCAGAGTCATTCGCTTCCCCCGTGTGGGTGTCTCATTCGGCCCGCGGCCTACCGGCCGGCGCGCGTCGCGGGCAGAATACACCGCTCCGGCAGCGAACGTGCCATGACCAAGAAAGCCCGCGGCTACGCCCAGTTCGTCGAGATTCGCCAGCCCCCGAAGCGGGTGTTCGCCGCGTTCGAGGACCCGGCGCAGCTCGCGGCGTGGTACGCGAAAGAGGCCAGCATCGAGCCGCGCAAGGGCGGTCGCCTGTGCGTCAAGCTCGGCAACGGCAAGGTGCGCGACGCGACGATCGACGTCTGGGACCCGGGGCGGCGGCTGAGGCTCATCTACATGCCCGACCCCACGCTCCCGGCCTCGGTGACGGGTCCGATCGTCGAGGACGTGCTCTTCGACGTGAAGGACGGCAAGACCGTCGTGCGCATCCTCGGCAACGGCGTGCCCGGCGAGCGCGAATGGGACACGCATTTCGTCGCGCTGCGCCGCGGCTGGGCCTACTGGCTGCACTCGCTGAAGCGCTTCCTCGAGGCGGATCTGCCGCCCGAAGGGAAGGCGTGAGGCCGAGCCGGCGCGCCGGCGCGCTCGCGGTCGCGCTGCTGCTCGCGGCCGGCGGCGCCGTCGCCGAGGTCAAGGCGCTCGTCGGCGGCACGCTGCTCGACGGCTCGGGCGGGGCGCCGCTCGCCGACAGCGTCGTCGTCATCGACGGCGAGCGCATCGTCGCGGTCGGCCAGGTCGGCCGCCTCGAGGTGCCGGCCGGCGCGACGGTGATCTCGACCGAGGGCATGACGGTGATGCCCGGGCTCATCGACCTCGAGGTGCGGCTCGCCGAGCTCGGGCACGGTGACCGTGCGCGCTGGAACGAGACCTACGTGCCGCTCGCCGAGCGTGTCGTGATGCCGGCGGCGGTGCAGGCGCTGCTGCTCGCGGGCGTCACGACCGCGCGCGACATCGGCTCGCCGCTCGAGGCGGCGATCTCGGTGCGCGAGCGCATCCGCGCGCTCAGGATCGCGGGGCCTTCGCTGCTCGTCTCCGGCCCGGTGCTCGAGCACGAGGTGCCGGCGGCGGAGCACGCGCGCCGCTGGCCGGTCGCGGGCGCCGCCGATGCGCGCCAGAAGGCGGAGCGGCTCGCGCACGCGGGCGTCGACCTGCTGGTCGTCGCGGGCGCCGCCGAGCTCTCCGACGCCGAGCTCGCCGCGATCGACGACGTCGCGCGCACGACCGGCGTTCGCTGGCACGCCGAGATCCGCGGCGACGCCGACGTCGCGCGCGCGCTCAGCGCCGGTGCCGAGGGACTGATCGGGCTCGGCAGCGGCTTCGCGTCCGACTGGCCGCCGGCGGCGCTCGTCGAGCTGCGCGCGCGCGCGGCGCGCGCTCAGCCCGTTGCCTGGGCGGTCGGTGCCTCCGCGCTGATCAACTACGAGTGGCTGCGGCAGAACGCCGAGCCGCTCGACGATCCGCGCTGGCGCGAGGGACTGCCGGCGGTGGTCGCCGACGACGTGCGCGGCTCGCTGGGCAACCTCGCGGCGCTCTCGGTCTACGAAACGCCGGCGCTGCGCCGCGCCGTTCTCGGCGCGCGCCTGAGGAGCGCGCGTGCCGCCGGCGCGCACCTCCTCGTCGGCTCCGACGCCGGTGCGCCGGCGCACCTGCCGGCACGCGCGACCTGGCAGGAGGTCGAGGCACTGGTGCTCGAGGCGGGACTGACGACGGCCGAGGCGGTGCGCGCCGCGACACTCGATGCCGCAACCGTCCTCGGCCTCGAGACCGACCTCGGCAGCGTCACGCCCGGCAAGTACGCCGACCTGATCGCGGTCCGCGGCGACTTGCTGCGCCACATCGACCGGTTGCAGGACGTCGACATCGTGATCCGCCACGGCCTGCGTTATCGCTGACCAACCGAATCTGGGAGCACACCATGCAGGGGATACTGCTGCGCGGCACCTTCGCCGCACTGGGGCTTTGGGTTGCGACGTTCTTCGTCGGCGGGCTCACGTTCGCGACGCCGGCGACGCTCGTCGTCGCGGGCCTCGTGCTCGGCGTCGTCAATGCGCTGTTGCGCCCGGTGCTCGTGGTGCTGACGCTGCCGATCACGCTCGTGACGCTCGGGCTCTTCCTGCTCGTCATCAACGCCGCGATGGTCGCGCTGGTCGCCTGGCTGCTGCCCGGCATGCACGTCGCGAGCTTCGGCTCGGCGCTCGCGACGGCGATCATCGTCAGCCTCGTCAGCTGGGTCGGCGCCGCGCTCGCGCGCGGGCGCTGAGCCTCAGCCGGTCGGCTCGGCGGGCGTCGCGGTGCCGGGGCCGTCCGGCAGCGACACGCTCACGACGCCGACCAGGATCACGCCGGTCCCGGCGAGCTGCGTTGCGCTCATGCGCTCGCCGAGCAGCAGCCAGCCGAGCACGGCGGCGATCGCCGGGTTCACGTAGGCGTAGGTCGACAGCCGCGCCGGCGTCGTGTGGTGCATCAGGTACCCGAACGCGGTGTACGCGAAGCACGAGCTGAACAGCATCAGGAAGCCGAGCGCCGCGAGGCCCGACGCGTCCGGGTGCCAGCGCGGCCCCTCGCCGAGGCCGAAGCCGAGCGCGCACAGCGCACACCCGCCGAGCAGCATCTCGAGCGCCATGAACATCAGCAGCGGCAGCGTCGTGCGGATGGCACGGTAGTAGAGCGTGCCGAGCGCCCACGCGAAGCAGGCGCTGACGACGACCAGCTGCCAGCCGAGGTCGGCGATCGCGAAGCCCTGCTTCGGCCACAGCAGCAGGCCAAGCCCCACGAAGCCGATCGCGATGCCGGCCGAGACCCGCAGCGTCAGCGGGTGGCCGCGCGCGCCGAGCGCGCCCAGCAGCGGAATCCACAGCGCCGAGCTCGCGTTCAGGAGCGCCGACTGGTTCGATGCGACATGACGCATGGCGAGGACGTTCAGGCCCGACGACAGCACGACCTGCGCGAGGCCCATCACGGCGATGTGGCCCCAGTCGCGCGCGCGGCGCGGCAGCGGCTGCCGCAGGCCGAGCGCGACGAGCGTCAGCAGCAGGCCCGCGACGATGAAGCGCGCACCACCGGCCAGGAACGGCGGCAGGCTCTGCACCATGAACTTGGTGGCGGCAAAGCTCGAGCCCCAGACGACGTAGACGGTCGCGAAGGACCCGAGCAGCAACAGGCGCGAGGGGCGGGCGGCAGTCATCAACGGGGCGGGCGCGTAGGGCAGCGCAGCATGCCACGCTGATGCCTCGCCGGCCACCGCGGCCGCGCCGCAACGCGGCGAAGCGCTCGCGGCGCCGAGTACGCCGCCGACGATCGCCGGAAAGGACCGGGCCGGGGCGCAGCAGCGCCCCGACCCGGCGTCCAGCGTCAGTTCAGGATGATCGCAATCTGGCCGGCGGTGAAGGTGTTGCTCGTCTGATCGAAGTGACCCAGCGCGAGCACGCGCTCGACCTTCGCGCCGCCGCCGAGCTTGGTCGTCAGCATCGAGTCGAAGTCCGCGAAGTTGTTGAACACGTCGATGGTGTCCATCATGCCCATGCCCATCGCGGCCTCGGTGCGGATCGCGAACGGGCCCATCGAGCTCGGATCCGGGCTGACCGTGAGGTCGCCGCTCAGCGCCGTCAGGTCGATGAGCTGCGGCCCGATCCGGATCGTGTGCTCCTCGTTCGCGACCAGCGCGCTCTGCACGACCGTCAGGCTGCTCGTGGTCGTCGTCAGCGCCGTGGCCGAGCCCGCCGCGCCGTAGTCGACGTTCAGCACCGCGTTGGTGTTGACGAAGTCGACCAGCGTGTCCGCGTTGAAGTCGGGCGGCGCGAAGCCGAAGGGCTGCACGAGCCCGAAGAACCTGAGCGGTGCGGTCGCCGACACCGCGGTCAGCGGCAGTACGCCGGTCGTCACGACGTACTTCGTCGGGTCGGAACCCGTGCCGGTGAAGTCGAAGGCGCTGACCGGCAGGCCCTCGATGGCTTGCAGGTTCAGCGTCACCTGGCCGGTGCCGACACCGCCCGTCGCGACGGCGCCCCACAGCGTCGTGAGCTCGATCCGCAGGCGTCCCGCGGTCGCGTCGAAGGTCGGGTTGTTGCTCGCGTCGGTGCCGGCCTTGCCGAAGGCGGTGATGCGGCTGCCGACCGACGGCCACGCGGTCATCGGCGCGGCCGAGGGCTCGCTGCCGACCGCGGTGATCATCGTGCCGCTGCCGAGCGTCAGGGCGACGGTCTTCATGCTGAAGTGATCGTCCCGGTCGGCATGCATCCACATCGTCGCGCCGCGCACCGACAGCGTGATCACGCCGTTGACCAGGCTGCGCGCCATCACGACGCCCTGCAGGCGATCGAGGTTCGGCATCTGCACGCTCGTGCCGGCGAGGACGCGGTTCGCCGTGAACGTGAAGTCGGTGGTCGAGAAGGTGCCGAAGGCGACGGTCAGCGTGCCGGCGGCCTCGGCCGCGAGCGCCGACAGGCCGGCATTGCCCGTGTAGGGCGTGCCGTCGATCTCGAACGTCGTGTGCGCGGTCGTGTTGACCGCGACCTGGCCGCGGCTCGTGTTGTCGTCGTCGAACGGCTCGACGTTGACCGTGTAGCTGCCGCCGCTGACGTCGACGCTGACCAGCGTGCCACGCACGCGCACGTCCTTGGTGTCGGTCGGCACGACGCTCGCGACGATGAACGGCTGCACCGTGTCGACCGGTGCGGCCGGGTTCGCCAGGTTCACGCTGTTCGACGCCGCGAGGTTGAAGTCGAGCGCGAGCCGCGCGAGCTTCCCGGGGTTCACGAACAGGTGGTGCTTGTTGTCGAGCTTGACGCTCAGCGTGATCGTCGACGAAGTCGGGGCCGGCGGCGTCGAGGAATAGAGCGTGTTGCCGCTGCCGTCGACGACCTGGGTCACCTGAGCCGTCTGCGTGTCGTTGGCGTCGGTGTAGACGAAGATCGCGGCGTTCGAGTAGTCGAGCGTCATCTGCGCCGCGGTGTACTCGCCGACCGGGATCTGCGCCGACGTCAGGAATTCGGAGACGTTCACGAGCTGCGTGAAGTCGACGCGGGTCTTGACCGGCAGCGTCTCGACGATCGTGCCGTCGGCCTTGGTCAGCTGCAGCGAGGTGACATCGACGCTGTAGCTCGCGAAGTCGCCGGCGGCGTCGGTCAGCGTCAGTTGCGCATTGCCGCAGGTGGTGGCGTTGCAGCCCTGCGGCATGGTGCCCGAGCCGCTCGTCATCCCGCCGCCGCTGCCGCACGCGGCGAGCGCGAGCGCGAATGCCGCAGCGGCCAGCCACCGCGACGTGCTTGACAGTATCCTTGACAGCATGGCGCGCCTCCTCCTTAAGAGACGCGTAACGTAACGCCGGCTGGAGGAGGTCGTTGACGCTGCGAGCGTCGCCCCGCCGCGACAAGAGGCGCCTTCAGGCGTCGGGGAGCCTCGCCGCACTGCGATAGAGGCGCCAGCCGATCGCCGCCAGGCAGGCGAGGCCGAGCCACTGGCCGAACCGCAGGCTGGCGGGGAGCGCGAGCACGTCGACGTTGCCGGTCAGCACGATCGGGATCGCGATCAGGACCCCGACGATCGCCTCGCCCGCGATCAGGCCCGAGGCGAACAGCAGCCCGTTGCGGCGCAGCGCCTCGGGATCGCCGTGCGCGCCGTGGCGGGCCTGCCAGCGGTCGACGAGCTCGGAGATGAGGCCCCCGAGGAAGATCGGGCTCGTGTACTCGAGCGGCAGGTAAATGCCGACCGCGACCGCGAGCACCGGCGCGCGCCAGCGCCCGCCGACGTGCTTGAGCCACAGGTCGAAGGCGATGACCGTCGCGCCGACCGCGGCGCCGAGGCCGATCATGCTCCACGGCAGGTCGCGCGCGAAGATGCCCTTGGCGACCGCCGCCATCAGCGTCGCCTGCGGGGCGTTGAGCGCCTTGACGCCGGCGTGCGCCGGCGTCCCGATGCCGTAGGCCTCGAGCAGCAGGTTCAGCACCGGCGCCATGATCGCGGCGCCGGCCAGTGCGCCAATCGCGAGCATGACCTGCTGGCGCCACGGCGTGGCGCCGAGCAGCCGTCCGGCCTTGAGGTCCTGCAGGTTGTCGCCCGCCACCGCCGCGGCCGAGCAGGTGACGGCGCCGATCAGGATCGCCGCGACCGGCCCGACGCTGCTGCCGGAGCCGACGAGCGCGAGCAGCACGAGCGACGCGAACAGGATCGTCGAGATCGTGATGCCCGAGACCGGGTTGTTCGAGGAGCCGACGAGGCCGGCCATGTAGCCGCTGACCGACGAGAACACGAAGCCCGCGACGATCATGATGACGGCCATCGCCGCCGCAACCCCGTAACTGCCGACCACCGCGTGGTAGAGCGCGAACAGCGGCAGCACGAAGACCGCGATGCCCGCTAGGATCGCGCCCATCGGCAGGTCACGCTCGGTGTCCGCGACCGCGCCCTTGGTGCCGCCGACGCTGAGGCCGCTCTTGACGCCGGACAGCAGCGAGGAGCGCAGCGTCCACAGCGCCCAGAGCCCCCCGATCAGCATCGCGCCGACACCGATGTAGCGGACCTTCTTGGTCCAGATCAGGTTCGCGGCGGTCTCGGCGTCGACGCCCGCGAGCAGCGCCGCGAGGCCCGGGTCCTGGTCGAACAGGAAGGTGTTGTAGACCGGGATGAAGAGCCACCAGGCGATCAGCCCGCCGGCGACCATCACGAGCCCGATGTTGACGCCGACGATGTAGCCGACGCCGAGCAGCGCCGGCGAGAGGTTGACGCCGACGTAGCCGATCGTGCGGGCGCCGAAGTAGCGCGCGAGCGTGAACGACTCCGGCACGAAGCGCAGTCCCGACATCACGAGCTTGAACACCGCGCCTGCGAGCGCCGCGAAGCCGAGCAGGCGCGCCCCGCCGGCGGAGCCGCTGCCGGCGCGCAGGAGCTCGGCGGTCGCGACGCCCTCCGGGAACTGCAGCTGCTGGTCGATGATCAGCGTGCGGCGCAGCGGCACCGAGAACAGCACGCCGAGGATGCCGCCGAGCCCGATGATCGCGAACACCCACCAGTAGTCGAAGCGCGCCCAGTGCCCGAGGATCACGAGCGCCGGCATCGTGAACACGGTGCCGGCCGCGATCGACGAGCCGGCGGAGGCGCCGGTCGCGACGATGTTGTTCTCGAGGACGCTGGTGCGGCCGAGGAGGCGCAGCACACCCATCGAGACGACCGCGGCCGGGATCGCGGTGGCGACGGTGAGCCCGGCAAAGAGTCCGAGGTAGGCGTTGGCGGCGGCGAGCACGACGGTGAGCAGCACCGACAGGATCACCGCGCGCAGCGTCAGTTGCGGAGTGTCGTTCATTGCACGTTCTCCGGGCGCAGTCCTAGCGGACGCCGCCCATCCAGCGCCGCAGCAGCGGCGAGAGCAGCAGCATCAGCGCACCGGCGCCGACGCCGATCAGCGTCATGCGCAGGAACGCGCCCGGCATCGCCGCGACCTGCGAGCCGACCTCGCCGCCGACGCGTCCGGCGAGGTTGTTGCCGATCGCGGTGCCGAGGAACCAGGTTCCCATCATCTGGCTCGCGAAGTGCCGCGGCGCGAGCTTGGTGACGTTCGAGAGGCCGATCGGGCTGAGGCACAGCTCGCCGCTCGTGTGCAGCAGGTAAGTCAGCAGCAGCCACTGCGGGCCGACCTTGCCGCCGTGCGCGAGGATCAGCTGTGCGGCGAAGATCAGCGTGCCGAAGCCCGCGCCGAGCAGCGCGAGCCCGAGCCCGAACTTGAACGGCGCTGACGGGTCGAGGTTGCGCTTGCCGAGCGCCACCCACAGCCACGCGAAGAACGGCGACAGCAGGATGATGTAGATCGGGTTGACCGACTGGTACCAGCTCGCCGGGTGCTCGTGGGTCGCGAAGAACCCGCCGAGCAGCGAGCGATCGGTGAGGTCGCGCGCGAACAGGTTCAGCGTCGTGCCGGCCTGCTCGAAGCCGCCGAAGAACAGCGCGGCGCACAGGCAGAACACCAGGATCACGACGACGCGGGCGCGCTCGGCCGCGTCGAGGCCGCCGAAGGAGAACACCGAGGCGAAGAACAGCACCGCGAGCGCGATCATGAACCACAGCACCCAGTCGGCGAGCTCGACGACGCCGACCCGCACCACGCCCGTGGCGAACAGCGCGACGCCGGCGCCGAGCAGCGCGAGGCCGATCAGCAGGTAGCGGATCGAGCGCGTGCGCTGGCCGGGCGACAGGTCGGCAGGCGGGTGGCCGGCCTCGCCGAGGTAGTGCTCGGTCATCCGGAACTGCGCGAGGCCGATCAGCATCGCGAGCCCGGCGGCGACGAATCCCCAGCGGAAGCCGACCGTCTCGCCGATCGTGCCCGGCCCGAACGGCGCGAGCGTGGCGCCCAGGTTGATGCCCATGTAGAAGATCGAGAACGCGGCGTCGCGGCGCGCGCCGCTCTGGCCGACGTAGAGGTCGCCGACGACCGCGCTGACGTTGGGCTTGAGCAGTCCGGTGCCGAGCGCGATCACCAGCAGCCCGGCGTAGAACACCGCCGGCGTCGCGGGCACGCCGAGCATGAAGTTGCCGAGCGCGATCAGGATGCCGCCGTAGAAGATGCTGCGCCGGGCGCCGATCAGCCGGTCGGCGATCCAGCCGCCCGGCAGCGAGAACAGGTACACCGAGCCCGCGTACAGGCCGTAGACCGCGCCGGCGGTCTTCTCGTCGACGCCGAAGCCGCCGTTCGCGACCGTGGCGGTCAGGAACAGCACCAGCAGCGCCCGCATCCCGTAGTAACTGAAGCGCTCGAAGAACTCGGTGAAGAAGAGCGTCGCCAGGCCGCGCGGATGGCCGAGGAAGGTCGCCGTGCCCGGCGCGTTGTTGTTGTTCATCCAGTGCGGTCCCCGAGCCCGCGTCGCATCCGGCCAAGTGGCCGGAGTCTGAAGGATGCGGCGCTGCGGCCGCAACGGCCGGCTGCGCCCCCGCGGTCCGCCGCCCTCAGGCGGTGCCGGCCTCGCGCTCGCGTTCCTCGCGGGCACGCTCCTCGAGCTTGTTCTTGGCGAGGATGCGCGCCATCACGATGCCGACCTCGTAGAGCGCGTACATCGGCAGCGCCATCGCGGTCTGCGACACGACGTCGGGCGGCACGATCACCGCCGCCTGGATGAACACCGCGATCAGCACGTAGCCGCGGTTGCGCTTCAGCGTCTCGATCTTGACGATGCCGGTCCAGACGAGCAGCACGATCGCGACCGGGATCTCGAACGCGAGTCCGAAGGCCAGGAACAGCACCAGCACGAAGTCGAGGTACTGCGTCATGTCGGTCATCATCTGCACGCCGGGCGGCGTGGTCGCGGTGAAGAACGCGAACATGACCGGGAACACGACGAAGTAGGCGAAGGCGACGCCGGCGTAGAACAGGATCACGCTCGAGATCAGCAGCGGCAGCGCGAAGCGCTTCTCGTGCCGGTAGAGGCCGGGCGCGATGAAGGCCCACGCCTGGTAGAGCACGTACGGCATCGAGAATACGAGCGCGATGTAGAACGCGAGCTTGAAGGGCGTCATCAGCGGGGCGATGACGCTCGTCGAGATCATCGTCGCGCCCTTCGGCAGCACCCGGAGCAGCGGCTTGGAGATGAACGTGAACAGGTCGTTCGCGTAGATCATGCACGGGATCGACACGATGATGACGACCATCAGCGCCCGCAGCAGCCGCGTGCGCAGCTCCAGCAGGTGCGAGATCAGCGTGCCTTCCGCGAGGTTCTCGCGCTCCGGCTCAGGGCTGGCCATCGGTGCGCCCTGATGCCGGCGCGGCCGGCGCCGGCCCGTGCTGGTGCGGCTCGTCGCTCGGTTGGCCGGCGCCGGGGCCGACCGCCGGGGGGTTCGGCAGGACGGTCGTCACGGGCGCGGCCGGCGTGTCGCTCGCCGTCGCGGCGGCGGGCGGCGCCGTCTGCGCGGCGGGCGGTGCGCTCTCCGCGGCGGGCCGGACCTCGGGCGGCGCGATCGAGGCCGCGCGCTTTTGCTCGCGCATCATTTCCTCGAGGCGCACTTCCTGCTCGAGCTGCGTACTCAGCTGCCGCGCCATGGCCCGGGCGCGCCCGAGCCAGCGGCCGATGTCCGCGGCGAGCTTCGGGAGCTTCTCCGGCCCGAGCACCACCAAGGAGATGACCATGATCAGCAGGATCTCGCCGAAGCCCACGTCGAACATGGCGGGATGACAGCGGCGCGCGCGGGCGCCGTCAGACGTTCGACTTCTGCTCGGGCTTCGAGCCCTGCTTCTCGGAGGCGGCGAAGTCCGCGTCGTTGCCGGTCAGCTGCTTGAGCGGCTTCTGCTCGTCGACCTCCTTCTCGCCGGTGTCCATCGCCTTCTTGAAGTCGCGGACTGCGGCGCCGAGGTCAGAGCCGATCGTGCGGAGCTTCTTCCCGCCGAAAATCAGGAGCGCGATCACCAGGATGACCAGCAGCTCGCGAAAGCCAATACCCATGAGATTCTCCGGCACCGAAGGCCCAGCGATGATACCCCAAAGCCTTTGGCGTCAAGTCGGGATAGGTCTCACTCGGCGGTGTCCCGCGGCGTCACTTCGAGCCAAAACGTCACCGGACCGTCGTTGATCAGCGTCACTTTCATCCGGGCGCCGAAGCGCCCGGTCGCCACGGTCCCGATCCGCCGCCGCGCCGCCGCGACGAAGTAGTTGTAGAGGCGCTCGCCGTCGGCCGGTGCGGCCGCCGTGCTGAAGCCCGGCCGGGTACCCTTGTGCGTGTCGGCCGCGAGCGTGAACTGCGAGACGACGAGCAGCGCGCCGCCCGAGTCGGCGAGGCTCACGTTCATTCGACCGTCGGCGTCGTCGAAGATTCGGTAGGTCGCGATCCGCTCGAGCAGGCGGTCCGCCTCACGCGTGCCGTCGCCGCGCGCCACGCCGAGGAGCACGAGAAGCCCCGGTCCGATCGCACCCACCGTCTCGGCGTCCACGTCGACGGCCGCACGGGTCACTCGCTGCAGCAGTCCGATCACTGAAATTCCCGCCCGGGCGGCGATCCGCCGGTTGCGTGCCAATTATCCCAGAGCGGTCGCTGACGAAAGTCGATCCACTTCCGAATAATATGGACTCGTTTGTCTGAATTGCGCACCCACCTTCTTATAGATATTGCCAACATTTGCATAACATTGATCCACAAATGCATTTTATACGTATATGTGGGTGGATCATTCGCAATACAGCCACTCAGAAGCATCACGGTGGGTGAAAATATTGTCATAAGTTGCAATTAGTGCCGTAAGGTGGGTTATCATTTCGAGCGACAAGGTCCGTTCGCGCGCGCGGATATCGGATAGCGCCGAAATCCCGATTGGAAACGCCGCGGGCGCTGCAGATCGCCGCGGCGACGAAGCGACCGCCGCGTGCGTCCAACCGACAATCGGCGCACGAAAATCTGGACTAGGCTTTGCCGATGGCCCTGCCCGCGTCCGCCATCGAGCCCATCCACCGCCCGGCGCTGAAGCCGCTCGGCCAGCTCCTGCGCCACCGCGAAGCCTCGTTCTGGGCGCTGCAAACGCTCGGCTGGAGCGCGTACTTCATCGCCCAGTACGTCTCGGCGCTCGTGAACCCCGAGAAGATGGACCCGGTCCACCTGTCGGCCTACAACAGCGTGATCCTGGTCGCGGCGGTGTCGGGCTTCGCGCTCTCCTCGATGCTGCGCTACGCCTATCGGCGCGTGCGCGACCGCTCTCCGGCGATCGTCGTGGTGACGGTCCTCGTGCTCGTCTACGCCGCGGCGATCCTGTGGCGGCTGTTCATCAACGGCTCGTACGCCGTGTTCATGGGCGAGCACGAAATGCTCGACAGCTGGGCGCGGATCTTCGCGAGCGCGCTGATCTCGACGTACCTGCTGCTGTCGTGGTCGGCGCTGTACTTCGGCATCTACTACTACGAGTCGGTGCAGCGCGAGCGCGAGGCGACGCTGCGCGCCAAGGGGCTCGCGCAGGAAGCGCAGATGAAGATGCTGCGCTACCAGCTGAATCCGCACTTCCTGTTCAACACGCTGAACGCGATCTCGACGCTGATCCTCGATCGCGACACCGAGCGCGCCAACCTCGCGGTCACGCGCCTGTCGGCGTTCCTGCGCCATACGCTCGACCAGGACCCGATGAAGAAGGTGACGCTGAAGCAGGAGCTCGAGGCGCTCGACCTCTACCTTGGCATCGAGAAGCTGCGCTACGGGCCGCGCCTGCGGCTGCACTTCGACATCGATCATGCGGCGCTCGGAACGCTCGTGCCCTCGCTGCTGCTGCAGCCGCTGATCGAGAACGCGCTCAAGTACGCGATCGCGCCGTCCGAGACCGGCGGCACGCTGCACATCGGCGCGCGCGTCATCGGCCAGCGGCTGCTGCTGCACGTCGCCGACGACGGGCCGGGCCTGAACGGCGGTGCCAGCGTCACCGGCGGGCGCGGCGTCGGCCTGCGCAACACCCAGGAACGCCTCGTCGTGCTCTATGGCGACCGCTCGCGCTTCGCGCACCACAACACCAAGCCCGGCCTTCGCATCGACATCGAATTCCCGGCGGAGCACGCGGCATGAAGCGCATCCGGACGCTGCTCGTCGACGACGAGCGACTGGCGCGGCGCGGCCTGGAGCTTCGGCTCGCGGCGGCGCCGGACGTCGAGATCGTCGGCGAGTGCCAGAACGGCCGCGAGGCCATCGAGCACGTCGCCGAGCTCGCGCCCGACCTCATGTTCCTTGACATCCAGATGCCCGGGCTCTCGGGCTTTGACGTGCTGGCGCGCCTGCCGCAGGACTCGATGCCGGTCGTCGTGTTCGTGACCGCGTTCGACCGCTACGCGATCGATGCCTTCGAGGCGCGCGCGCTCGACTACCTGCTGAAGCCGGTCGAGGACGCGCGCCTCGAGCACGCGCTCGAACGCGTGCGCACGCACCTCGGCGAGCGCGCGCTGCTCGCGCAGCACGAGCGGATGCTCGGCCTGCTGGCCGACGTGCAGGGCGCGGGCGAGCTCGCGCCCGAGGAGCTGCTGGCGCGGGTCGCCGGCGAGGCGCCGGCGCGCTACCCGGACGTGCTCGCGATCCGCACCGGCCGCGACGTCGTGCGCATCCCGAGCGCCGAGATCGACTGGATCGACGCCGCCGGCGACTACATGTGCATCCACGCCGCCGGCGAGACCCACGTGCTGCGCGCGACGATGAAGCAGCTCGAGTCCTCGCTCGACCCGCAGACGTTCCAGCGCGTGCACCGCTCGGCGATCGTCAACCTGCGCCGCGTCCGCAAGCTCCGGCCGCACGCGAACGGCGAGTACTTCCTGACACTCGAGAGCGGCCAGGAGCTGAAGCTGTCGCGCTCGCACCGCGACAAGGTCGAGCTGCTGCTCGACGGGAGCCTGCGCCGCCCCGCCTGAGGCGGGTCCGCAGATGTCCCGATGGCGCGGCGCTGGCCGTGGCGTCACCATGCGACCTCAGGGCACTCGGCCCGTGATGGAGTCCCCGGCCATGGGCGGCATCCGGCACATACTCGTGATCGTCGACCCGACGCTCGAGAAGTCGGCGGCGGTCAGCAAGGCGGCGCGGCTCGCGAAGGCCGCGGGCGCGAGCGTCGAGCTCTACGTCTGCGAGTTCGCGCCGGAGCTCGACGCGGCGCGCTTCCTCGATGCACCGACGCTTGCGGTCGCCGTCGCGCCGGTCGCCGCCCGCCACCAGGTGCACCTCGACCGGCTCGCGAGCGCGCTGCGCGCCGACGGCGTCAGCGTCACGAGCACGGTCGAGTTCGCGAATCCGCTGCACGAGGGCATCCTGCGCCGCATCGTGGTCGCGCGCCCCGACCTCGTTGTCAAGGACAGCCACTACCACGGCGCGCTGCGCCGCGCGATCGTCACGCACACCGACTGGCACCTGCTGCGCGACTCGCCGGTGCCGCTGCTGCTGACGAAGCAGGTGCCCTGGCACGAGCCGCCGCGCATCGCCGCGGCGGTCGATCCCAACCATCCGGGCGATGTCGGCGCGACGGTCGACCACGCGATCATCGATGCGGCGGCCTCGCTCGGGCGCCTGCTCGGCGCGAAGCCGTCGGTCGTGCATGTGTTCTCGACGTTGAACCTGATCAGCGTCGAGCCCGGCATCGCGAGCGCGCCGCTCGGCACCGACCTCGCGGCGGTCGAGGTGCTCAGGACGCTGCACCGCACGCAGCTCGAGGGCCTGGCGGCGCGCCACGGGATCGCGGCGGCCGACACGCAGCTCATCGACGGCATCGTCAGCTATGCGCTGCCGGAGTTCGCGGCCGACCGGGAGCTCGACGTGCTCGCGCTCGGCGTCATCGCGCGCAGCCGCCTGCACGAGCGCTTCATCGGCAGCACCGCCGATCGGGTGCTCGACCGCATCGCCTGCGACCTCCTCGTCGTCCAGCCGCCCGCGCCCGCGACGGCCTGATAGAGTGGGCGCCCCGCGGGCGCAGCGGATACTCCCATGGCCGTGATACGCGAAGACGATCTGATCACCAGCGTCGCGGACGCGCTGCAGTACATCTCGTACTACCACTCGCCCGACTTCATCGCCGCGATGGGCCGCGCCTACGAGCGCGAGACGAGCCCGGCGGCCCGCGATGCGATCGCGCAGATCCTGACGAACTCGAGGATGTGCGCCGAGGGCCACCGGCCGATCTGCCAGGACACCGGCATCGTCGTGGCCTTCGTCAAGGTCGGGATGGGCGCGCGCATCGACAGCACGCGGGCGCTCGAGGACCTGATCAACGAGGGCGTGCGGCGCGCCTATCAGCTGCCGGAGAACCGGCTGCGCGCCTCGATCGTCGCCGACCCCGCCGGCAAGCGCGGCAACACGCGCGACAACACGCCGGCGGTCGTGCACGTCGAGCTGGTGGCCGGGGACGGCGTCGACGTCACGGTCGCGGCCAAGGGCGGCGGCAGCGAGAACAAGTCGATGTTCGAGATGCTGAATCCCTCCGACTCGGTCGCCGACTGGGTGCTCGCGCGGGTGCCCGAGATGGGCGCCGGCTGGTGCCCGCCCGGCATGCTCGGCATCGGCATCGGCGGCAGCGCCGAAAAGGCGCTCCTGCTCGCGAAGGAATCGCTGATGGAGCCGATCGACATGGCCGAGCTCAAGGTGCGCGGCCCGCGTTCGCGCCTCGAGGAGCTGCGCATCGAGATCCACGACCGCGTCAACGCGCTCGGCATCGGCGCCCAGGGCCTCGGCGGGCTGACGACGGTGCTCGACGTCAAGATTCGCGACTACCCGACGCACGCCGCCTCGCTGCCGGTCGCGGTGATCCCGAACTGCGCGGCGACTCGACACGTGCACTTCCATCTCGATGGCAGCGGCCCGGCGCGGCTCGAGCCGCCCGACCTCGGCGCCTGGCCGAAGGTCGACTGGGCGCCCGACGCGGGCGTGCGGCGCGTCGCGCTCGACGGGCTCACGCGCACCGCGGTCGCGGCGTGGAAGCCGGGCGAGCGGCTGCTGCTCTCGGGGAAATTCCTGACCGGACGCGACGCGGCCCACAAGCGCATCTGTGCGCTGCTCGAGGCAGGCCAGCCGCTGCCCGACGGGCTCTCGTTCAAGGACCGGCTCATCTACTACGTCGGGCCCGTCGATCCGGTCGGCGACGAGGTCGTCGGGCCGGCCGGTCCCACGACCGCGAACCGCATGGACCGCTTCACCGAGACGATGCTGGCGAAGGCCGGGCTCCTTGCGATGGTGGGCAAGGCCGAGCGCGGCCCCGAGGCGATCGAGAGCATCAGGCGCCACAAGAGCGCGTACCTGATCGCGGTCGGCGGCGCGGCATTCCTGGTGGCCAAGGCGATCCGCTCGAGCCGCGTCGTCGCCTTCCCCGAGCTCGGCATGGAAGCCGTCTACGAGTTCGAGGTCAAGGACATGCCGGTCACCGTCGCCGTCGACTCGAACGGCGTCTCGGTGCACGACAGCGGCCCGCGCGAGTGGCGCGCGAAGATCGGCGGCGTGCCGGTCGTCAGCGCCTGAGGCGCTCAGCAGCCGGACGTCGCGACGACGATCTGATAGTGCGTCGGCAAGTAGTAGGCGTCGTTGTAGGTCACCGAGCAGCTGTCCGGTGACGGCGCGTCGTCGCGCACGAAGCGCGTCGACGGCGGCCCGACGAGGTAGGCGCGAAAGCCGCTGTAGTCGATCAGCGCATCGATCTGCCGGGCGTTGAGCTCGTCGCCCGCGTCCGGCCAGCCGTAGTTCAACCAGTAGTCCTTGCCGTTGATCGTGCCGGTCCAGGAGCTCGACGCGAGGCTGCAGCCCGAGACCGCCTGCGTCGTCATGCACAGCGCCCTCACCTGATAGGCGGTCGCGTTCAGCGTGCCGGCGAGCGCCTGCACCGCGGCGATGCGCGCGCGCTGGTCGAAGAGCGCGAAGCGCGGCAGTGCGAACGCCGCCAGCACCGCGATGACGACGATGCAGCAGACGAGTTCGACGAGCGTGAAACCGCGCCGGGCGCGATGCAGCCGCATGCGATCATCCGTTCGCCGCCGGGAATCGGGGCGTTCCCCCGCTGCTATCGGCCGCGGCCGGGCTCCCGCGTGTGAGCGGCGTCACAGCCCGGCGCCGCGATCAGTGGCGCCAGAACGCCGGTGTGAACAGCACCACAACCGTGAACACCTCGAGCCGCCCGACCAGCATCGCGACGATCGAGATCCACTTGGCGGCCTCGGGCAGGTGCTGGAACGTGGTCGCGGCGTCGCCGAGCGCGGGCCCGGCGTTGTTGATGCAGGCGGCGATTGCCGACCAGGCGGTCACCTGGTCGAGGCCGGTCGCCATCATCAGCAGCATCATCAGCCCGAACAGCACCAGGTACATCGCGAAGAAGCCGGTGACCGCGGCCAGCACGCGTCCGGGGACCGGCTTGTCGGCGAGCTTCACCGGCAGCGCCGCGCTCGGGTGCACGAGCCTCAGCATCTCGCGCTGCGCCTGCTTCAGCACCAGCTGCCAGCGGATCACCTTCATGCCGCCGGCGGTCGAGCCCGCGCAGCCGCCGACGAAGGTGATCAGCACCAGCAGCGGCGGCAGCATCCCGGGCCAGGCCGCGAAGCGCGTCGCGACGAAGCCGGTGCTCGACTGCATCGAGACGACCTCGAAGGCGCCGTAGCGCAGCGCATCGGCCGGCGAGGCGTAGGCGCCGGTCGCGAGCAGGTAGCCGGTCACGAGCGCGACCAGCGCCAGCGTCAGGAACAGGTACGCGCGGAACTGCGGTTCGCCGAGGTAGGCGAGCGCGTCCTTGGTGCGCCAGGCGACGAAGTGCAGCGCGAAGTTCACGCCGCCGAAGAACATGAACACGATCGCGACCGAGTCGATCGCGACCGAGTGAAAGTGCGCGAATCCGGCATCGTACGTCGAGAAGCCGCCGGTCGAGACGGTCGACAACGCGTGCGCGAGCGCATCGAAGCCGCCCATGCCGGCGAAGGCGTAGGCGGCGGTGCAGGCGGCGGTCAAGAGCACGTAGACGCCCCACAGCGCGCGCGCGGTCTGCGCGATCCGGGGCGTCAGCTTCTCGTCCTTGACCGGCCCCGGCGCGTCGGCCTTGTAGAGCTGCATGCCGCCGATGCCGAGCACCGGGAACAGCGCGACCGCGAGCACGATGACGCCGATGCCGCCCAGCCACTGCTCCTGCTGGCGGTACCACAGCACCGACTTCGGCAGCGCGTCGAGCCCGGTGATGATGCTCGCGCTCGTCGTCGTGATGCCGGCGACCGACTCGAAGGCGGCGTCGGTGAAGCCGAGCCGCGGCGCGTCGCCGAGCAGGAGCGGCAGCGCGCCCGCGAGTCCGAGCCCGATCCAGAACAGCGCCACGACCAGGAAGCCGTCGCGCAGCCTCAGGTCGCGGTCGACACGGTGCACCGGCAGCCACAGCAGCAGCCCGGCCGCGAGCAGGATGCCGAAGGACTCGGCGAACGGCAGCCACTGGCCGTCGTCGAAGTACAGCGACACGGCGACCGGCGGCAGCATCGTCGCGCTGAACATCGTGACGATGAGCCCGAGGATGCGCTGGACCGTCGCGAAGTGCATGCGCTAGATGAACGACACGCCGGCCTGGAACAGCTTCTCGACGGCCTCGACGTGGCGCCGGTCGGTCAGGAACAGGATCACGTGGTCGCCCTCGGCGATCACCGTGTCGTGGTGGCCCATGATGACCTCGTCGCCGCGCACCACGGCGCCGATCGTCGTGCCCTCCGGCAGCTTGATCGCCTCGACGGCGCGGCCGACGACCTTCGAGGTCTCGGAATCGCCGTGCGCGATCGCCTCGATCGCCTCGGCGGCACCGCGGCGCAGCGAGTGCACCTTGGCGACGTCGCCGCGGCGCACGTAGGCGAGCAGCGAGCCGATCGTGATCGTCTGCGGCGAGATCGCGATGTCGATCCGGTCGCTCTCCATCAGCTCCGCGTACGAGGGCTTGTTGATCAGCGCCATGACCTTGTGGCAGCCGAGGCGCTTGGCGAGCATCGCCGAGAGGATGTTGGCCTCCTCGGCGTTGGTGACGGCGACGAAGGCATCGGCGCTGTCGATGTTCTCCTCGAGCAGCAGCTCCTCGTCGGCGGCGTCGCCCTGCAGCACGATCGTGTTCCTGAGCACCTCGGAGGCGTGGCGCGCGCGGCGCGCGTCGCGCTCGATCAGCTTCACCTGGTTGTTGACCTCGAGGGTCTGCGCGAGCCGGATGCCGATGTTGCCGCCGCCGGCGATCACCAGGCGCTTCATCGGCGCCTCGAGCTTTCTGAGCTCGCTCATGACGATGCGGATGTCCTCGCGCGCCGCGAGGAAGAACACCTCGTCGCCCGGCTCCACGATCGTGCTGCCCTCGGGCTTGACGCTGCGGTCCTTGCGGTAGATCGCCGCGACCCGTGCGTCGATTCCCGGGATGTGGCGCGGCAGGTTCGACAGCGGCTGCCCGACCAGCAGGCCGCCCTCGATCGCGCGCAGGCCCACGAGGCGCACGCGCCCGTCGGCGAAGTCGACGACCTGCAGCGCCCCCGGGTGGCGGATCAGCTGCTCGACGTACTCGGTCACGAGCTGCTCGGGGCTGACCCAGGCGTCGATCGCGAAGCCCGCGCTGTCGGAGAAGAGCTCGGGCCGCGCCGCGTAGGCGGCGCCGCGGATCCGGGCGATCTTGGTCGGCGTCTTGAACAGCGTCCACGCGACGTGGCAGGCGACCATGTTCACTTCGTCGCTGCTCGTCAGCGCGACCAGCAGGTTGGCGTCGGCGCAGCCGGCGGCCTCGAGCACCGCCGGGTTCGCGGCGTTGCCGCTGACGGTGCGCACGTCGAGCCGGTCCTGCAGGTCCCTGAGCACCGCCTCGTCGGAGTCGACGACGGTGACTTCGTTGGCCTCTTCACGCGACAGGTGGTAGGCGGCGGTGCGGCCGACCTGGCCGGCGCCGAGAATGATGATCTTCACGTGGCCACGTGCGTGTACCCGGTGGCGATCAGTCTAGCAGGGCCGAGCCGGCCCGGTCGCGCGCTACAGCGCCTCGAGGTTCGCGTAGGCGAGCATCAGCACCTTGCGACCGAGGCGCTCGAAGTTCACCTCGACCTGGGCGCCCTGGCCGTGGCCGTCGAGGCGCAGGATCACGCCCTCGCCGAAGCGGCCGTGGCGCACGCGCTGGCCGAGGCGCATGCCGGATGCCGCCGGCGGCTCGTCATAGAGCGGCGCGCCCTTGACGCGGCCCGGGTACACCGGCCGCGACACCTGCACGCGCGGCCGCACCTCCTCGACGAGCTCGGTCGGGACCTCGGCGATGAAGCGCGACGGCGTGCCGAACTGGTCGACGCCGTGCAGCCGGCGCTGCTCGGCGTAGGTCAGGTACAGGCGCCGCATCGCGCGTGTGATGCCGACGTAGGCGAGCCGGCGCTCCTCCTCGAGGCCGCCGATGTCGGTGACCGAGCGCTGGTGCGGGAACAGCCCGTCCTCGAGCCCGCACAGGAACACGACCGGGAACTCGAGGCCCTTCGCCGAGTGCAGCGTCATCAGCTGCACGCTGTCCTCCCACTCGCTGGCCTGGCCCTCGCCGCTCTCGAGCGCGGCATGCGCGAGGAAGCTGTCGAGCGGCGCGAGCGTCTCGTCCTCGGCCGCGAATCCGCGCGCCGCCGACACGAGCTCCTCGAGGTTCTCGACGCGCGCCTGGCCGCGCTCGCCCTTCTCCTTGCGGTAGTGCTCGAGCAGGCCGGAGCCCGCGATGACCTTGTCGACCTGCTCATGCAGCGCCGCCCCGGCGACCTCGGCCGCGAGGCGCTCGACGAGCGCCAGGAACGCGTGCATCGCGGCCGCGCCCTTCGGGCCGAGGGCGCCGCTGCCGATCGCGGTCGCGGCGGCCTCCCACAGCGACAGCGCCTGGTCGCGGGCGAGTCCGCGCAGGATCTCGAGGCTGCGCGCGCCGATGCCGCGCGTCGGCAGGTTCACGACGCGCTCGAACGAGGGGTCGTCGCGGCGGTTCGACACGAGCCTCAGGTACGCGAGCGCGTCCTTGATCTCGGCGCGCTCGAAGAACCTGAGCCCGCCGTAGACGCGGTACGGGATGCGCGCGGAGAGCAGCGCCTCCTCGAGCACCCGCGACTGCGCGTTCGAGCGGTACAGCACGCCGCAGTCCTGGCGCCGGCCGCCCTGCCGGCTCCAATCGCGGATCCGGTCGACGACGAAGTCGGCCTCGTCGCGCTCGTTGAACGCGGCGTAGACGCGGATCGGCTCGCCGCGCTCGCCGTCGGTCCACAGCGTCTTGCCCATGCGTCCGCTGTTGTGGCTGATCAGCGCGTTGGCGGCGTTCAGGATCGTCGACGTCGAGCGGTAGTTCTGCTCGAGCCGGAAGACGGTCGTGCCCGGGAAGTCGCGCTGGAAGCGCTGGATGTTCTCGACGCGCGCGCCGCGCCAGCCGTAGATCGACTGGTCGTCGTCGCCGACGACGAACGGCAGGCTCTCGGGCCCGGCGAGGGTCCTGAGCCACTGGTACTGGATCGCGTTCGTGTCCTGGAACTCGTCGACCAGCACGTGCCGGAAGCGCCGCCGGTAGTGCGCGAGCAGCGCCGGCTGCTCGTGCCAGAGCTCGTAGGAGCGCAGCAGCAGCTCCGCGAAGTCGACGACGCCGGCGCGGCGGCAGGCGTCCTCGTAGGCCGCGTACACCTTGATCATCACGCGCCGCGTCGCATCGCCCTCGTCGGCGAGCGCCGCCGGCCGGCGGCCCTCGTCCTTCTGCGCGTTGATGAAGTACTGCAGGTCCTTCGGCACCCAGCGCGTGTCGTCGAGCTCGAGCGCCTTGACGACCTTCTTGACGAGCCTGAGCTGGTCCTCGGAGTCGAGGATCTGGAAGGTCTGCGGCAGGCCCGCCTCGCGCCAGTGCAGGCGCAGCAGCCGGTGCGCGAGGCCGTGGAAGGTCCCGATCCAGAGCGCGTTGCCGGGGACGCCGAGCAGCGACTCGATGCGACCGCGCATCTCGCCGGCGGCCTTGTTGGTGAAGGTGACGGCGAGGATCGAGTGCGGCGAGGAGCCGTCGTTGACGATCAGCCACGCGACGCGATGCACGAGCACGCGCGTCTTGCCGCTGCCGGCGCCGGCCAGCACCAGGATCGGGCCGGGCGGCGCGCTGACGGCGGCGCGCTGCGCCTCGTTGAGCTGCGCGAGGAGGGCTTCGGGTTGCACGGGCGCGATTCTATCGGCTCGCGAGCGCCTCGTCTGCGAAGCGCACCAGCGCGACCACCAGCGAGATCACGAGCGGCCCGAGGAACATGCCGACCATGCCGAAGGCCGCGAGCCCGCCGAGCACGCCGACGAACACCGCGAGCGTCGGCACCTCCGAGCGCCCCGAGATCAGCAGCGGCCGCAGCAGGTTGTCGGCCAGCCCGACGATCAGCGTGCCCCACACCAGCAGGAAGATGCCGGCTCCGGTGCGCCCGGCGACGAGCAGCCACACCGCGGCCGGGCCCCAGACGAACGCCGTGCCGCCGATCGGCAGCACCGAGAGCACCGCGGCCGCGACGCCGAACACGACCGGCGAGGGCAGGTCCACCACCATGAAGCCGACCGCGACCGAGACGCCCTGCAGCACCGACGTCGCGAGCGTGCCGAACACCACCGCGCGCGTCACATCGCCGAGGTGATGCGCGAGCCGCGTCTTGTGGTGCTCGCTGACCGGCACGAGCCCGAGCCCCGCGCGCACCATCACGCGCCCGTCGCGCAGCAGGAAGAACAGCAGGAACAGCATCATCGTGAAGCTGACGAGGGTGCCGAGCGCGCCCAGGAACGCGCGCCCGCCGAGCGCGGTCAGCGGCTGCAGCATCTGCTCGGCGCTGCTGACGAGCCAGCCGCGCAGCTGGTCGGCCGAGAGCGCGAGGTGCGCCTCGGCCCAGGCGAGCACCGAGCGCGCCGCGGGCAGATCCGCGAGATCCTGCACCGAGTGGATCCTGAGCTCGGCCACGAGGTGCTGCAGCGAGTTCACGAGCAGCCCGACCTGCGTCGCGAACGCGCCGCCGAGCAGCGTCAGGGGCCCCACGAACAGCACGAACGTCAGCAGCGTCAGCAGGAAGGCCGCGAGCCCGGCGCGGTGGCCGAGCGCGCGCGCCAGGCGCTGCTGCAGCGGGTGCAGCAGATAGCCGAGCACCATCGCCCACGCGAGCGGCGCGAGGAACGGCTCGACGACCCGATAGAGCAGCACCGCGAGGACCGCGGCGACCACCAGCGCGCACACGCGCCGGTAGAACGTGAAGCCCGAATCGGCCGGCTCCCGGCTCATCGCGAGATTCCTGTATGGAGGCAGTGGCGAGCGCGATGCTAGCATCGCGCATGGCCCTTCCCGTGCTGATTCTGAACTGCGGCAGCTCGTCGCTGAAGGCCGCGGTGTGCGGCGACGACGGCCGCCGGCTCGCGACGCTGCTGATCGAGGACCTGGGCGGCCGGCCGCGGCTCTCGAGCGACGGCGAGCAGCGCGCGGTCACGCTCGACGGCCCCACCTCGGCCGTCACGCTCGCGCTCGACGCGCTCGCCGCGCGCGGCATCGACCTCGGCCGGCTGACGGCGGTCGCGCACCGCGTCGTGCACGGCGGCGAGCGCTTCAGCGGTCCGGTCCTGATCGACGCCGAGGTCGAGGCGGCGATCGAGGCGCTCGGGCCGCTGGCGCCGCTGCACAACCCGCCGGCGCTCGTCGGGATCCGCGCGGCGCGCGCGCGCCTCGGGCAGGTGCCGCACGTCGCGGTCTTCGACACGGCGTTTCATTCGACGCTGCCGCGGCGCGCGCGCGAGTACGCGCTGCCGCGCGCGCTCGTCGCGCGCCACGGGCTGCGGCGCTTCGGCTTTCACGGCACCAGCCACCGCTCGGTTGCCGAGGCCGCGGCGGCCTGGCTCGGCGCGCCGCTCGACACGCTCAGGCTCGTCACCTGCCACCTCGGCGCCGGCGCCAGCGTCACGGCGGTCGAGTACGGCCGCAGCGTCGAGACCAGCATGGGACTGACGCCGCTCGAGGGGCTCGTGATGGCGACGCGGCCCGGCGACCTCGATCCCGGGATCACGCTCGCGCTGCTGCGCGCCGGCGTCCCGGCCGGCGACCTCGAGCGCCTCTACAACCACGAGTCGGGGCTCGTCGGACTCGCCGGCAGCGCCGACATGCGCGAGATCGAGCGCCGCGCGCGCGAGGGCGACGACGCCTGCCGGCTGGCGCTGCAGGTCTACGCGCACCGGGCGCGCAAGTACATCGGCGCCTACGCGGCGGTCATGGGCGGCGTCGATGCGATCGTGTTCACGGCCGGCGTCGGCGAGCACAGCGCGCTCGTGCGCCACCGGATCGCGCAGCGGCTCGACTTCCTCGGCGCACACCTCGACGAGGACCGGAACCGCGAGGCGCGCGTCGACGTCGAGACGCGCGTCGCCGAGATCTCCTCGCCGCCGTCGCGCTGCAAGCTGCTGGTGATCAAGACCGACGAGGAGGCGGCGATCGCGGCCGCGGCGCGCCGCGTCGTCGGCGGGCACCACGCGCTCGCGACCGGCACCCGCATCCCGATCGCGGTCTCGGCGCGCCACGTGCACCTGACGAGCGCGAGCGTCGCGACGCTGTTCGGTCCCGGGGCCCGGCTGGCGCCGGCGCGCTCGATCTCACAGCCCGGCCAGTTCGCCGCCGAGCAGACCGTGACGCTGGTGGGCCCGGCCGGGCGCATCGAGCACGTGCGCATCGTCGGACCCGAGCGCGCGGCCGACCAGGTCGAGATCTCCAGGAGCGACGAGTTCCTGCTCGGCATCGACGCGCCGGTGCGCGAGTCGGGTGACCTCGCGAACACGCCCGGCATCCGCATCGAGGGGCCGGCCGGGGCCGTGACGCTGAAGCACGGCGTGATCTGCGCGCTTCGGCACATCCACATGACGCCGCGCGATGCCGAGGCGCTCGGCGTCGCCGACGGCGACAGCGTCGACGTCGCGATCCAGGACGGCGCGCGGGCGTTGACCTTCGGCGAGGTCAAGGTGCGCGTGCGCGAGGACTTCAGTCTCGAGATGCACGTCGACACCGACGAGGCGAATGCCGCCGGGCTCGTGCGCGGGGCGAGCGGCGTGCTCGAGGGGGTCGAGGGACGGAGCGCCGAGATGCTGCTGAAGCGCTGAGGCGCTCAGCGACTCTCGAGCGCGAGGTGCGACTCGCTGGCGAACGTCTCGAGCGCATCGCTTGCCTCGCGGCAGCGCTGGCGCGCCTGCGCGAGGCGCAGCTGCATCGCGACCCAGACCGGGTCCTCGGGGTCGACGCCGGCGCGCAGCGCCCGGTAGGCGATCAGCACCGCCGCGAGCCGCTCGTTGGCGGCCCGCCAGCGCCGCTCGAGCACCTGCTGGCGGACGTCGCGGTCGCCATCCGGGAGCAGGGCCGGCGCCGGCGATTCGAGTTCGTAGCCCATGCGCACAGCGTCGCGGCCCTATGTGACAGCGCTGCGACCGGTGCGTGAAATCCGGGTGACGGCGTCCGGCTAGGCCGCGCCGAGCGCGGCGCGGATGCGCGTCGCATGCGCCTCGAGCACCGCGGGGTCCGCTTTGTCGCGCGCGTGCGGCCGCCAGCTGCCGGCCGTGTAGACCGGCACGATGTGAAAGTGCAGGTGAAAAACCGTCTGTCCGGCGGTCGCGCCGTTGAACTGCGTGACGATGACGCCGGGCGCGGCGAAGGCCTTCTGCACGGCGCGTGCGACCTTCTGCGTCGTGCGCATCGCCGCCGCGACCGACTCCGGGCTCGTCTCGTAGAGGTTCTCGCCGGCGACCTTCGGGATCACGAGGGTGTGGCCGTCGGCCTGCGGCATGATGTCCATGAAGGCGATCGTGTCCGCGTCCTCGTAGACGCGGATGCAGGGGATCTCGCCGCGCACCATGCGCGCGAAGATGTTGTTGGGGTCGTAGGCCATCGGCCGTCTCCGGTCAGAGTTCGCGGGCGCGGAACGTGTCGCAGGCGCCGAGGCCACCGCCGTCGAAGCCGCGGCGGAACCAGCGCGCGCGCTCCGCCGACGTTCCGTGCGTGAAGGAGTCGGGCGTCACGTAGCCGCGCGCGGCGCGCTGCAGCCGGTCGTCGCCGACCGCGCTCGCGGCGCCGAGCGCCGACTCGATGTCGGCGGCGTCGAGCTTGAGCGCGCTCTGGCTGCGGTTCGCCCACACGCCCGCGAGGCAGTCGGCCTGCAGCTCGAGGCGCACCGAGAGCGCGTTCGCGCGCGCCTCGTCGCTGCGCTCCTGGGCCGCGTGCACCTTGCCCGAGATGCCGAGCAGGTTCTGCACGTGATGGCCGACCTCGTGGGCGATCACGTAGGCGCGCGCGAACTCGCCCGGCGCGCCGAAGCGCGTCGCGAGCTCGTCGAAGAAGCCGAGGTCCAGGAACACGCGCCGGTCGCCCGGGCAGTAGAACGGGCCCATCGCCGCCGCGGCCTCGCCGCAGGCCGAGGCGACCTCGCCGCGGTACAGCACGAG
>DATKOR010000075.1:0-29507 GCA_035524495.1 Steroidobacteraceae bacterium
CAGCGAGCCTCCGGCGGAACGGCCATTCGCTTCGCTTCTGCGGCAAGTCGTTCCGGGTGTTCGAACGACCGCGATTCGTCGAGATCAAGCGATTTCGGGACGGCAGCTTCAGCCAGGACTCGGTCGGGGATTGGTGGCTCAATCTGCCTGTTGAAGCTCAGGCTGAGACAAACCCGGCTCCCAAGCCCGAGGTCGGCGTCGATCTGGGGCTTCGGGATACCGCCGTGACAAGTGACGGGGAGCGGCTGGAGGCCGGACGATCGTTCCGAAGCCTAGAACCCCAGATCTCTGAGGCCCAGCGCCGAGGTCACAAGCGCAAGGCGAAGAGGCTGCATCGAACCGCCGCCAGGCGCCGGGCCGATGCACTCCACAAGTTCAGCCGCAGACTTATCGATAGGTATCAGTTCATCGTCGTCGGCAACGTGAGGAGCTTGCCCCTCATCAAGACACGGCTCGCAAAGGCCGTGCTCGATACGGGCTGGGGCATCCTCAGGACGCAGCTGCAGTACAAGGGCCAGCAGGCCGGCAGGCGCGTATTGGTTGTCGATGAATGGAATACCAGCCGCGCCTGTTCAGCGTGCCGGGCTCTAACGGGTCCTGCCGGTGTCAACGGGTTGCGTGTAAGGCTGTGGGTGTGTGCTGCGTGCGGTATCGCGCAGGACCGCGACGTCAACGCCGCGAAGAACATCCTGGCTGCGGGGAGGTGTGCCCCGTCCGTGAGCGGGAACGAGCCATCGCGTCGGAGCGCGCGCCGAAGCCGGGCACCTCGCCCGCGCGAGGCAGGGAACACGCGCTCCGACGCGGCGGCATGAGCACCGGACGTAGAACGCGGGCACGAAGAACAGCGACACCAGCGCCCCGAACGCGAGTCCGCCGAAGATCGCGCGCCATCGGGTAGTACGCCGGGCGACCGCCGCCGCCGACCCGCGCATCGCCGATCGCGAGCGGCACGAGCCCGAGCAGCGTCGTCGCCGTCGTCATCAGGATCGGCCGCAGCCGGTCGCGCCCGGCGCGCAGGATCGCCACGTTGCGCGCCAGCCCCTGGGCGCGCAGGTTCGCGACGTGCGCAATCAGCACGGTGCCGATGTTCACCACCACGTCGACCAGGATCATGATGCCGACCATCGCCATCAGCGTGACCGGCATCTGGTTCGCCGCGAACAGCCAGAACACGGCGATGACCGCGAAGCCGATCGAGGTGACGATCGCAGGCGGATACAGCAGCGACTCGAAGAGCGCCGCCATCAGCAGGAAGATCAGCACGATCGCGAGAGCGGTGTTCTGCATCATCGTCGCGAGCGTCTCGTCGTTCTCGTCGAAGCCGCGGCCGAACTTGCGCGAGCAGCCGGGCGGCGAGGGGAAGGACTCGAGCACCGGCGGCACGCGCTTGCGCACGTCGTCGAGCGTCGTGCCCCTGGCGAGCGTGCCGGTCACGACGACCGAGGTCAGGCGGTTGACGCGCTCGATGGCGCGCTCGCCCGGTACCTCGTGCAGCCGGGCGATCGCGCCGAGCGGCAGGTGGCCGCCGCCCGGCCGCGGAATCAGCAGGCGCGCGAGGTCGCCGATGCGCTGGCGGTCGTCGGGGCGGAACGCGAGCCGCATCTCGAGCTCGCGGACCCCGCTCCTGAGCTCGCGCAGCTTGTCGCCGCGCAGCGCCGCGGCGACCGTGCGCACCACGTCCCTGGACGCGAGCCCGACCTCGGCGGCGCGGTCGCGGTCGACAACCAGCTGCACCCCGCGATCACCGCCGTGCGCCTCGGAGTGCACGCCCTCGAGGCCGCTGACGGCGCGCAGCCGCTGCTCGAGGCAGGGACTACGCGCTCCGACGCGGCGGCATGACCACCGGATGACGGGCTCCCAGAGGATGTCTGGAGCCCAAGCCTTGGAGATATAGTGTTGTAGTTAACTACAACACTACGTCCTTTTCTGTTTGCTGTTTTACTTAATGTTTCTGGGACTGGACCTGCGACAGTCGCGCCGGACCCGTCCGGAGCACCTGGTCGAGGTCGGCGACGATCTCGGCGGTCTCCTCGAGGTTCGCGTCGGGCTCCTCCTCGATCTTGAGTTCCTCGAGGGACTTCAGCGGCGCCTCGGCATGGGCCGCGCGCCGGGCATTGATCCGGGCGAGGCGCTCGGCGTCGAGCCGCTCGCGCTCGGCCTTGCGGGCCTTGAGGTTCAGGGACACGGTCTTCTCGAGCCGCAGCTTCTCGACGGCCTGCGCGTCGCCCATCAGCGCCTTCAAGTCCGGGTCGCTCTGCATGCGCTGGTCGTGCGCGCGGACGATCGAGTCGAGCGCGGCGTTCAGCACGTGCTCGGGCTCGAATTCGACCGAGCGGATCCGGTCCCAGGGCAGCGCGCTGTCGCGCGTCGACTCGCCGACCTCGACCGGGCTGATCAGCGAGGGCAGCGCGATCTCGGGCATCACGCCGCGGTTCTGCACGCTGTCGCCGGTGACGCGGTAGTACTTGCCGATCGTGACGGTCAGCTGCCCGAATCCCGCGTTCGGCCCGAGCGCCCAGCGATCGAGCGGGTAGAGGTTCTGCACCGTGCCCTTGCCGTAGGTCTGCTGGCCGATGATCAGCGCGCGGCCGTAGTCCTGCAGCGCCGCGGCGAAGATCTCCGACGCCGAGGCGCTCGAGCGGTCGACGAGCACGACCATGGGCCCGTCCCAGATCTCGCTCGGCTCCGGGTCGTCGAGCACCTCGATGCGCCCGCCGGTCTCCCGGAGCTGCACCACCGGTCCCTTGCGGATGAAGAGGCCAACGAGGCTCGTCGCCTCCGACAGGTGCCCGCCGCCGTTGCCGCGCAGGTCCATGATGATGCCGTCGACCTTCTCTTTCTTGAGCTCGCCGATCAGGCGCGCGACGTCGCGCGTCGTGCTGCGAAAGTCCTTGTCGCCGCTGACCTTGGCCTCGTAGTCCTGGTAGAAGCTCGGCACGTCGATGACGCCGACCTTGTACTCCTGGTCGCCGCGCTTGACCGTGCGGACCTTCTTCTGCGCCGCCTGGGCCTCGAGCGTCACCTTGTTGCGCACGAACTCGAGCGTCGATTCCTTCGAGCCCGGCGTCGCGCCGGCCGGCAACACCGAGAGCCGCACGACGGTGCCGGACGGGCCGCGGATCAGCTGCACGACGTCGTCGAGCCGCCAGCCGACGACGTCGACGAGCTCGCCGGCCTTGCCCTGGCCGACCGCGGTGATGCGGTCGTTGACCTTGATCTGGCCGCTGACCGCCGCCGGGCCGCCCGGGATCACGTTCATGACGGTCACGTGGTCGTCGATGAGCTGCAGCGAGGCGCCGATGCCGACGTAGCTCAGCTTCATCTGGATGTTGTATTCCTCGCTCGAGCGCGGCGACAGGTAGTTCGAGTGCGGGTCGTACACGTGCGCGTACGCGTTCATGAAGTTCTCGAACACGTCGTCGCTCGAGACCTGGTCGACGCGCTTCAGCACCCGCTCGTAGCGCTTCTTCAGCACGTCGCGCGCCTCGGGCCAGGTCTTGTTGGCGAGCATCAGCGACAGCGCGTCGTTCTTCACGCGCTTGCGCCACAGGTCGTCCTCGTCGGCCTGCGTGGCGAGCCACGGGGCCTTCGCGCGGTCGAACGCGAAGCTCTCGTCCAGCGCGAAGTCGGGCTCCTGCTCGAGGTCGGCGATCGCGCCCTTGATGGCGGAGCGGTTGCGCTCCTGGAAGCGCGCGAAGATCGTGAACGCGGGATCGATCTGCCCGGTGCGGATCGCCTCGCCGAGCTTGTAGCGGAACGCCTCGAGCTCGGCGATGTCGCTCGCGAGGAAATAGCTGCGCGTGGAATCGAGCGACTCGATGTAGCGGTCGAATACCTGCGAGGACATCTTCTCGTCGAGCACCGCCTGGCGGTAGTGCGAGCGCTCGATGACCTCGCCGACGAGCCGCGCGACCTTGCGATGGCGCTCGCTCGGCTGCAATTCGCCAGCGTTTTGCGGCGTCGCCGGCACCGCGGCCGGACGGTTGGCCGTCGAGCCCGTGAACAGCAGGCCCGCGAGTGCCAGCAGCGGCAGCATCAGCGCCGGGCGCACGCGCGATCCGGGGCGGTGCCCGGTCGGTGCTTGGGAAGTGTCTGTCATGAGAGGGTTAGACTAGCGGCCGGCCGGGGGCCGGCGGCGCGGCCTGCGTCGCGCTTCCGAGGTATTTCATAGCCTTGAGCGTAGTGACCGGGGGGGCTGGGATCAAGTGCCGCGACCGGGGAGGGGACGATGTCGCCGCTGGCGGTCCTGACCGGGATCATTCTGGGGTCGGCGGTGACGATTGTCATCGGGCTCGCGATGGTGATCGTCGTGTTTCTGGCCATGTCCGGCGAACAGCCGGCTCTGGCCCGCGAGTACGGGTCGCTGCTCAAGAGCTTCTTCCTGTTCCTGGGTCTCGCCTTCGCCTCCGGCTATGCGTTCGTCGGCACCTTGCGACACAAACGCTGGCTGTGGATCGCCCAGGCCGGGACCTGGCTGACGATCCTCGCGCTCGCCGTCTACTACTGGCCTAAGTAGCCTCCCGGAGTTCGACAGGCGAGCCGGCGGGCGCGTTCCCGCCCTTGCCGCACCGTTCGTCGCACTGCTCGTCGCAGGCGCCTGCACGGTCGGCCCCGCCGGGACGCCGGACGGCGGCGCCGCGGTCACCGAGGCGGGCCACCGGGCGGCGGTCGCGACGCTCGCCTCGGACGCCTTCGCGGGCCGAAATCCGGGCCAGATCGGCAAGCAGCGCACGCTCGGCGACCTCGAGGCCGAGTTCCGCGCGATCGGCCTTCAGCCGGCCGCGGCCGGCGGTTACCGCCAGGACGTGCAGACTGTCGAGATCACCGCCGATCCGTCCGCGACGCTCAGCGTCGCCTCGGGCGCGACGATTCAGCATTTCACCTATGCCGACGACATGGTCGTCTGGACGCGCCGCGTCGTCCCCGAGTCGCGCCTCGAGGCGAGCCCGCTCGTGTTCGTCGGCCACGGCATCGTCGGCACCGAGTTCGGCTGGAACGACGACGAGGGCGTCGACATGCGCGGCAAGACCGCCGTGATCCTGGTCAACATCGCCCACCCGCCGGGCGACCGCTTCGACGAGCACTGGGACGTGTCGGGAAGCCTCGACGACCTGAGGCTGCGGTACGCGGTCGGGCGCGAGGTCGCCGACGAGGCGCGGTGGCCGGAGTGGTACCCGACGAGCGAGTTTCGCGCAGCGCGGCCCGCGAGCCGCGCCGCCGCGTCACGGTGAGCGCAGCGGAACGGCGCGCAACGGCGGCGCCTCGCTCGGCGCGAAGCTGCGTGCGAACAGCGGCGGCAGGTCGTTCGCGTCCTGCTGCTGGATGTGCAGGCCGGCGACGCCGCTGCGATCGACGCCGAGGAAGACCGTCACGCGCGCGTTGTCGAACACCGGGACGATCTTCAGGCGCTTGATCGCGCGCAGCCGCGTGCCGAGGTCGAAGTGCCCGATGAACGCCGGCCAGAAGCCGCGGCGCGCGGGCGCGGGCATCGCCGCGGGCACGACGCTGACGGGCGGCAGCGGGTGGGCGGCCTCGGTCGCGATCGCGACTGTTTCAGATGCGGCATTCGCGGGGGCCGACGCGTTGGCGGCGCCATGGCGCGCCGCCTGCGCGTCCTCGCGCGTGCACAGCTCGTCGGCACGCGCGGTGCCGGCGATGAGCGCAATCAGTGCGCAGCAGGTGGCGGCGAGGCCGTCACGTCGAACTCCGGTCATACGCGGCGTTCCCTGACCCGGCCGGGGTCACGGGACGAGCGTGCAGGGCAGGGCTGGCCGCAGGTGTGACCCGCCGCACAGCCCGGCGTGCGCTACCGCTTATGTCGCCTCATTCCGGGTTTTCCGGAGTCCGGGCGGCGAAATCAGAGGAACTGGACCACCGGCGCGCGCTCACCCGCCTCGTAGCGGACGAAGCGGTTGCGGCCCTGGAGCTTCGCCGTGTAGAGCGCCTGGTCGGCCGCCTTGACGAGCGCCTCGACGTTCGCGAAGCGCTGGCCGCCGCCGTGCGTCGCATAGCCGATCGAAACCGTCACCGACACCGGCTGCGGGCCGATGTCATGGCGCGTTGTCTGGAACGACTGCACGATCCGCTCGCAGACGGTGCGGGCGATGTCGCGATCGGTCGCCGGCAGCACCAGCACGAATTCCTCGCCGCCGTAGCGCGCGACGATGTCGACGCGCCGCACGCTGTTCTTGAGGATCGCGGCGGTGGTCTTCAGCACCTTGTCGCCGGCCTGGTGGCCGTAGGTGTCGTTGACCTTCTTGAAGCCGTCGAGGTCGCAGAAGGCGATCGACAGCGGCCAGTCGTTGCGGCTCGCCTGGTCGAACTCCTGCCGGAGGTACTGCTCGAGGTAGTTGCGGTTGTAGACGCCGGTCAGCGGGTCGCGGCGCGACTCCTCCTCGAGCTCGCGGGCGCGCTCCGAGAGCGAGTCGGCGGTGTCCCGGAGCTGGGTGATCTCCTGCATCGCGTGCAGGTTGCGGATCATCAGCACCTCGCGCGCCTGGTCGACGATCGCTTCGGGGTCGGCGATGACGTCGGTCTCGTAGATCGCCTCGGTCTCCGGCACCAGCGAGCTCACCCGCTGGATCACGAGTCCGAACTCCTCCTTGTCGAGGCCGAACACGCGCTCGATCTGCTGCGCGGTTTCCTGGAACGGCTTGCGGTCGTTCGGCAGCACGAAGATGTCGACGATCGGGCCCGACATCGCGACGCAGCGGTTGAAGCCGTCAGCCGGGTCGAGCACGCGGCGGTTGTCGAGCTTGTGCGACTGGCCGATCGCGGTCGAGAGCCGCTCGGGCAGGTTCCACTGCTTCATCAGCCAGTGGCCGACGTCGGCGTGGTCGACGCCGATGCGCTTGCGCTCGTGGGCTGCGAGCTCGCGATGGTTCTTCTGCAGCTCGCCGGTGTCGCGGTAGAGGTCGGGCACGGCCCGGTCGAGGGCCAGCATGCCGATGTCCTGCAGCAGCCCCGCGAGGAACAGCTCCTCGAGCAGCGTCTGGCCGGTCGCCTCGCCGAGCGCGCGGGCGGCGGATGCGCCGAGCAGCGCGCGGCGCCAGTACAGCGGGTGGTTGACGCCATTCGGCTTCGCGCCGCGCAGCGACTTCACGAGCGAGAAGCTGAGCGCGAGCGTCAGCGTCGCGTTCAGGCCGAGCACGATCAGCGCCTGGCGCAGGTTCTCGCTGCGGCGGCGCTGCGCATAGAGCGGGGAGTTCGCGATGCGCAGCACCTTGGTCGACAGCGCCGGGTCCATGCCGATCGCCTTGGCGACCTTGCCCATCTCGATGTTCGGGTCCTGCGCGAGCTGGATGATGTGCGAGGCGACGCCTGGCGGCGAGGGGAAGTTCACCAGCGATCGCAATTGGGCATCGAGTTCCGGCGTCATGCCAGGGCTCCGTCGAACCGGCTGCAGCGCAATGTTGCCGGCGCAGGCGCGCCGGTCCCGAACCGTGTAACGTCCGGAATCGCCGATTCTTTAGGGGATCACCCTAGCTTCGGGCTTTGCCCTAGCCGTACCGTGACGCAGCGGCCGCGTCAGGATCCGCGCGCCCTGGAATATGACATAAGGGCCGAGCAGCAGGCCGAGCGCCGGCAGCCGCAGGCGGAAGAAATCGCCGTACAGCTTCCCGAGAAAGGTCAGCAGCCCGCCCTCGTAAGGCCCGAGCGTCGCGGCGCCCGCGAGGTAGACGGCGAACGGCAGCACGAGGATCCCGAACCCGCCGACGATGCCGAACAGCACGAACTCGCGCCGCAGCCGCGTGCGGCGCAGCGTCTCGTGACTCTCGGGCTCAAGCGGCATCGGGTCGGGCATCGGGGTGCGCCAGGAGGGGCCTGCCTATAATGATGGCCGGCGCGACTTCCGACCACAACCGGGCCGGTCGCGCCCGGAGGCACAGGCGGTGAGCACGGAAATCAGGGCCGCGGTGATCGGGGTCGGTTACCTCGGGCGTTTCCACGCCCAGAAGTGGGCGGCGCTGCCGGGGAGCCGGCTGGTCGCGGTCGTCGATGCCAATGAAGCCACGCGTGCGGCCGTCGCGGCCGAGCTCGGCGTGCCGGGCGTCGGCGACTGGCGCGGGTTGCTCGGGCAGGTCGACGCAGTCTCGATCGCGACGCCGACGCCGCTGCACCACGGCATCGCGCGCGCCTGCCTAGAGGCCGGCGTGCACGTGCTGGTCGAGAAGCCCATCACGACGACGGTCGCCGAGGCCGAGGAGCTGATCGCGGTCGCGGCGGCGCGCGGGCGCGTGCTGCAGGTCGGTCACCTCGAGCGCTTCAATTCGGCGGTGCGCGCGATCGAGGGTCTCGTGACCCGGCCGCGCTTCATCGAGTCGGCGCGTCTCGCACCGTTTCGGCTGCGCGGCACCGACGTCAGCGTCGTGCTCGACCTCATGATCCATGACATCGACCTGATCCAGAGCATCGTGCGCTCGCCGATCACCTCGATCGACGCGATCGGCAGCAAGGTGTTCTCGGACGACCTCGACATCGCGAACGCGCGCCTGAAGTTCGCCTCGGGCTGCGTCGCCAACGTCACCGCCAGCCGCGTGAGCCTCAAGACCGAGCGCAAGCTGCGGCTGTTCGAGGACGAGGCGTACCTGTCGCTCGACCTGCAGCAGAAGATCCTGACCGTGATCCGCAAGGGCAGTGCCCCGCCCGTCGGCGACCTGCCGCAGGTCGCGATCGACGAGCGCACCTACGAGCAGGGCGATGCGCTCAAGGCGCAGATCGAGGCCTTCGCGGACTCGATCCGCACCGGCCAGCCACCGCTCGTCGGCGGCGCCGAGGGGCGCGCGGCGCTCGAGACGGCGATCAAGATCGCCGCGCTGGTCGGCGCCGCGGCGTCCTAGCGGCCGCCGAGCCGGGCGAGCAGCGCCGAGGCGAGCGCCTCGTGCTCGGGGGCGGGCGGCTGGTACGAGGCGAGTTCCGCGCGCGCCCCGGAGACGTCGCCCGAGGCGGCGCGCGCATAGGCGCGGCACAGCCGGTCGAGGTGCGCGGCGCGCGGCTGGCGGCGCGTCAGCCCGTCGCAGATCGCATCGGCCCGCGCGGCATTGCCCGCGAGGCGCGTCGCGACCGACCACAGGTTCAGCAGGTCCGCCTCGGGCGACGACAGGCCGCCGCGAAACTTAGAATCGCGCTTCGCGAGATAAGCTGGCAGCCGCGCGAGCGCGCGCTCGTAGGCGAGCGCAGCACCGGCGGGATCGCCGGTCGCGAGCAGCGCCGCGCCGAGGTCCTTGCAGGCCGGCGCGGACTCGGGGTCGCGCGCGAGCTCGGCGCGCGCAAACGCCGCGAGCGCAGCGCCGCGGCCGCTGTCGAGCAGCAGGTCGCGGTACTCGCGCCGGCCGACGCCCGGGTCCGCCGCCATCGCGCGCTCGAAGGCCGCGAGTGCCGCATCGACGCGTCCGCGGTCGGTCTCGACGCGGCCGAGCGAGAACCAGCCGCTCGCGCGGTCCGGGAAGGTCTTGACGAGCACCAGCGGCCAGGCGGCGGCGTCACGCGCATCGAGGAACTCCGCGTACTCGCGCGCCGCGGCGTCGAGGTGCCCCGCCTTCCACTGGTCGCGTGCGTCGAGGTAGAGGAGCACGAGCTGCGTCTGGCGCTCGCGGCGCGTGTAAAGCCCGAACGCCGCGAGGTGCACGAGGATGAGCCCCGCGAGCACCCAGAGCGCAATCCGCCGGCGACGCTGTGCGCTGTGCACGTCGGCGTCTCAGCCCTGCTTTGCCATCAGAAGGCCACGATGCCGACGATCGCGCCGGTCATGCACGAGGCGAGCGTCGCCCCGTACAGCGAGCGCAGCGCGAGCGCGTTCAGGTCGTCGCGCCGCTCCGGCGCCATCGCGGCGATGCCGCTGATCTGCAGGCCCATGCTCGCGAAGTTCGCGAAGCCGCACAGCGCATAGATCGTCACCAGCCGGCTGCGGTCGGTGAGCGCAGCCGACCCGAGCTCGGCGAGCCGCAGGTAGGCGAGGAGCTCGTTGAGCACGGTCTTGGTGCCAAGGAGGCTCCCGGCGCTCACCGCCTCGTGCCATGGGATGCCCATCAGCCAGGCGAGCGGGGCGAACAGCCACCCCGCGACGCGCTCGAGCGACAACGGCGCGCCGGCGACCGGCGGCAGCGCGCCGACCGCGGCGTTCAGGAGTGCGACCAGCGCGATCAGCACCAGCAGGATCGCGATCACGTTCAGCCAGATGTGCAGCCCATCGGTCGTACCGCGGGTGATCGCGTCCATCGTGCTCGTGTAGATGCGACCGGGCGCGGCGTGCCCGGTCGACTGCGACTCGTCCGGCAGCATCAGGTGCGCGAACAGGATCGAGGCCGGCACCGACATCAGCGACTTGGTCAGCAACTGCGACAGCATGTTGTCGAAGTGGCTGGCGAGCATCGCCGAGTACACGACCATCATCGAGCCCGCGATCATCGCCATGCCGGCAGTCATCAGCAGCAGCAGCTCGTAGCGGCTCATGCGCGCGATGTACGGCCGCACGAGGAGCGGCGCCTCGACCTGGCCGACGAACACGTTGGCGGTGATCGCGAAGCCGGCGGGACCGGTGGTGCCGAGCGTGCGCTCGAAGAGCCACGCGATCGCGCGGATCACGAGCGGCAGCACGCGCCAGTACCAGAGCACGGCCGACAGCGCCGACACGACGATGATGATCGGGACGAGCTGGAAGGCGAATACGGTGAGCGCGCCGCCGTTCTCGACCGCGAACGGCGGCGACGCCCCGCCGAGGTAGCCGAACACGAACGACGAGCCGGCCCGGGTCGCGGCGGAGATCGCGCCGACGCCGCGGTTGAGCACGCCGAGCGCGGCGGCGATCGGCGGCACGCGCAGCAGCACGATGCAGATCGCGAACTGCAGCAGCACCGCGACCGCGACGACGCGCCAGCGGATCGCGCGCACGTTGGCGCTCACCGGCAGCGCCAGCGCGATGAAGGCGGCGATGCCGGCGGCGGCCTGCAGGTCGAGCGCGAGCCTCATGGCCGGCCGAGGTACAGGTAGAGCGAGGCGAAGCCACGCGCCGCGAAGCCGGTGCCGAGGTAGACGGGTCCGAGCGCTGAGTCGGCGGAGACGAACAGCGACAGGCCGTACAGCCGGCCGGTCGCCGAGGCGTCGACGCGGCGCGCGATGTCGGCCGCCTCGAGCGAGAAGCCGCCGTAGACCGCCGGCAGCAGCGGCGCGAAGCCCGCGAGCCGCTCGCGCACGACGGCGCGCACGAAGGTGATGTGCTCGGCGAGCACCTGGTCGCGCGCGTAGCCCGACAGGTTCTGAAAGCCGCCGAGCGAGAACACCTCGCCGAGCGGCAGCGCGCCGCCCGACGCGTTCTGGTAGCGCGCCGCGAGCAGCACGCTCGTGCGCTCGGTGCCGAAGGCCTGCTGCGCCTCGAAGGACAGCTTGTCGTAGACCTCGGCGCCACCGAGCATGTGGCGCGCCAGCCGGGCGTCGGCGCTCAGCAGGTAGCCGCTGCGCGGGAAGTCCAGGCTGTCGAGCCGGTCGACGACGAGCGTGCCGCGCCACGCGGCCACGCGCTCGCGCAGGTCGGGCACGACCGGAAGCCCGGTTGTCAGCGCGACCGCGTCGTCTCCGGACTCGATGCCGGCGCTGATCTCGCCGTAGTTGCCGATCCGCGCACCGAAGTCCACGGCGCCGCGCAGGCGGCGGGTGCGGAATGTGCCGAGCGCGTCGTGCTCCTGGTAGACCGAGCGCAGCGTCTGCTCGAGCTCGAGCTCGGGCGCCACGAAGAAGCGCCGCGCCGGGTCGAGCGGCTCGCGCAGCTGCGAGGTCAGGGCGTCGATGCGCCCGACGCTCGCGCGGTTGCGCCATTCGAGGCCGCGGTCGGTCAGCCAGGTCGCGCGCTGGTCGAGCGTCAGCAGGAAGTCGTTCTCGCTCGAGAAGTCCGAGCTCAGCACCGCGCCGCCGTGCAGGTAGTTGGGACCCCACGGTTTCTCGACCGGCCGCAGCACCAGCGTCGAGCCCTCCGGGCCGGGCTCGACGGTCGCGGCGATCGATTCGAAATCGTCGGTCCCGAGCAGCGTGTTGATCGTCCCCTGCGCATCGTTCGGGTTCGTCGTGCCGCCGAGCAGGCGCCGGATCGCCGCCGGTGGCACGCGCTTCAGCGTCGAGGTGTCGACGACCACCCGGTCGTAGCGGGAAGGCGTGCGGCTGCGGCGCTGCGTCGTCCGCCAGGCCGCGTACGCCGCCTCGTCGACCGCGAGCGGCGCGAGCGCGGCCGCCGCAGCGCGGGTCGCCCGCTCGGCCGCCGGAATGGTCGCGGTGCCCCCGGCGAAGTCGGTGACGCTGAAGGCGCCGAGATCGGGCGTGATCAGCACGTCGCCGGGCCTCAGCGAGGCGAGCTGGGTGTCGACGTTCTGCCACGTGAGGATCGCGAGCGTCTGCTCGGCGGCCGAGAGCACCGAGCCGATCTCGTCGCGCTTCAGGAGCGGCGTGCCGACGTTGACGACGATCACGCGCTCGGCGCCGAGGGCGCGCGCCACGTCGACGCCGACGTTGCGCACCAGGCCCCCGTCGACCAGGATCCGCCCGTCGATCTCGACCGGTGCGAACGCGCCCGGCACCGACATGCTCGCCCGGATCGCCGCCGCGAGGTCGCCGTGGTCGAGCACGACCATCGCGCCGTTCTCGAAGTCGGTGGCGATCGCCCGGTACTGGATCGGCAGCGCGTCGAAATCGCCGCGCCCGGCCGGCGCCACCAGCGCCTGCAGGTAGAACTGCAGGTACTGGCCCGCGACCCCACGCGGCAGCCACAGGCTGCCGTCGTGCTCGCCGACCTCGGCGCTGCCGATGCGCTCGCGCTCGAGTTCCTTGCTGTAGACCGAGCGGAGCGCGCGCGCCGGCTGGTCCGAGAGCAGTCGATCCCAGTCGGCGGCGCGGATCGCGGTCTCGATCTGGTCCGGCGAGGAGCCCGCCGCATACGCGCCGCCGATGATCGCGCCGGCGCTCGTGCCGACGACGCAGTCGACCGGCACGCGCAGCTCCTCGAGCACCCTGAGGACGCCGATGTGCGCGATGCCGCGCGCACCGCCCCCCGACAGCACGAGGCAGACCTTGGGGCGCTCCGGGGGCGTGATGCCGCCGGCTGCCGCGGCGCACGCCGCCGCGAGCGCGAGCGCGCCGAGCGCCGCGCGCAATCCGCGCGTCCGATGCCTGGACGCGCTCAGGAGCCGCGCCCCGGGTCGCAGTGGAAGTGGTGCATCAGCCGGTGCAGGAACGGCGCGAGCAGGATCCCGGTCGTCAGCATCACGACCAGCCCGCAGTAGAGCGCGTACGCCGAGGCGAACAGCTTCCCCGGCGCCGTATGCAACGCGTCGACGGGCCCCATGCCGCCCATCAGCATCGACGCGTTCAGCAGCGCATCGATCCATGGCAATCCCTCGAAGTGGTGGTAGCCGACGATGCCCGCCGCGAGCGACAGCGCGATCACCGCGGCGGCGACCGCGGTGTGGCGCAGCACGCGTCGCGCGAACAATGGCGCCGCGGCCAGTGGCTCCTTGGCTCTCTCGTACATCGCTCCGTCCTCGGTCCGTCGGGCGGTCGCTAGCATCTCACGGGACCAGGAAACCGATCGCGCCCGGCAGCACGCGGATCGCGACCGGCGTCGTGCCGAGCAGCTGGCCGTCGGCCTCGACCCGCGCCGGCGGCTCGGTTTCGACGAGCGCCTCGGGGCACTGCCGAAAGCGCACCGCCCGGTCCTCGAGGATCGTACCGCGATAGATCTTCGGCAGCCGCCGCAACGCCGCGAGCGGCCCGAGGTGATCGATCGTCACGAGGTCCATCAATCCGTCGTCGGGTCGCGCATGCGGCGCGAAGCGCATGCCGCCGCCGCAGGACGGCCCGAGCATCGCGAGCGCGGCGAACAGGGAGCCCGACTCGGAGCGCCCGGCCGCGCGTACCGTGAAGCTCGGTGCGCGATAGGTCACGAGGCCGCGCGTCAGGGCGAGGAGGTACGCCGGCAGCCGCGGGCCGCGCCGCCACAGGCGCTCGAGCACGTAGGCGTCGTAGCCAACGCCGGCCACGTTGATGAAGAACCGCGCCGCGCGGTGGCCGCCGTCCTGGTACTCGATCCGGCCGACGTCGACGCGGCGCGTCTTGCGCCGCACGAGCAACGCGGACAGCGCCGCGGGCGAGGCGGGTATGCCGAGCTCGCGACCCCAGTCGTTGCCGGTACCGTAGGGCGCGACGCCGAGCGTGACCGGGCCGCCGGCCTCGAGGAGTCCGTTCAGCACCTCGTTGAGCGTCCCGTCGCCGCCGACGGCGATCACCGGCCGCGGCGCAGCCGCCTGCGCGCGTGCCGCGAGCCGGGTCGCATCGCCTGCGCCCTGCGTCATCCAGCACTCGACGCGCGCGCCGCTCGCCGCGAGCGCTGCGGCGAGCCGCGGCCAGGCGCGCGCCGCGTGGCCGTGGCCGGCGGCCGGGTTGACGATCGCGACCAGTGGCGCGCTCAGGCGGGTTCCTCGAAGCCCGCAGCGCCAATGCCCAGCGCCGCCGCGACCGACTCAAAGTCGCGCGGCGCCGGCGCGACGATCGCGAGCGGCGCCCCGCTCAGCGGGTGGGCGAGCGTGAGCGCCGCGGCGTGCAGCAGCAGGCGCATGCAGCCGAAGCGCTCGCGGAACAGCCGGTTGTGCCGGCCCTGGCCGTAGGTCGTGTCGCCGATGATCGGGTGGTCGATGTGCTTCAGGTGCCGGCGCAGCTGATGGCGCCGGCCGGTTCGCGGCGTGAGTGCGACGAGCGCGTATCGGCTCGTCGGGTAGCGGTCGACGCGGACGGCGAGCTCGGCGGTCGCGAGGCTCACCATCTGCGTGTGCGCGGCCAGCGGTGCGGCGTCGCGCCGCGCAGTGCCGTCACCGTCGAGCCGGCGCAGCGGATGGTCGATCTCGAGCGACGCGGGCGGCCAGCCGCGGACGATCGCGAGATAGCGCTTGCGCACCGCGCCCGCCTCGAACGCGGCGCAAAGGCGGGCGTGGACCGCGGGATCGAGCGCGAACAGCAGCACTCCCGAGGTCGCGCGGTCGAGCCGATGCGCAGGAAAGACCGGCCGGCCGATCTGATCGCGCAGGCGCTGGACGGCGAACTCGGTGGCGGCGCTCGCAAGCTCCGTGCGGTGCACGAGCAGCCCGGCCGGCTTCATCACCGCGACCAGCGCCTCGTCGGCGTACAGGATTTCGAGCGCCCGATCAGGGCATACTCCCGCCGGCGTCGGGGACACAGCACGGGAGTCAGCATGGCCGGAGGCGAACGGGAGGGGCGGGGTCGGAAGGCCGGGCCCCCGAATGAATTCACGCGCGTGCGGCGGCTCGCCGAGCGCGGCGTCTACGACGCCGACACGATCTACTCGATCCTCGACGCGGCGATGCACTGCGTCGTCGCGCACGTCGTCGACGGCCGGCCGGTCGCGACGCCGACGCTGCACTGGCGGATCGGCCACCGGGTCTACTGGCACGGCAGCGTCGCCAGCCGGATGCTGACCACCAATGCCGCCGGCGGCGATGTCTGCCTCACGGTCAACCTCATGGACGGCTGGGTGCTCGCTCGATCGGCATTCAACCATACCGTGAACTATCGCGCCGTCATGTGCTTCGGTCGACCCGAGGAAGTGACGGAGCCGCAGGAGCGGCTGCGCGTGCTCAAGGCGTTCAGTGAGCACTGGTTTCCGGGCCGCTGGGATCAGCTGCGGCCGGTCCACAAGCGCGAGCTCGGCGCCACCCGCGTGATGTCGATGCCGCTCGACGTCGCCTCGGCGAAGATCCGCACGGGCGGCCCCGGCGACCCGGCGCGCGACCTCGCGTGGCCGGTGTGGGCGGGAGTCGTGCCCTTCCGCCACGCGCTCGCGCCGCTCGTTCCGGACGCGGGTCTCGCGCCCGGCCTCAAGCGCCCGCGGGTGATTCCGCCCGGGCGAGCGAAGGCGGCGCGCGGCGTTCGCCGGAAGCGCGGGTGAGCGACGAGCTCGCGTATCTCTCGGCACGCGAGGCCGTCGATCGCTTCGCGGCCCGCCGCCTGTCGCCGGTGGAACTGATGCAGGCGCTCCTCGCGCGCGCCGCGCGTCTCGCACCCGTCTACAACGCGACCGCGGCGATTCACGCCGAGTCGGCGCTCGCCGCCGCGCGTGCGGCCGAAGTGCGCTACATGGATGGCACCGCACGGCCCCTCGAGGGCGTGCCGGTCGCCATCAAGGAAGAGACCGCCGTGCGCGGCTGGCGGCGCACGATCGGTTCGCTGATGGTCGATGAGGTCCCGGCGGCCAACCACCCGATCGTCGACAAGCTGATCGACGCGGGCGCGATCCCGCACCTGCAGACGACCGTGCCCGAGTTCTGCGTGATCCCGCAGACCCATTCGCGGCGCTTCGGCGTGACCCGCAATCCCTGGAACCCGGCGCTGACGCCCGGCGGCTCGAGCGGCGGCTCGGGTGCCGCGCTCGCGGCCGGCCTCGCGCCGCTCTCGACCGGCAGCGACATGGGCGGCTCGACGCGCATCCCGGCGGCGCTCGCCGGGGTCTACGGCTACAAGCCGCCGTTCGGGCGGCTCGCGAGCACGCCGGGCGAGGAACTGTTCGCCTTCGCGGTCGAGGGGCCGCTCGCGCGCGACTTCGACGACCTCGTGCTGATGCAGAACGCCATCGCGGGACCCCATCCGGCGAGCTACACCGCCATGCCCTACACGCCGCTGCCTTCGCGCTACCCGGACCTCGACGGCGCGCTGCTCGGGCTCGCGCTGCCGGCGAGTGGCCGGGCGCTGTGCGCCGACACGCGCCGCAACCTCGAGGCGGCGGCCGCCGCGCTCGCGGCGCACGGGGCGCGGGTTGAGCCGGTCGAGCTCGACTGGGACCCGGCGGCGCTCGGCGACGTGCTGATCGAGGCGATCTTCGGGATCTACTTCGACGAATTCCTGCAGCCGTTCAACGACTGGACGCTCGAGCAGGCGACGCCGTACCTGCGCTGGCTGATCGGCCGCTATCGCGGCCGCCGCAACTCGATCATGGCGGCGGCGAAGCTCGCCTCGCAGCTCCACCAGGAGCTCGAGGAGAAGCTGTGGCGCCGCGGCGCGAAGGCGCTGCTGTGTCCGACGGTGCTGACGACCGAGGTCGCGGCGGATCTTGACGTCTCGTTGGAGCGGCGCGTGTCGATCGAGGGCGTCCCGGTCGACAGCTACCTCGGCTGGGTGTTCACGCCGCCCTTCAACCTGCTGTCGCGCTACCCGGCGCTGGCGGTCCCGACGGGGGTCGCGGCGAGCGGGGTCCCGACGAGCCTGCAGATCGTCGGTCCGCCGTTCGACGACGAGGCGGTGTTCGAGGTCGCGTTCCACCACCGCGCCGCGATGGGTCTGGACCTCTACCGGGACCGCTTTCCGCGGATACCCGGGCCGGCCTGAGGACGCGATGAGCACGCCGCACGCGCTGAAGCGCACGCTGAACTACTGGGACCTGATCGTCTACGGCCTCGCGTACATCGCGCCGATCGCGCCGCTCTCGACGCTGGGCTTCGTCTGGGATGCCTCGCGCGGGCTGATCGCGCTCGCCTACGTGCTGGGCGGCGTCTGCATGTACTTCACGGCCAAGAGCTACGCCGTGATGACCGAGGCCATACCGAGCGCAGGCTCGGTCTACGGTTTCGCCCGCGAGTCGCTCGGGACGCTGCCCGGCTTCATCGCCGGCTGGATGATCCTGCTCGACTACCTGCTGATCCCGTCGTTCGTCTACGTGCTGATCGCGGTCGCGATGGAGACGCTGGTGCCGGGCGTCGATCGCGCGGTGTGGATCGTGCTGATGGTCGCGGTGACGCTCGGCATCAACTGGTTCGGGGTCACGGTCACGACGCGCGCCAACTTCGTCGCGGTCGGGGCGCAGGTGTTCGTGCTGCTCGTCTACCTGGCGCTCTGCGTCGTCGCGCTCAGGGCCGGCAAGGGCAACGGCGGGCTCGGCCTCGAGCCGTTCTGGGACAAGGCGCGCTTCGACGCCGGCGCGATCTTCACCGCGACCTCGATCTGCGTGATGTCGTTCCTCGGCTTCGACGCGATCTCGACGCTGTCGGAGGAGGTCGAGGGCCACGACCGCCGCCTCGTCGGCCGCGCGATCATCGCGGTGCTGGTGATCTCGGCTGGATTCTTCGTGCTGGTGACCTGGATCCTCGGCAACTTGCTGCCCGGCATCCACATCAAGGATCCGGCCGCGGCGGCCTATGAGCTCGCCGGCTGGGCCATCGGGCCCTGGGCGGCCATTGCGCTCGCCTGGGCCTACGCCGCGGTCGTCGGGTTCTCGAACGCGCTGCCGATGCAGGTCGGGGTTGCGCGCGTGCTGTTCGCGATGGGACGCGACCGGCAGCTGCCGCACGTGCTCGCGCGAGTGCACGCGCGCTACCACACGCCCTATGTCGGGATGCTGGTGACGGCTGCGATCTCGCTCGCCGTCGCGCTCGCGATGCGCAACATGATGGACGAGCTTGCGACGATCGTGAACTTCGGCGCCCTGTCGGGCTTCGTGCTCCTGCACGTGTCGGTGCTGGTGCGCTTCGGGATCAAGGGCCGCTCGCGGCACCTCTTCGTCCACTGGTTCGCGCCGCTCGCCGGGATCGCCGTCGTCGGGGCGGTGTTCTCAGGCATGAGCGCGCTCGCCGCGAAGGTCGGCCTCAGCTGGCTCGTCGTCGGGATCGTCTACGGGCTCGCGCTGCACGCCCGCCATCGCGACGAGCTCCACACCGGCCTCTAGGGCCGTTCAGCCGGCCGGCACCCGCGCGGCGACGGCGCCGGCGGCCTCGATGGCGGCGGCCTGGTGCGGCAGCAGCGCCTGCCCGCCCATCTGCATGAGCTCGGCGAGGTAGGGGTCCTGCGCGTTGCTCATGATCCCTGCAAAAGTCTCGACGACCGCGAGACCGCAGAACGGCACGTAGGCGTTCGAGTAGCCGCCCTCGTGAGTCGCGACGACGCGGCCGCCGGCGGTCTCGTCGGCCGCGCCGAGCACGAGGCGCGCGAGTTCGCGGTAGGTTGCGCTCGTGCACATCATCCGGCCGAGCGGGTCCATCGCGTTGGCGTCGAGTCCGCTCGCGACCACGATGAGCTCCGGCCTGAAACGCCGCAGCGCGGGAACGACCGCGCGCTCGAAGGCGGCGACATAGGCGCCGTGGCCGCTGCCAGCCGGCAGCGGCACGTTGAGGTTCGTGTAGGCGGCGCGCCCGCGGCCGACGACGTCGATGCCGCCGGCGTCGACCGGGTAGCAGCGGTCCTGGTGCACCGAGATCGTCAGCACCGACGGGTCGTCGATGAACGCGGTTTCGGTGCCATTCCCGTGGTGCACGTCCCAGTCGACGACCGCAATCCGGCCGACGCGGTGCGCGCGCTGCGCGTGGCGCACGGCGATGACTGCGTTTCCGAACACGCAGTAACCGCGTCCCTGGTCGGGCTCGGCGTGGTGGCCCGGTGGCCGCACGAGCGCGTAGGCGTTTCCGACCCGGCCGCCGACGACGGCGTCGACCGCGGCGAGGCAGCCGCCCGCCGACAGGAGCGCGATCTCGTAGCTGCCGTGCCCGATCGTCGCGCTGTCGCCGATCGCGCCGCCGGCGCCCGCCGAGAGGCGCTGCACCTCGTCGATGTAGCGCGGCGTGTGGAAGTACTCGATCTCGGCGCGCGTCGCCGGGCGCGGCGCGATCCGCGTCAGGCGCTCGAGCAGGCCGCTGACGTCGAGCAGCGAGAGGAACCGCCGCTTCGAGTCCGGAGACTCGGGGTGGCGGTCGGGCTGCGCGTAGGGATTGCCGTCGGCGAAGCCCGCGCCGCTGCCGGCGTCGTGCCAGAAATAGAGCTCGTGCGCGACGAGCCCGGTGCCTGAGGGCCCTGCCATCTCAGCGAGGCTCCGGCGGCGGGCGGGTGCGTCCGCCGCCGGGGCCGGCCGTCAGTAGCGATACGTCGCCGTGATGCCGATCGTGCGCGGCCGCACGCCGCGGCCGAAGTACAGGTTGTCCATGCTACCGGCGCCGGTCGCCGGGTCATATGGGACGTTCGGACTGCAATGCGAACCCGAGACGCAGTCCCACCCGATGTCGCGCGAGGCGAACAGCAGCGGGTGCGTGTTCGTCAGGTTGTTCGCGAACAACGACAGGTCGAGCCCGTTGAACCGCAGGCCCGCGCGCAGCGAGAGATCCGAGGTCGACGGCAGCCCCGGCACCGAGTCGTCGAAGAGCGCGTTGCGGTCGTCGATTCCCGGGATCAACGCGGTCTGGGCGGTCGTGCGCTGGTAGTCCACGCGGAAGTAGACCGTGCGCCCGCCGAAGCCGTCGAGCGGCGCCGCGTACTCGGCCGACGCGAGGAACGTCCACGGCGCGCCGAGCAGGCGGTCGCCCTGGCTGACGATCGGCGGAGCCGGGCTCTGTACGCCCGCCGGGTCGACGCACTGCGCGCCCTGCGGGACGAGCAGGCCGGCGCACGAATTCTGCGTGAAGCGCGCATCGGTGTACGCGGCCGTGAATTCGAGCGTCAGCGCGTGGACGGGCTTGTACGTGACGTTGATGTCGCCGCCGCGGCTCTGGACCTTGCCGAGGTTGGCGAAGTACTGTTCGCCGCAACTCGGCAGGTAGACCTGCTGCTGGATCTTGTTCCAGTCGATGACGAACAGGCTCGAGTTGATCTGCAGCGTCCGGTCGAAGAGCGTGTTCTTGGCCCCGATCTCGTAGCTCCAGAGGTTGTCGGAGTCGTAGCTGCCCGGCACGTGCGGGCGGCCGTCGGGGCCGATCGGCAGGCCGAGCGTGATCAGATTGCCGTCGCAGGACGGAGCCACCTCAATATTGATGCCGCCCGCGCGATAGCCCTTCGACGCGCTCAGGTAGAACATGTTGTCGCGGTCGGGCTCGTAGGCGAGCACGAACTTCGGCGTGACCGGTTTCTCCGACGACTTCGCTTCGCCGGTGATCAGCGGCGTGATCGGGTTGGCGGTGAATGCACCGCTGAATCCGGTCGTGCCGTCGACGTCGATCTTCGAGACGCGCAGGCCGACCGTCGCCTTCAGCGTGTCGATGAACTTGAAGCTGAGCTCGCCGAATGCCGCGATCTGCTTCTCGATGATCCGGTCCTCGGGCCCGTAGTAGATGAGTCCGTTCGGACAGGTCGAGCCGTCCCAGGCGCAGACGCCGCCGCCGGTCTCGGCGTCGAGGTTGTTGTCGTAGATGTTTTCCGGGATGTTTTCGTTGGTGTGCGAGAAGTAAAGGCCCGTATTCCACGTGACCCGTGCCTTCGGATCGCTCGAGGCGAGCCTGAACTCCTGATAGAAGTTGTGCTGCTGGTCGTGGAACGGCGCGTAGCCCGCATCACCCGGCTGCGGGTATGTGTTCGGGTACGCGATCGGCTGCCCGAAGGGCGAGCCGGGGGGGTAGAGCAGGCCATACAACGCCCAGGTCGCACGCAGGTACTGCGTGTAGTCGGACGTCGAGTGCTGGTCGCGCGCGTAGTAGGACGTCGTCGAGACGAGGTGTGCGGTCGAGCCGACGTCCCAGTCGACCTTGACGGCGCCGAGGTACCAGGGGTCGGTGCTCGGGTTCGTCAGCGCGTTGCCGTTGCGGTAGACGCCGTTCGCGGGATCGGAGAGCGCCCGCCAGTAGATCGCCGTATCGTTGATGTGGAGCCGCTGGTAGTAGATCGAGGGCGAGACCGTCACGGTGTCGCTGACCTTCCACTTGAGCGCGGCCCGCAGCGTCATCGTCTCCGACCAGTTGGCGGCTTTCTCGGTCGTGCCTGCATAGGCGATCGTCGGCAAAAGCGCGGTCGGGTCGGATTGCGAGTAGTTCACTCGATCCACCCAGCCGCCGTCGCGCCGGTACGAGGCGCTGACCCGAAGGCCGAGCACGTTGTCGACGAGCGCCGTGCCCATCGCGCCGCCGAGCTCGTAGCTCGGATCGCCGCCGCTCGTCCACGCGGATTCGGCGCGCACGTAGCCGGTCTGACCGACGAGGTTCGGGGTCGGCGTGATGAACCGGACCACGCCGCCCTCGGCGCCGGCGCCGAACAGCGTGCCCTGCGGGCCGCGCAGCACCTCGACGCGGTCGACGTCGAAGAGCTGGGGAAAGACGTTGACCGCCCCGAAGCCGATGTGGCGGCTCTGGATCGGCGTGTCATCCATGTAGACGCCGGTCGTCGAGGAGCCGGCCGCCGAGTCGATGCCGCGGATCGAGATGTCCGAGTTCTCGTCGTTGTAGTTCGCGTTCGAGCCCGTGCCGTTGCGCGAGAACGTGATGCCGGGCGACAGCCGCGACAGGTCGTCGATGTTCTTCAGTCCCTGCGAGTCGATCTTCTCCTGGTTGAAGGCGCTGACGCTGATCGGCACGTCCTGCAGGCGCTCCTCGCGCCGCGTGGCGGTGACGACGATCTCCTCGAGTCCGCCGCTCGCCGTCGCGCCAGGCGAGGTCTGGGCGAGGGAGGAGCCGCTCACCAGCACGCTGACAGTGGCCGCGACGATGCTGAGGCGTGTGAAAGTCCAGGTCATGCTGCGATCCCCTTGCATAGTCAATGTTTCGACCGGGCGCGGATCGTGCCGCGCCATAGTGCTTCGCGTGCCACCCCCTTCGTTGCGGGCACGCCACAATCGCACCGTCCCAGGTTTTGTTCGGCTGCCGGTCCTCGCGGCCGTGCTGGCAAATTACCCGAGATTGATGCGGCTGCACAGAGGCGTCGGCGCGACACGACTCGCGCTGGCATGTCATCAACGGCGGGTGCGAAGATCGCCGGCCGGCAACTTTGCCGCTCGGCGAGCGAATCATTCTTCCAGGTGGTCCGGCATGACAGTGCGACGTAAGTATCGGTGGGCGTTCGGAATCGTGGCCGGGCTCTGGCTGCCTTGCGTTGCCTTCGGAGCCGCCCCCGCCGACCTCGTCGTCACGGGTGGGCGCATCTACACGGCGCCCGGGAAGCCGCTGGCCGAAGCGCTCGCCGCGCGCGGCGGGCGAATCGTCTACGTCGGCACCAACGATGGTGCGCGCGCCCTTGTCGGTCCGCGGACCCGCCGCGAGGACGCGGGCGGCCGGCTCGTCATTCCGGGTCTCGCCGACACCCACATCCACCCGCTCGACATCGTCGACCTCGACGTCTGCGATCTCGACAGCCGCCCGATGCCGCTGAAGGCGCTCGCCGAGTTCGTCGCCGGCTGCCTCAAGAAATACCGCACCCCGCCCGGCAAGCGGCTCGTCGTGCACGAGTGGAACTACACGGGCGGGAACCAGCCGGACGCCGAGCGACCGACGCTGCGCGCGGCGCTCGACCAGGTGTCGACGACCGTCGAGATCGAGCTGCTCGGTAACGATGCGCATCATGCGGCGTTCAACAGCCTAGGGCTCTCCCATGCGCGAAACGCCCAGGGCGCGGTCGTCGGCATCTCCAAGGCGACGCTCGCGACCGATTTCGCGGCCTACTCGAAGCTGATCGGCGTCGACGCGCAGGGCGAGCCGAACGGCGCCGTCAACGAGGACGCGCGTTACACGATCAACCCGCACAGCATGCTTTACACGGAGCTCGAGGCGACGCTGAAGGTCGCCGAGCGGATCCCCGAGCGGCTCAACAGCGTCGGCATCACCGCGATGCTCGACGCGATGGCGGCACCGGACGGCCAGCCCGTTTACGACCGGCTGCTCGCGCGCCACCGGCTGACGGTGCGCACGACGCTCGCGCAGTTCTACGACCCGGCGCGCTTTCGCCGTGCCGACGGCGACATCGACTGGGCGGCGATGGTGGCGCAGGCCGAGGCGAGCCGCGCGAAATATGCCGGCAACCCGCTGATCGCCGCCGACACCGTAAAGCTCTTCGCCGACGGCGTGCTCGAGGGCAATCCCTACGCGGTGCCGCCGACGCTGCCGAACGGCGCGCTGCTCGAGCCCTTGCTGCAGCCGATCTTCGGCACCGACGCATCCGGCCGTGCGACCGTGCTCGGCTACGTCGACACCGCAAGCGAGACGTGCCTCGCGGTGCGCTCGGAACCGGAGCGCTTCAGGACACGCGATGCGATCGACGCCTTCACGCGCGCGCACGGCTTCCACCCGGGCCAGTGCCAGATCTCGCGCGGGCAGCTGCAGCACGAGCGGGCCGTGATCCTCGAGTTCGCGCGCCGCTTCCACCTCGCGGGCTTCAACCTGCACATCCACGTGCTCGGCGACCGCGCGGCGCGCACCGCGATCGACGCGATCGAGGCGGCGCGCGCCGCCGACGGCAATTCGTCGACGCGCGACGCGCTTGCGCACCTGCAGCTCGTGCACCCGGACGATCTCAAGCGCATCGGCCGCGACAAGCTGTTCGTGGCGTTCACGTATGCGTGGGCGGAGGCCGATCCGGAGTACGATCTGACGGTGATCCCGTTCATCCAGAAGGTCTCGGGCAACAGCTACGAGTCGCTGCATGCGCCCGGCAGCTACTACGAGTCGAATGCCTACCCGTTCCGCGGCGCGCGCGACGCGGGTGCGATCCTGACCGCGGGCTCCGACGCCCCGGTCGAGACGCGCGATCCCAGGCCGTTCGTCAACATGGCGCGGGCGCTGACCCGGCACCTGCCGGGCGAGCCGGCGCTGAACGCCGGCCAGACGCTCACCATCGAGGACGTGCTGGCCGCCTACACGATCAACGGCGCGCGCCTCCTGGGCCGCGACCGCGACATCGGCACGCTCGAGGCCGGCAAGTCCGCGGACTTCGTCGAGCTCGACCGGGACATCCTCGCCCTCGCAGGCTCGCAGCGCTTCGAGGAGATCGCCGGCACCCGCGTGCTCGGCACGTGGTTCCAGGGACGGCGCGTCTATCGCGCCGCGGTGACGCCATGAACCGACCGCTCGCCGTGCTCGTCCTCGCCCTGTCGCTCGCCGCCTGCGCGGCGCCGTCGACGCGAACGCCGAAGGGCTTCTATCGCGTCGAGGTGCACGCGCCGCTGACCTTCATCGCCTACGGCGACATGCGCTTCACGACGCCCTCCGAGACGCAGGCCAGCAGCGCGCCGGCGCGGCAGGCGCTCGTCGCGCGGATCGCCGCCGAGGCGCCGGCGGCACTCTTTCTCAATGGCGACGTGCCCTGGCACGGCGGCACGGTTGCCGACTACGACGTGTTCCGCCAGGAGACCGCCGCCTGGCGCGAGGCGCGCATCCCGGTCTACCCGGCGCTCGGCAACCATGAGTTCTACCAGTGTGCCGAGGCCGAGTGTCTCGAGAACTGGTGGGCCACGTTCCCGTCGCTGCGCGCGCGGCGCTGGTACGCGGTCGCGGTCGGACCGCGCCTGACCGCGATCGCGCTCGACAGCGATGCCTCGCTCGAGGACGGCTCGCCGCAGCGTGCCTGGCTCGACGAGACGCTCGCGCGGCTGCCACGCAGCACCGACTTCGTGATGGTCTACCTGCACCACCCGCCGGTCGCGGACGTGCAGAAAAGCGGCGACACCAGCCACAATCCGCGCCCCAACGAGCGCGCGCTCGCGGCGCGGCTCGAGGCCGCCGCGGCGGCGGGGCGCTTGCGCTTCGTCGTCTGCGCCGGGCACATCCACAACTACGAGCGGCGCGAGCAGGGTGGTGTCACCTACCTCGTCTCCGGCGGCGGCGGCGCGCGGCCTTACGAGGTCGTGCGCGAGGCGCAGGACCTGTACCGTGGCCCGGCCTTTCCGAACTTCCACTACCTGCGCTTCACGCTCGAGGGCGACGTGCTGCGCGGGGAGATGGTGCGGCTGGAGGATTACGACGCGCCGGCGCCGGCCAATTTCGTGGTGCGCGACCGCTTCGAGGTCCGGGCCGCGCCGCGTGGGTAGGCGCCTCGGCCGCGTGCCCGGGCTGCGGCTGCGCGAAGGCCGGTGATGCTCGAGTCGCTCGTCGCCCGCGTGTTCCGCCACGAGGCGCGCCGCAGGATGCGGCTCACGCCGAGCGCCGGCATCGACGTCACGCCGTCGGAACCCGTGTTCCTGTACCTGCACGTGCCGTTTTGCGAGGTGCTGTGCCCGTACTGCTCGTTCCATCGCGTGCGCTTCGAGGACGGCAAGGCGCACCGCTACTTCGCGGCGCTGCGCCGCGAGATCCGCCATTACCACGAGCGCGGCTTTCGCTTCAGCGGCGTCTACGTCGGCGGCGGCACGCCGACCGTCGTTCCGCAGGAGCTGGTCGCGACGCTGCATTTGGTGCGCGAGCTCAACCCGACGCTCGGCGATATCTCGGTCGAGACCAATCCGAAGGACCTGCGCGACGAGGTGCTCGACCTGCTGGTCGGCGCCGGCGTCGGCAGGCTGTCGGTCGGCGTGCAGACTTTCAACGACAAGCTGCTGGCCGAGATGCAGCGACTCGAGAAGTACGGCGACCGCGCCGAGATCCTCGACCGGCTGGCGGCGGCCGCCGGGCGCTTCCGGACGCTGAACGTCGACATGATGTGGAACCTGCCGCACCAGACGGCCGAGATGCTCGACGATGACGTCGCGGCCGTCATCGCAAGCCCGGCCAACCAGGCCTCGTTCTACCCGCTGATGCAGTCACCGGCCGCGGAGCGCAAGATGGCGCGCACCATGGGACTGCCGGCGCGCCGGCGGCTGCCGGACTTCTACCGGCGGATCCTGACGGGCCTGCGCCCGGCCTTCACGGCGACCTCGGCGTGGTGCTTCAGCCGCGGGGCGCGCGGCATCGACGAGTACATCGCCGAGAGCGGCGACTACGTCGGCCTTGGCAGCGGCGCCTTCGGTTACGTCGCCGGCACCGTCTACGCGACGACATTCTCGCTCAACAGTTACGTCGAGCGCATCGAGCGCGGCGAGAGCGGCGTGACCGGGGCCCGCCTCGTCGGCGCGCGCGAGCGCATGCAGTACGACCTGCTGGTGCGCCTGTTCGGGCTGCGGCTCGAGCGTGACTGGGTGCGGGCCCGCTACGGGCGCCGCTTCGAGCGCGTGCTGCTGCCGGAGCTCACGGCGTTTCGGCTGATCGGCGCGATCCGGGCCGACGCGCGCGGCTGGTCGCTGACCGACCGCGGCATGCTGATGTGGCTGCAGATGATGTCGGCGTTCTTCGAGTCGGTGAATGCGTTTCGCGAGCAGATGCGCCACCAGATCCACGCCGAGCTCGACGACGAGGCGCTCGGCGAGGCGCTGGTGCCGCTCGCGGAGCTGCGCCACGGACCGGGGACGTTCAGGCGGGGGCGCTGAAGAGCGGCGTGTTGTCGATGTAGATGCGGTACGAGCGGATGCGCCCGCCGTCGAGCTCGAACACGTTCGCGAACGGCACTGTCAGCGTCGATCCGTCGCGGCGCGTGTAGGTGACCTCGCCCTCGCAGGCCGCCGTCCCGTGGCCGGTCCAGGTCCGAAGCAGCCGGTGGCGGCAGCCGCCGATCGCGGCGAAGAAGCCGGCGACGCCCTCGCGGATGGCCGCCCGGCCGACGAGCGGCGCGGCGTTCGCAAAGCGAAATTCGCCGTCCTCGGTGATGAAGCGCGCGAACGCATCCGCATCCCGCGCATCGATCGTCGCGAACAGGCGGGCGAAGCCCGCGGCGTCGGGCGTCCAGCTGGCATCGGGCATCGTGGGCTCCCCCGGGGCGTGGTCGTGCACGCTAGCAAGACGGGCGCGCAGCGGCAACGCGCTTTGCCTTGCGCTACGGAAAACCGAGTGACGGCGCGCCGGGCGCGATTGCTAGGCTCGGCGGCGAATCTGACGCCCGACGGGCATCGCGAGGGTAGACCCGTGAACGCCACCACCGCCGACAGCCGCAGCACGCGCCACAGTCTGAGCGTTGTCGCCGGTGGAATCCTGGTGGCGCTCGCGCTCACGCTGCCGGCCGAGCGCGCGGCCGCGGACGCGACGCCGATCCCCGACTCGAAGTGCCTCGGCTGCCACGACGACGCGACGCTGAAGGACGATGCCGGCCATTCGCTGAGCGTCCAGGCCGCGACGCTGTCGGCCTCCGCGCACCGCAAGCTCGGTTGCACCGACTGCCATGCCGACGCGCTCAGCATCCGCCACCCGCGCGAGAACCTCGGCAAGGTGGATCTCGCCGCGTGCGCCAGCTGCCACCAGGAGGAGATCGACAAGGTCAAGGGCAGCGTCCACGGCAAGGACGGCGCGACCGCGGGCAACTGCGCCGGCTGTCACGGCAGCCTGCACGCGGTGCTCAAGAGCCGCGACCCGAACAACTCGGTGTCGCCGGTCAACCAGGTGCGCCAGTGCGGCCAGTGCCACAAGAGCATGATGACGGGCTACCTGTCGAGCGAGCACGCCCGCGCGCTGTTCGCCTCCGGGCTCGTCAGCGCGCCGGCCTGCACCGACTGCCATGGCGGCGGACATGAGATCCGGCCACACGCGGCGCCGGATGCGGCGACCGCCGCGGCTCACAGCCCCGAGACCTGCGGCAAGTGCCACGCCGGGGTGCTGCGCGAGTGGACCGACAGCGCGCACGGCGCGCTGTGGCAGAAGGGCGAAACCCGTGGGCCGGTGTGCTCCACTTGCCACCAGGCGCACGCGATCAAGGCGCCGACCAGCCCCGAGATGCGCCAGCGCTTCCCGAGCGACTGCGGCAACTGCCACGCGGCGCTCTACGAGTCGTTCCACGACAGCTTCCACGGCAAGGCCGGCGCGCTCGGCTACACGGCGGTTGCGATGTGCGCCGACTGCCACACGCCGCACCACAACCTGAAGCCGTCCGACCCGAACTCGAGCGTGAACCCGGCGCACCTGGCCGCGACCTGCGGCAAGTGCCATGCCGGTGAGGTCAACGCGGCGTTCCTGACCTTCGACCCGCACGCCAAGCCGAGCGACCGCGGCCGCAACCCGTACCTCTACTGGGTGTGGGTCGGCATGACGGCGCTCTTGCTCGGCGTGTTCGGATTCTTCGGCCTGCACGACCTCTTGTGGCTGCAGCGCAGCCTCGTCGGCACGGTGCGCGGCGAGTACCGCGCGGCGCGCGCCCGCGCGGCGCCCTACGTGCGGCGCTTCTCGAGCGCGCAAATCGCCGTGCACGTCGTCATCATCGTCAGCTTCCTGGTGCTGGCGGCGACCGGGCTGCCGCTCAAGTTCGCGGCGGCCTCGTGGGCGCCGAAGCTGATGGCGCTGTGGGGCGGGCCGCAGGTCGCGGGCGTGCTGCACCGGATCGCGGCCGTCGTCACCTTCGGCTACTTCGCGTACCACGTCGGCAACGTGGCGTTCCAGATGCTGGTGCGCCGCAAGCGCGGCTTCCTGTGGGGCCCGCGCTCGATGGTGCCGCAGCCGAGCGACGTGCGCGACCTGATCGCGAACGTGCGTTACTTCCTGTACAGCGGGCCGCGGCCGGCGTTCGACCGTTGGACGTACTGGGAGAAATTCGACTATCTCGCGGTGTTCTGGGGCGTCGCGATCATCGGGCTCACCGGCCTCGTGCTGTGGTTCCCGGGGTTCTTCACGCGCGTGCTGCCGGGCTGGGCGCTGAATGCCGCCTACATCGCGCACAGCGACGAGGCGCTGCTCGCGACCGGCTTCATCTTCCTGTTCCATTTCTTCCACACGCACCTGCGGCCCGAGAGCTTCCCGCTCGACCCGGTCGTGTTCACAGGAAGCATGCCGCTCGAGCGC
>DATKOR010000076.1:0-52056 GCA_035524495.1 Steroidobacteraceae bacterium
CCACTCGAGGTACTGGCGCCAGGCCGGCGCGTCGAGGCCGTACTCGGCGCGCAGCGCCGCGATCGCGCGCGGGCTCGCGTTGAGTCCCATCATGTATGCCGCGGGATCGCCCGGCAGCACGTCGACCAGCACGAAGATCACGAGGGACGCCGCGAGCAGCGTCGCGAGCAGGGCGACGGTGCGTCCGGCGAGGTAGTAGGCGCTGACGTGGCGCCTGAGCGCGACGGCGGCGAGCACGCCAAGCAGTGCGGTCGCGACCGCGAGCAGCAGCGTCGGCAGGCGCGATGCGACCGGCGCGCGCGCGCCGGTCGCGGGCGCCTCGAGGTAGGCGCGCGTGACGTCGATGCCCTGGATCGGCGCCTCGTGCCACATGCCGTGCAGGTCGGCTCGCCACACGCCGAGCTTCGGCAGCTCGAACAGGAACACGTTGACGCAGTCGTCGGCGAGCTGCCGCTGCAGGTCGCCGAGCAGCGCGCGCCGGACGCCCGGGTCGCGGGTACGCGACAGCTCCTCGAGGCGCGCCGCGTAGCGCGGGTTCGAATAGCCGAAGTAATAGCCCGGGCGCGCGTAGATGTCGTAGTCCATGGGCTCCGTGTGCGAGACGATCGTCAGGTCGAAATCGCGGTTCTTGAACACCTGCTCGAGCCACTGCGCCCACTCGATGTTCTGGATCCTGACGCGCACGCCGATCGCGGCGAGCTCGGCGGCGACGATCTCGCCGCTGCGGCGCGCGTAGTAGGGCGGCGGCAGCCTCAAGGTCACGTCGAAGCCATGCGGGTAGCCGGCCGCGGCGAGCAGCGCGCGTGCCGCACCGGGGTCGTAGGGGTAGCGCCCGGTGAGGTCCACGTAGGCCGGGTCGTGCGGCGGGAAGTGGCTGCCGATCGGCTCGCCGTAGCCGTACATCGCGCCCTTGATGATCGCCTGGCGGTCGATCGCATGGGCGAGCGCGCGCCGCACGCGCAGGTCGTTGAACGGCGCACGTGCGTTGTTGATGGCGAGCAGCGTCTCGCCCTCGGTCGAGCCGACGACGACCGCGAAGCGCGGGTCGCGCGCGAGCGTCGCGAGGTTCTCGGGCGAGGTGAAGTTCGAGAACGCATCGACGTCGCCCGCGAGCAGCGCCGCGAGCGCGGTCGTCGCGTCGGGCACGACCCGGAACGTCACCTGATCAAGGAGCGCCGGCGCTCCCCAGTAGTCGGGATTGCGGACGAGCACGATCGCGTCGCCCTTGCGCCACTCGCGAAAGCGCAACGGCCCGGTCCCGACCGGATCGGTCGCGGCGTGCGCCGCGCTCGCGGGGCTCAGCACCACGAGGTTGCCCCAGCCGAGGTAGGTCAGGAGCTCCGCGACCGGGCGCCTGAGCTCGATCGCGAGCGTCAGCTCGTCCTCGACGACGACGCGCGTGACCGGCTGCAACAAGTCCCTGAGCGGATTGCGCGAATCGGCGGCGCGCGCCCGGTCGAGCGAGAAGCGCACGTCCGCTGCCGAGAACGGCGTGCCGTCGTGAAAGCGCACGCCGGCGCGCAGCCGGAAGCGATAGCGAAGGCCGTCGTCGCTGACGGTCCAGTCGCGCGCGAGCGCGGCCACGACGTGCCCGTCCTCGGCGATCCGCGTCAGCCCCTCGAACACGTTCGCATAGAGAACGTCGTGGGTCGCCTCGGCGCTGGTCGCGGAAGGGTCGAGGTTCGGCGGCTCGAGCGGGATGCCGATCGTGATCGCGCCGCCGGCGGCCGCGTGCGCGCCAAGCGGCAGCATCGCGGCGAGCGCGACGGCGAGGAGCCACCGTGGCCGCCGCGGACCGCGGCGGCTCATGCGCCCTGCGTCAGCAGCCGGTGCGCGGACACCGCCATCACCTGGGCGGAGGCGACCAGGTGCGCGATCTCGACGTACTCGTCGGGCTGGTGCGCGAGATCCAGGATGCCCGGTCCGTAGGCGATGCAGTCCTTGAGCTTGCCGATCCGGTCGATGTGCTTCTGATCGTAGGTGCCGGGTGAGCAGACGATCTCGGCCTCGCGACCGAGCACGGTGCGGACGGCATCGAGCGTCGCGCGCACGACCGGCGCGTTGCGGTCGGCCATGACGGGCAGCACCTCGAACAGGTCCTTAAGCTCGTAGCGAAATCCCGGCCGCGTCGCGACGAGCCCCTCGAGCAGCGCGCGCACCTCGCCCTTGACGGCCTCGAGCGTCTCCTCGACGAGGAAACGCCGGTCGATGACGATGCGGCACGAGTCCGCGACGCACGGGGCCGGCAGCCCGTCGAAGCCCTCCGGCGGGCCACCATGCACCGAGTTGAGGTTGAGCGTCGATGCGCGCGCGGCCGGCGGCACGACGGGCATCACCGTGTGCCGCGCCGCGAGCCGCGGCAGCAGCTCGTGCTCGAAGCGCTCGAGCACCGCGCCCATGTGGCGGATCGCCGAGTCGCCGAGGAACGGCATCGAGCCGTGCGCGATCCTGCCCTTGGTCTCGAGCTCGGCCCACCACACGCCGCGGTGGCCGATGCAGACGCGGTCGACGTTGAGCGGCTCGGGGATGATCACGTGCTGCACGCGCCGCGGCGCGAAGTAGCCCTTCTCGGCGAGGTAGGCGACGCCGCCGTAGCCGCCCGACTCCTCGTCGACGGTAGCGGAGATCTCGAGCGCGCCCGGCAGCCGGAGGCCGGCGTCGAGCAGCGTCTCGACGGCGACGATCGCCGCGGCGAGCCCGCCCTTCATGTCGCAGGTGCCGCGGCCGTAGACCCGCCCGTCGCGCACCAGCGCGCCGAAGGGCTCGACGCTCCAGCCGCGGCCGGGCTCGACGACGTCGATGTGGCCGTTGAAGTGCACGCAGCGCCCGCCGCCGCCGCCTTCGTGGCGCGCGATGACGTTGATGCGCGGGTAGCGGTCGCTGTCGCCTGGCGTCCCGAGGCCGCGCACGTACTCGACCGCGAAGCCGCGCTTCGCGAGGCGCCGGCCGATCGCCTCGGCACACTCGCGGTACGCGTCGCCGGGCGGGTTCGTGGTCGGGATCCGCACCAGCTCCTGCGTCAGGGCGACGATCTCGTCGCGCCGCGCGGCGATGCGTTCAAGCAACGAGGCGGTCAGGTCAGTCATCGGCGGACCCTCCGGTCGCGACGATCGCAAGTCCGGTGAGCACGAGCTCCGGAACGACCTCGGCGGGGCTCGAGAGGTAGGGTTCCAGCAGCGCCGCGTCCCCGCCGGTCACGAGCAGGCGCGGCGCGACGCCGACGAGGCGCGCGAGCTCCTCGAGCGCGCGGTCGGCGAGCGTCGCGAGCGTGAACGGTACGGGATCGGCGAGCAGGCCCTCGAGCGCGTGGCCGGCCTTGATCGGCTCGTCGGGCGTGAGCGAGGCGCGCAGCTCCGCGAGCATCTGCACGCCCGGCAGGATCAGCCCGCCGCGGTGATGCCCGCCGGCGTCGAGCGCGTCGACGGTCAGCGCCGTGCCGCTGTTGACGATCAGCGTCGCGCGCGGCGCGCTGCGCCAGGCCGCGATCAGGCCGAGCCAGCGGTCCACGCCGAGCGCGAGGGGCCGGCGGTAGCCGTTCGTGACTCCGAGCAGCCGCTCGCGCGTCATCACGAACTCCGGCTCGACCGCAAAATGATCGCGGGACCACAGCGTCAGCGCGGCCGCGAACGCAGGGCCAGCGACGTTGGCGACGACGATCCGCGACGGGCGGTGGCCGTCCGCCTCGATCTCGCCCTGCCAGCGCCGATGCGTCGTGTCGTGCGCGACCGCGCCGGAGGGCGCGATCTCGAGATACTCGAGCCACGCCCACTTGACGCGCGTGTTGCCGACGTCGAGCAACAGGATCATGGCCGGAGTCTAGGCGATCTCGCCGCAATGCGGCACATCGCGGGCGCGGCGGGCGCGTCGTGGGCGACCGCCGGGCCGCGACGGCCGGATGCGGCTTCGCGTTGAGCACGAGAGGTCCTCGGTGGTTCCGATAGGTCGCGGGTAGTACCCACGATGCCCCGGCCGCGAGCGGCCGCCGACAATGCGAGTGGTCTTCATTGCGCGGGTGTCTCGTGCTGCATCGCCTGCTCCTGCTCGCGGTCGTCGTGGTCCTGAACGGCTGCATCCCGATTCCGGTTCCGACCAAAGCCTCGGCGCCGCGCTACACCGAGAGCGAGATCAATGCGCTCGAGGTCGGGGCCATGGACCGCGACGCCGTCCTGCAACGGCTGGGCTCGCCGACGCTGACGCGGGCCCAGGACCGCCTGTGGATCTACCTGTGGCGGGTTGAGAGCGGGACGTGGTTCGCGATTCCGCTCGCGCCAATCGTCGCCGGGGACGTCGGACCGATCCACTCGCAGCAGTTCGTGCTGTTCCTCGAGTTCGATGCAGCGGGAACGCTTCGCGATCGGGCATTCGGGACCGCGCGCAAGGGCGATGCGCCCGGCCGCTTCTGCACGTCCGACGACCTCTGCCTCGAGCACGAGGTCGGCGTCTCGGTTGACGTCGGGCGCAGCGGCGCCGTCAGCTATGGCTTCGCGGACGACTGGAGCGCCGTGTCGGTCCCGAGTCGCGGCGCCCGCCCCGGGCTCGCCGTGGAGCACCGTCCCGAGGGCTGCACCGTTACGCTGTGGCCGGAGGAGCGGTGGGGGCGGCGGCTGCACAGCCCCCGGTTTGCAGACCCGCCGGGGGGTATTCCCATCGCGCTCGACGGCGAGCCCGACCTGGCGGGTTATCACTGGGTGCAGGCCGACCAGGTGCTCGAGCTCGAGGCGGCAGCCGGGACCCACACGGTTCGGGTCATGGATCCGTGGTCACAGCCCGCTTCGCGCACGTGGCGACCGTTGACTGTGAGCTCAGCGACGTTCGATTGTGCCGCGGATGAGCACGCGTACCTTGAGGTCGGCGCAACCGTCGGTGAGCACGAGACCGTGCATCTTCCGATCGAGCTTCGCCGTGTCGACAGCGTCGCTGCCGGCGCGCTCGTGGCCTCGAGGCGGCTGGTCGTCGCGCGCTGAGCGCTCGTCCGGTCGGACGGCGATGCACCCGGCCGTTTGCGTGGGTGCGGGGCAAAGAAGCCGCCGCGGGAGCCAACACACTCCCGCGGCGGCCTGGATCGCAATCGCCTGCGTCATTGCAGCGCTTGCCGGTCCGTCACCAGGTCCAATCGTCCCGTGATCGCGCCATCCGGGCGCACGGAAGTCACAGGCAGCGCCAAGGATATAAAGTGCGGGCCCCGGACAGGCAGCGAATGCTTCACACTTCCGTTTCATTATGTCAACCGAGACCCCAGTTACAGGCCCGCGGCTCGAGTTCGTGGTCGCCGCGGCGCGCAACGGCGTCATTGGCCGCGACAACGGCCTGCCGTGGCGGCTGCCGGCCGACCTCGCACACTTCAAGCGGCTGACGCTCGGCCACCCGGTGCTGATGGGCCGGCGCACCTGGCAGAGCATCGGGCGGCCGCTGCCCGGGCGATTGAACATCGTGCTGACGCGCGATCCGTCCTTCGCGGCGCCGGGCGCCGTCATCGTGCACTCGCTCGAGGCCGCGCGCGCCGCGGCCGCGGGCGCCGACCGGCTGATGGTGATCGGCGGCGCCGAGCTCTATCGCGCGTGCCTGCCGGTCGCGAGCGTGATCCACTTGACCGAGGTCGATGCCGACGTCGAGGGCGACACGCGGCTCCCGCCGTGGCCCGGCGACGAGTGGCAGGAAGTGAGCCGCGAGGCGCACGCGGCCGACGAGCGCCACGCGTACCCGTTCAGCTTCGTGACGCTCAGACGGCGGGCGGGCTGATCGGCGTCAGTCGCTGGTCGATCGCGGTCTCGAGCGCGACGAGATCGACGTCCTCGAGGCGCGAACAGCTGCGCGTCGCGACGTCGAGGAGCTCGGCCTGGATCGCGCCGCGGCGCTCGGCCTCGGCGTACGGGATCTCGGAGTGGAACATCACCATCGAGTAGCGCGGAATGAACCGGTCCGGCCGGCGCCGCTCGAGCTCCAGCGACAGCTGCTTCTGCAGCGCGAAGCGCGGGTCGCGCACCGTGTCGCGCATCTCGGTGTAGTTGTCGATGGCCATCCGCGCGATCGCGGCAGTGTCCTCGCGCCGCAACGCGTCGAAGCGCGCGAAGCGCTGCTCCCAGTCCGCCGTCGACGGCAGCAGGTCGTCGAGCACCCGGCAGTCCTCGAAGGCGCAGTTCATGCCCTGGCCGTGAAACGGCACGATCGCGTGCGCCGCGTCGCCGATCAGGAGCGCCCGACCGCCGATCCGCCACGGCGCCGCAAAGATCGTCGACATGCGCCCGACCGGGTTCGCCGCGTACTGGGACTCGAAGTCCGGGATCAGCGCGAGCGCGTCGGGGAAGTCGCGCGCGAAGAGCGCGCGTGCCTTGTCGGGCTCGGCGAGCGTCGCGAAGCTCGGGCCGGCGCCCTCGGCCGGCAGGAACAGCGTCGCCGTGAAGCTGCCGTCGACGTTCGGCAGTGCGATCAGCATGTAGCCGCCCCGCGGCCACACGTGCAGCGCGCCGAGGCCGAGCAGGTGGCGGCCGTCGCGGTCGGCCGGGATCGTCAGCTCCTTGTAGCGGTGCCCGAGCGTCTCCTCGCGCGCCCGCGCGAGCCCCGCGGCGACCATCGCCTGGCGCAGCGCGGACCCCGACCCGTCCGCGGCCAGCACCGGCGCCATCGGCACCTCGAACCGCAGCCCGGCGTCGAGGTCCTCGATCTCGACCTGCCCGCGTTCGAAGTCGGCGCCGCGGCACGCATGCTCGAAGCAGAACTCGACGCCGGCCGCCTCGGCGGCATCGACCAGCACGTGGTTGAGCCCGGCGCGCGACACCGCCCACAGGTGCTCGTGCGGCCGCTGCCCGTACGGCAGGAATCGCAACGCGCCGCCGAGGTCGTGCACCATCCGGCCACGCATCGGCAGCAGCAGCGGGCGCACCGCGTCCATGAGCCCCGCGCGCTCGAGCGCGGCGATGCCGCGGGCCGCGAGCGCCAGGTTGATCGAGCGGCCGGCCGGCAGGCGCACGCGCCGCGCATCGGCGCGTCGCTCGTAGAGCCGCACCGCGTGGCCGCGCCGGCGCAGCAGCAGCGCGAGCAGCGGACCGGTGCAGCCCCCGCCGAGGACGACGACGGGCGCCGTCATGGCGCGAGCGCGTCCGAGAGCACGCCAACCGCGCGCTCGACCTCGGCGAAGGTGTTGTAGAGCGGTGCCGGGGCGAGCCGGATCACGTCGGGCTCGCGCCAGTCGCCGATGACGCCGGCCGCGGTCAGGCGCGCGAACGCCCGCCGGCCACTGTCGGCCCCGTCCGCGAGCCGCAGCGACAGCTGGCAACCTCGTTCGGCATCACCGGGTGGCGTCACGATCGCGACCCGGCCGGCGAGGCGCTCGCCGATGAGGCGGCGCGCGAACGCCGTCTGCCGGAGCGACTTCTCGCGCAGCGCCGCGAGGCCGGCGGAATCGAAGGCCTCGAGCGCCGCGACGAGCGGCGCGAGCGCGAGCACCGGGGGATTCGACAGCTGCCAGCCTTCGGCGCCGTGCATCGGCACGAAGTCCGGCCCCATCGCGAAGCGGGTCGCCGCGTCGTGGCCCCACCAGCCGGCGAAGCGCGGCAGCTCGGGCGCCCGCGCATGGCGCGCGTGCACGAAGGCGCCGGCGATCGCGCCCGGGCCGCCGCACAGGTACTTGTAGTGGCACCAGACGGCGAAGTCCGCGCCGCTGTCGTGCAGCGCGACCGGGACGTTGCCGATCGAGTGGGCGAGATCCCAGCCGATGACGACGCCGCGGCGCCGCGCGACCGCCGTAATCGCGCTGAGGTCGAGCACCTGGCCGGTGCGGTACTGCACGCCCGGCAGCAGCACGAGCGCGAGCGAGTCCTGGGCGCGCTCGATCGCGGCGACGACGTCCTCGGTCCTGAGCAGGTCCTCGCCGTCCCGCGGGCCGACCTCGACGAGCGCCTCCTCGGGCGCGAAGCCGTGGAATCGCAGCTGCGAGACGATCGCGTAGCGGTCGGACGGGAACGCGCCGCGCTCGATCAGGATCCGGTGCCGGCCGCTCGTCGGCCTGTAGAAGCTGACGAGCAGCAGGTGCAGGTTGACGGTCAGCGTGTTCATCGCGATCACTTCGCGCTCGGACGCGCCGACCAGCCGGCCGAGCGGCGCGGCGAACTGCTGGTGGTAGTGCATCCACGGCGGCGCGCCGTCGTGATGAGCGCGCACCGCGAGCGTCGCCCAGCGCTCCAGCTCGTCCCGGATGCGCGCCTCGGCGTCGATCGGCAAGGGCCCGAGCGAGTTGCCGCACAGGTAGATCGCGGTGCGCCCGTCGGGCCCGAGCGGCAGGCGAAAGCGCGCGCGCAGGCCCGCGAGCCTGTCGTCGCGGTCGAGCGCCTGGGCCTCGGCCGACACGGGTCGCTCAGTCATGCGGGCGCAGCGGAAAGAGGATCGGGCGGCTCGGCGCCGCGTCGCTCATGAACGCCGGCAGCTGCAGGTCGAGCAGGTACCAGCCGTCGTGCACGGTCGGCGCGATCCACGCGAGCTCGGTGATCGTCGCCTCGCGCCGCGCGGCGTCGTGGACCCGGCGGCTGCCGGCCGGCAGGCCCCAGAACGTCCGGTGCGCGACCAGCCGGCCGCGGTCCACCGCGCGGTCGACCGACGGCAGGTCGACGACCAGGTGGCGCACGCCGGCACGGACCAGCAGGACCGCGGCCTCGGGCGTGAAGTACGGTGCCGGCGCCGCACCGTCGTAGCGCCGCGCGAGCTTGCCGGCGTCGTTCGGCAGCGTCCGCACGATCAGCGCCTCCGAGTCCCCGGGCAGCGCCGCGAGCGCCTCGCCGAGTGCGCCGGCCGTGATCACGGGCTCCCCGGGCGTCGCCTCCGGATCCGCGTGCTCGCCGCTCGCGCCGATCGGGACCGCGCGCACCGAGACCAGGCGCGCCACCGAGAGCCCGCCGCGCAGCACCTCGTGCACTGCGAGGCGGTCGGTGGTCACGTGCCCGACGCACTCGGTGTGCGTGCCGTTGCAGTGGGGCACGAGCGCGAGCTGCTCGCAGTTCACGGTGCCGCCGGCGCGCACGTCGCCAACGAAGCCATCGGCCGACAGCGGCTGTGCATGGGCGCGCGGTGCGCCGAAGTGGTTCGGCTGCACGCCGTCGAAGTCGAGCGGCATCGCGATCGACAGCGGGTCGGACAGATCGGCCGCGTAGCGCCGGCCGCCGCGCGTCAGCACGACCTCGCTCATCGCGGCGGCGTCGGCGGCTCGAGCACGGTGCCGCAGGCGCGGCAGGTGCGGCGCGCGCGGTCGGCGTAGAAGCGGTCGAAGACCGGCTGCAGCTCGGTCTCGATGTTCGTCAGCGCGATCTGTTCCTCGTGCAGCAGCGCGTGGCAGGACTCGCAGTACCACTGAAAGCCGTCGCGCTCCGCGGCCTCGCGGCGCCGCTCGACGACGAGGCCGATCGAGCCCGCCGGGCGCTGCGGCGAGTGCGGCACGAATGGCGGCAGCAGGAACACCGACCCCGGCCCGATCGCGTAGTCGACCGGCCGCCCGTCCTGCATCGTCCTCAGGGTCAGCGTGCCCTCGAGCTGGTAGAAAAACTCGGCGCCCGGGTCAACGTGGAAGTCGCGTCGCGCGTTGGGACCTGCGACGACCATGATGATGAAGTCGCCGGCCGGGAACACCTGGCGGTTGCCGACCGGCGGCGCCAGCGCCTGCCGGTTCGCCTCGATCCACTGCTGCAGGTTGAACGGCGGGGTGGTGCGCATCGGAACTGCCATTATAGCCGCCCGGACTCGGCCGGCCGGAACCCCGGTCCGGCCGCAGCGTCCAAGCGGTTGGGCGGCAACCCCAAGGAGCGGGTCATGCAGAGGTATCGCGCAACGCGAATCGTGGCGGCGATCGCCGCCGGGATGCTCTTCGGGCCGCTCGCGCGCGGCGACGACGGCATGGTGGCCGGTCACTGGGAGAAGCGACAGCACGACCTGAACTACTTCGGGGTGACGTCGGTTTTCTCATGCGACGGGCTGCGCGAGGAAATCAAGATGCTGCTGCGCGCCGCCGGCGCGCGCGCCGACGTCGACGTGCGCATGTCGTGCAGCAATCCGGTTGAAGGGCCCTCGCGGATCACCGACGCGCACGCGACCTTCTACGTGCTCGTGCCCGGGGCCGCGGGCGAGGAGCCCGTCGTCGGTGCCTGGCACAAGGTCGAGTTCCGCGCGGGCCGGCCGGCGTGGCTCTCGGAGGGCGATTGCGAACTCGTCGCGCAGTTCGCCAAGGACCTGCTGCCGCTGCTGACGACGCGTGGCGTCGAGAACCGCGTCAACTGCGTGCCGCACGAGACCGTGGTCGGCAGCCTCAAGCTGCGCTTCGAGACGCTGGCGCTCGTGCCGAAGCCGCGACCGGCGCGCACTCAGTAGTCGGCGACCGTGTCGTCGGGCGCGCCGATGTCGCGCGCCCCGCGGCAGGACAGTTGCACCGGCGGCGCGAGCGCGTCGAGGCGCACCGCCGTGAGCGCGCCGCCCCACACGCAGCCGGTGTCCAGCGACACGACGCCGTCCGACTCGAGGTAGCCGAGCGCCGACCAGTGCCCGAACAGGATGCGCGTGCCGGCGCTTCGCCTCCCCGGCACCTGGAACCACGGCCGCGCGCCCGGCGGGGCCCCGTCCGGCGCGCCCTTGTACTTCAGGAGCAGCCGCCCGTCGGCGGCCAGGAACCTGAGGCGCGTCAGGCAGTTGACGGCGAAGCGCAGCCGCTCATCGCCCTTGAGGCCGGGGCTCCAGCGGTCTGGCCGGTCGCCATACATCGCCGCGAAAAACCCCGCAGCGTCGGCGCGCAGCGCGGCGCTCACCTCCTGCCCGCAGGCCGCCGCGGTCGCGAGGTCCCACTCGGGCGGCAGCCCCGCGTGGACCATCGCCCAGCCAAGCGCGCGATCCTGGTGCACGAGCGGCCGGCTCGCGAGCCACGCGAGCAGCTCGTCGCGGTCCGGGGCCGAGAGGATCTCGTCGAGCGTGTCGCTCGGACGCAGGCGCTTGCGATCGAGCGCCGCGGCGAGCAGGTGCAGGTCGTGGTTGCCGAGCACGACGCTCGTGACCGCATCGAGCGCGTGCACCGCGCGCAGCGTCGCGAGCGACTGCGGGCCGCGGTTCACGAGATCGCCCGTCAGCCACAGCCGGTCGCGGGCCGGCTCGAAGCGCAGCCGGTCGAGCAGCGCGCGAAACTCGTCGTAGCAGCCCTGCAGGTCGCCGATCGCGTAAACGGCCATCGGTGCGTCAGTGCACGACGCCCGGCATCGCCAGCGAGAACGGCGCGATCGGCGCGTCGAAGCGCTCGCCGTCGTCGGCGACCATCTGGTAGCTGCCCTGCATGACGCCGACGGGCGTCTCGAGCACCGCGCCGCTCGAGTAGCGGAAGCCCTGGCCGGGCTTCAGGTGCGGCTGCTCGCCGACCACGCCCTCGCCGCGCACTTCCTGCACCTTGCCGTTGGCATCGGTGATGATCCAGTGCCGCGTCATCAGCCGCGCCGCGACCTCGCCCTCGTTGCGGATCGTGATCGTGTAGGCGAACACGAAGCGCCGCTCGCGCGGGTCGGACTGGTCCTCGACGTAGGTGGTCGCGACATCGACGACGATGCGGTGCGCGGGGTCGGGCATCGGGTTACTTGATGCGCACGGCCAGCACGTCGCAGGGCGCGGCGTGCAGCACGGTGTCCTCGGTCAGGTTCACGAGTATCGAGAGCCCGTGGCGCTCGCGCCCGCCGAGCACGACGAGGTCGGCCTGCATTTCGGTCGCGACGCGCACGATCTCGGCCTTGATGTTGCCGGCCTCGACGCGGCACTCGGCGGCGCCGAGCCCGAGCTCGCCGGCGAGCGCGCGCAGCCGCTCGCCGGCGCGCTTGACGAGCTCCTCCTCGATCTCGACGGTCGGCAGCAGCGTCTCGCCGAGCGGCTCGACCGGGACGTACTCGACGACGTGCAGCAGCCGGACCTCGGCACCGCAGGCGGCGGCGACCGCGCGGGCGCGGGCGCCGATGATCCGGCTGTCGTCGCTCAGGTCGGCGACCAGCAGGATGCGACGGTACAGGCCGTTGGCCGCAGAGGATGCGCTCATCGGGCAGCTCCCAGTCGATGCGGCGATTATAGCGGCGAAGGCGTGGCCGCGAGGTGGGCGAATTCCGCCGGCGTCAGCGTCTCGGCGCGCCGGCCGGGGTCGATGCCGGCGGCGTCGAAGCCGGCCGGCGCGACGTGCGCGGCGAGCGCGTTGCGCAGCGTCTTGCGGCGCTGGCCGAAGGCGGCGGCGACGACCGCGGCGAAGCGCGCCGGATCGGCGATCGCGAACGGCGGCTCGCGGTGCGGCCGCAGGCGCACGACCGAGGACTCGACGCGCGGCGGCGGCCGGAACGCCCCGGGACCGACGTCGAACAGCCGCTCGACCGCGCAGTGCACCGCGAGCATCACCGTGAGCCGGCCGTAGGCGCGCGTCGAGGGCACCGCCGCCATCCGCGCCACGACCTCCTTCTGCAGCATGAAGTGCATGTCGGCGATCGCGGCGTGCGCCTCGAGCAGGTGAAAGAGGAGCGGCGTCGAGATGTTGTACGGCAGGTTGCCGCACAGCCGCAGCGGCGGGCCCGGGCCTGCGAGCGCGGCGAAGTCGAACTCGAGCGCATTGGCCTCGTGGACCACGAGCTCGCCGTGGCCGCGGGCGCGCGCAACCAGCTGCGGGATCACGTCGCGGTCGAGTTCGACGACCTCGAGGCGGCCGGCGCGGTCGAGCAGCGGCAACGTCAGCGCGCCGAGGCCCGGGCCGATCTCGACGAGCCGCTCGCCGGGTCGCGGGTCGATCGCGGCGACGATGCGCGCGATCACCGACGGGTCGTGCAGGAAGTGCTGCCCGAAGCGCTTGCGCGGCCGGTGCGCCGCCGCGGCGCGGCGGGCGCCGGTCGTCACGCGCGCACGCAGCCGAGCGCGAGCTCGAGCGCCGCGATCAGGCTGCCGGGGTCGGCGCGCCCGGTGCCGGCGAGGTCGAGCGCGGTGCCGTGGTCGACCGAGGTCCGCAGGATCGGCAGGCCGAGCGTCACGTTGACCGCGTGCCCGAAGCCCGCGTACTTCAGCACCGGCAGTCCCTGGTCGTGGTACATCGCGAGCACCGCGTCGGCGTCGGTGAGCTGGCGCGGCGTGAAGGCGGTGTCGGCCGGCAGCGGGCCGCGCGCGACGATGCCCTCGGCGGCAGCCCGGGCGATGGCCGGCGCGATGACCTCGATCTCCTCGCGGCCGAGGTGCCCGGACTCGCCGGCGTGCGGGTTGAGGCCGAGCACGAGGATCCGCGGGCGCACCAGTCCGAAGCGCTCGCGCAGCCCCGCGGCGAGCACCCTGAGCGTCGCGACCAGATCGTCGAGCCGCAGCGCGTCCGGCACCGCGCGCAGCGGCAGGTGCGTGGTCGCGAGCGCGACGCGCAGCTTGCCGGCCACCAGCAGCATCACCGGTCGCGGCGTGCCGGTGAGCTCGGCGAGGAACTCGGTGTGGCCGCTGAACGGCACGCCGGCCTCGTTGATGGTGCTCTTCTGGACCGGCGCGGTGACCATCGCCGCGTAGCGACCGTCGCGGCAGCCGGCGACGGCGCTGCGCAAGAGATCGAGCACGTAGTGGCCGTTGGCCGGGTCGAGCCGCCCGGCGACGACCGGGGCCGGGGCACGGTGCGCGAGGATCTGCAGGCGCCCGCGCACGTGCGGCCCGGCCACCTCGACGGTCTCGAGGTCGATCTTGAGCCCGAGCTCGGCGCGCCGCGCGGCCATCAGCCGCGGGTCGGCCGCGACCAGCAGCCGGCACGGCCAGTCGCGCTCGGCGAGGGCGAGGCACAGGTCCGGCCCGATGCCGGCCGGCTCGCCCGAGGTGACGATGATCGTGCGGGCGTCGGCGGCCTGGCCCGTCACGCCGCGCTCAGCTGCGGTAGTCGACGAAGGCCTCATCGCGCATGCGGCGCAGCCACAGCTCGGTTTCCTCGTCGAACTTGCTGGCGCGGATCTGCTCGAACGCCCGCCGCTTGCGCTCTTCGGTGCTCATGTCCTGGGTGCGGTGGCCGAGCACCTGCAGGATGTGCCAGCCGTACTGGGTGCGGAAGGGCTGGCTGATCTCGTTGTCGGCGAGCTTGTTGAGCATCTGCTCGAACTCGGGCACGAAGGTGCCGGCGCTGGTCCAGCCGAGATCGCCCCCCTCGGAACCCGAGCCCGGGTCCTCCGACACGGCCTTGGCGATCGCGCCGAAGTCCTCGGCGCCGCTCGCAATCCGGTCGCGGATCGTCTGCAGCCGGCCGCGCACGGTCTCGTCGTCCTGCAGCTCGTTGGGCTTCATCAGGATGTGGCGCGCGTGGACCTGCGCGACGATCAGCGGCTGGTCGTCGCTCTTGACGTTGTTGAGCTTGATGATGTGGAAGCCCGACGGCGTGCGCACCGGACGCGACACCTCGCCCGGCTTCATCTTCACGACGACCTCGGCCATGAACGTCGGCAGTTCCGTGCCCTTGCGCCAGCCGATCACGCCGCGCTCGAGGGCCGACTGGGCCTGCGAGTAGGTGACCGCGAGCTCGCCGAAGTCCTCGCCCTTCACGGCCCGCTCGTAGACCTCCTCCGCGCGCTTCTCGACCTGCTCGAGCTGGCCGGGCGAGGCCGCCTCCGGCAGCGACAGCAGGATGTGCGCGACCTCGTAGGAGGCGCTGCCGGTCTTGTCGGCGGCGGCCTTGGCGATGAACTGGTCGATCTCGCGCGGGCTGACGTAGATGTGCGAGTAGACGTCGCGCTGGCGCAGCATCGACAGCGTCATCTCGCGCCGGAGCTGCTCGCGGTACTCGGCGTAGACGATGCCTTCGCCGGCGAGCGCGTCCGGCAGCTGCGCGAACTCGATGTGGTTCTGCTGCGCGACCTCGCGCAGCGCGTTGTTGAGCGCCTCGTCGTTGATCCTGAGTCCGAGCTTCTGCGCTCGCTGCAGCTGGATCTCCTGCAGCACCAGGCGCTCGGTGATCTGCTGGCGCAGCACCGACGGGGCAGGCAGCGGCGTACCCTGGTCGCGCAGCCGGCGCGTGACGACCTGGACCTGAGCGTCGATCTGACTTTGCAGCACGACGCCGTCGTTGACGATCACGGCGATGCGGTCGAGCAGGTCGCCGCGGCCGCCGATTTCGCGGGTCTGGGCGTGCGCGACCGAGCCGAGCCCGACCAGCAGCGCAATTGTCAGGAAACGACGCATGGATGACCTATTCTGACCCGGCTGCGCCGGGGGTCGCGGAGTATCCCCGAATCGAGCGCTCGAGGAAAGCGCCCGCCCGTTCTCCGACACTCGACAGCCCGTTCAGTTCCAGCTGCAGGGACACCGAGGTCACGCGGGTTCCGGTCTGGCTGTTCACGTAGCGGCGGCCGACGAGGCGCAGCCGCCAGCAGCACGCCTGGTACTCGAAGCCCGCGAAGGAATCGAGCGCCGCGTGATCGCGCAGCGAGTAGACGTGCCGCAGGTACAGGTTCCAGGCGTCCGCAACCGGCCAGGCGAAGGAGCCCTCGACCTGCTCGAGGAGTCCGCGGCGGAACCGGTAGCCGACGTTGGCGACCTCGTTGCCCGCCGGCTGGTACTGGACGCGCACCTCGCTCAGAGCCGAGTCGCGCTCGTGCGGGTTCCACTCCTCGCCGACCTGCACGTTCCAGTGGCGGTACGCGGTGACGTCGAGCTGGCCGACCAGGTCGGAGGTGTTGCCGGAGAGCGCGGGCTCGTTCGGCAGGGTCACCTTCGGCGGCGTGAAGTAGTAGATCTGCCCTAGCGTCGCGCTCAGCAACTGGCGTCCCGACTCGGTGTCGACGAGGCGCGTCGTCGCCCCCATCGCCACCTGGTTCGCGTCCGCGATCCGGTCGCCGCCGACGTAGCGCTGGCTGCGAAAAAGCTGGATCCAGTTGAGGTCGGGTAGCCCGGTGTCGAATACCGGCAGCGCCGTCTGGTCGCGATAGGGGACGTAGCTGTAGACGATGCGCGGCTCGAGCGTCTGCACGCGGCTGCCGGCGTCGCGCTCGAGATTGAAGCCGGCGTCGACCGTGGCGATCGGTGCCGAGACCGAGGGCGAGCTGTCGGCGCCGGCGGTGTTGCGCAGCGAGTAGCCGATCGCCTGGTAGCCGATGGCGGGCACGAGGTACGCGGCGGGGCCGCGCCACGCGAGGCTCGCCATCGGCGCGATCGCGTAGCGCGCGCCCTCGATGCCGGTGTCGCGCACGAAGTCGACCGCCTCGGCGCCGATCTCGAAGCCGAGACCGTTGCCCTCGTTCCAGTGGCCGCGCAGCTGCACCTGCGGCGCGCGCGTGTACGGACGCTCGGCGGCGGCGACCGTCTGGTCGATCGTCTGGAACTGCTCGACGAGCCCGGTCGCGCGCCAGTGATCGTCCAGGTACGTCAGTCGCGCGACGCGCTGCAGGTAGGTCACGCTGGTGCCTTCCGGGCCGAGTCCGAAGTCCGAGAAGTAGTTGCTGTCGCTCGCGTAGGCGAGGTTGGTGTCGAAGCGCAGCCGGTCGCCCAGGTTGCTGCGCTCGGTGAAGCGCACGTAGCTGCGGTCGCGCTGGGCGCTCGCATCGGACGGTACCCAGTCGCTCTTGAACTCGCCGCGCGACGACTCGCTCAGGTAGCGGAACTCCGTGCCGAGCGTCCCGCCGCGCTTGGAGTAATAGCCCGGCGTCAGCGTCGCGTCGTAGTTCGGGGCGATGTTCCAGTAATAGGGAAACCCGAGCTCGAAACCGTTCTGGCTCGAGGTGCCGAGCGCGGGGAACAGGAAGCCGGACTTGCGCGCGTCGCCGACCGGGAACGAGACGATCGGCAGGTACAGGATCGGCACGCCCTTGAAGTCGAGCTCGACGTTGCGGCCGACGCCCTGCTGCGCCGCCTGGTCGATGTCGATGCGCTTGGCGCGCAGCAGCCAGTCCTGATGGCCCGCCGGGCAGGCCGTGTACTCGACGTGCGCGAGTTCGAGCTTGCCGTCGGGCGCAAGCTCGATCGAGTCGGCGCGGCCGCGTGCCGGCCGTGCCGGCAGCTCGAACTCCGCGCGCACGAAGTGCCCGCCACCGTCGGCGTTCCAGGTCGCCGACTCGCCCGACAGGCGCATGTCCGGTGCGCGGTAGGTCACGTCGCCGCTCACGTCGAAGGCGCGCGTCGACGCATCGTAATTCGCATCGTTGGCGATCAGCGTGCGGTTGCCCTGGTGGACCTCGACGGGTCCTTGCAGGTGCGCCTGGCCCTCGCGCGTCACCTCGGCGCCGCGCGTCGTGACCTCGACCTTGTTCTGGTCGGCGGCGGCGGAAGGCGCCGCGGGAGTCGGCGTCGTGGTGGCCGTCGTCGGCGTCGCTTCGGCGGGTGCAACGGGCGCCGGGCAGCGGTCGGCGGCGCGCGCGGCGCCCGCCGCGAGCCACGCGACCGCGACCGAGGCGAGGACGGTGCGGCGGTCGTGGCGGGGCGGGGACGGGGGCAACGTGCGGCCTTGTGCTCGAGCGGGCGACAAGCCGCGGCGGCCGCGGCGGGCGCGCGCATTATAATCCGGCGCTCATGCGCCAAGACACCGCCCGACCCGACCCGCGCCTCGCGCTGCTGGCACGCTGGCTCGAGCACGATCTCGACTTGGCCGGCGTCGACGTTGCGCCGGCCTCCGCGGACGCGAGCTTTCGCCGCTATTTCAGGGTGCGTCACGGAGCGCGCACGCTGATCGCGATGGACGCGCCGCCCGGCCGCGAGGACCTGGGTCCGTTCGTCGCGGTGGCGCGCGCGCTGCGCGCCCTCGGCGTCACCGTCCCGCAGATCCTCGAGGAGGACCGCGCGCAGGGGTTCCTGCTGATGACCGACCTCGGCTCGACGCACTACCTGGCCGCGTTCGCCGCCGGCGCCGACGTCGAGCGGCTGTACCGCGATGCGACCACGGCGCTGCTGCGGATCCAGACCCACGGCCTCGCCGCGGCGGCGACGCTGCCGGCCTACGACGCGGCGGTCCTCGACCGGGAGCTGCAGCTCTTCCCCGAGTGGTTGCTGGGCCGGCACCTCGGCACGCCCCCGGCGGCCGCCGAGCAGGCGCTGATCGGGCGGGTCTCGGCGCGCCTCGCGGCGAGTGCGCGCGAGCAACCGCAGGTGTTCGTGCACCGCGACTACCACTCGCGCAACCTCATGGTGCTGCCGGCCGGCAACCCCGGCATCCTCGACTTCCAGGACGCGCTGCGCGGCGCGCTGACCTACGACCTCGTGTCGCTGTTCAAGGACTGCTACATCGTCTGGCCGCGACCGCGCGTGCTCGGCTGGGTCGAGGACTTCCGCCGCCGCGCGCTCGCCGAGGGCATCGCGATCCCGGGCAGCGGCGCCGACTTCGTGCGCTGGTTCGACCTGATGGGGCTGCAGCGCCACCTGAAGGTGCTCGGCATCTTCGCGCGACTCTGGTATCGCGACGGGAAGTCCGCGTACCTGCGCGACCTGCCGACGGTGCTCGACTACGTGCTCGAGACGACCTCGGCCTACGCAGAACTTGCGGAGTTCGACGCCTTCCTGCGCGCTGCGGTGGTCCCGGGCTTCGCCGCGGCCCAGCAGCGGGCGCTCGGGCGATGACGCTGAGGCGCGCGATGCTGCTTGCGGCCGGACGCGGCGAGCGCATGCGGCCGCTGACCGCGACCGTGCCGAAGCCGCTGCTCGAGGTCGGCGGGAAGGCGCTGATCGTCTGGCACCTCGAGCGCCTCGCACGCGGCGGCGTCACCGAGGTCGCGATCAACATCTCGTGGCTCGGCGAGAAGCTGCGCGCCGCGCTCGGCGACGGTGCGGGCTTGGGCCTGCGCATCGCCTGGTTCGACGAAGGCCCCGAGCCCCTCGAGACCGCCGGCGGGATCCGCAACGCGCTCGCGTTCTTCGCTGCGGAGCCGTTCGCGGTCATCAATGCCGACGTCTACACCGAGATGCCGCTGCCGCCGGCGGCGCCCGCGCCCGGCCGGCTCGCGCAGCTCGTGCTGGTGCCGAACCCGCCGCAGCACCCGCGCGGCGACTTCGGCCTCGAGTGCGGCGAGCTGCGCCTCGACGGGCCTCGTCGCTACACCTTCAGTGGCATCGCAAGCTACTGCCCGGCGCTGTTCGCCGGGCTTTCGCCGGGGCGGCGCGCACTGAAGCCGGTGCTCGACCGCGCGGCGCATGCCGGACTCGTAGGCGCGGAGCTCTTTCGCGGCCGCTGGGCCGACGTCGGCACGCCCGAGCGCCTCGCGGCGCTCGCGGCGTCGCTGAAGTAGAATGCAGCACTGTCGTTCGACGAGGTTCGGTTCGGTGGCGCAGTTCAAGGGCATCCCGCTGGTCACGGCCAGGAGCGGCGAGAAGTACGTGACGCCGCAGGGCTTCACGGCGATCCGCGACGGCATCAAGGCCGCCGCCGCCGCCGAGCCGCTCGTCGTCGGCCGCAAGCCCGCGTGGCTCAGGGCGAAGATGCCGTCGGGTGCGCGCTTCGAGGCGGTGCGCGGCGTCGTGCGCGAGCACCGGCTCGCGACGGTCTGCGAGGAAGCGAAGTGCCCGAACATCGGCGAGTGCTGGAACGCGGGCACGGCCACGATCATGCTGATGGGCGCGGTGTGCACGCGCGCCTGCCGGTTCTGCTCGGTCGACACCGGCAATCCGCACGGCTGGCTCGACGCCGAGGAGCCGGCCAACGTCGCGCGCACCGTCGAGCTGATGGACCTGCATTATGTCGTCCTGACCTCGGTCGACCGCGACGACCTTGCGGACGGCGGTGCCGCGCACTACGCGGCCTGCGTCGCGGCAATCAAGTCGCGCCGGCCGGCGACCGCGGTCGAGGCGCTGACGCCGGACTTCCAGGGGAGCGCGGCCGCAGTGCACGTCGTCGTCGACAGCGGCATCGAGGTGTTCGCGCAGAACATCGAGACCGTGCGGCGGCTCACGCACCCGGTCCGCGACCCGCGCGCCGGCTACGAGCAGACGCTCGGGGTGCTCGCCGAGGCCAAGCGGCGCCGCGCCTCGGTGCTGACGAAGTCGAGCCTGATGCTCGGGCTCGGCGAGACCGGTCCGGAGATCGAGGAGTGCCTCGGCGACCTGCGCGGTGCCGGCGTCGACATCATCACGCTCGGCCAGTACCTGCGGCCGACGCCGAACCACCTGCCGGTCGCGCGCTACGTGACGCCGGAGGAGTTCCAGGTGCTGCGCGCCCGGGCGCTCGCGCTCGGCTTCCTCGAGTGCGTGGCCGGCCCCATGGTGCGCTCGAGCTACCGTGCGGAGCGCGCCCTCGAGCGCAACAACGCCGGACTGACATGAGTGCCATCGCCCGCTGGCTCGGGCGCGCCGACTACATCCCGACGTGGCGCGCGATGCAGCGCTTCACCGACCGGCGCGGCGCCGAGACGCCCGACGAGCTCTGGTGCCTGGAGCATCCGCCCGTCTACACGCTCGGCATGAACGGCGATCCGTCGCACGTGCTGTCGGCGGGCGAGATCCCGGTGATCCGCATCGACCGCGGCGGCCAGGTGACCTATCACGGGCCTGGACAGCTCGTCGTCTATCCGCTCGTCGACCTCAGGCGCCGCGCGCTCGGCGTGCGCGACCTCGTGACGGCGCTCGAGGGCGCGTTGATCGCGTTCGCGGCGGAGTTCGGCATCGCGGCGGTGGCGCGGCGCGATGCGCCGGGCGTGTACGTCGAGGGGCGCAAGCTCGCGAGCATCGGCCTGCGCATCCGCCGCGCGTCTTCCTACCACGGGCTCGCGCTGAACGTCGCGATGAACCTCGCGCCCTTCGCGGGCATCAACCCGTGCGGCTTCGCCAACCTCGGCGTCGTGGACCTGAAGGGGCTCGGCGTGAAGCTCGAGCCGGAGTCCGCCGCGCAGCGACTCGTCCCGCACCTGTGGCGGACGCTGCGGCTCCCGGGCGAGGTGCGCTGGGACGAGGGTGGCGCCGCCAGTCGCGTCGCCGGCTGAAGGCCGCGCTCAGAGCGCGTACAGCACGAGTCCGGTGGCGTGCAGCCGCCGGTAGATCCGATCGAGCTGCTCGCGGTTATCGACCTTCAGCGTGAAGGTCAGCGACAGGTACGTGCCGTCGCGGCTCGGGCGCTCGGCGATGTTGTGCACGACGCCCGCCTCGTCGCCGAGCGCGTCGAGCATCGCCTGCCGGAACTCGGGCGTGCGCTTGCCCATGACCTTGACCGGGTAGTCGCACGGAAACTCGAGCGGCGAGGCGTCCACCGCTTCCTCAGGCCGGCAGCAGCGGCGTGCCGGCGAGCTCGCTGCGGTAGGTGGCGAAGAGCTGCTGCAGCTGGAGCGCGACGGGCCCCGGCCTGCCGCTGCCGACCGGCGCGCCGTCGAGGCGCGTGACCGCGAGGATGCCGCGCGTCGCGAAGCCGAGCAGTATCTCGTCGGCCGAGCGCAACTCGCCCTCGCTGACCGGTGCGATCCGTACCGGGATGCCGGCGCGCGCGCACAGCTTGACCGAAAGTTCGCGGGTCGTGCCCGGCAGCAGCTCCGGCCCGTACGGCGGCGCCATCAGCGTGCCGCCGCGCACCACCATCACCGAGCTCGACGATCCCTCGCGCAGCCACCCGTCTGCGAGCAGGATCGCCTCGGTTGCGCCCGCATCGGCGGCGACGCTCTTGGCGAGCACGTTCGCGAGCAGCGCCGTGCTCTTGATGTCGCAGCGCTTCCAGCGCTCATCCGGGGTCGTCACCGCGCTGACGCCGCCGGCGCGCGCCGCCGGGTCGAGCGGCGGGAGCGGCGCGGCCATCATGAACACCGTCGGGGCCAGCGCGGGGTTCAGCGCGTGGTTGCGCCCTTCCTCGGCGCCGCGGCTGACGTGCACGTAGAGGTACATGTCGCCGCCGCCGTTGCGCGCCACCAGGTCCTCGAGCAGCGCCGCGAACGCGGGCAGCGGCATCGGCATGCGCATCCGGATCGCCGCGAGGCTGCGCTCGAGACGCGCCATGTGCTCGACGAACAGGAACGGCCGGCCGGCGTACACCGGCAGCACCTCGTAGACGGCGTCGGCGAACAGGAAACCGCGGTCGAGCGGCGAGATGCGCGCCTCGGAGAGCGGTCCGAAGACGCCGTTCAGCCAGCAGACGGGGAGCGGCGCGGCCATCAGCTGAACCACAGCCGCACGGTGTCGATCAGCCGGCGGAACAGGTTGCCGGGCTCGACGGCCGCCGCGGGGTAGACGGGCACGTCGGCGAGGAGCGCGTCGCCGAGCGTGACCTTCAGGTGCCCGACCGGCGTCGCGGCGGCGAGCGGCGCGACCAGCTTCGGGTTCAGCAGCAGCTCGGCCTTGGCGTTCGCGAGGTCGCCGCGCGGCGCCGTCGAGTACACGGCGCCGTGCACGACCACCGGGACCGGATCGCCGACCTTGTAAACGTGCGCCTGCCCGACGCGCTGCGCGACGGCGTAGAGCCGCTTGGTCTCGAAGAAGTTGAAGCCGTAGCCGAGCAGCGTCTCGCTCGCGTCCTCGCGGGCCTTCGCGCTCGCGGCGCCCATGACGACGGCGACGAGGCGCATGCCGTCGCGCTGCGCCGAGCTCGCAAGGCAGAAGCCGGCGGCGTCGGTGTGCCCGGTCTTGATGCCGTCGACGCTCGGGTCGCGGTCGAGCAGCCCGTTGCGGTTGAACTGCCGGATCTTGTTGTAGGTGAACTCGCGCTGCGAGAACCACTTGTAGTACTCGGGGAACTCGCGGACCAGCGCCGCGCCCAGCATCGCGATGTCGCGCGCCGTAGTGTAGTGCTGCGGGTCCGGAAGCCCGGCGCTGTTCATGAAGTGCGTGCCGGCGAGTCCGAGCTGCTGGGCGTACTGGTTCATCATCGTGACGAACGTCTGCTCGCTGCCGCCGATCGCCTCGGCGAGCACGATCGTCGCGTCGTTCCCCGACTGCACGATCATGCCCTGGATCGCGTCGATGACCCGGACGCGGCTGTGGATCGGCAGGTACGAGGTCGAGCCGTCCGACGTCGCCCCGCCCACTCGCTAGGCGTGTTCCGAGACCGGCACCTCCTGTTCGAGCTTGAGCTTGCCTTCCTTGAGCGCGTGGAACACCGCGTACGAGGTCATCAGCTTGGTCAGGCTCGCGGGGTCCAGGCGCTCGTTCTCCTTCTGGCCGGCGATGACCCGGCCGCTCGTCGCATCCAGGAGCACCCAGCCCTTGGCCGCAAGCTGTGGCGGCGGCGGCAGCGGTGCGGCGTCGACCGCGCTGCCGAGTACGAAGGCGAGAAGCGCAAGCACCAGGCAGCGGGAGCGGGTCATCGTGCGACGGGGCCTCGGGGTCAGGGGGGCGGAAGAGGAATTTTAGCCGCTGGCGCGCCGCCGCGCCTTCAGTTCGGCGCCAGCACTACCGAGGACACGCCGAGCGCCCGCAGCCGGCCGACGAGCGCATCGTAGGCATCGACCGACTCGATCGGGCCGATCCTGAGGCGATAGAGCGTGCGGCCACCCTGCGAGTCGCTGCGCAGGATCAGCGGGCCGACGCCCGCCGCGGCGAGCCGGTCGCGCAGGCGCTCGGCGTTGTCGGCGACCGCGAAGGCGCCGGCCTGGGCGTACAGCTGCGCCGGCGGCGGCGCGGGCGGCGGCACGCCGCCCGGCTCGAGCGCGCGCACCTCGACGAGCGTCGTGCCGTCGCGGACCATGTCGAGCTTGAGCGCCGCGGCGTAGGAGAGGTCGATGATCCGGTTGGCCTTGAAGGGGCCGCGGTCGTTGATCCTGACGATCACCGAGCGGCCGTTCCTGAGGTTGGTCACGCGCGCGTAGGCCGGCAGCGGCAGCGTCCTGTGCGCGGCGGTCATCGCGTACATGTCGTAGGGCTCGCCGGTCGAGGTGCGCACGCCGTGAAAGTCAGGGCCGTACCAGGAGGCGACGCCGCGCTCGAGATAGTCGTGGCTCGACTCGAGCACCGTGTAGCGCTGGCCGTAGACCTCGTAGAACGGCGGGTTGCCGAGCGCGGCGCGCGGCTCCGCACTCGGCACCGCATCCGGCAGCGCGAGGATCGCGGCATCGCTCGGCCGCGGCGCCGCGACCACGACGCGCTCCGGCGGCGGCGGGGCCGCGACCGGACGCGGCGGCGTGCCACAGCCCGCGAGCACGAGCGCGGCGAGCGCCGCCGCGGCGAGCCGGCGGCTCATCGGAGCGTTGCGCCCGGCGGCGCAGGCGCCGCCTCGGCGTCGGGCGCCGGGCTCGCGATCGCCGCGGCGAGCTCGACGGTTGCGAGGGCGTACATCGTGCTGCGGTTGTAGCGCGTGATGACCCAGAAGTTGTGGAAGCCGACCCGGTAGGAAGGCGCGTCCGCCTCGCGCAGCGCGATGAACATCGCCGGGGCGTCGTCGGGCAGCGGGCTGTCGAACTCCACGCCCCGCGCGCGCAGCGTGCCGATGGTGTCGGCGACATCGAGCCGGTTGGCCGGCAGGCCCTCGACGTCGGGGTACCAGAGCGTCGCCGGGGCGCACACCGGCTCGCCGCGGTGCCAGCCGCTGGCGGCAAAGTAGTGCGCGACGCTCTCGAAGATGTCAGGCCAGTCGTTCCACAGGTCGATGCGTCCGTCGCGGTCGCCGTCCCGGGCGTAGGCGCGGTAGCTGCGCGGCATGAACTGCGGCGCGCCCATCGCGCCGGCGTAGGAGCCGGTCGCGGTCAGCGGGTCGAAGCCCGCCTCACGCGACAGCAGCAGGAACTGCTCGAGCTCGCCGCGAAAGTACGCGGCGCGCGCCGGGTAGCCGAAGGCGAGCGTGGCGAGTGCATCGAGCACCCGGTAGTGCCCGGTCAGGCGGCCGTACGAGGTCTCGATGCCGACGATCGCGGCGATGATCTCGCCCGGCACGCCGGTGCGCTCGGCGACCGACTCGAGCAGCGCGCGATGCTCGGCGAGGAACTCGCGCCCCTCGCGGATGCGCTTGTCGGTGAGGAAGATCGCGCGGTATTCGAACCACGGCTTGACCTTCTCGGCCGGGCGCGTCATCGCGTCGATCACCGAGGACTTGCTCTCGGCGGCGCCGACGATCCGCGCAACCCACGCGTGGTCGAGGTGATTGCGCGCCGACACGTCGTCGATGAAGGACCTGACCTCCGGGCGCTCGACATCGAGCGCGACGGCGGCGCGCGGCGCGAGGGCGACGCAGCCGCCGAGGCCGGCGAGCAGCGCGAGCGCCGCGGACCGCACCTAGGCTCCCACCAGCTTGCGATGCCGGTTGAGCGACATCAGCACGCCGAAGCTCGCGAGCAGCGTCACGAGCGCCGTGCCGCCGTAGCTGACGAGCGGCAGCGGCACGCCGACCACCGGCAGGATGCCGCTGACCATGCCGCTGTTGACGAAGGCGTAGACGAAGAAGGTCAGCGCGAAGCTCCCGCACACGAGCCGGCCGTAAGTGTCCTGCGCCTCCGAGGCGAGGTAGAGCGCGCGCCCGACGACGGTCAGGTAGAGCGCGATCAGCACCAGCTGCCCGAGCAGCCCGAGCTCCTCGCCGATCACCGCGAAGATGAAGTCGGTCGAGCGCTCCGGCAGGAACTCGAGCTGCGCCTGGCTGCCGTTCATCCAGCCCTTGCCGAACACCCCGCCCGAGCCGATCGCGATCTGCGACTGGATGCTGTGGTAGCCGGCGCCGAGCGGGTCCTGGGCGGGGTCGAGGAACATCAGCACGCGCTGGCGCTGGTAGTCGTGCATGAAGTGCCAGGCGACCGGGACCGCGGCGCCGAGCGCGGCGACGCCGGCGACGATCACGAAGATCGAGAGCCCGGCGAGGAACAGCACCAGGAGCCCCGCCGAGGCGACCAGCAGCGCGGTGCCGAGGTCGGGCTGCCTGGCGATCAGCGCCGCCGGCACGACGATGATGCCGAGCAGCACGACGATGTCGCGCAGCGACGGCGGCAGCGGCCGCTCGTGCAGGTACCAGGCGCACATCATCGGCACCGCGAGCTTCATGATCTCGGAGGGCTGGAAGCGCACCGGGCCGACGGTCAGCCAGCGCTGCGCGCCCTTGCCGACCGTCCCGTGCACCGCGACGACGACCAGCAGCGCGATGCCGAGCGCGTAGAGGAGCGGCGAGACGCGCCTCAGCCACGCCGGCGGCACCTGCGCGAGCGCGACCAGCGCGCCGAGCGCGAGCACCAGGTACTCGACCTGGCGCAGCCACTGCGCAAAGTTCTCGCCGGTCGCGCTGTAGAGCACGAACAGCCCGAACGCGGCGACCGCGGCCAGCGCCGCGAGCAGCGGGCCGTCGAGGTGCAGGCGCCTGAGCAGCACCGCCGAGGCCGTCAGCGTGCGCCGCGTCGTCGACAGCTCGCCTTCCTCGTACAGCATGCTCAGTTGGCCTTCTCGGGCGTCGCCGGCGGGGCGTCGTACTTGCCGAGCAGGAACGCGTCGAACACCCGGCGCGCGACCGGCGCCGCGGCGCTGCCGCCGTGACCGCCGTTCTCGACGAGCACCGCGACCGCGAGCTTCGGCGCGTCGGCCGGAGCGAAGGCGATGAACAGCGCATGGTCGCGCAGCCGCTCGGCGACCTGGCTCGCGATGTATTTCTCGTTCTGCCCGAGACTGAAGACCTGCGCAGTGCCGGTCTTGGCGGCGATCTTGTAGCTCGCGCCGCGCGCCATCGCGCTCGCGGTCCCGCCGGCCTCGGTGACGCGCTCCATGCCGTCGACGACGACGTCCCACTCGTGCGGGTCCTTGAGCTCGATCGGCGGCTCCGCGACCGGCGCGAGCTTCCGGATCGCGCCGGTCGCCGCGTCGCGCACCGCGGTCACGAGCCGCGGCCGGAAGTTCCGGCCGTGGCCGGCGACGATCGCGGCGGCGTGCGCGAGCTGCAGCGGCGTCACGAGCAGGTAGCCCTGGCCGATGCCGACGATGATCGTGTCGCCCGGGAACCACGCCTGCTTGTACTTTTGCTGCTTCCACTCCGGGGAGGGCACGAGGCCGGGCAACTCGCCGCCGACGTCGATGCCGGTCAGCTGGCCGAGGCCGAGCTTCGAGAGCGCGTCGTGGACCCGCTCGATGCCGAGCGTCTCGGCCAGGCCGTAGAAGTACACGTCGCAGGACGTCGCGATGGCCTTGCGCATGTCGACCATGCCGTGGCCTTCCTTCTTCCAGTCGTGGTACGGGCGGCTCGAGCCCGGCAGCGTGTAGTAGCCCTTGCAGTAACGCGAGGCGTTCGGGTCGATTGCGCCGTACTCGAGCCCCGCGAGCGCCATCAGCGGCTTGACGGTCGAGCCCGGCGGATAGGTGCCGCGCAGCGCGCGGTCGAAGAGCGGCCGGTCGATGTCGTCGCGCAGCGTCGTGTACTCGTGCGCCGAGATGCCGCGCGTGAACTTGTTCGGGTCGAAGGTCGGCATCGAGACGAGCGCGACCACGTCACCCGTGTCCGGCTCGATCGCGACCACCGCGCCGCGGCGCCCGGCGAGCGCCTCCTCGGCGACCTTCTGCACGCGGATGTCGAGGCCGAGGAACAGGTCGTTGCCGGCGCGCGGCGAGCGCGTCTCGAGCGTCACGGTGCCGCCGCCGAGCCGGTCGACGCGCCGGCCCTGCGCGTTGACGAGCACCTGGCGAAAGCCCGCGGTGCCGTGCAGCTCCTGCTCGTAGGTGCCCTCGAGCCCGATCTTGCCGATCACCGAGGAGCCGGCGTACTGGTCGCGGTCGATGCGCTTGACGTCCTCCTCGGAGATCGCCGCGACGTAGCCGAGCGCGTGCACGCCGGCCTCACCGTACGGGTACCAGCGCGCGAGCCGCGTCTGGATCTCGACGCCCGGGAACTCGAACTGCCGCACCGCGAAGGTCGCGATGTCGGCGTCCGACAGCGACAGGCGCAGCGGCACCGCCTCGAACTTGCGGCCCGAGCGGATCAGCCGCTCGAGCGCCGGGACCTGCTCGGACTCGATCAGTCCGAGCGTCGCGAGGCGCTTGAGCGTATCGGGGACGTCCGCAACCTGCTCCGGCGTCAGCTCGAGCGTGTAGGCGGGCGTGTTCTCGGCGATCACGACGCCGTGCCGGTCGTACATCAGGCCGCGGTCGGGCGGCAACGGCTCGAGGCGCACGCGGTTGCCCTGCGAGAGGTCGACGTAGTAGTCGTGCCGGATCACCTGCAGCAGGAACAGCCGCCCGGCGACGACGAGCAGCAGCAGCGCCGCGGCGATCGCGCCGACCAGCATGCGGCCGAAGAACAGCCGCTGCTCCGACCAGTGATCCTTGATGCGGACCGAGCGCGGCATGGCTCAGCGCCTCACGGTCGCGCGGCCGAGGACGCCGGTCAGCAGCGGCCACAGCGCCGTGCCGGTCGCGACCGGCAGCCAGCGCACCCAGTCGTTGACCGGATGGCCGGTGAAGCCGTCGATGGCCCACAACAGGATCTGGTCGATCAGCAGCAGCCCCGCGACCACCAGCGTCTGCTGCGACAGCGGGAACATCCGCATGCGCAGGTGGAAGCGGTGCACGAGGTAGGCGATGACCACGAACGCGAGCGCGTTCTCGCCGAGCGCGACGCCGTGGAAGGCATCGAGCGCCAGTCCCGCGGCCCAGGCGAAGGCGAGCCCGGCGGTGCGCGGCATCATCAGCGCGAACCACACGATCGTCAGCAGCAGGAAGTCGGGCCGCAGCAGGTCGAGCACGTGCGGCAGCGGGACCGCCGACAGCACGAGCGCCGCCAGCGCGAACGCCAGCAGCGTCAGGCGCGGGCTTCCGGAATCGTCTCTCACGGCTTGGCGGCCGGACGCGGCTTGGCGCGCGTCTCGCGGGCCGCCGGCGCCGGCGTCGGCGGCTCGGCTGCAGGCAGCGCGACGCGCGGCTTGACCCACAGCACCAGCACCTCGCGGTCGCGATCGAGCGAGGCCGCGGGCCGGGCGGTGACGATCGCGAGCGGCTGGCTCGGGTCGCGCTTGACCTCGACGACGCGCGCGACCGGCAGGCCGGCCGGGAACACGCCGCCGAGCCCGGAGGAGACCAGCTGGTCGTCGACCTGCACGTCGGCGTTGCGCGGCAGGTACGGCAGCGTGAGCCGCTCGGCATCGCCGGTCCCGACCGCGATGGTCCTGAGGCCATTGCGCTCGACCTGCACCGGCACCGCGTGCGTCGGATCCGACAGCAGGATCACTTCGGCCGCCATGGGACCCACGTTGATCGTCTGGCCGAACACGCCGTGCGCGTCGATGATCGGCTGGCCGCGGGTGACGCCATCGCGCAAGCCGCGGTCGATCAGCACGCGGTGGCGCAGCGGGTCCAGGTCGACGCGCATCACCACCGCCGCCTGCACGCGCTCGGCGTCGCGGGGCGCGGCGTTGACGAGCGCGCGCAGCCGCTGGTTCTCCTGCTCGATGGCCTCGAGCCGCAGCAGCTTGAGGTCGTTCTCGCGCGCCGCGTCCTTGAGCGCCGCGTTATCGCTCAGCAGCTCGTTCCGGGTGCGCAGCGTGTCGCGCGCCCAGTCCCACGCGGCCACCGGCGAGTGCACCAGCATCTGCAGCGGCCACACCGCGGCCGAGAGCCCGGCGCGGACCCGCGTCAGGCCCTGCTGGCGGTGGTCGGCGACCATCAGACCGACGGCGCAGGCGACCAGCACCAGGGCCCGCAGGCCGAGCGTCGAGACGCGCGGCGGAGCGTAGCGGGCACCGGGCTCTCTCAGGGCCGGCAACCGGGGCCTCCGCTCACGGCATCACTGCAGGCCGAAGGCGCCCGGATGCTCTTCGGAGAGCTCCAGGATCCGCCCGCCGCCGCGGGCGACGCAGGTCAGCGGATCCTCGGAGACGATGACCGGCAGGCCGGTCTCTTCCATCAGCAGCTTGTCGATGTCCTTCAGCAGCGCTCCGCCGCCCGTGAGCACGATGCCGCGCTCGGCGACGTCGGCGCCGAGCTCGGGCGGCGTCTGCTCGAGCGCCTGCTTGACCGCGCCGACGATGCCCTGCAGCGGCTCCTGCAGTGCCTCGAGGATCTCGTTGGAGTTCAGGGTGAAGCTGCGCGGCACGCCCTCGGAGAGGTTGCGGCCCTTGACCGACATCTCGCGCACCTGCTGCCCCGGGTAGGCCGAGCCGATCTCGATCTTGACGCGCTCCGCGGTCGCCTCGCCGATCAGGATGCCGTAGTTGCGGCGCACGTAGTTGACGATCGCGTCGTCGAAGCGATCGCCGCCGATGCGCGCCGAGGCGGCGTAGACGATGCCGTTCAGCGAGATCACCGCGACCTCCGAGGTGCCGCCGCCGATGTCGAGGACCATCGAGCCGCGCGGCTCCTGCACCGGGAGCCCGGCCCCGACCGCGGCCGCCATCGGCTCGTCGATCAGGAACACGCTGCGGGCGCCGGCGCCCTCGGCCGACTCCTTGATTGCGCGGCGCTCCACCTGCGTCGAGCCGTAGGGCACGCAGACGAGCACGCGCGGACTCGGCCGCAGGAAGCGGTTGCCATGCACCTTGTTGATGAAGTACTGCAGCATCTTCTCGGTGTAGGTGAAGTCGGCGATCACGCCATCCTTCATCGGTCGCACCGCGGTGATGTGGCCCGGTGTGCGGCCGAGCATGTTCTTGGCCTCGGCGCCGACCGCGACGATGGTCTTGCCGCCGCGGGACGGCTCGTCGCGGACCGCGACGACCGAGGGCTCGTTGAGCACGATGCCCTTGCCGCGGACGTAAATCAGCGTGTTGGCGGTGCCGAGGTCGATGGAGACGTCGTTGGAAAAATAGCCGCGCAGGCTCTTGAACATGGGTACTCGATCGGTGAGCGGATGGTGAGGGCGGTGGGACCCGGACGGGCCGACATAACCTGTATCGGCAATTCGGTTAATTTATCAACGAGGACGACAATTCACAAGGCGACGTGTATGATTGATAAGGAAATTTTGCAGCGCACGCCCCCCATTGAACCATGAGTCTGACCCGCAGGGACGTCGAGGGAATCGCCCACCTCGCGCGTCTTGAGATCACCGAGGGCGAGCTGCCGGTCTACGTCGACAGCCTCTCGAAAATCCTCTCCTTCGTCGAGCAGCTGAACGCCGCGCAGACCGCGAGCGTGGAGCCGATGGCGCACCCGCTCGAGGGCGAGGTGCAACGGCTGCGCGCGGACGAGGTCAGCGAGCGCGATGCGCACCTGAAGTACCAGGCGAACGCGCCGCTCGTGAGCGCCGCGCTCTACGTGGTGCCGAAGGTGATCGAGTGAGCATCCATCTGCGCTCGGTCGCCGAGCTCGCGGCCGGGCTCAAGTCCGGGGAATTCTCCGCGGTCGAGCTCGCCCGCCATTTCCTCGCGCGCATCGACAAGGAGAACGGCGCGCTCAACGCCTTCGTCACCGTGACGCCCGAGCGCGCGCTCGCCGACGCCGCGCGCGCCGACGCGGCGCGCGCCGCCGGCAAGGCGGGGCCCCTGACCGGCATCCCGCTCGCGCACAAGGACATCTTCTGCACCGACGGCATCAAGACGAGCTGCGGCTCGAAGATGCTCGACAACTTCGTCGCGCCGTACGACGCGACCGTCGTCGAGCGCCTCAGCGCCGCCGGCACCGTGATGCTCGGCAAGACCAACATGGACGAGTTCGCGATGGGCTCGTCGAACGAGACGAGCTACTACGGGCCGGTCCGCAATCCCTGGGACCGCAGCAAGGTGCCGGGCGGCTCCTCGGGCGGCTCGGCGGCTGCGGTTGCGGCGCGCCTTGCGCCGGTCGCGACCGGCACCGACACCGGCGGCTCGATCCGCCAGCCCGCGGCGCTCGTCGGCATCTCGGGGCTGAAGCCGACCTACGGTCGCGTGTCGCGCTACGGGATGATCGCCTTCGCCTCGAGCCTCGACCAGGCGGGCATCCTCGCGCCGTCGGCCGAGGATTGCGCGCTGCTGTTCGCGGCGATGGCCGGATTCGACGAGCGCGACTCGACCTCGGTCGACGCGCCGGTGCCGGACTACGTCGCCGCGCTCGGCGCGCCGCTGAAGGGCCTCAGGATCGGCGTGCTCAAGGAATTCTTCTCCGCGGGCCTCGACAGCGCGACCGGCGCGCTGGTGGAGGCCGGCATCGCGCAGCTGCGTGCGCTCGGCGCCGAGATCGTCGCGGTGAGCTGCCCGAACCTGCCGCTGTCGGTGCCGACGTACTACGTCGTCGCGCCGGCCGAGTGCTCCTCGAACCTGTCGCGTTTCGACGGCGTGCGCTTCGGCCACCGCTGCGAGCGGCCGCGCGACCTGATGGACCTCTACAAGCGCTCGCGCGGCGAGGGCTTCGGCGCCGAGGTCAAGCGTCGCATCATGACCGGCACCTACGTGCTGTCGGCGGGCTACTACGACGCGTACTACCTGAAGGCGCAGAAGGTGCGCAGCCTGATCACCGCCGACTTTCGCCGCGCATTCGCCGAGGTCGACCTGCTCGCGGGCCCCACGTCGCCGACGCCGGCTTTCGCCATCGGCGCCAAGGTCGACGATCCGATCACGATGTACCTGAACGACATCTACACGATCGGCGCCAACCTCGCGGGGCTCCCGGCGATGTCGGTGCCGTGCGGCTTCGTCGGCGGCCTGCCGGTCGGCCTGCAGCTGATCGGCCCGCACTTCGGCGAGGCGCGGCTCCTGACGGCGGCACACGCCTACCAGCGCGAGACCGACTTTCACCGCCGCGTGCCGGCGGCCTACGCCTGAGGTGGCTGCGATGAGCGAGGCTGGCGTTCGCGCAGGCTGGGAGGTCGTCATCGGCCTCGAGATCCACGCCCAGCTCGCGACCAAATCCAAGATCTTCTCGGGCTCCGCCACCGCCTACGGCGCGGCGCCGAACACCCAGGCGAGCCTCGTCGACCTCGGCTACCCGGGCACGCTTCCGGTGCTGAACCGCGAGGCGGTGCGGATGGCGGTCAAGTTCGGCCTCGCGACCGGGGCGACGATCGCGCCGCGCTCGATCTTCGCGCGCAAGAACTACTTCTATCCCGACCTGCCGAAGGGCTACCAGATCAGCCAGTACGAGCGTCCGGTCGTCGAGGACGGCTCGATCGAGATCCTGCTCGACGACGGCACCAAGAAGACGATCGGCATCACGCGCGCGCACCTCGAGGAGGACGCCGGCAAGTCGCTGCACGAGGGCCTCGCGAACTCGAGCGGCATCGACCTCAACCGCGCCGGCACGCCGCTCCTCGAGATCGTCTCGGAGCCGGACCTGCGCTCGGCGAAGGAGGCGATCGCGTACCTGAAGAAGGTGCACACGCTGGTGCGCTACCTCGAGATCTGCGACGGCAACATGCAGGAAGGCTCGTTCCGCTGCGACGCCAACGTCTCCGTGCGCCGCCTCGGCAAGACCGAGTTCGGCACGCGCTGCGAGATCAAGAACGTCAACTCGTTCCGCTTCGTCGAGAAGGCGATCAACTACGAGGTCGAGCGCCAGATCGACGTGCTCGAGGGCGGCGGCTCGATCGTCCAGGAGACGCGGCTCTACGACTCGGCGAAGGACGAGACGCGCTCGATGCGCTCCAAGGAGGAGGCCAACGACTACCGCTACTTCCCGGACCCGGACCTCTTGCCGCTCGCGATCGACGCCGCGCTCATCGACGCGGTGCGGGCGACGCTCCCGGAGCTGCCGGACGAGAAGGCGGCGCGATTCATGCTGCACTACGGACTCTCGGCCTACGACGCGGGCGTGCTGACCGCGAGCCGCGAGCTCGCCGACTACTACGAGACCGCGGTGCGCGAGGTCGGCGGCGGCGGCGCGAGCGCCAAGCTCGCCGCCAACTGGGTCATGGGCGACTTCGCGGCGTTCCTGAACCGGGACGGCCTCGAGGTCGGCTCGGCGCGCGTGCCGGCGGCGGCGCTCGCCGGGCTGCTGCGCCGGATCCAGGACGAGACGATCTCCGGCAAGATCGCCAAGGAGGTCTTCGAGCTCATGTGGGCGGACGCGGCGTCCGCCGACGCGGTGATCGAGGCCAAGGGACTGAAGCAGATCACCGACAGCGGCGCGATCGAGTCGGCGATCGAGGCGGTGATGGCCGCGAACCCCAAGCAGCTCGCCGAGTACCGTTCCGGCAAGGACAAGCTGTTCGGCTTCTTCGTCGGCCAGACGATGAAGGCGACGCAGGGCAAGGCCAACCCGGCCCAGCTCAACGAGCTCCTGAAGAAGAAGCTCGCCGGTCCCTGAGCCCCATTGCACGACGGCGATACGCTGCGGCGGTTCATCTTCGAGCGCTTTCCGGTGCGCGGCTACGTCGTGCACCTCGATGCCTCGTGGCGCGCGCTCGTTGAGCATCACGACTACCCCGTACTCGTGCGCGACACGCTCGGCGAGGCGGTCGCGGCGACGATGCTGCTCGCGGCAACGCTCAAGTTCGACGGCCTCCTGACGCTGCAGATGCAGGGCCCGGGGCCGATGCACCTGCTCGTCGTGCAGGCGACGCACCGGATGGGCGTGCGCGGCGTCGCGCGCTGGCGCGGCGAGCTGCCGGCCACGCGGCCGAGCCTCGAGGCGCTGTCGGGCGGCGGGCAGCTGACGGTCACCGTGGAGAACGCCGACCGCAACGCGCGTTACCAGGGCATCGTGCCGCTCGCCGGCGAACGGCTCGCCGACTGCTTCGAGGCCTACTTCGCGCGCTCCGAGCAGCTGCCGACGCGGCTGTGGCTCGCGGCGACGCCGGAGCGCGCCGCGGGACTGCTGCTGCAGCGCCTGCCGAGCGGCGCGAGCGCCTCCGCCGAGGAGCTCGAGCACTCCTCGCTCGCGGGCGACGAGAACTGGAATCGCGTGCTGCACCTCGCCTCGACGCTGACGGCGCCCGAGCTCGCGGCGCTGCCGGCCGGCGAGCTCTTGCGGCGGCTCTTCCACGAGGAGGACGTGCGGCTCTTCGAGCCCGGGCCCGTCTATTTCCAGTGCACCTGCTCGCGCGAGCGCGTCAGCGGCATTTTGCGCTCGCTCGGCGAAAGCGAGGTCCGCGACATCCTGGCCGAGCGCGGCTCGGTCGAGGTGCGCTGCGAGTTCTGCAACCGCGCCTGGCAGTACGACGCGGTCGACGTCGCGGGGCTCTTTGCCGACGGCGGCTCGGTCACGGGTCCGCGGGCCTTGCAGTAGCCGGCCCCGGGGTGTCGACCCCGTCCTTGTCCGTCTCCCGTTCATATGCGTAGACTCGGCGTGCCGACGCCGAAGTCCTGTGAGTGTTCGTCGAACCCCACGGAGGACAGCCATGCCGTCCGCATCCCTCGTGTACTCGTTCCCCGTACCGCTCGGTCGCCGCGGCACAGCCGCGGCCGTCGCGATCTGCGTGCACGTGCTGCTCGGGGCCGCGCTGATCACGGGGCTGATGGTGCAGTTGCCGATCCCGGTGACGCTGCTGCCCAACCCGGTTCATCCGCCGCCGCGCCAGGACCCACCGGTGGAGCGCGTCTCGCTGACCGGACCGGACTGGAACATCCATTTGGTGCTGCCGCCGACCGATCCGGGCGTCCCGCTGCCGCAGCTCCCGGGAAACGCGGTCACCCAGGTCGAGCCCGCGCCGCCCATAGCGCGCGCCGATGGGCAGGGGCCGGTCGCGACGACCGGTCCACGCCTGCTGCACTCCGATGAGCCGCCCTATCCGGCGGCCGCGCGCCGGCTCGGGGAGCAGGGTGTCGTCGTCGTGCGTGTGCTGGTCGGCATCGACGGCACGGTCGCGCGCGCCGAGGTCGCGACCTCGAGCGGCTCGCCGCGCCTCGACAACGCCGCGCTCGCCTCGGTGCGACGCTGGCGGTTCGCGCCCGCGTCCTCGGGTTCGGGCCCGATCGAGAGCTGGACCAGCCTGCGCGTGGTGTTTCGGTTGACCGACTAGCGCGGCGCTGCGCCCGGCGCGTCGCGCACCGCGGCGGGCGGCGCATCGCAGGGCGTGTCGCGGCGCGCGATCAGCGTCGCGACACGCTCGAGCCAGCACGCGAGCTTGAGCTCGATTGCGGCGCGAGCCGGCCGCGGCTCCTCGAGCGTGACGACGAGGCGCACGCTCCAGTGTCTAGCGGCACGCATCGCGGCCTCCGGGCACGGCGGGCAGTTCGAGCTTCGCGAGCGCCGCGCGCGCCGCAGCGCCGCGCAGCGTCCATTCGTACCACGCGGGTCGCGGCGCGGCCGGACCGAGCGTGTCCCGGTAATGGGAGGACAGCGCGTTCAGCACGCAGCTCTGCGTTCGCGCATCGAGTCCCGGCAGTGCGTGGACGAGCGCCGGCAGCCCGTCGACTCCGGCGCCGTCGGTGAGGTACGTGAGGTCGACGGCGCCGGTGCGCGCGTAGCGCTCGAGGTTCCTGTCGACGATCCACGCCGCGTGATTCCAGTAGCCGAGCACGAGCGCAGCGCCGAGCGCCGCCAGCGCGGCGCGCCGCGTCAGGCGGGTGCGATCGACGCGCGTCGCAAGCTCGAGCGCGAGCGCGAGCAGCGCGCAGGCGACGACGACGATGTAGGCCGCGACGTAGAGCCGCAGCCGCGTGTAGCCGTACGCGGCGGCGTAGAGCGCGAGCCGATGCGCCGCGGAGAGGAGCAGCAGCAGGCACTCGCCGGTGAGCGCGAGGCCGAGCGCGCGCCCGGACCAGGCGTGGGAAGGCGCCGTGCGCCGCTCAAGCGCGAGCACGAGCGCGGCGCACAGCGTCACGACGAGCGTGATCTCGACGAAGCCGCGGTGGACCGCCTCGGCGTAGCTCACGCCGCTGCCCGCCCGGCCGCCCGGATCGCCGAAGAGGTACGACAGCTGCAGCAGCAGGAAGAGCGCGAACAGCGTCGCGACCGCGCCAAGGACGATGCCCTGGTCGACCGGCGTCAGCAGCCGGGGGACCTGCGCACCCGATCCGGCGTCCCGCGGGATGCGCCGATACGCGCGCAACGCCGCGCCGTAGAGTCCGAGCGCGCCGGTTGCGGCGCAGGCGAAGAACGCGATCCGGCCGAGCAGCGACAGGTCGCGGATGGCGGCGACCAGCTGCGAGCGCCACGCCGCGAGCGTCGGGTCGGCCTCGGCGAGCAGCGCGAAGAACGCCGCGACGACCGGCACCGCGAGCGCCGAGCCGCGCACGATCGGCAGGCCCCGCTCGCCGCTCGCGCCACGGACGCCGTCGCCGAGCCGCTCGCCGGCTTCGCCGAGCACGCGCCGCGAGGCGCGCCACGGGGCACGCGAGAGCTCGAGCCCGCCGGGCGGCGCCACGCCGTCGCTGAGCACCGCGACGGCGCCGACCCAGGCGCTCGCGAGCGCGAGTGGCAGCTGCACGGAGCGGTCCGCGCTGATCGCGACGACGCCGGCGAGTGCCGCCGAGAGCCCGAGCAGCGCGCGGCGCTCGGCGAGCGGATAGGCGTCGAGCAGTGCGAAGCCCGCCGCGAGCGACCAGCACACGACGGCCCAGTTCAGTCCGGGGCTCGCGTCGTACACCGTCAGCGTCGCGAGCGTCGCGACCAGCAGTGCGCCGAGCCAGGCGAGGGCCGTCGGACGGGGCGGTCGCAGCGCGCGCAGCGGCTGGGGGGCGACGCCGGCATAAGTACTTTGATTCATAAAGTTGTTGCTCGCAGTGTTGGCTCAGGGTTCGGTCGTCGGGGAATTCAGCGCGCGAGCGTGCTGCGCGTCGCGGCGATCAGCGCTTCCATGTGCGCGAGGTAGCGCTCGAGCGCCCGCCGTCCGGTGGCGGTCAGCCGGTAGTCGCTGCGCGGCCGGCGCTCGGCGAAATGCTTGTCGCAGGCGATGTAGCCGGCGTCCTCGAGCTTGCGCGCGTGGACGCTCAGGTTCCCGTCGGTGGTCTCGAGCAGCGCCCGCAGCTCGACGAAGCTGAGCGTCTCGGTGCCGGCAAGCGCGCTGACGATGCCGAGCCGGATGTGATGGTGCAGGAGCGCATCGGGCTCTGCGGCGTGGGCGTTCACGGCGCCTCCCGGCAGCACCGTCAGCGGCGGCGTCGCGCGCGCCGGGGCCTTGGCCCAGTCGCGCGCACCGCCCCGGCGGCGCGGTGCGTTAGCCACCGTGGCTCCGGGCGATCAGCGCGCCGAAGAGGAGGTGCGCGCCGCCGAACCCGGCGATCATCAGTGGCTCGCCCCAGGCGGCCGGCGCGACGGCCGCGATGGCGCCGAGCGCCAGGAACCCGCCGCCCATCAACGGCACGACGGCGACCGAATAGGCCCCGCCGCCGATCAGCCCGACGCCGTAGAGGAGGAGCCAGCTGGTCGGCAGGTACGCGGCATGATCGTCGCGCAGCATCGCGAGCGTCAGCACCGCGCCGGCCGCGACCGCCGGGCCGAAGCCGAGCACGAACTTGCGGAAAGGGCCGGTGCGCAGCGACTGCCCGGAGCGGTGCGCCTTGAAGAGCGTCGCGCCGAGCCCGACCGCGACCGAGACGGCCGCGTCGATGAGCCACAGCCGGGCGCGTGCGATCGGGTCGGGGTTCGCGATCGCGAGCGCACCGGTGGCGATCGCGCCGGCACCGACGGCGACGAAGCCCCAGCCCGACAGTGCGGTGAAGGCGCCGGCCCGCGCCATCGTGTCGCGGATGTAGCGCAGGTCGCGCGCGGCACGATCGCTCAGGTCGGCGGGTCCGGCGGGACGCGGGCTGCCCATGCACGCCGATGCTAGGGGATTGTTCCGACGATCGTCAAGTACTTTGCATAACAAAGTAAAACCGCACGCCCGGCGCGCCGGCGCTCAGCGCCGGCCGGCGTCCACGTCGTGGATATAGGCGCTGCCGCCGAGCGCATACATCTGCTCGATGATCCACTGCTGCCGGCGGTTGACATAGGCGCTCGGGTGGTCGACGCGCAGCTTGTGCGGGTTCGGCAACACCGCCGCGAGCAGCGCGCTCTCGTCGCGGTTGAGGCGCGAGGCGTCGGTGTGGAAGAAACGCGGCGCGGCGGCGCCGACGCCGTAGATTCCGGGGCCGAACTCGGCGATGTTCAGGTAGACCTCGAGGATGCGCTGCTTCGGCCAGCACAGCTCGATCAGCATCGTCAGGTAGGCCTCGAGGCCCTTGCGCACGAAGCTCGGTCCCGGCCACAGGAACAGGTTCTTGGCGACCTGCTGCGTGATCGTGCTGGCGCCGCGCAGCCGCTTGCCGCGTTCGCGCTCCTTGATCGCGGCGTCGATCGCCTCGAAGTCGAAGCCCGGATGGAACGCGAACTTCTGGTCCTCCGAGGCGATTACCGCGAGCTTGACGTTGCGCGAGATCCGCTCGTACGGGGTCCACCGGTAGTCGAGGTGCCAGCTCGCATCGTGCGCGAGCCGCGCCTGCAGGTAGCCGTTGACCATGAACGCGCTCGACGGCGGCGCCACCCAGCGCAGCGCGAGCACGGCAAGCACCGAGGCCAGCACCAGCCCGCCGGCGGTCCAGGCGAGAAGCGCCGCGAGCCTGCGCAGCACGCCGCCCCGCGCGGCCATCGGCGCGCGGTCAGCGCTCGACCACGGTCACCGACTCGATGACGACCGGCTCGACCGGCACGTCCTCGTAGTGGCCTCGCGTGCGCGTCTCGACCGCGGCGATTTTGTCGACGACGTCCATGCCCTCGGCGACGTGTCCGAAGACCGCGTAGCCGGCGCTGCCCCGCCCGGCGTCGAGCGACGCGTTGTCCTTGAGGTTCACGAAGAACTGCGAGGTCGCGCTGTGCGGGTCGTTGGTGCGCGCCATCGACAGCGTGCCGCGCCGGTTCTTGAGCCCGTTCGCGGCCTCGTTCTTGATCGGCGCGCGGGTCTTCTTCTGCTGCAGGTCGGCGGTCAGCCCGCCACCCTGGATCACGAAGCCGGGGATCACGCGGTGGAACACCGTGCCATTGAAGTGCCCGGCTTCGGCGTAGTCGAGGAAGTTCTTGCAGGTGATCGGCGCATCGTCGGTCGCGAGTTCGATGACGAAGCTGCCGAGCGAGGTCTGAAACTTGAGCACGAGGGCATCTCCCGGCGGGAAAGCGATCCGCCGCGCCGCGATTCTAGTCGCCTCGCGTGCCGCCCGTCGCGCGCTCGTGGCCGGCGAGGTCCGCGCAGCTCTCGATCGCGCCGAAGCCCGCAGCGCGCAGCAGCCGACGCACCGACTCGCCCTGTTCGGCACCGTGCTCGAGCAGCAGGCGGCCGCCGGGCACGAGGTGCGCGCTCGCGCCCGCGACGATCGCGCTCAGCGCCTCGAGGCCGGTCGGCCCCGCGACCAGCGCGAGCCGGGGCTCGTGGCGCAGCAGCTCGAGGCACGGGTCGCGCGCCGCGACGTAGGGCGGGTTCGAGACGATCAGGTCGTAGCGGCGGCCGGCGAGCGGCGCGAACCACTCGCCGCGCTCCAACCGGACGTTGCCGAGGCCGAGCGCCGCCCGGTTGCGCTCGGCCACCGCCAGAGCCGCGGCGCTCGCGTCGACGAGGTCGACCGCGGCGTCGGGGCGCTCGGCGGCGAGTGCGAGGCCGAGCGCGCCGCTGCCGGTGCCGAGGTCGAGGACCCGCGGCGCGCGCCGGCCCTTGAGGTGCGCGAGCCCGAGCTCGACCAGGAGCTCGGTCTCGGGCCGCGGCACCAGCACCTCCGGTCCGACGCTGAGCGTCAGCGTCCAGAACTCGCGCGTCCCCGTCAGGTACGCGACCGGCTCGCCCGCGGCCCGGCGCCCGATCAGCGCCGCGTACGCGGAGCGCTCCTCGGCGGTGAGCGCCCGGGCGTCGAGGGCGGCGAGCCGGCCGCGCTCGACGCCGAGCACGTGCGCCAGCAGCACCTCGGCGTCGAGGCGCGGCGTGGGAGTTGCGGCCCCAAGCTCGCGCGCCGCGCGCTCGAGCGCCCGCGCGATCATTCGAGTTCCGCGAGCTGCTCGGCCTCGAACTCGCGCGCCAGCGGCGTCAGCACCTCGTCGAGGTCGCCGCCGACGATGTCCTCGAGCTTGTACAGCGTCAGTTCGATGCGGTGGTCCGTCAGGCGGCCCTGCGGGAAGTTGTAGGTACGGATCCGCTCCGAGCGATCGCCCGTCCCGACCTGGAGCTTGCGGCTCGCCGCCTGCTGCGAGACCTGGCGCTCGCGCTCGGCCTGCAGCAGCCGCGCCTTCAGCAACGACATCGCCCGCGAGCGGTTCTTGTGCTGCGAACGCTCGTCCTGGCACTCGACCACGATGCCGGTCGGCAGGTGCGTGATGCGCACCGCCGAGTCGGTCTTGTTGACGTGCTGGCCGCCGGCGCCGGAGGAGCGGTAGGTGTCGACGCGCAGGTCCGATTCGGCGATCGCGACGTCCTCGACCGCGGCGAGCTCGGGCAGGATCGCGACGGTGCAGGTCGAGGTGTGGATGCGCCCCTGCGCCTCGGTGGCGGGCACGCGCTGGACGCGGTGCGTGCCCGACTCGAACTTCAGTCGCGAGTAGGCGCCGCGCCCGACGATCCGGCAGATGATCTCGCGGAACCCGCCGTGCTCGCCGCGGCTCTCCGACAGCACCTCGACCTTCCAGCCCTGCGCATCGGCGTAGCGCGAGTACATCCGGAAGAGGTCGCCGGCGAAGATCGCGGCCTCGTCGCCGCCGGCGCCGGCGCGGATCTCGAGGAAAATGTTGCCGTCGTCGTGCGGGTCCTTGGGGATCAGCAGGTGCAGGAGCTCCGCCTCCGCCGCCTCGAGGCGCGCGCCGAGCAGGCGCTGCTCGCGGGCCGCGAGGTCGCGCATCTCCGGATCGGCGTCGGCGGCGAGTTCGGCCGCGGCCCGCGCCTCGTGCTCGAGCGCCGCGTACGCCTTCTGCCGCTGCGCCAGCGGCTCGAGGCGCGCGTACTCCATCGACAGCTCCCGGAACCGCTCGCTGCGCCCCTGCAGCTGCGGGTCCGACAGCATGCGGCCCACCTCCTCGTAGCGCTCGGCGAGCCGCTCGAGGCGTCGACGGATCGAGTCCTTCATTCGCTGTCCGCGTCGAGCTGGAAGAGGCGCCGCGCCGCCGACACCAGCGCCTCGTCGCCGGACTCGCCGGCCTGGCGCAGCGCATGGGTCGGCGCGTGGATCAGCCGGTGGGTCAGCGTGTCGGCGAGGTAGGCGAGCGCATCCTCGGTCGAGCGGCCCGAGCCGACGAGCCTCAGCGCCTGCTCGAGCGTCTGGGCGCGGACCTGCTCGGCGGTCGTGCGCAGCTCGCGGATCGTCGGCACCGCGTGCTGCCCGCGCAGGCCCGACATGAAGCGCGCCACCTCCTCCTCGATCAGGATCCGCGCCTCGCGCGCCTCGTCCTCGCGCGCCTTCAGGTTCTGGGTGACGAAGCTCTGCAGGTCGTCGATCGAGTACAGGTACACGTCCTCGAAGTCGGCGACCGCGGGCTCGATGTCGCGCGGCACGGCAATGTCGACCATGAACATCGGCCGGTGGCGGCGCGCCGCGAGTGCGCTCTCGACGTCGGCGGCCGTGATCACGACCGTCGGGCTGGCCGTCGAGCTGACGACGATGTCGGCGTCCGCGAGGTGGTTCGGCAGCGCATCGAGCGTGATCGCCGAGGCGTTGAACTCGCCCGCGAGCAGCTGCGCCCGGTCGAGGCTGCGGTTGGCGATGATCATGCGCTTCAGCCCCTGCGCGTGCAGGTGGCGGGCCGCGAGCGCGATCGTCTCGCCGGCGCCGACCAGCAGCGCCGTGTGCTGGGTGAAGCCCGCGAAGATCTGCCGCGCGAGGCTCACGGCCGCGTAGGCGACCGAGACCGCGTTGGCGCCGATCTTGGTCTCGGTGCGCACGCGCTTGGCGACCGAGAACGTCGCCTGGAACAGCCGGTTGAGCAGCGGCCCGACCGTGCCCGCCTGCTGCGCGGCGCGGTAGGCGTCCTTGAGCTGGCCGAGGATCTGCGGCTCGCCGAGCACCATCGAGTCGAGGCCGGAGGCGACGGCGAAGGCGTGCTCGATCGCGGTCGCCTCGTGATGCTCGTACAGGCTCTCCTTGAGGTCGTAGCCGACGCCGTGGTAGGCCTGCAGCCAGCGACCGAGCTCCTCGGGCGCATCCGTCACGCAATAGAGCTCGGTCCGGTTGCAGGTCGAGACGATGACGTTCTCGCGCGCGGCGGAGGTGGCGAGTGCGCGCAGCGCGTCCGGCAGGTGGCTGGGGTCGAAGACCACCTTCTCACGCACCTCGAGCGGTGCCGTGCGATGGTTGATCCCGACGACGACGAGGGGCATGAGGAGCCTGAGGGGTCGGGTGGCGCGCGATTGTCGGGTACGCGGCCGGGGCAGGGCAAGCCGGCCGCCACCGGCCGCGGGGCCGGCCCGGGCCCATGGGATATAGTGAAGAGATGACCCAGGCGGCCTCCCGGTACATCGCGACGGCGCTCGTCGGCGGCGCGGCGCTGCTCGGCGGTTGCACCGGGCTCGCCTCGCTGCCCCCCGGCGAGCGGATGCTGCTGGCCGAGGTCGCCCTCGAGCGCGGCGAGTACGCCGCCGCGGCGAGCGAATACCGGCGCGCGGCCGCGGACAGCGGCGACGAGGCGATCGCCGAGCGCGCCGCACGCGTCGCCTTCGACAACACCCAGGACCGCGAGCTCGAACGCACCGCCGCGGCCTGGCAGGCGCGGGTCCCGAAGGACGAGGCGCCGCGGCGCTTCCTCGCCGTCGCCGAGCTCGAGCTCGATGATCGCAAGGCGGCCGAGCGCACGCTCGCCGACCTGGTCGCCACCGCGTACGACTCGCCCGCCGACGCGTTCACGGCGCTCGGGGAATCGCTGTCGGCGCTGCGCAACGACACCGGCGTCGCGCGCACGGTCGGGCGCCTCGCCGCCCGCTACCCGGACGTCGCCGAGGCGCAGTTCGCGGCCGCCTCGCTCGCGCTCGGTGCGAGCGACTCACCCTCGGCCCTCGCCTCCGTCGGGCGCGCGCTCGCCCTCAAGCCCGACTGGCGCGAGGCGCGCTGGCTGCGCGCCCGGGCGCGGATTGCGGGCGGCGACTGCGACGGGGGCCTCAAGGAGGCGAGCACGCTCGCGGCGGAGTCGACCGACACCGACCGGCTGGTGTACGCGTGGCTGCTGACGGCCTGCGACCGCGGCGCCGAGGCGCAGCCTTACTTCGCGGATCTGGCGCGCGGCCGCACGGTCAAGGCCGAGGCGCTCGAGGGACTTGCGGGACTCGACGTCGAGGAGCGGCGCTGGGACGAGGCGACGAGCCGTTACACGGAGATGCTGGCGACCGGCCGCAACACCGACCGCGCCTTCTTCGGGCTCGCGGTGGTCGCCGACCGCAAGGGCGAGCGCGAGCGGGCACTACGCCTCTATGCGCGCGTCAACGCCGGGCCGCGCGCGGTCGCCGCGCAGCTGCGCGCCTACCGGCTCGGGCTCGAGCAAGGCGACGTGCAGGGCGCGGCGCGCCGGCTCGACGACTTCGTCGCGGGCTCGGCCGAGCACCGCGTCGAGGCGACCGCCGGGCGCGCGCAGATCATGGCCGAGCTCGGCCGTGTGCCGGAGGCACTCGCACTCCTCGCGCGCGCCGGGGCCGCGTACCCGGACCGCGTGGAGCTCCGTTACGCGCGCGCAACGGTGCTCGAGCAGTCCGGGTCCCTCGGGCCCGCGCTCGCCGAGCTCAGGGCCGTGGCCCGCGAGCGGCCCGAGGACCCGACGGCGCAGAACGCCCTCGGCTTCACGCTCGCCGACCACAATCGCGAGCTGCCCGAGGCGGAGCGGCGCATACGCCTCGCGCTCGATGAGCGCCCCGACAGCGCTGCGATCAAGGACTCGCTCGGCTGGGTGCTCTACCGGCGCGGCCACGGCGCCGAAGGGCTCGACTGGCTCAAGCGCGCCTACAGCGTCGATCCCGACCCCGAAATCGCCGCGCATCTCGGGGAGGTCGAGTGGCGGCTCGGCGACCGCACCGGCGCCGAACGCACCTGGCGCGAGGCGCTCGAGAAGAACCCCGGCGACCCGCACGTCAAGAAGGCGATCGAGCGGAACCACGGCGCCGGCTCATGAGCGGGCGATGGGCCGCGCTCGCGCTCGTCGTCGCGCTCGGCGGCTGCCGTACGTTGCCGGCCCCGCCGGCGCCCGATGCCGCGGCGCGCGCGACGCTCGCGACCTTGAGCGACTGGCACGCGAGCGGGCGCGTCGCGGTGCGCTCCGCCGACCAGGGCTTCAGCGCGAGCTTTGACTGGCGCGAGCAGGGCGGGCGCGGCGAGCTCGGCGTGCACGGACCCTTCGGCGCGGGCGCGGTACGGATCACCCGCAGCAGTGCCGCGGTCGTCATCGACTCCGGGAACGGACCGCCGCTCGAGGTTCCGGCTCCGTTCGATGCGCTCGAGCCCGAACTGATCGCCCGGCTCGGCTTCCCGCTGCCGCTGCAGTCGCTGCGTTTCTGGGTGCTCGGCGTCCCCGAACCCGGCCAGCCGGCCGACGGGGACGGCGGGGAATTCCGCCAGGACGGCTGGCTCGTGTCGCCGAGCGAGTTCCAGGCGGTCCCGGGCGCGCCCGGCCCGCTGCCGGGCCGGCTGCTGCTCGTCCGGGAGTCGACCCGGATCCGCGTCGTCATCGACCGTTGGCAGGTGGGGGCCGGGTCGTGAGCGAGGAGGCTTGGCCGGCCCCGGCGAAGCTGAACCTCTTCCTGCACGTGACCGGGCGGCGGCCCGACGGCTACCACGAGCTCGAGACGCTGTTCCAGCTGATCGACCTCAGCGATTCACTCCGGATCCGGCCACGCGCCGACGGCGTGATCGCCCGCCGCGGGGGTCCCCCGGGTGTCGCGCCCGACGACGATCTCGCGGTGCGCGCCGCGCGGCGCCTGCGCGCGCTCGCCGGCAACGAGCGCCTCGGCGCCGATCTTGAGCTCACGAAGCGCATCCCGGTCGGCGGCGGGCTCGGCGGCGGGAGTTCGGATGCGGCGACCGTGCTCGTTGCGCTCAACGCGCTTTGGGGCCTTGGTCTTGCGCCTGAGCGCCTCGCCGAGGCGGGTGTCGCGCTCGGCGCCGACGTCCCGGTGTTCGTCCGTGGAGAAACGGCGGTCGGGCGGGGCGTCGGCGAGCGCCTCGAGCCCGTCACCGTGCCCTCCCGCTGGTACGCGATCGTCTTCCCGGGGGTGTCGGTCTCGACCGCCGAGGCCTTCCAGGCACCTGAATTGACAAGGAATTCTAAGGCCATCACAATACCCGGCTCTCCGTTGCCTGCAGGGGACGGGGTGCAGCTTCCGGGACGCAACGATCTCGAGCCGGTGGTCGCGGCGCGGCACCCCGAAGTGCGCGCGGCGCTTAGCTGGCTCGGGGCGCGGGCACCGGCGCGGCTGACGGGGTCGGGTGCGAGTGTCTTTGCGGCGTTCGGTGACCGGCGCGCGGCGAGCGCGGCGCTGGCCGGGCTGCCGGCGGGCTGGACTGGCTTCGTCGCGCGGGGGCTCGATCGCTCGCCGCTCGTTGCGCGCCTCGCCGCGGAGCGGGGCGCGCGGGCGCTGCCGGAGGGCCGCTAGGGTTGCGGGTGGGGCGTAGCCAAGTGGTACGGCAGCGGATTTTGATTCCGCCATGCGAAGGTTCGAATCCTTCCGCCCCAGCCATCTTGAGTTGAAGTGCCAAGACGTCGACGAAGTGGGGAGCGCCCAGTGTCCGAGTCGCAGATGTCTGTGTTCGCCGGGAACTCGAACCCGGCGCTCGCGCACGAGATCGCGCGGCACCTGATGTTGCCGCTCGGCCGCGCGCACGTCGGCCGCTTCAGCGACGGCGAGGCGACGGTCGAGCTCATGGAGAACGTGCGCGGCCGCGACGTCTTCATCGTGCAGCCGACCAGCCCGCCGGCCAACGACCACCTGATGGAGCTCCTCGTCATGGCCGACGCCTGCCGGCGCGCCAGCGCCGGGCGCATCACGGCCGTGATCCCGTACTTCGGCTACGCGCGCCAGGACCGGCGGCCGCGCGCGACGCGGGTCGCGATCACCGCCAAGCTCGTCGCCAACATGATTGCGACCGCCGGTGTCAACCGGGTGCTGACGATCGACCTGCACGCCGACCAGATCCAGGGCTTCTTCGACCTGCCGGTCGACAACGTCTACGCATCGCCGGTGCTGCTCGGCGATGCCTGGAAGCAGAAGTACGAGAACATGATCGTCGTCTCGCCCGACGTCGGCGGCGTCGTGCGGGCGCGCGCGCTCGCCAAGCGCCTCGACGACGCGGACCTCGCGATCATCGACAAGCGCCGTCCGCGGCCCAACGAGTCGAAGGTGATGAACATCATCGGCGACGTCGAGGGCAAGAGCTGCGTGCTGGTCGACGACATGGTCGACACCGCCGGCACGCTGTGCCAGGCGGCGCAGGCGCTCAAGGACGAGGGCGCGATCCGCGTCGTCGCCTACATCACCCACCCGGTGCTGTCGGGCAGCGCGGTCGATCGCATCTCGGCCTCGGTGCTCGACGAACTGGTCGTCACCGACACGATCCCGCTGAGCGCCGCGGCCCGCGCCTGCGCCAAGATCCGCCAGCTGTCGGTCGCGGGCCTGCTGGCCGAGACGATGCGCCGCATCCGGGACGAGGAATCGGTGAGTTCGCTGTACATCGATTGAGATTCGAGCCCGCGGCGCGGTGCCGCGGGAAAACGGAGCCGCAACGGGCTTGGTCGCGGGCCGTTGCGGGCCTTACTGCAAGGAGACGATGATGAAGACCTCTTTTGAACTGATCGCGGAATTCCGCGATGACCAGGGGAAGGGTGCGAGCCGCCGCCTGCGTCACGCGGGACGTGTTCCGGCGATCCTCTACGGCGGCCAGCGCGAGCCACGCGCGCTGTCGCTCGATCACACCAAGCTGCAGCTGGCGCTCGACAACGAGAAGTTCTACTCGTCGATCATGCAGCTGAAGGTCGGGGACCAGACCCAGGCCGCGATCCTGCGCGACGTGCAGCGCCACCCGTGGCGCAACCAGATCGTGCACGTCGACCTGCAGCGGGTCTACGAGAACGAGAAGATCCGGCTCGCCGTGCCGCTGCACTTCAGCGGCGATGCCGTCTCCCCGGGCGTCAAGACCGAGGGCGGCATGATGTCGCACCTGAAGAACGAGCTCCTGGTCGAGTGCCTGCCGAAGGACCTGCCGGAGTTCCTCGACGTCGACACGTCGGGCCTGCACCTCAACCAGTCGCTGCACGTCTCGGACATCAAGCTGCCCGCGGGCGTGGTGTCGGTCGAGCTCGCCGGCGGCAAGAACCCCTCGATCTGCGCGGTCCACACGATGCGCGCCGAGGAGGTCGAGGCGCCGGTGGCGGCGGCGGCCGAAGGTGCGGCGGCGGCGCCCGCGGCCGGTGCGGCCCCGGCGCCGGGTGCGGCGCCGGGTGCGGCGCCCGCGGCGGCTGCGGCCGGCGACAAGAAGCCGGCCGAAGCGGCCAAGAAGGAAGAGCCGAAGAAGGACGCCAAGAAGTAGCGCGTCTCGCGCTGCCGGTGATCGCGCCGCGCCCGTTCCGGGGTGCGGCGCGGTCGCTTGCAGTGCCGTCGCGGCAGTCCCATGGCGGGTCTGACACTCAAGCTGATCGTCGGCCTCGGCAACCCGGGGCCGGAGCACGCCGAGACGCGCCACAACGCGGGCTTCTGGTGCATCGACCGCCTGGCGGCGGCGGCCGGCGGCAGCCTGCGCCCGCACGCCCGCTATCACGGCGAGGTCGGGCGCATCACGATCTCCGGCCAGGAACTGTGGCTGCTGAAGCCGACCACGTACATGAACCGCAGCGGCCTCGCGGTGCGGGCGCTCGCGGAGTACCTCCGGATCCCGGCGGCCGAGACGCTGGTCGCGCACGACGAGCTCGACCTGCCGGCCGGGGTCGTGCGCCTCAAGCTCGGCGGCGGTCCCGGCGGGCACAACGGCGTGCGCGACGTGATCACGCAGATCGGCGATGGCTTCTGGCGGCTCCGGATCGGCATCGGCCATCCGGGCACGCGCCAGGAAGTGATCGACTACGTGCTCAGGCGCGCGCCGGCCGGCGAGCAGGCGCTGCTCGAGGCGGCGGTCGTCGAGGCGAGCGAGGCGGTACCGAGGCTGCTCGTGGATGGCGCGGAGAAGGTCATGAACAGTCTGCACCGGCGCGCGGCGGCGCCCTAGGAACGAGGTAGTGGGCATCAAGTGCGGCATCGTCGGGCTCCCGAACGTCGGCAAGTCGACGCTCTTCAACGCGCTGACGCGCGCGCAGATCCCGGCCGAGAACTACCCGTTCTGCACGATCGATCCGAACGTCGGCGTCGTGCCGGTGCCGGATCCGCGCCTGCAGGCGCTCTGGGACATCGTGCATTCGGAGAAGGTCCTGCCGACGACCGTCGAGTTCGTCGACATCGCGGGCATCGTCGCGGGCGCCTCGCAGGGCGAGGGGCTCGGCAACAAGTTCCTGGCGCACATCCGCGAGGTCGACGCGATCGCGCACGTGGTGCGCTGCTTTGAGCACGCCGACATCGTCCACGTCGCGGGGCGGGTGGATCCGCTCGCGGACATCGAGACCATCAACACCGAGCTCGCGCTCGCCGACCTCGACACCGCCGACAAGGGCCTGCAGCGCGCCGAGAAGGCCGCCAAGGCGCAGGACAAGGACGCGATCCGCGCGCGCGACGTGATCCGCAAGGTCCGCGACGCGCTCAACGAGGGCCGCCCGGCGCGCGCGCTCGGGCTCGACGAGCAGGAGCGCGCGATCGTCCGCGAGCTGCAGCTGCTGACAATGAAGCCGGTGCTCTACGTCGCGAACGTCGACGAGGGCGGATTCCACGACAATCCGCTGCTGTCCAAGGTCGAGGCGCTGGCGGCCGCCGAGGGATCGGCGGTCGTGCCGGTGTGCGCGGCGATCGAGGCCGAGATCGCCCAGCTCGAGGATGCCGACCGGGCCGAGTTCCTGAAGGAACTCGGCCTCGAGGAGCCCGGTCTGAACCGGGTGATCCGCGCCGCCTACGCCCTGCTGGGACTTCAGACGTACTTCACCGCGGGGCCGAAGGAAGTGCGCGCGTGGACGGTGCGTCGCGGCAGCACCGCCCCCCAGGCGGCCGGCGTGATCCACACCGACTTCGAGCGCGGCTTCATCCGCGCCGAGGTCATCGGCTACGACGACTACGTCGCCTGCCGCGGCGAGGCCGGCGCCCGTGACGCCGGCAAGATGCGGCTCGAGGGCAAGGAGTACCTGGTCCGCGAAGGCGACGTCATGCACTTTCGGTTCAACGTTTGAAGCGCTCGGGCGTTATGCTGACCGGCCCGACGCGACCCGAGACGAAAGGAAACTCCGTGAAGAATGCGCTGCTCCTGATCCGTGCCGTCGCCGTCGCCGGGCTCGCGTTGCTCTCCGCCTGCGGCCACAGCGGCAACGGCCCCGCGACCGTCGGCGTCGGCATCGGCGTCGCGCTGACGGCGCCGAGCGGCACGACGCTGGTCGCGACGGGCGGGACGCTCGAGATCGACGCGACGGTGAGCGGCGATGCGACGAACGCCGGCGTCACGTGGTCGCTCGTGGGCTCCGGCAGCGCATCGAGCAGCACGACGACGCAGTTCATCTACCAGGCGCCGGCGAACGTCTCGGGCGCCGTGTTCGCGACGCTGACCGCGACCTCGGTGACCGACCCGACCAAGATCTCGGCGGTGACGATCACCGTCAACGGGACTCCGCAGCTGCTGACCCCGGTGCTGTTCCCGGCCAACCAGAACGTCGCCTACACGACCTTCGTCTCGGTCGCGGGCGGCACGGCGCCCTACACCTGGACGATCTCGACCGGCACGCTGCCGGCTGGCCTCGCGCTCAGCGGCAGCACCACGGCCGCGACCGCGATCACCGGCACGCCGACCACGCTCGGCACGTCGAGCTTCACGATCACCGTCACCGACGCCGCCGGCCTGACCTCGTCGCTGCCGCTGTCCCTCGCGGTCAACCCGCAGACCGCGTGCCTGCTGATCGGCCAGTACGCGTTCCTGTTCACGGGCTTCTGGGAGGAGCAGCCGGCGGTGCGCGCCGGCAGCATCAAGGTCGCGACCGACGGGACCATCACCGGCATCCTCGACTACAAGGACCCGGTCAACGTCCGGCCGAGCACGACGATCAATTCCGGCACCTGCACGACGATCACCGAGAACCGCGGCCAGGTGAGCATCGCGACCTCGGCCTTCGGCACCGAGACCTTCGACTATGCGACGACGAGCACGCTGACCGCCGGCCACATGCAGCAGGACGATGGCACCGGCATCCTCGAGGCTGGCCAGTTCTTCCAGCAGGACCCGACGGCCTTCAACCAGGCGGCGCTCGCCGGCGACTGGGTGTTCGGGGCCGCCGGTGACGACGGCGCCAAGCACCGGCTCGTCGTCGTCGGCCGGCTGACGCTCGATGCCACCGGCGCCGTCTCGGGCGGCGTCGGCGACAACAATGCGGCGACGCCGATCGTCGGCGGCACGCTGACCGGCGCACTGACGGCACCCGACAGCAACGGCCGCGGCAGCGGGACGCTGACGCTCGGCAGCCTCGCGCTCCCGGTCGCGTACTACGTGATCAACGCCAACACCGTCTACCTCGTCAGCAACGACAACCAGGCGACGACGCCGCGCATCGCCGGCCGCATGACGCGCCAGACGGGCGCCGGGACGCTCAATGGCGGCGCGCTCGGCAGCGCGACGAACGCCGCGATACTCAGCATGTGGGGCTCGACGCCGATGAACGGCATCCCCTCGGCGACGACGACCGCCGGCCGGCTGTCGAACGCCACCGGCAGCGCCGTCGACGTCGAGCTCGACTACTCGGCTTCCGGCGCGACGCTCGTCAACCAGATCAATACCGCGACGCCGTACACGATCGCTGCCAACGGCCGCGGGACGATGGCGCTCGGCACGGGCTCGCTGCTGCGCAACTTCGTGTTCTACGTCGACGGCGCCGGCGGCGGTTACGTCGTGGAGCCCTCGAGCACCGCCGGCAACTTCGGGATCTTGGAGCAGCAGGCGCCGACCCCGTTCAGCGACTTCCAGACCGCCTACTACGTCGGCGGCACGCTGTTCCCCGGTTCGACTTCGCCGATCACGCTCGCGCCGCAGATCCTGTTCCAGGCGGGCTCGGTCGGCGGCAACGTGACCGGCACCTACGCGCTCGACCCGACGACCGGGCGCATGGTGGCGGCCGTCTCGCGGACGATCCTCGGCGGCAGCGACCTTGTGATCTACATCGTGTCGCAGAACAAGCTGGTCGTGATCGGCGATGCCCTCAATATCTCAAACAGCCAGCTCGCCTGGCTCGAGGTCTACTGAGAAGCGCCGCCTTGACGGGGGCGGTGGCCGTGCACAGAATTCGCGTCCCTGTCGACGGCCGCCCGTGCGGCCCCGCGTGGCTAGGTAGCTCAGACGGTTAGAGCACGGGATTCATAACCCCGGGGTCGGGGGTTCGATTCCCCCCCTAGCCACCATCCCATCGTCC
>DATKOR010000077.1:0-24807 GCA_035524495.1 Steroidobacteraceae bacterium
CGCTGGCGCCGGCCGATCCCCTCGATCCCGCGACGCAGCTCGGCGCGATCGTCGACCAGGTGCAGATGAAGACGGTGCTCGGCTACATCGACGCCGGCCGCGACGAGGGTGCGAAGCTCGTGCTCGGCGGCGCCCAGGCGCGCGCTGCCAGCGGCGGCTGCTACGTGGAACCGACCGTGTTCGACAGCGTCGCCCCGCGCATGAAGATTGCGCGCGAGGAGATCTTCGGGCCGGTGCTGTCGACCATCGCCTTCAAGGACGTCGACGAGGCGATCCGCATCGCCAACGACACCATGTATGGCCTCGCCGCGTCCGTGTGGACCCGGGACGTGTCGACGGCGCATCGCGTGGCGCGCGCGCTGCGCGCCGGCAGCGTCTGGGTGAACTGCTACGACGGCGGCGACATGACGGTGCCGTTCGGCGGCTACAAGCAGTCCGGCATCGGTCGCGACAAGTCGCTGCACGCGCTCGACAAGTACACCGAGCTCAAGGCGACCTGGATCGACCTGAGCTGAGGAGCCGGGCATGCGAAGCGCCGCGCACCCGCGGGCGCCCGGACGGCTCGCGTGAGCGACCCGGTCGGGCTCGACCGTGAACTCGTCTGCGTGGATCTCGAGACGACGGGCGGCAGCGCCGCCTGGCACCGGATCATCGAGGTCGGCGTGGTCGAGATCGATCGGGACGGGAGCGTTCGCGAGTGGGCGACGCTCGTCAATCCCGGCGCGCGCATCCCGCCGACGATTGAGGCCTTCACGGGGATCAGCAACGAGATGGTGGCGCAGGCCCCGCCGTTCGAGGACGTCCATCGCGAAGTGCTTGCGCGCCTCGCCGGGCGGGTGTTCGTCGCCCACAACGCGCGCTTCGACTACGGCTTCCTGCGCGCGGAGTTCGCGCGCCTCGGGGTCGAGTTCTCCGCAAAGCTCCTGTGCACGGTCAAACTGTCGCGGCGCCTGTATCCGGATCAGCCGCGCCACAACCTCGACGCGGTGATCGCGCGCCACGGCCTGCAGTGCCGCGCCCGGCACCGGGCGCTCGGCGACGCGCAGGTGCTCGCGGATCTGCTCGCGCGGCTGCGCAGCGAGGTCGCTCCCGAACGGCTCGCGCTGGTCGTCGACGAGCTCCTGCGCGCCGTCCCGCTGCCGCCGCAGCTGCCGGCCGGGCTCGCCGACGAACTCCCGGAGGCGCCCGGCGTCTACCGCTTCTACGGCGCGGAGGATGCGCTGCTTTACGTCGGCAAGAGCCGCAACATTCGCAGCCGGGTGCTCGAGCACCTGACCGCGGGGCCGCGCGCGACCGCGGCCGAGCGCCTCGCGCGCCAGGTGACCCGCGTCGCGTGGACCGAGACGGCCGGCGAGCTCGGCGCGCTGTTGCTCGAGGCGCGCGCGGTCAAGGCGGAGGCGCCGGCTCACAACCGGCGGCTGCGCCCGGCCGGCGCCACCTTCACGCTGCGCCTCGTCGGCGCGGGCGACACCCCCGAGCGCGTCGACATCGTCGAGCTCGATGCGCTCGAGGCCGCCGAGCAGCAGGAGGTATACGGCCTCTACCGGGACCGGCGCGCCGCGGCGCGTGCGCTCGAGGAGATCGTGCGCGCCCACCAGCTGTGTGCGCGGGTCGTCGGACTCGAGCGCGGCAGCGGCGCGGACGGCGCCTCGGGCTCCTGCTTCGCCTACCAGCTCAAGCGTTGCCGCGGCGCCTGCATCGGCGCTGAGCCCGCGGCACTGCACAACACCCGCGTGCGGCTCGCGCTCGCGGGCACGCGGCTCAGGCCTTGGCCGTACCGCGGAAGGATCCTGGTCGCGGAGCGCGACTGGCGCGGCCAGCAGGACCTGCACGTGCTCGATCGCTGGCGCTACCTCGGCACGGTCCGCGAGCCGGACGAGGCGGAGGGGTTGGACGCGGAGCAGGTCTCCTTCGACCCGGACATCTACCGGATCCTGAAGCGCGTGCTCGCGGCGCCGTCCGGCACGCGCATCATCGAGCTTCCCTGATGGCCGACTTTCTCGCGCTGGCTCCGCTCGGCGCCTCCGACCTGCTTGCGGGCGAGCTCGCGGCCTTCGGGGTCAGCGAGGGACGCGAACGGCCCTGGGGCGTCACGTGGAGCGGCCCGCTCGAGTCGGCCTACCGTGCCTGCCTGTGGTCGCGGGTCGCGAGCCGCGTGCTGCTCCGGATCCACAGCGCGGCGGCGGCCTCGCCCGAGGCGCTCTACGCCGCGGCGCGCGCCGTCGATTGGTCGGTGCATCTCGCTCCCGGGGCCACCTTCGCGGTCGACTTCGACGCGGCGCGATCGGCGATCACCCACACGCACTACGGCGCGCTGAAGGTCAAGGACGCGGTCGTCGACCAGCTGCGCGAGGCGCGCGGCGCGCGTCCCGACGTTGCGACGACGCGGCCGAGCGTGCGGATCAACGTGCGCGTCGTCGCCGACGAGGCGGTGTTCGCGATCGACTTCGCCGGCGAGGGCCTGCACCGGCGTGGCTGGCGCGCCGCCGGAGTCGCCGCGCCCCTCAAGGAGAACCTCGCGGCGGCGCTGCTGATGCGCTGCGGCTGGCCGGAGATCGCGGCCGCGGGCGGTGCCTTCGTCGACCCGATGTGCGGATCCGGAACGCTGCCGATCGAGGCCGCGACGATCGCGGCCGACATCGCGCCGGGCCTCATGCGCGACTACTACGGATTCCTCGGCTGGGCCGGCCACGACGAAGGGCTCTGGCGCCGGCTCTGCGCCGAGGCCGCGGCGCGCCGCGCGGCCTCGGCCTATCCGGGAGGACGGATATTCGGCAGCGACCGCGATGCGCGCGCGATCGAGATTGCGCGCGCAACTGCCGCGCAGGCCGGCGTCGGTGCGCTTGTGACCTTCGCGCGCCGCGCGCTCGCGGAACTGCAACCGCCAGCTGCGAGCGGCCTCGTGCTCGTGAACCCGCCCTATGGCGAACGCCTCGGCGAGGCCGAGGCGCTGAAGGCGCTGTACGCCGAGCTCGGGACGGTGCTGCGCGAGCGCTTCGATGGCTGGCAGGCGGGCGTATTCACCGCCAATCCCGCGCTCGGGCGCGAACTCAAGATCGAGGCACGGCGCCGCCACCGGCTGTACAACGGACCGCTCGAGGCGCAGCTGCTGCGCTTTGAGATCGCCCCCGAGCACCACACGCGCGAGCGCCGTCCCGGCCGGCTGCCGCCGGTGGACCCGGCGCGCGCCGATTCGCCGGGCGCGCAGATGTTCGCCAACCGCCTGCGCAAGAACCTCGACGCGCTCGGCAAGTGGGCGCGCCGCGAGCGCGTGAGCTGCTATCGCGCCTACGACGCCGACATGCCGGAGTACGCGTTCGCGGTCGACCTCTACGGCAACGGCGAGCGCTACGCGTACATCCAGGAGTACGCCGCGCCGCCGACCGTGCCGGAGGAGCGCGTCCGCGCGCGCCGTGCCGAGGTCGTGGCCGTGCTGCCGCGGATCCTCGGGCTCGACACCGAGCACATCTGGTTCCGGACGCGGCGCCGCCGCAAGGGGCTCGAGCAGTACACGAAGGTCGGCGCGACGCAGGAGTTTCACGAGGTCGCGGAGGGCGGACTGCGCTTCCTCGTGAACTTCGACGACTACCAGGACACCGGTTTGTTCCTCGACCACCGGTTGACGCGCGCTCGCCTGCGCGCGCTCGCCGCGGGCCAGCGCTTCCTGAACCTCTTCGGCTACACGGGCTCGGCGACCGTCTACGCCGCGGCGGGCGGCGCGCGTTCGACGACGACCGTCGACCTGTCGCGGACCTACCTCGACTGGACGCGCCGTAACCTGGAGCTCAACTCCTTCGGCGGCCGCGAGCATGTGCTGGTGCAGGCCGATGCGCTTGAATGGCTCGCGGCGGCGCCCGCCGGCGGCTGGGACCTCGTGTTCCTGGACCCGCCGACGTTCTCGAACTCCAAGCGCATGCGCGCCACGCTCGACGTGCAGCGGGACCACCTGCGCCTGCTGCGCGACGCGGTCCGGGTGCTCGCGCCCGGCGGGCTGCTCGTGTTCTCGACGAACCACTCGCGTTTCGCGCTCGACGAGGCCGCGAAGGCGGAGTTCGCGATCGAGGACATCTCGGCCGCGACGCTGCCGCGCGACTTCGAGCGCAACCCGCGGATCCACCGCTGCTACCTCGTGCGCCCGGCCCGCGAACCGGGTGCGGAAGGGCCTGTCCAGACCCTCAAAACACCGACGACTGTCAAGGGGCCCGTTTAAGATTTTATGAGCCGTCGGACGGCGGGGTCCGCGACCCGAAAGCCTCGCCCGAAGGCCCGGGCGCGACGTCTTGCAGCGCAAAACGCTGAAAAAAGCCATCGAATGGCCGATTTCGTCCCGCCGACCGGGGACGACCCGACCTCCGCTATGGTTAAATGATCGCCACGCGCTGCGCCGGGCTGCGGCCAGCTGTTCAATATAATTAACATGCGGAACCGCAAACCCGTCATCGGCGTTCCGGCCGACCGTCGCTTGCTTGGCAACCATTGGTTCCACTGCGTCGGCGAGAAGTACCTGGCGGCGATCGCCGAGGCATCCGGCGCGCTGCCGCTGATCGTTCCGGCGTTCGGCGAGCGGCTCGAGCTCGAGCTGCTGCTCGAGCGCTGCGACGGGGTGCTGCTGACGGGCAGCCCGTCGAACGTCGAGCCGCATCACTACGCCGGGCCGCCGAGCGCGCCCGGCACGTGGCACGATCCCGAGCGCGACGCGACGACGCTGCCGTTGATCCCGCGCGCGGTCGCGGCGGGGCTGCCGCTGCTCGCGATCTGCCGCGGCTTCCAGGAGCTCAACGTCGCCTACGGCGGCACGCTGCACCAGAAGCTGCACGAGATTCCCGGCCACCTGATGCACAAGGAGGACGAGACGCAGCCGCTCGAGGTGCAGTACGGGGAGGCGCACGACATCCGGCTGACGCGCGGCGGCCTGCTGGCTCGGATCGCCGGCCGCGAGCAGATCCGCGTCAACTCGCTGCACTCGCAGGGCATCGACCGGCTCGGCAACGGGCTCGCGGTCGAGGGCCGGGCCCCGGACGGGGTCATCGAGGCGGTGAGCGTCGAGAATGCACCGGGCTTCGCGGTCGCCGTGCAGTGGCACCCCGAATGGCAGGTGCTGAAGAACGATTTTTCAAAGGCCCTGTTCGCTGCGTTCGGTGAGGCGGCGCGGGCCCGCGCGCGCGGTCCGGCCGCGGCGAAAGTCCATAGGTGAGTCATGAGCACGAGCCCGATTAGGCAGTTCTGCAAGGACCACGGCATCTCCGAGGTCGAGGCCATCATTCCCGACCTCGCCGGAGTGGCGCGCGGCAAGGTCGTGCCGGCCGAGAAGTACATCGAGGAAGAGGGCATGCGCCTGCCCGAGTCGATCTTCCTGCAGACCGTGACCGGCGAGTACCCGGAGGACGAGAGCGCGATCAGTCCGTCCGAGATCGACATCGTGCTGAAGGCGGACGCGAGCACGATCCGCGTCGTGCCGTGGGCCGCCGAGCCGACCGCGCAGGTGATTCACGACTGCTTCTACGGTGACGGCCGGCCGGTGACGATGTCGCCGCGCTACGTGCTCAGGCGCGTGCTCGACCTGTACGCGAGCCATGGCTGGGAACCGGTGATCGCGCCGGAGCTCGAGTTCTTCCTGGTCGAGCCCAACATCGATTCGGACTACCCGCTCAAGCCGCCGATCGGCCGCTCGGGCCGTCCCGAGATCGGCCGCCAGAGCTACTCGATCGCCGCGGTCAACGAGTTCGATCCGCTGTTTGACGACGTTTATGCGTTTTGCGAGGCGCAGGAGATCGCGATCGACACGCTGATCCATGAGGCCGGCGCCGCACAGATGGAAATCAACCTGCTGCACGGCGATTCGCTGAGCCTCGCGGACCAGGCGTTCATGTTCAAGCGCACCGCGCGCGAGGCCGCGCTGCGCCACAAGATGTACGCGACCTTCATGGCCAAGCCGCACGCCAAGGAGCCGGGCAGCGCGATGCACCTGCACCAGAGCGTCGTCGACGTGAAGTCGCGCCAGAACGTGTTCAGCGCCGCAGACGGCTCGCCGACGCCGCTGTTCTTCTCGCACATCGCGGGGCTGCAGCGCTACCTGCCGGCGGCGATGTCGATGTTCGCGCCCAACGTCAACAGCTACCGGCGCACGACGCCGCACAACTCGGCGCCGATCAACGTGCACTGGGGCTACGACAACCGCACGGCGGGACTGCGCGTGCCGATGTCGTCGCCCGCGGCGCGGCGCGTCGAGAACCGCTGCGGCGGCGCCGATGCGAACCCGTACCTCGCGATGGCGGCGTCGCTCGCCTGCGGCTACCTCGGCATGGTCGAGGGCCTCAAGCCCACCGAGCCGATCACCGGCAGTGCCTACGACCTGCCGTTCCAGCTGCCACGCACGCTGGCCGAGGCGCTGCGCCTGCTGCGCGAGTGCCGGCCACTGGTCGACGTGTTCGGCGAGCGATTCGTCGCCGCTTACTCGGCGGTCAAGGAGAGCGAGCACGAGGCCTTCCTGCAGGTGATCTCCGCGTGGGAGCGCGAGCACCTGCTGCTGAACGTCTGAGGGGGAGGCCGCGATGATTCCGAGCCGCAGGCGACTCGTGCTGGCCGCGGGCGCCGCTGCGTTCGCGCTCGCCGCCTGCGGGCCGAAGCCGCCGGTCGCCGCCGCCAGCCATCCGGTCGCCGAGGACAAGATCGTCAACGTCCTCAACTGGTCCGATTACATCGCGCCCGACACGATCGAGAAGTTCGAGAAAGAAACCGGCATCAAGGTCAACTACGACGTCTTCGACAGCAACGAGGTCCTCGAGACCAAGCTGCTGACCGGGCGCACCGGCTACGACGTCGTCGTGCCGACCGACTACTTCCTCGAGCGCCAGGCGAAGCAGGGCATCCTGCTGCCACTCGACAAGTCGAAGCTCCCGAACCTGAAGAACATCGATCCCGAGGTCCTCAAGCACCTGCAGGGCGCCGATCCCGGGAACCGCTACGGCGTGCCGTACGCCGGCGTCGTGACCGGCATCGGCTACAACGTCGCGAAGATCAAGAAGGTGCTCGGCAACCAGCCGGTCGACAGCTGGGCCATCGTGTTCGACCCGAAGTTCGCGGCGAAGCTCAAGGACTGTGGCTACACGATGCTCGACCAGGAAGGGGAGATCATCTTCTCGGCGAAGATCTGGCTCGGCATCGACACCGCCTCCGAGCGGCTCGAGGACCTGGCGGCCGCCGAGGCGATGCTGCTGAAGGTGCGGCCCTTCGTCCGCTACTTCAACAGCTCGCAGTACATCAACGACCTCGCCAACGGCGAGACCTGCATCGCGATCAGCTGGAGCGGCGACGTGCTGCAGGCGCGCGATCGCGCCGCCGAGGCGGGCAAGGGCATCGAGCTTGCATTCGCGGTGCCGAAGGAAGGCGCGCTGCAGTCCTTCGACATGCTGGCGATCCCGGCCGATGCGCCGCATCCGGACAACGCCCACAAGTTCATCGACTTCCTGATGCGCGCCGACATCGCGGCCGACTTCACCAAGTTCCGCAAGTTCCCCTCCGGCAATCTCGCGGCCGAGAAGCTCGTCGATGCGGAGTTGCGCGCCGACCCGATGGTGTTCCCGCCTGCCGACGTCATCGCGCGCCTCAAGCCGCACCGCGCGGAGTCGCTGTCGTACACTCGCTATGCAAACCGCGCGTGGACGCGGATCCGGACCGGACGCTAGGGGAATCGAGATGAACACCGCTCCGGCGCCGCGCGCCGCCTCCGCGACCCCGGCCGGCGCGCCCTACGTGCGCATCGAGCGCCTGACCAAGCGCTTCGGCGACTTCGTAGCCGTGCGCCAGGTATCGCTCGAGATCGCGCGTGGCGAGATCTTCTGCCTGCTCGGCGGCTCGGGCTGCGGCAAGACGACGCTGCTCAGGATGCTGGCCGGGTTCGAGACGCCGACCGAGGGCGCGATCTACATCGACGGCGTGGACGTCACGGCGGTGCCGCCGTACGAACGGCCGGTCAACATGATGTTCCAGTCCTATGCGCTCTTCCCGCACATGACGGTCACGCAGAACGTCGCGTTCGGACTGCGCCAGGACGGCACGGCGCGCGATGAGATCGAGTCGCGGGTGCGCGAGATGATCGCGCTCGTCAAGCTCGACGGCTACGAGAAGCGCAAGCCGCACCAGCTGTCGGGCGGACAGCGCCAGCGCGTGGCGCTCGCGCGCGCGCTCGTCAAGCGCCCGAAGCTGCTGCTGCTCGACGAGCCGCTCGGCGCGCTCGACAAGAAGCTGCGCGAGCACACGCAGTTCGAGCTCGTGAACCTGCAGGACAAGCTGGGCGTCACCTTCGTGATCGTCACCCACGACCAGGAAGAGGCGATGACGCTTGCATCGCGCATCGGCGTCATGCGTGCCGGCGAGATCCTGCAGGTCGGCTCACCGACCGACATCTACGAGTTCCCGAACTCGCGTTTCGTCGCCGACTTCATCGGCTCGGTGAACCTGACCGAGGGGACGCTGGTCGAGGACGAGCCGGACCACGTCCGGATCGAATGCCCGACGCTGGGCGCGACCGTCTACGTCGACCACGGCGTCAGCTCGCCGCCGGACGCGAAGCTCTCGGTCGCGATCCGGCCGGAGAAAATCCAGCTGTCGCGCGAGCGGCCGGCGCAGTCCGACAACGTGCTGCAGGGGGTCATCACCGGAATCGCCTACCTCGGCGACGCGACCCGCTACCTCGTGCGCCTGCCGACCGGCTTCGTGCTCAGGGTCACGACGCCCAACCTGTTCCGGCGCGAGGAGCGCCACGCCCACGACGAGAGCGTGTGGCTCCACTGGCACCCGTCGGCGGCGGTCGTGGTGATGCGGTGAGGCTTCCGATCGGCGCATTCGGCGCGGAGCTGAGCCGGCTGCGCACCGCGCACGGTCCCGCGCTCGGCCGCGGCCTCGTGATCGCGCTGCCATACCTGTGGCTCGCGGTGTTCTTCCTGGTCCCGTTCCTGATCGTCCTGAAGATCGCGTTCGCGAACATCCAGCTGTCGATGCCGCCGGTCGAACCGGTCGTGACCTGGACCGCCGACCAGGTGCTGCAGCTGCGGCTGCACTTCTCGAACTTCGCGTTCGTGTTCGGCGACGAGCTGTACGTCGCCGCGTTCCTGAACTCCCTCAAGGTCGCCGGCGTCTCGACGCTGCTCGCGCTGCTGATCGGCTACCCGATGGCCTACGGCATCGCGCGCGCGCCGGGCGCGTGGCGCAACGTGCTGTTCCTGCTGGTCGTGCTGCCGTTCTTCACCTCGTTCCTGCTGCGCGTCTACGCCTGGCTCGGACTCCTCGGCCGCAACGGCCCGATCAACGGCCTGCTGCTCGCCTTGGGGGTCATTCACGAGCCGCTGCAGATGCTGCAGACCGACTTCGCGGTCTACCTCGGCATGGTCTACTCGTACCTGCCATTCATGGTGCTGCCGCTCTACTCGGCGATCGAGAAGCTCGACCTGACGCTGCTGGAGGCGGCGGCCGACCTCGGCTGCCGGCCGACCAAGGCGTTCTTCGCGATCACGCTGCCGCTGACCAAGGAGGGCATCTTCGCGGGCTGCCTGCTGGTCTTCATCCCGGCGGTCGGCGAGTACGTGATCCCCGCGCTGCTCGGCGGGCCCGACACGCTGATGATCGGGCGCGTCGTCTGGGACGAGTTCTTCGGCAACCGCGACTGGCCGGTGGCCAGCGCGCTCGCGATCGTGCTGCTGGCGATACTGTCGGGCTTCGTGCTGCTGCTGCAGCGCGTCCAGGCCCGCGCCGGTGACGGCTGATGCCGGGCCGTCGCTCGCTGTTCGTGCTGATGGCGCTGGCCTTTGGCTTCGCGTTCCTGTATCTGCCGATCCTGGCGATGATCATCTACTCGTTCAACGCCTCGCGACTCGTGACCGTCTGGGACTCGGCGAACTCCCCGACGCTCGCGTGGTACGTCGAGCTCTTCCACAACGCCCCGGTCATGGAGTCGGCGCGCCTGAGCTTCAGAATCGCGTCGGTGAACGCGACCGGCGCGGTGATCCTCGGGACGCTCGCGGCGTTCGCGCTCGAGCGCTACCGGCGGTTCCGCGGCCGGGCGCTGTTTGGGCTGCTGACGACCGCGCCGATGGTGCTGCCGGAGGTGATCACCGGCCTGTCGCTGCTGCTGCTGTTCGTCGCGCTCGAGCAGGCGATCGGCTGGCCGGGTGGCCGCGGGGCGACGACGATCACGATCGCGCACATCACGTTCTCGATGGCCTACGTGATCGTCGTGATCCAGGCGCGGCTCGCGACCGTCGACCGCTCGCTCGAGGAAGCGGCGATGGACCTGGGCGCGCGCCCGTGGAAGGTGTTCCTCGTGATCACGCTGCCGCTCATCATGCCGGCGATCGCTTCGGGCTGGGTGCTGGCGTTCATCCTGTCGTGGGACGACCTGGTCATCACCAGCTTCGTGTCGGGGCCGAGCTCGACGACGCTGCCGCAGCTCGTGTTCTCCAAGGTCCGGCTCGGCGTCAGCCCCGACATCAACGCGCTCGCGACGATCCTGGTGCTGATCGTGACCGTGTGCGTCGTGGTTGCCGGTGTCTACATGGTCCGGCTGGAGCGGCGCCGCACGCGCGACGCGCAGGCGGCCTTCGACACCGCCTCATGAGCCTGACGCTCGGCATCGATCTCGGCGGCTCGGCGATCAAGGCCGGCGCGGTCGACGTCGGCGCCGGCGAGGTCGTCGGCGAGCTGCAGTCGGTGCCGACACCCCCGGGCGCGACGCTCGGGGCGACGCGCGTCGCGCTTGCTTCGCTCGTGGCACGTTTTCCGCAGTGCCGCGGCCCGGTCGGGCTCGCCTTCCCGTCGGTCGTCAAGAACGGCATCACGTACACCGCGGCCAACATCGACCGGGGATGGATCGGTGCCGATGCCGCGGCGCTGCTGACCGCAGCGGCCGGCCGCACCGGCGTCGTCGTCAACGACGCCGACGCCGCGGGCGTCGCCGAGATGCGCGTCGGCGCAGGGCGGGACGAGCGCGGCCTGGTGATGATGCTGACCTTCGGCACCGGCATCGGCAGCGCGCTGTTCGTCGACGGACGCCTGTGGCCCAACACCGAGTTCGGTCACGCGGAGGTTGACGGACGGGAGGCCGAGCATCGCGCGAGCGCCCGGGTGCGGACGCTCGAGCAGCTCGACTGGGGGGCGTGGAGCGTGCGGGTCAACCGGGTGCTCGAGGCGTTCCACACGCTGCTGTGGCCGGACCTGTTCATCGTCGGCGGAGGCGTCAGCGAGCGCTGGGACGAATTCGGCGCCATGCTCAAGTCCCGCGCGCGCATCGTGCCGGCGAAGCTGCGCCACACGGCGGGCGTCGTCGGCGCCGCGCTGCACGCCGCCGAGACGGCGAGCGGCTGAGGCCAGCCGTGCCGCTCCCGCCGATCAAGAGTCGCCTGCCCGGGGTCGGCACGACGATCTTCACGGTGATGTCGCAGCTCGCGACCGAGCTCAGCGCCGTCAACACCGGCCAGGGATTTCCCGACTTCGAGCCGCCCGAGCGCCTGCGCGAGCTCGTCGCCCACCACCTCGGGGCCCGTCACAACCAGTACGCGCCGATGGCCGGCGCGGTCCCGCTGCGTGAGGCAATCGCCGCGAAGCTCGCGCGCCACTATGGCCGGCGCGCGGCCCCCGACAGCGAGATCACCGTCACCTGCGGCGGAACCGAGGCGCTGGCAATCTCGATCCAGGCGCTGGTCGGCCCGGGCGATGAGGTCGTGCTGCTCGAACCCGCCTACGACAGCTACCAGCCGATTGTGGAGCTGTGCGGCGGGATCGCCCGCCGCGTGCCGCTCGCGCGGCCCGCCTTCGGCGTGGACTGGGAACGGCTCGCGGCGACGCTCGGGCCGCGCACCCGCGCGGTGATCGTGAACTCGCCGCACAACCCGAGCGGTGCGTGCCTGTCGCGGGACGACCTTGACCGGCTCGCGCTCTGCCTGCGACCGACCGCGGCCTACGTGATCGCCGACGAGGTCTACGAGCACATGGTCTACGACGGCGCGCGCCACCAGAGCCTGAACGGACACGCCGAGCTTGCCGAGCGCTCGGTCGTCGTGTCGTCGTTCGGCAAGACCTACCACGCGACCGGCTGGAAGATCGGCTACTGCGTGGCACCGGCCGCGCTGACCGTCGAGCTCCGGAAGGTGCATCAGTTCGTGACCTTCGCGATCGCGACGCCGCTGCAGCACGCGATCGCCGACTTCATGCGCGAGCACCCGGAATGGGAGGAGGAACTGCCGGCCTTCTACCAGGCGAAGCGCGACCGGCTCGGCGCGCTGCTCGCGGGCTCGCGCTTTGCGTTCACGCCGGCGCGCGCGACTTATTTCCAGCTGGTCGACTATTCGGCAATCTCGGAGCTTCCGGACACCGAGTTCGCCCTCGACCTGATCCGGCGCCACGGCGTCGCGAGCATTCCCGTCTCGCCGTTCTGCGAGGCGCCGCCGCGCGGCGAGCGGCTCGTGCGGCTGTGCTTCGCGAAGGAAGATGCGACGCTGGTCGCAGCCGCCGAGCGGCTCGTTCCGCTATAGCCGGCCCCGCGCCCCGTTCCGGTGCGCGACGGCGTGACCCGCGTCACGTTTCGCCGTGCGGGCGGGGCGTTCAAGATCGGACGTCCGCGGCCGCTACGCTGTCCTAGGGGCGCCGTCCCTGCGGAGAGTCCATTGTCGATCGAAACGGTCCGGAAGCTGATCACCGCGGACAACTGCCAGTTCATCCGCGGACTGTTCATCGGCCAGATGATGCGCGGCGAGCTCGATCTTCCGGTGCTGCCGGAGGTCGCGGCCCGCGTGGTCGCGCTGGCGGGCAGCCCCGACACCGATGCATCGGACCTCGCGCGGCTGATCACCGGCGACCAGGCGCTGGCTGCGCACGTCATGCGCGTCGCGACATCGGCGGTCTACCAGCCCCGGCACCCGATCGAGTCTCTGCAGCATGCGATCAGCTGGCTCGGAATGGCCGAGGTCTCCGACATTGCCTTCACGGTGGCCGTGCAGGGCAAGCTCCTCAACGTGCGCGGCCAGAAGGCGCGTGCGCAGCGGATGTGGAAGCAGGCGGTGGGCACCGCGCAATGGGCGCGGCTCGTCGCCGACGCGGCCGGCTGCCAGGGCGAGCCCAACTACCTCGCGGGGCTGCTGCACGAAGTCGGCAAGCCGGCCGCGCTGCAGGCGATCGCCGAGCTCTCCCGGCGCGCGGCGGCGCCGCTCGCCGACGAGGAGATCGAGTCGCTGGTCGCGGAGTTCTACACCCGGGTAGGCGCGCAGCTGGCCGAGGCCTGGAAGATGCCCGACCCCGTCGTCAGCGTGATCTCGGGCTGGCAGCACTGGGCGCAGGCGGGCGACCGCAAGGACGTGTGCGCGATCGTCTACCTCGCGCACCACCTGTCCGAACACATGCTCGCGAACTCGGGGCCGCTCGCCGCCGACGCGCTGGCCGCCGATCCAGTGCTCGGGCACTTCGACTGGGGCCAGCCGCAGATTGCCGCGCTCTGCGGCCACACCGAGCACGTGCGCGCGATCGTCGACGGCTATTGATCAGCGCAGCCCGGTTTCCTGCCGGGCGATCACCAGCCGCTGGATCTCGCTGGTCCCCTCGTAGATCTCGGTGATCTTCGCGTCGCGGAAGTAGCGCTCGAGCGGCATTTCCTTGCTGAAGCCCATGCCGCCGTGGATCTGCACCGCCTGATGGGCGCAGAACATCGCGGTCTCGGACGCGAACAACTTCGCGACCGAGGCCTCGGTCGTGTTGCGGCCGCCGCGTCGCGCCGCCTCGCCCTTGTGCCAAGCCGCGCGCCAGGTGAGCAGGCGCGCGGCGTCGATCCGGCACTTCATGTCGGCGAGCTTCGACTGGATCATCTGGAAGCTGCCGATCGCCGTGCCGAACGCCTTTCGCTCGCGAGCGTGCCGGACCGACGCTTCGTAGGCGGCGCGCGCGATGCCGACCGACTGTGCCGCGATGCCGATGCGGCCGGCATCGAGGACGGTCATCGCGATCTGAAAGCCCTGGCCCTCGGCGCCGAGCCGGTTCGCCACCGGTACGCGGCAGTCGGCGAACTCGACCTCGCAGGTGGCGGATGCGCGGATTCCGAGCTTGGGTTCGGTCTTACCGTGAAAATAGCCCGGCTCTTGGGTGTCGACGACGAACGCGGTGCTGCCGCGGGCGCCCTTGGCGGGATCGACGGTGGCGAACAGCAGCATGTACCGCGCCACCGGGCCGGACGTGATCCACGATTTCTTGCCGTTGACGACGTAGTGCGAGCCGTCCGCGGCGAGCACCGCGCGCGTGCGCATGTGGCTGGCGTCGGACCCGGACTGGGACTCGGTAAGTCCGTAGCAGCCGATCGCGCTGCCGGTCGCAATCGGGCGCGCGAAGCTCTGCTTCTGCTGCTCGCTGCCGAACTGCAGGATCGCGTTGCAGTAGAGTGAGTTGTTGACCGAGATGATCGTCGAGTGCGCAGCGTCGACTGCGGCGATCTCCTCCATCATCAAGCAGAAGCTGATCGCGTCGAGCCCTGCGCCGCCGTAGTCTTCCGGCACCTCGACGCCCATGAAGCCGAGCTCGCCGGCCTTGCGGATGGTGTCCGAGGGGAACTCGCCGCTCTCGTCGAGTCTCGCGGCGACCGGCTCGATCTCGCGCTTCGCGAAGTCGCGCGCCGCAGCCTGTATCATCAACTGATCGTCGCTGAGACTGAAGTCCATCGGGGCCTCTGGATCCCGCGGCAAAGCCGGCACATTCCGCGGCCGCGCGATTGTCCCCGCCGGGGGCGGGCATTGCAATTGGGGCGCGTGGCTCGCGCGCTGCCCTTGTGCTTGAATGGCCCGCCATGCTCATCGAGAGGGGAGTCGCGCGATGAAGTCCCGCACCCGGGTCAACCACCCGACGCCGGTGCTGCCCGCCGCCGGCAATCAGCCGCTGGTGGGGCCGATCTACCAGTCCGTCAAGTTCGAACTGGAGGACCTGGCGCAGACCGAGCGCGCCTGGAGCGGCCCCGGCCACGGCTACCACTACAGCCGCGTCGCGAACCCGACGGTCGCGGCGCTCGAGATGCTGCTCGCCGAGCTCCAGGGGCGCGAGGCCTGCGTAGCCGTCGGCTCAGGCCTCGCCGCGGTCGCGGTGACGCTGGTTGGCCTCCTGTCCCAGGGCGAGCACGTGCTCGCTTTCGTCGAGACCTACGGACCGACGCGCGGGCTGATCACGCGCACGCTGTCACGCTTTGGCGTCTCGCACACGATGCTGTCGATCGAGGATCGCGCCGGCATCGAGCGGACGCTGGGCGAGCGTCCGACCCGGCTGGTCTGGTTCGAGTCGCCGACCAACCCGGTGCTGAAGGTGCCGGACATCGCGCACCTGGTCGCCGCGGCCAAGCGCCACGGCGCGCTGACGGTCGTCGACAACACCTTTGCAGGCCTCGAGGCGCACGGCGAATTCGGCATCGACCTCTACGTGCACAGCCTCACGAAGTACGCGAGCGGGCACGGCGACGTGATGGGCGGGGCGGTGATCGGCCAGGCCGACCTCGTGCAGCGCCTGCGCACGCAGGCGGTCGCACTCGGACCCGTGCTCGACCCGCACGCCGCGTTCCTGATCCAGCGCGGCCTCAAGACCTACCCGCTGCGACGTGCTGCGCAGTGCGCGGCGGCCGAGCGCGTCGCGAACTTCCTGGCGGGCGACCGGCGCGTGGCCCGGGTGCGCTATCCGGGGCTCGCGGCGGATCCCGGTCACGCGCTCGCGCGCTCGCAGATGCCCGACTTCGGATCGATCGTCTGCATCGATCTCGCGGGAGAGGCCGAGCAGAGCCGGCGCTTTGCCGACGCGCTGAAGTACTTCGCGATCGCGGCGAGTCTCGGGTCCGCCGAGTCGCTGATCGTGCCGCCGCCGCTGCTGTACCCGAAGGACCTGACGCCGGCGCAGCGCGCCCAGTCGGGCATCGGCCCGACGACCTCGCGCCTGTCGATCGGGCTAGAGGACCCCGACGACCTGATCGCGGACCTCAAGGCCGCGCTCGATGCGGCCTTCGGCTGAGCGCGCGCTCAGGCGCTGCTCGCGACCCGCACGCGGTGCGCGCCGTAGGGCAGCACCTCGATGACGTCGTTGGCGCGCAGCCGGTCCTGGACGCCGCGCCACCACTCGGCCGTCAGCACCTCGCCATGCGCCTTCAGGAACACCTCGCGCATCGCATCGTCGAAGCCGAGGAAGTTGATGAAGGTCTCCGGGAACACGTCGTTATCGGCGACGTAGTACCAGGTCTCGCCGCGCATCTCGTCCTCGTCCGACTGCGCGGCCGGCAGCTCGCGGAAGCGGCAGTCCGTGACGAGGCACAGCTCGTCATAGTCGTAGAAGATCACGCGCCGGTTGCGCGTGACCCCGAAGTTCTTGAGCAGCAGGTCGCCGGCAAAGATGTTGGTGTAGGCGAGGTCGCGGATCGCCTGCCCGTACTCGAGCACCGCGAGCGCACAGTCCTCCGCGCTCGCCTCGCGCAGGTACAGGTTGAGCGGCGTCATGCGGCGCTCGACGTAGCAGTGATCGATGATCAGGTCATCGCCGTCGACGTGCACGGAGCCCGCGGTCTCCGACAGCAGCTCCTCCAGCAGCTCACGCTCGAACAGTCGGCGCGGAAAGCGCAGCCGCTTGAACTCCTGCGCATCCACCAGGCGGCCCGCGCGGTCGTGCTTGAACACGAACTCGTACTTGCGCAGCACGTCGTCGCGCACGATGTTCTTCTGCACCGGAAAGTGGTCGCGGATCAGCTTGAAGACCACGTCGAACGACGGCAGCGTGAACACCACCATCACGAGGCCGCGCTCGCCGGGCGCCAGCACGAACTGGTCGCCGGCGGACTGCAGGTGCCTGAAGAGCTCGCGATAGCGCTCGGTCTTGCCCTGCTTGGCGCGTCCGATGACCGTGAACAGCTCGCTGACGGGCTTGTGCGGCATCAGCTGCTTGAGGAACAGGAGCGCCTTGCCGACCCGCTCGAGGTCGACGTGAAAGTACGAGCGCGTGAAGCTGAAGAGCACGGAGACGTCGGCGTCGCGCGTCATCACCGCGTCCACCAGCACGCCGCGCTCGGTGTTCTTGAGCGCGACCACGATCGGCATGTGCCAGTCGCGGCCGGTGGCGCGGCCGACGAGGTAGGCGCGCGTCATCTGGTAGAAGGGCGGGCGGATCATCTCGACCCGCTGCACCGCGCGGCCCTCGCCGACGCTCTGGCAGTGGCGCTCGACCTCCTCGGCGATGTGGCGCGCGCTGCGCTCGAAGTCGCGCCACGGCGCTTTGCAGCGGAAGGCCGACAGCACTTCCTCGAACAGCAGCTGCAGCGAGCCGCGATTCTCGTAGGTCGTCAGGAAGTCGTACTCGGCGACCCGCGCCAGCGGGTCGAGATCGAGCGCGACGAACTCGATTTCGGGCGACACGCCGACGGTGCCGAAGAACGTCCGGGTCAGCGAGTTGAAGAAGGTCTTGCGAAATTCCGCGTCCGGCAGCGCGTCGATCAGGCGTGCGAACTCGTGCTTGATGTCGGCCCACAGCGCGCGGTCGGTGCTCTCGCCGCCGAGCCGCAGCTTCAGCGACGCGACGGTGCGCTCGACGTAGCGGCCGTAGAGCTCGATGCGTTCGACCGCGTCGCGCTGGCTGCTGTGCCAGTCGCGCTCCTCGAAGTGGATCGGCGCGCGCCGCGTGATGGCGCGGAACTCGGCGTTGTAACGTTCGAACGCGTCGACGGCATCCGCGGCGTAGTCGCGCGCCAGCGCGAGGGACGCTTCCGGGGCCGTCACGCCGCGCTCAGAGCTGCTTGATCAGCTCGTCGCCGAACTCGCTGCACTTGACCTCGCGCGCGCCCTGCATCAGGCGCGCGAAGTCGTAGGTCACGACCTTGGCGCCGATCGCCTGATCCATCGCGCGGATGATCGCGTCGGCCGCCTCGGTCCAGCCCATGTAGCGCAGCATCATCTCGCCCGACAGGATCACGGAGCCCGGATTGACCTTGTCGAGATTGGCGTACTTGGGCGCCGTGCCGTGGGTCGCCTCGAACACCGCGTGCCCGGTCAGGTAGTTGATGTTGCCGCCCGGGGCGATGCCAATGCCGCCGACCTGCGCGGCGAGCGCATCGGAAAGGTAGTCGCCGTTGAGGTTCATCGTCGCGATGACGTCGAACTCGTCCGGCCGCGTCAGCACCTGCTGCAGCGTGATATCGGCGATCGCGTCCTTGATGATGACCTTGCCGGCCTTGCGCGCCTCGTCCATCTCGGCGTTGGCGGCCTTCTCGCCCTTGGCGGCCTTGGTGCGCTCCCACTGCTCCCAACCATAGGTCTGGCCGGAGAACTCGCGTTCGGCGAGCGCATAACACCAGTTGCGGAACGCGCCCTCCGTGAACTTCATGATGTTGCCCTTGTGCACGATCGTCACGCTCTTGCGCTTGTTGGCGATCGCGTACTCGACGGCCGCGCGGAACAGACGCTCGGTGCCTTCCTGCGACACGGGCTTGATGCCGATCCCCGAGGTTCCGGGGAAGCGGATTTTGCTGTACTGCTTCGGGAATGCCTGCTGGAACAGCTCCATGAACTTCTTGTTGTCGGCGGTGCCCGCCTCGAACTCGATGCCCACGTAGATGTCCTCCGTGTTCTCGCGGAAGATCACCATGTCGACCTTCTCCGGCGCTTTGACCGGCGAGGGTACGCCCTTGAACCAGCGCACCGGGCGCAGGCACACGTAAAGATCGAGCATCTGGCGAAGCGCGACATTCAACGAACGGATGCCGCCACCCACCGGCGTCGTCAGCGGACCCTTGATCGACACGAGGTACTCGCGGCAGGCGGCGACGGTCTCGTCGGGCAGCCACGTGTTGTAGAGCCGGTTCGACTTCTCCCCGGCGTGGACCTCGAGCCAGTGGATCTTGCGCCGCCCGCCATAGGCCTTGACGACCGCCGCGTCCAGCACGCGCACACTGGCGCGCCAGATGTCGGGTCCGGTGCCGTCGCCCTCGATGAACGGGATGATCGGCTGGTCGGGCACCGCCAGGCGCCCGTTGCGAATGGAGATGCGCTCGCCACCGGCGGGCGGGCTGTACTTGACTGCTGCCATGAGATGCGGCTCCGGGGATGCGGCGCGTCCGCGGGCGCGCCAGCTAAAACGTTATTTTAACACACCTTTTCGCCGTTCCCGGCGCCGCGCTACGCTCGCTTGCCCGTGGCAATCCACGATGACACCGGGCGCGCCGGACTGCAGACAGAACTGATCGCGGCGCCCGTCAGCGCGGCGGAAAGCCGGCGGCCGAGAGCGCCGCACGCACCTCGTCCTCGGCGCGCGCCGATTCGACCTCGACGGTCCGGGCCGGCGGATCGGCCTTGACGGTGGCCGAGGGGTCGAGCGCGCGCACGGCCGCGGTCACCGAACGCGCGCAGCCGCCGCAGGTCATGTTGTCGATGTGAAAGCGCATATGGGAAGTATAGCTGCGGAGCAGCGTCTTGAGATCGGCGGCATGACCTGTGCCACGTGCGTGGCGCGCGTCGAGCGCGCGCTGCGCGCCGTGCCGGGGGTCGTGTCGGCCAGCGTCAACCTCGCGACCGAGCGTGCGGTCGCCGCGATCGCCGGTGACGCCTACCCGGACGAGGCGGCGGCCGGCGCCGCGCTCGTCGCCGCCGTCGAGCGCATCGGCTACGACGCGCGGCTGATCGCGGCGGGCGAGCGATCCGGCGAGTCCGACGAGCGCCTGCGGCGCGAGGAGCGCGGCGAACGGTGGCGGGTGGTTGCGGCGCTCGCGCTGTCGCTGCCGCTCGTCGCGCCGATGATCGCGGCCGCGTTCGGATTGCATGCGATGCTGCCCGGGCTCGTGCAGCTCGCGCTCGCGACGCCCGTGCAGTTCGGGCTTGGGGCGCGCTTCTACCGCGCCGGATTCCGCGCGCTCGCGGCGCGCGCGGGCAACATGGACCTGCTGGTCGCGATCGGCACGTCGGCGGCCTACGGCCTGTCGCTGTGGGTGCTGATGACCGGCGGGTCCGGCCCCGGTGCGCCGCTGTATTTCGAGGCATCGGCCGTCGTGATCTCGCTGGTGCTGCTCGGCAAGTGGCTCGAGACGCGTGCGCGGCGCAGCACGGCCGACGCCGTTCGCCGCCTGCACGCGCTCGCCCCGGCGCGCGCGCGCCTGTGGCGCGATGGGCGCGAGGTGGAAGTGCCGCTCGAGGCGATCGCGGCCGGCGACCTCGTGGTCGTTCGGCCGGGCGAGCGCATCGCGGTCGACGGCGTCGTCCGCGAGGGCGCGACCGAAATCGACCAGTCGCTCGTGACCGGCGAGAGCCTGCCGGTGCGTGCCGCGCCTGGCGCGCGGGTCCTCGGCGGGACGTTGAACGGCACCGGGCGCATTCGCATCGAGGCCACGGCGTCGGCGGCGGAGGGCACGCTTGCGCGGATCGCGGCGCTCGTCGAGCACGCGCAGTCGACCAAGGCGCCGGTGCAGCGCCTCGTCGACCAGGTGGCCGCCTGGTTCGTTCCGGTCATCATCCTGATCTCGATCCTCACCGCGGCCGGCTGGTGGCTGGCCGGCAGCGGCGCGGAGCCGGCGGTTCTGCGTGCGGTGGCGGTGCTCGTGATCGCATGCCCGTGCGCGCTGGGCCTTGCGACCCCGGCGGCACTGGTGGCCGGAATGGGCGCCGCGGCGCGCGCCGGAGTTCTGATTCGCGACGCCGACGCGCTCGAGCAGGCGGCGCGGGTCCGCGTGGTTGCGTTCGACAAGACCGGCACGCTGACCGCGGGTCGGCCGCGCGTCGTCGGCAGCCAATGCTATGGCGTCGAGGAACGCACGGTCCTCGCGCTCGCGGCTGCGCTTCAGCAGGGCAGCGAGCATCCGCTGGCGCGCGCCGTACTCGCGTTGGCCGAGAGCCGGTCGATCGCCGCGCCGGCCGCGACCGACGTCGTCGCCGCGCCGGGGCTCGGCGTGCGCGGTGTGGTGGCCGGGCGCCGCTATCTCCTCGGAACACCGCGCTTCGTCGGGGCGGAAGGCGCGGATCTCGGTGCCGCGGCGGCGTGGCTCGCGTCCGCGACCAGTGCCGGGCACGCGGTGGCGCTGCTGGTCGAGGCGGGGAACGAGCCGCGTCTGATCGGCGCCTTCACGTTCGCCGACGAGGCGCGCCCTTCGGCCCGCGATGCGATTGCGGCGCTCGACGCCGCCGGCATCGAGAGCGTGCTCCTCACGGGCGACAACGCCGCCAGCGCGGCGACGCTCGCGGCGAGTGTCGGGATCGCGCGTTTCGAGGCTGACTTGCTGCCGGACCAGAAGCTTAAGCGGATCGAGGCGCTGCGCGCCGGCTCCGGCGCCGTCGCGATGGTCGGCGATGGCATCAACGACGCGCCCGCGCTCGCAGCCGCCGACCTCGGGATCGCGATGGGCACGGGCACCGACGTCGCGGCAGCGGCCGCCGGGATTTCGCTGGTGCGCGCAGATCCCTGCGCGGTCGTCGATGCGCTCGACATCGCGCGGCGCACGCGACGCAAGATCCGCGAGAACTTGCTGTTCGCCTCGATCTACAACCTCGCCGGCGTGCCGCTTGCGGCCTTCGGCTACCTGAGCCCGGTGATCGCCGGGGCGGCGATGGCGCTTTCGAGTGTGAGCGTCGTCACAAATGCGCTGGTGCTGGCGAGGTGGCACCCTGCGAAAAGTGAGAATCACTCGCGGAAAGCGTCATAAGCCCCTGTCTTTAAAGATTTTGTCACACGACGGTCACGCGACCGACGCATTGCACCCGCAGAGTCTCCGGGTGAGTGGGCCGCGAGGCCCGCGTGAAGGTGGCCCATGAGCGCAAGTCGCGGTGCACGCCTGTTCGAGCGCGCCGATGCCTACGAAGAGCGGCTCTGCCGGAGCCTCAATCGCGGGCTCGAGCGCCGTGCGCTGCGCGAGCTGTTCGTGCTCGTCAGCCGGCTCGGCGACGGTGTGTTCTGGTACGTGCTCGTGCTGCTGATCCCGATCGTCTACGGAAACGCCGGACTCAAGCCCGCACTCGTGATGGCCGTGACCGGCATCGTCGGCGTGCTGCTCTACCGGCTCGTCAAGCATCGCCTGGTCCGCGAGCGGCCCTATATCACGTGCGCCGAGATCCATGCCGGCACGGCGCCGCTGGATCGGTACAGCTTCCCGTCTGGCCACACGCTGCACGCGGTGTCGTTCACGGTGCTCGCGACGGCGCACTTCCCGGAACTCGGCTGGGTCCTCGTGCCGTTTGCCTCGCTGGTCGCGGCGTCGCGTGTGGTGCTCGGACTTCACTATCCGACCGACGTGCTGGCCGGCGCCATGCTTGGCACGGCCCTCGCCGGGACCGCCCTCGCTCTGACCTGAGCCGACCCGCGTTCCGCCCCGCCGGGCGGCGCCCGGCGTCTGCGAAGTTGCGTCCCGGATCGGTCTGCTACGATTTCGACCGCCTCAGACCGCGGTCGAAGCATGCCCGTTGCTCGAGTCGTTCCCGCGCTCGTCGCCACCGCGACGCTGTTTCATGCCATCGGCGCGCCGGCGCAGCCAGCTCCCGTGGCGGCTTCCGGGGCGGGACCCGCGGCGGCACGCCCGCGCATCGGCCTCGTGCTCTCGGGCGGCGGCGCGCGGGGGGCCGCCCACATCGGCATCCTCAAGGTGCTCGAGTCGCTGCGCGTGCCCGTCGATGCGATCGCCGGCACCAGCATGGGCGCCGTCGTGGGCAGCCTCTACGCATCCGGCATGTCGGCGGCGGAGGTGGAGCAGCTGATCGGATCGATCGACTGGCAGGACGCGTTTCGCGACCGTCCGCCGCGCGAGACGCTGATCTTCCGCCGCAAGCAGGACGATCGCGAGTTCCTCGTACGCGCCCCGATCGGCCTGCGCGGCGGCTCGCTGCGCTTCCCGCGCGGCCTGATCCAGGGTCAGAAGCTCAATGAGATGCTGCGCGCGGCCATGCTCGGCGTCGCCGGCGTCGGCGACTTCGACCGTCTGCCGATCCCGTTTCGCGCGGTGGCGACGGACCTGTCGACCGGCGCACCGGTCGAGTTTGCGCGCGGCGATCTCGCGACCGCCGTGCACGCCAGCATGGCAGCGCCGGGCGTGTTCGCGCCGGTCGAGATCGACGGCCGCATGCTCGTCGACGGCGGGCTCGTCGAGAATCTACCGGTCGAAGCGGTCCGCGCGATGGGCGTCGACGTGATCATCGCCGTCGATGTGAGTTCGCCGCTGCGCGCGGGGCAGGAGCTCGATTCCGCGCTCGCCGTCTCGAACCAGATGATCTCGATTCTGATGAAGCGCGAGACCGTGCGTTCGCTGGCGCTCCTCGGCGCGCGCGACGTCGTGATCACGCCCGACCTCGGGTCGATGTCGTCGGTCGAGTTCGCCCGCGTGCGCGACGCGATAGCGGCCGGAGAGGCGGCCGGGCGGGCGGCCGCCTCGCGCCTCGCGGCCTTGTCGCAACCGCCCGCCGAGTATCAGCGCTTCCTGGCGCGTGCGCAGCCCGTGCGGCCGAGCCCGACGATCGACTTCGTGCGGGTTAGCGACGCGGCGGGTGACTATCGCAAGTTCATCAACGCGGCGCTCGCGCCACTGATCGGATTGCCCGCCGACGCGAAGACGATCAAGCCTGCGATGACCGGCCTCTACGGCCGCGACCTGTTCGAGACGCTCGACTACACGGTGCAGCGCGACGGCGACCAGACCGGGCTCGAGGTCAACGCGCGGCGCAAGAGCTGGGGACCCAACTATCTGCGTTTCGGACTCGATCTGCAGGACGATTTCCAGGGCAACAACAACTTTACCGCCGGCGTGCGCTTCATCCTCACCGAAGTCAATCCCTACATGGCTGAATGGAACATCGACCTCAAGGTCGGCGAGCAGCCGCTCTTCGGTGCCGAGTTCTTCCAGCCGCTCGGCTACGCGTCGCCGTGGTTCGTCGCCCCGCGCTTCAACTTCGACTCGCGCAGCGTTCAGGTCCGCGACGATACGCGCCTGCTCGCCGAGTACCGCGTGCGCGAGACCAACTTCGGCGTCGACTTCGGACGGGAATTCAGCGACTGGGGCGAGATCCGCACGGGGCTGCGCCACGTCACGGGCAGCACCCACCTGCGGATTGGAGCGCCGAGTGCGGACCTGCCCGACTCGACGAGTTTCCGGCAGGGCGGGTTCTACGTGCGCCTCAGCTTCGACCGGCTCGACAGCGTCGATTTTCCGCGGCACGGCGAGCTGTTCACGCTCGAATGGGATGCGCAGCGCACCGCCCTCGGCGCCGATCGCGGCGCCGACACCGCGCAGCTCGACTGGCTGCTCGCCCGATCGCTCGGCCGCAACAGCTTCATCTTCTGGACCAGCGCCGGCAGCGCCCTGTCCGCCTCACCGGGCGTGCAGAACTACTTTCCGCTGGGCGGCTTTCTGAGCCTCTCGGGCGTCAACGCCGCGGCGCTCAGCGGACCGCACTTCGGCATCGCGCGCTTGATCTACCTGCGCAAGATCGGCAGCGGCTCCGACGGGCTGTTCGACGTGCCGACCTACATCGGCCTCTCGGCCGAGGCGGGCAACGTCTGGCAGCAGCGCGGCGATGCGAGTCTCGCGTCGACGCGCAAGGACGGCGCGACGTTCGTCGGCCTCGAGACGCCACTCGGGCCGGTCTACCTCGGCGCCGGGTATGACCAAGCCGGAACGATGTCCTACTACCTGTTTCTCGGCCGGACGTTCTAGCGTCCCCGGCTTTCGGCGAGACGCTCGACCTTCTCAAAGAGCAGCGCCGGCTGGTCGCCGACGCGCGAGTACTCGTGGCGCCGGCTCATCTCGGCGAGTGCGGCGTCGCGGGCGTCGGCGCTCGGATACCAGTGCAGCTTCTGCCA